>JBFMAL010000016.1:0-58620 GCA_040755615.1 Bacillota bacterium
CGCCTCATCGATCCGTAAAAGAAGGTGGTCTTTTGGAACAAGCCTGCCGTAAACCCAGCTACTCCAGAAGTCTTGCTGGCGATCGGGCCTTCGCAGCATTCTAATCCACCTCCAGGAGGAGACGGCGTGAGAAGCCCCTTGGTCCGCATCAATAACCCCGCCTTACATGATATTCACATACAAGATACCAAGAAAACAGTCGCGAGTCAAGGACTTTTTCAGAGCCCTCGTTTGAGCTCCTTCGCGACGCCGAAGACGGTGGCCACGTCGTTGTGTGGAATGTATTAGGCAGGTGGTGCTTAGGAGTGATGGCCGTGTTTCTGAGAAGAAAGCACATCGTCGCGGGAGGAAAGGCCTACGACTACTACGCCGTGGTGGAAAACGTAAGGGAAGGCGGCAAGGTAAGGCAGAAGACGGTGGTCCACCTTGGAAAGCTCGATCTCAAGGACTCAAGGCGCGTACTGGAGTGGCTTAAAGCGCTTGCGCTCCTTTCCCCCGGGGTCGTGGTGGCCGAGGCATCCGACGTAGTCCCCCAGGGAAGCGTCGTCTTCGCCCCGCTTTTGGCCGCGAAGGCGGCGTGGGACTTCTGGGGACTTGGAGAAGCCATAAAGAGGGTCACCGGGGAGGACGTATCCCGGCTTGCCTTCGTCATGACGTCGAACAGGCTCACCGACCCCGGGAGCAAGCTCTACGTAAGCCAGTGGTTTCCGAGGACCGCTCTTCCCCAGCTGCTCGGGTTAAGATCCGAGGACGTCTACGACGAGAGGCTCTACATGGCGATGGACGAGCTCCTCCCCGCCCGATGCGCAGTGGAGGGCGCGGTATCGTCCAAACTTCGGGAGGTCGGCCAGGACCTCCGGGTGCTCCTATACGACATCACCTCCACGTACTTTCTGGGCAGGGAATCAGAGCTTTTAAAGCGCGGCTACAGCCGCGACCACAGGGCCGATAAGCCCCAGGTGACCGTGGGGCTTGTGACCACGGTGGACGGCTTCCCCCTCACCCACAGGGTCTACCCCGGGAACAGGTAATATCCTTACATCCGAAAAAATTCAAAAGGCTCCGTGCCTGCTAGAGCCCTTTAGGAAGGTGTTATGTCAAGGAGTTTGTGGAACTTGCGATCCGATAGCTGTACCCCCAGCAATCTCGACTGATCGGTTCCGGTTTGGCTACTTCCACATTCCTCACAATTCTCCTCCGTTCTCTTGCCAGGACACCACACCCACAAGCATTACCGCTCACGTTCGGTAGCGTGAATGAAGTTCTGTGTTCAACAGCTGGCTTCGGTGTGGCAACCTCAATCTCATTCGGAATTTACCCTAAATTGATTGAGCCCCGGACGTACAACGAATTGCCCACGGTCCTTAACCGTGGGCATAGATTAGTGAACGATATTCAACGTACTAAGGCTGACTACACAGATGCCGTCTAAGCAACAGCCTGTTTACCCTTCTCAGTAGCCTGAACCCTCAGCCGTACAAATCCTGTACTCTTGGCAAGGCCCATCTCTGTGAGGTTCTCTATCATGGCTACCAGCTGCAGCGAGTATATCCGCAGTTTTTCGGCCAGGTAGTCGATTCCCAGAGGAATGTCGGAACCGCTCAGTTCCCTGAGTAACTTCAGGGCGCCTGCGTCGATGCCGTGGGCATCGAGTGCTACCCTGTCTTCTTCTCTGAGCCGCTGTTCGGCAGCCTCTTTCCCCTTGCCGGTCAGCTTGAAGAAGAGCTGCCTTACCAACCTAGGTGACTCGCGTTCAAGGTAACCCATGGCTTCAAGCTTCTCGATCTCTTGATGGATCTGGCTGGCTTGGACGCCGTTGTTCTTCATGTATGGCGCAAGAATACCAGTAATTTTCGCGCCGGTATTATACCCCATTCTGAGTGCTAGGAGCACCTGCGCCCCAAGTTCGCTGAGCGGTCCTTTGGTTGATGGTTTCGAGCGACCGCCCGTCAGTACACTCACCACAACCAAAGTTGCGAGCGCAATGGGGAATACAAGCCACAGAGTGTGTACGTTCTTGTAGTTGGCAGTCAGGATCTCCCAATACAGGACTGTGCCGAGTGAAGCGACCACAGTGGCCAGGGCGCCTTTGCCGTTTCCAATCTTGAGCAGCCACGAATCTAGGTAGAATATGACCAGCGGAGCACCTATTGCCGTTCCGAATGCAAACAGAAGGCTGAGTCCGCGTGTCCAGGTGATGGCGAATACCACCGCCAGTAACCCGTATATGCACGTGCCCCAGCGCGCCCAGTTCAGGAGCCGTTTCGTATCTTCGATTTTGAAGAAATATTGGGCGACATCCCGAACCAACTGGTTAATGCCGGACACCAGGTATATGTCACATGTGGACATCGTGGCCGCTATAAGCCCACACATGACCAGGGCAGCCAGAGGTACCGGGATGATGGTTAGAACCGAACCAAGAGCCAGCGCCGGGTTCTGGAGATCTGGAATGAGCATCCGAGTATATATACCTATTATGGCACCCAGAATACCGCATGCGTACGTGATCAACACAGTCCACAGCCAGCCCTTACTCACCGCACGCGCGTCCCTCGTTCCCGCGGCTCTTGTCCAGTATGGTGATTGGTTCAGAAGGGACTGGTGCTGGAGCAAGAACGTGAGTACGGACGGTACCACGAATTTGATCACAGGAATCGTCCCAAATGGGACGTTCAAAAAGCCTGCCGGAAGTGCCGATGCATCCGGTATACCGAACTTGAAGAAGAGATAGATCGGCAACGCCACGAAAGTAGTGATGACCACCCAGGACCACTGCACCAGGTCAGTGATGGTAGCAGCCCAGACTCCACCCAGCATTACGTATGCCGTTACCACCACACCTACCAGGAGCATGCCATATTGAGGAGTAATGCCTAAAGCACCACCGATAATTGAGCCACTGCCGACATACTGCCATCCGATGATGGCCAAAGATGCGGTGAGAATGACTATGGTAATGGCCATGCGGCCTGTCTTACCGTAGCGGTACTCAAACCACTCCGTGGGAGTGAAAGCACCTGTTGTCCGCCAGAAGACTGCCCATGCAAGCAGGGCTACGAGTGCTCCGGTTCCCCACCCTATATAGAACCACATACCACCCACACCGAACAGGTATCCGTACATCACTATGCCGGGAAGGTATCCGCCTGAGATCAGGATCGAGGTGTTCCCTATCGCAGTCATAGGTGCAGAAAACTCGCGTCCACCAATCATAAACTCTGTTTCATTCCTGGTCATTCTCTTCCCTACGATATAGCTGATGATCATCATCGCTAAGACGTAGAGAACCGTGCTTATGACCATCCAGTTGCCGCCTTGCATCATTCTCCCTCCCCTTCTTTGTCATATCTGGGCCTGAGCATCAACCCGAGTGTTCCTACCAGGCAACCCACCCCCCGTCCACCAGGATAGTTGAACCGGTAACCATATCCGAAGCGCGTGAGGCAAGGTACAAGGCCGCATCAGCAACGTCATCCAGCGTAGCCAGCTTCCCCATGGGGATCCTTCTCATGACCTCGTCGTAGAACTCTCTATCCTTGAACATCGGCTCTGTCAGCGGGGTCAGTACGAATGTCGGCGCAATGCAGTTGACGTTGATCTTGTGCGGCGCCCACTCCACAGCGAGCACTTTGGTCAGCTGGGTCACTCCCCCCTTGCTGGCACAATACGCAGCCCTCTTGTAGAAGCCTACAAACGACATCTGCGAGGTGATATTGATGATCTTGCCCCCTCCCTGAGGGATCATCTTCTTACCTGCAGCCTGGCACGCAAAGAACGTCCCCTTGAGGTTTATGTCAATGACCTTGTCCCAATCGTCCTCCGTGACGTCCAGAGCAAACCGCTGGATATTAATGCCTGCGCTGTTTACGAGGATTTCGAGGCGTCCCTGCCAGCCGAACGCCTCCTCGACCATGTTCCTTACCTGAGAGACGTCACTGACATCGGCCTTGATAGTCAGGCAGTCTACCCCCTTCTGCCTGACGAGCTGGCTGGTTTCCTCAAGGTCAGCCACAGTCCTGCTGGAAACCGCCACATGCGCCCCGTTCTCTGCCAGCGCCACGGCAATCGCTCTGCCGATGCCTCTGCCACCGCCGGAAACCAGGGCCACTTTACCCCCAAGGTCTGTCGTGAGCGCGCCCATTTCTATTCCGCCACCTCTTCCCAGATGGCAAATGCCCTCACCGGGCTACCGGTCAGTCCTACAAACTTCAGAGGGAACATGGCGAAGTAGAAGTTGTCATGCATCGGGATTCTCGTCATGTTGGCAATGTTCTCTGTGTGTACGATGCATCTTTGCCCGTGAATGGTATGGTTGGGGTACGTGATATCAGCCGGATTGTCGAGGCTCGTGGCATCCGTACACACGTTAACCAGCCCGTGATCGAGGAGCCAGGCGGTGGCTTCGGCATCAAGCCCCGGGTACTGGAATGCGAACTTGATGGGGTCGGTCCAGTGCTTGTCTGCGCCGGTGTAGTAAAGGAGCGTCATGCCCGGTTTCAGGCTGACACCGGCTCTTTCTACGGCAGCCTTCACGTCCGCCAGCTTGATATGCGTGCGTGGTGGTACATGCGATACGTCGATCCAGGCCGCGGGGGTGACCATTGTCTGAATGGGAATGGCGTCAACCGTGAGGTCAGGGCGGTGCTTGTTGAAGTGGTATACCGCGTCCACGTGCGTGGAGACGTGATCACAGGTGACGATGCCTTTGACTCCATACCCCTCAAAGGGAGTGTTACCCAGTCGAACCTGGCACTCTTCGTGCGTCAGGTGCCACCAGAAGTTCGTTTTCATGTGCCCCGGGTAGTGCGGCATCTCCGGGCTCACTTCCCGGTTCAGCTCGAGGAAATGTAGCTTCTTTCCGAAAAACTCGATTACGGCTTCCATGACGTTCGGTTGATTCACCTAAAGACACCTCCGGTAATTTGTGTTCTGTACTCTCAGTCTAGAGCGCTTCTGTGTAGATCCGGCGAATGTCGTCTTTCGTCATCACCCGCGGGTTGTTGGATAGAAGTCGCGTCTGCTCAATAGCGCTGTCGGTAAGAGAAGCGACGTCGTTTTCGGTCACCCCTACCTCGGAAAGACGCTGAGGGATACCGATGTCCTGGCTTAAACTCAGCACTGCATCTTTCGCCGCCATGGCTGCGTCCCTCGGGCTCTTACCCGCGACCGGCTCGCCTAAAGCAGAGGCTACTTGTGCGAACTTATCTACATTACCGATTATGTTGAAGCGCAATACATACGGCAAAAGCAGCGAATTGGATACGCCGTGGCTTACGTGGAACCTGCCTCCCAGGGGGTAAGCGAGCGCGTGGACTGCTCCAACGCCCGCGTTCGCCAGCGAGATCCCAGCAAGGTAGCTCCCCCATGACATGTCAGTTCGCGCCTTGATGTCACTCCCCAGCGAGACCGCCCTCCGGAGCGAGCGCCCGATCAGCCTGATGGCCTCAAGCGCATAAAGATCAGTGTGTATAGTGGCTTTCACGGCCGTGTATGATTCGATAGCATGAACCAGGGCATCCATTCCCGTGGCAGCAGTCACGGCCGGCGGGCAGCTCAGCGTTAGCTCCGGATCCACTATGGCCACCGCGGCACGCAGATACCGCGATACCACGCCTTTCTTGACCTGCTCATCCCTCAGTGCGTAGATTGCGTTTAGCGTCACCTCCGCCCCCGTGCCTGCTGTCGTAGGGATCAGCACGGTAGGCAACCCTGGTCGCGGGATCTGCTCAATCCCCATGTAGTCCCTCATCCTACCGCCGTTTGCTGCCAGTACAGCAGCGCCCTTGGCGATGTCGAGGGAACTACCCCCTCCCAATCCAACAATGGCATCAAACCTGCCCGACTTTACCGCGTCCGCCGCATGGTCCACATTATCAGTGCTGGGTTCCAATTCCACCTCGGAAAACAGTTCGAACTGAATCCCTCCTTTTCGGAGCAACTCGGCAACCTGTGCTGCCAAGCCGGCTTTGACGATGCCAGGGTCACAGATAAGCAACACCTGGCTTGCACCTAACCGCTTTAGTTCAGGTTCAAGGTTACCGAGAGCGCCCACACCGACATGAGACACTCCCGGTGTGATAAAGGGGTACGACAACGTGATCACCTCCTCATAGTAGTAACGAACTCACCCAGCCCCAACTCGTGAATCTTACCGTCGGTGGGAACTCCCGATTGCGCGTCCCATCCTGCCATGGAATAGTAAGCCTGTATCGCCTGGTCAAACGCCTCTCTGTCCAGTGCATTCTTACCTTCCAGCGGACCTCCGGCAAATGGTCTGAAGAAGATCCCGGGCAGCCTGTCCTGCTCGCGTCCGATCCCCTCCCGCAAGTTAAACAGGCGGGCCATAGTATTTACTCTCTCACCGCATTTCACCAGTTCCCAGAGGCTTGTCTGCCATCCGGTTACCGCCCGTACCAGCTCTACCAGGTCATCAAGCGGCACGATGCCTCTGGCGACTACGCCGAAAATGCACGCGCCCAGCGAATCATACAGCGCGTTGAGAAAGCTTGTATAAAGTACAAGCCGCACCTTATCAGGTCCCAGATCCAGAGCCGGCACAGGTCCTGCGATCCCCAGGGGGGCGAGGGCTTTTGTCCCATAACTGTCCTCGGATACAAAAAACGGATCATGTTGTGCAAACCAGTGGTCGGCGCCATTTGGAGACAGTGCGTACTGTAGCCCGAGACCTGTCTTTACCCTCGGGTCGTGCATGGGTACTTCCTGTCCCTTAACCGTCATAATGAACTGCTCTGCCCCCTGACCGATGTCTCTTGCAGCCATTTCGCTACCTTCAGCCAGCAAACGCCCGATGCCACGGCGATAAGCGATCTGGTCAATCAATGTAAGCAGCACCTCTTCGTTTCCAAAACAGAGGTCAAGGCCGTCGGTCTCGGCCCGGGTGATCAGACCCTTTTCGTAACACTGCATTGCAAAAGATATGACCATGCCGGCGGAGATGGTGTCTATCGCGTATTTATTACAGAGTTCGTTGGCTTTTAAAATTACCTTGAGATTGGAAATCCCGCAGTTTGAACCGAACGACACCAGCGTCTCGTACTCGGGCCCTCCATACCGGCGTTCGACCTGAAGCTCGGGATCGTTCAGTTTTACAACGCGCTTGCAGCGTATGGAACAGACATGGCACCCTCCACGGTCTACCAGGTAATCGTAGGTGAGCCTGTCAGAACCGATATTCGCTGCCCCTTCAAAGACCCCGGTTGACCAGTTCCTGGTGGGTAGGCAGCCTGCTGCATTGTTCACATCGACTCCGGGGGAAGTGCCGCGGTCATGTAAAAGTGAGCTCAACGGATGTTCTTTGGCCAGTTGCCCGTTCCTGCGAGTAATCTCTGCCAGCCGGGCGCGGTCGTGGACGTTTACCTGACCTTTACCCCTCACCGCGATGGCCTTCAGGTTCTTTGAACCCATCACCGCTCCAAGGCCATTCCTCCCGCTGAAATGCGCGAGGTCGCTACAGATACCCGCATACCTGACCAGGTTCTCTCCGCCAGGTCCTATCACCAGGACCCTCGCTTTATCGTCGCCGGCCTCCTCGCGTATGCGATCCTCTGACTCGCCTGTAGTAAGCCCCCAGAGGCCCCGTGCGTCCCTTATCTCCGCTCCACTGTCGGTTATCCGGAGATACACGGGGTCTTTTGCCTTCCCCTTCAACACTATCGCGTCATAACCACATTTCTTCAGTTCCGCGCCCCAGAATCCGCCCGCCTCGGATCTCGCAAGACCGTGAGTGAGGGGTGATTTTGCACATATCACATACCTGGGCGTACAGGGAGCGCCCGTGCCCGTCAGGAGCCCGTTCGCCACGACCATGACATTATCAGGAGACAACGGGTCACACCCCGGCGGTAAGTGCTTGAGCAGGTAATACATTCCCAGGCCGTAACCGCCGAGATACTTGCGGAGTACGGACCCGTCCACCTCAGTGGATTCCAAAGACCCCCGGGTCAGGTCGACCCAGAGTACTTTCCCGTAAAATGCTGTAGACTCCATGTGGACCCCTCCTTGCCGTTCATCACCGGTCAAAAGCCGCCCGTTTCACCCACCGCCAAATACCGGATAGATCTTTACGTGCGCTGATGCCGGGAGTATGGTGTCAGCCCTGGCAAACTCCCCGTTGACCAGTATGAGTTCGGCCAGCCCGCGCGGCAATCCGAGAAGATCAAGGAGGTCTCGGACAGAGGCGCCCTCTCTTATGCGAAGGGCTATCTCGCCGGCCGGAAGCGCCTCGTAATCACCACTCAGGAAACTTGTCAACGCCGGGTGAACCCATACCGTCACCTGGTACACGCTTCTTCATACATCCTGCCTTTACGTGCACAATTGCACCAATCCTCTGTTACCCTTCATCAGTACTCCACTGCAAGTTGCGTGCCACCACGGCGAATGCGCAGTTTAACATATAATCGCGCGTTTCCGTGGTGTCAGGCCCGGGTAAGGAATGTAGCGATACGCTACAATGGATCCGGAAAGGCATACGCGAGATGACGCATCCCGGTTCGTCGATCCCGCGGGCAGGCTGTGTTTTCCGGATGGCGACCTGGCAAAAAGTAAACAGCTGTAGCGTTCCGCTACAACTGTATCATAGTGAAACAGTAGACGGATTTTGCGAAGGGGTGCGATGGAAATCGACACGCTCCAGGCCGTATACTCCAGTTGCCCGTTACGGTTACAGCATTTCTTCAAGACCATACCTCTTGATCTTGCGATACAGTGTCGTACGCGCCACCCCGAGGACCCTGGCTGCCTCGGAAATATTGCCCCCGGATAGGCGCAGGGCATTCACGACAGCGTTCAGTTCCACCATATTCAGGCTGGTATCAGGGCTCGGACCTGCAACAGGGCCCGTGCCGTCATTCGCGCGAGAATGCAGACCCAAGGACAGCTCGACGTCATCCCGGTCGATGCTGGATGTACCCCTACTGAGCGCGACTATGGCACACCGCTCCAGTACGTTTTCCAGCTCCCTCACATTGCCAGGCCAGCTGTACTCGATCATCATCTTAAGGGCTTCTCCTGTAATCTCGAGGTCTGCACCCAGCTGGTGCTGCAGCTTATTCTTGAAATATATAGCCAAAAGGCCCACGTCTTTCGGCCTTGCCCGGAGGGGTGGGATCTTGATGGGCAGCACATGAATACGGTAGAAAAGATCTTCACGGAATGCGCCCTTCTTGACCAGTTCTCCCAGGTCCCTGTTGGTCGCACAGATGATTCTCACGTTTATCGGTCTCTCGCTGATACCCCCGACGCGTACAACGCATTTCGTCTGCAACACTCTGAGCAGCTTAGCCTGCATATCAAGGGACATGGAGTTGACTTCGTCCAGGAAGATAGAGCCCCCCTCGGCAAGCTCGAACTTGCCGGGGCGGCCTCCTTTTTGTGCGCCGGTAAACGCACCTTCTTCATAACCGAAAAGTTCGCTCTCAATCAACTCCCGTGGGATCGCTGCACAGTTGACCGCAACGAACGGCCCGTTCCGGAGGGCGCTTTCATTGTGGATCGCTTGCGCAAACAGTTCCTTCCCGGTCCCTGTTTCGCCCTGAAGGAGCACAGTGACCTGTAGCTTTGCGGCCTGCTGGGCAAGGTTTACGCATCTTCTGAACTCCGGATCCTCTCCGATGAGGTCTGAGAAACTGAAGTGGGCTCGAAATCCCGCCACGTCCTTCACGAACTTCCTGGCATCATCAAAGTGTTTCAAGATACCGATGACGCCGCGGGTCCCGCGCTTACCCCTTACCGGCTCTATAGAACCTACGAAGACGTTCCGTTTCCCCCTGGTGCCCAGCGCAAACTCGCTGTTGACTATGGATTTTCCGGAAACCAGTACCTCTTTGAAGGGATTGTCGGGGCCTAGAATAGTATCAACATCCATCCCCAGCGCCGCCCTCTGGTTCACCCCGAGGAAATGAGCTGCAGACTGGTTCAGGGTGGTCACCCTGCCATCCGGATCCACCACCAGCAGTCCATCTGACACTGCCTGGATCACACTGTTAAGGTACTCATTGGATTCCTCGAGCGCGTGTATCAGGCGTCTTTGCTGCAGGCTCTGCTCGACTACCTTACCGACCGCTATTACCATCCCCAGGGTGTGCTTGTGCATTAAGAGGTAGTTACCTGCCATGTTGATGACTCCGATGAACTCGCCCTCGGGGTTAAAGATTGGGGTGGCGGAACATGTCCAGTAGTGGAGGGTTGCAGCGTAGTGCTCGGGTCCTACCAGCTGTATAGGCTTTTGCAAGTGAGCGGCGAGGTTAATCGCATTTGTCCCGGAATATATCTCGCTCCGGTTTACACCAAGCAGAGTCCCATGTGCTGCCGCCTCTTTCAATGCCGCGTCCTCGCCGAACTGAGCCAGAAGGTACAGCTCACGGTCATAAAGGTCCACCCTGAAACCTGAGCCCTTCACGCTGTCCACCAGGGTCTGCAAAAACGGCGTAGCTACGCTGATTAGCACCCGGTTGTACTCTATCCGTTGGGAAATCTCGTCTTTACTGATTTGAAACAGCACTGGAGCATACGGATCAAGTCCGATGGACTTGCACCGGCGCCACGACTGTAGCACCTCTTCCCGGACCACGCCTTCAACACTGACTTCGCCTGCCCTCTGGAACTCTTCCCACGCTCTTTTCATCGACGCGATCAGGTCGTAAAATCGCTGGTAGTCAGCAATTATGCTCTCTCTGGAACCGCCACTTGCCACTCCGTCAGCCGGACCATGACGGTGAAGGTACATAACTGACATCTCCTTGTCGCCCGAACGCAGATCACCGGTCAGGCCATGCGAGCATCCTGAACCTGCAGATTGCGGGCTGATCTTATGTTCTGTTATACCAAACTCATACGAATAATCCTCTATTGCAGCAGCTCCCAAAAGCTGTTTCCCTTGCACCAGACAGGTTCGCATCTGTTTTGTCCTCCGAGGCCGCGACAGCGCGGCCTTTGGAGTATGACGCGTTATTAGTGGTAGTCGCAAATCGACATGAGAAAGAATAACCGCCTCTCCCTACCTGTGCGGTGTGAAGAGGCAGTTGGTGCTCCTCGCTATCGCATCCTCCAGGCAACCGTGCTCGCTTTGCGACAGGGGTTGACCGGTCATTTGCCAAGTGGTCAGTCCAGAAACCCCGGATAAGCGAACAGGGCGGGCGTGCCTCCTGTGTTCCAGAACCACACGGTGTGCCCGGGGCGATTTCTCCTCTGTTGATGTGGTTCAAGAGCCCGGTCATGGCTTTGCTCGTGTAGGTGGGATCGAGCGGAAGCCCGTCAGAACGCGCCGCCAATCGAACGGCTTCGATGCTTTTCGGGGGTAGGGTCAGGATAACCCAGGGTGCCGATGTAACCATCTAGGATCCGAAGATTAACCTGGCATGGGTCAAGTAGCTGAAGCAGACCTGCGATGCTCCTTCGCCTCTGGTACAATGGTATCGTGCAGGACAGACGCGGCCTGCCAACACTGATTCCCAGAAAACGTACACCGGCCATAAAGGCCGCAGCGCCCGCTAGCACGCCCGCAAGCGTAGTTCCGGAACCCGCCGCGAGCAAGATCGTATCAATTCTCTCGCTCTTCACCTGTGACGCCAGTTCGGCCTTGGCCGCGATGAATCCGACCATTCCAGCCCTGCAGCCCGGCCCGCGGCACTACATAACACGCTTCGCCTTTCTTGGTGCATTGCAGCGCAATCTCGTCCAGAGCCGTAGATGATAACCGGATTTCGGTCTCCAGCCTCTCCGCAAGCGACAGACCTTCGGGAGCCGTTACATAGAGCACCTCATCCCACAGGCACTTCGCACAAAAGCAGATTCTCCGTATCGAGGAAGGCCTCTGACCGCTCAGCACTACTATGGGACGCATACCCAAGCGTCTCGCTAATGCTTCATCGCGCGCTCGTTATATCCTCCCCACAGCCTGTACAAGGGTACGCCCAGGTTCTCTATGGCATCTCATATCGCCATATCCACGAGTCAGATACCGCAGGCTAGCCTGAGAACTATCGCGTGATGTTCAGTGGCCTAGAAATCCCGACCGATGAGGTACGGGACAACAAAACGAGCAATTGTGCCTGCCAGGTTCCCCCTAGGCACCGCCGTAGCCGACAACACCATCCTCGGTTCTCACTCTCACGAGGGTGAAGGGCCGCGACCTGCCTCTACTCCCGGTCCTCATGTCGGCCAGAAATCGCTCCCCTATGGCAGCTCCAGTACCGATAATTCGATGCGCTCTATCTTCATGTGCCAAAAACCCTCTTAGAACAGTAGTCCCCGAATTGGCGGACCACGCCAGGTGAGAGTTCCCGCAATCTTCCTGTTCTCTCTAGAGTGATCTCTACCTTTTCAGGTCAATTATGCCCGGCCACGTTGACCGCTCGGCACCGCCGGAGTAAAATTGGTTTTGTGTGACGGGAGGTCAGTCTGCGATGAAGATAGGCATAGTTGCAACACGCGGCAGCGGCAAAACCACCATATTCAACCTTTTGACGGGAGGCGCCGCTGCATATAGGAACGGTTACGCGCTGGGTACCGCTGCAGTACACGATGAAAGCATCGAGTTCCTTTCAGCGATGTACCGGCCCAGGAAGAGACAATCGCCCAGATCACGGTGCTGGATTTTGCGGACCTCGGCGGAGGCCGCAGGGATTCCGACGCCGCGCAACAAGCAAAGAACGTCGACGCCCTTTTGCTGGTCCTCGGGGCGTTCGCCAAGAACGCACTTTCCGACCTCGACGAGGTATCCAGCGAACTCATACTCTCGGATCTTGAGCAAGTAGAGCGCGCGCTGAAACGAATCGGGGGCAAGCGCTTTTCGTCGGAAGGGGAGGTCACCGCTCTCAGACAGGCAAAGTCGCTGCTTGAAGACGGCCAGTTCATCGCCGGCAGTATCCCCGCGCTGCCCACAGGGTACAATTTTATCACCGATAAGCCGGCGATCGTTGCGCTCAACGTACCTGAAGACAAGCTATCAGACTGCCGGGATGCCTACGCACTCGCCATGCAACGTTGCGGTACCCTCGGCATGCCGTCGGTATGCTTTTCTGCGCACATCGAGATGGACATCGCCCGGATGGAATTGAAGAAAGAAAGAACACAGTTCATGCATGAATACGGTCTCAATCAACCCGGCATTGACAGACTCGCCCGGACCACCTACTCAAAGCTTGGGCTGATCTCGTTCTTCACCGTAGGTCAGGATGAAGTGCGAGCATGAACCGTAGAGCGGGACTGCCTCGCGAAGAAAGCCTCCAGCGTCATACACTCAGACAGAGAGAGGCTTCATCCGCGCAGAGGTGGTGGCGTACGATGATCTCCGGCGCCTGGGCTCGATGAAGGCAGTGAAAGAAGCCGGGCTCCTCCGTCTGGAAGCGAAGGACTATCCGATAAAGGACGGGGATATTGTATCGTACAGGTTCAATGTGTGATGCGCCGGGCCATCCAGCGCTCGGCCGCGCGTTCCGAACCGCTCGCGACGCCTTATGTGAGTTCTGCACGGGCAGTGAATGCGTCTTACCGTACTGGATGACCCGGGTAGTACATCTGCAGACCCTCTTTGGATAGGCAACCTGGAGCGAGCCGGCCGCGTCTGCCCCCCGCAAGGATGCCGGGAGGGGCCTTTCGGGTCGTCAACGCTTCGTTCGTCTTCCCTTCTGCAAGAAACCCGGACCAGCCTGGTAGAATCGGGAGTCACTCCGGTTCCACCAGGGCGAAGAATCTTGCCGGCGATGCCTCGGGACCCATCAGTTTTAAAGGCGCCCCAAAGAACAGGACGCGCCTTCGCCCGAGGGCACCGAGGTTTGTCAGTCCTTCCATAATGACTATGTTGCTTTCCATCAGTATCCTGTGGATCACGAAATCTTCGGGCGAGAAGTCCTTTGTCTTTGCGCTGTACTCCTGGAAGAAGTCAAAGCCCACCGCCTTTGGCTTTCTCTCTACCAGCCATCTCGCACCCTGCTCGCTCAGGTAGGGGGAGCTGGTGAAGTAGTCTGAGTCGCCCCATTTCCTGTCGCTCCAGCCGCTCCTTATCAAAAGGATATCGCCCTCTCTTACCTCGCTTTCGTAGTGACGGAAATCGTCAGGACCCACTGGCTGCATACCCTGGACATGCGACACGTCCAGTACCAGAGCCTCCCCGATTACCCGGTCAAGAGGCATATGCCCGATGACGATCTGGTTCGCGAGGCAGTGAAGGGGCGAATCCACGTGAGAAGCGGTGTGGGCGCTCAGCGACAGCCAGGTGGCCTGCCAGTGCCCGGGCGCCCTGAAGACCGTCGCGAACCTGGTCTTCTCTCCCTGAGAAGGCGGCGAAGGCGTAAGCTCCTCCACAGGAAGGCTGAGGTCAACTATCCGATGTTTCATCCTGCTCTCTCCCTTCATCTAGTGAAGTTCCGATCACGCGACTCAATCGGGTAGGAGGCGGGCTCTCCCCGCCGTCCTCCCACACCACCCGGCATGCGGGTCCGCACCGGGCGGTTCACCAAGTATTACAAATCGCGTGGTAGCGTTCGGTTAGACTCATTAAGCCCTGGGCCTGCCAATAGGCGGTGTTCAGGGCTTGATTTAATAGGCCGCCAGCCATACGCCAGTATCCATTGCGAGAGATGGCAAACTGGCAGGAGACCCTCTCGGGGAGCCCGAGGGCGCGCAACTCTCGTAAGTCGAGTTCGAGAACGCTTCCATTGTTTCAAAAAATACATCCGGAACCGGCGTCGCAGCCAACCCTCGATCTCCTCAAGGTGCTGTTGTGCGTCCGCCAACGCGAAGTACCCCACCCAACCTGTAAGGTATGAGTTGATGGCTTGGATGCGCTCATTCATGCCTTGGCCGTTGCTCCGGGCAGTAAGCGTCAGGAGCTTCTCTTTAACTCGCTCGATCGTCTTCGGTGCCAGCCGTATCCGTGGTTCTCTCTTGGCCCAGTACATGCTAAAGCCGAGGAACTTCCGCTTCCACGGCCGGTCCACCGCGCTCTTTTTATGTTACGGTGAGTAGCCCCGGGGAATTTCACCCCGAGGCCCTCTCAGAACCGGACTTGAACCTCTCAGCTCATCCGGCTCCCATCATCCAGCTGCAGGACGAACCCCCATTTGCCAGTGGACGAATAGTTTACAGTCGCGTCTGGCAATCCTACCAAGCCAATAAATCGCCCGACGGTGATGTCGTTCAAATTTCTTGTGCTCGCCTCACCCAACGGACCAAGGCTCGGTTTACATACACAAATACCGAGTAAAGTTCCGACTTGTAAAAGCGCCCATAGTAGTTAACCCACCCTCTGATTACAGGATTGAACATCCGGGACAGGTCTTCAAGGGTTTTGTCTGGCTTCAAATGCATGCGCCAATCATGTACCGTCTGTCGCATGTCCTTCTTTGCCTTGTTACTGACCGCTGGTGTGAAGTTGATGAAGTACTTGCCGTACTTGTTCTTGGACCTCCGCGGGCGGAAGGTGTAGCCCAGAAAATCGAAACTTATCTCCGGGTAATCCTCCCGCCGGTCCTCATCCTTGCAATAGACGATACGTGTCTTGGTCGGATGGAGTTCCAAGCCGCATTCCACCAATTTTTCCGCGCCCTCTCTGCTGCGACAGTGCGCTACAGCGTCATCGGCATAACGCGCGAACGGCTTTTCTGGGTGGTTCCGGGCCATCCACACGTCGAATGCCATCGGGCATCTGAAAAGGCACCTTGAGCCATCTCTGGATGTAGAGGATAACCCAGGGGTTGTCGGTGTGTTTACGGACCGCCTTCATCAACAGTTCGTGGTCAATGTTGTCAAACAGACCCTTGATATCAAACTCCAGCACCCAGTCGTACTTCCAGCATCGCTGCCGGGTTACAGCAAGGGCATCGGCGGCCGACTTTCCCGGCCGGTAGCCGTAGGAGTCCGGGTGGAAGTGGGGTTCTACGGTCGGTTCAAAATAGATCTTGACGACCATCTGCGCTACCCGGTCCGCCACCGTGGGCACTCCGAGGACGCGTTTCCCCCCGTTCTTTTTGGGAATTTCCATCTTTCTCCAGATCCAAGTCCACCACGTACCTGTACCCTTCCGCCACGTACCGCCGTGCCGTCCTCATCGCCATGCGCCTTTCGTCCGGGCCGGAACCCGAAGCCGGAAGGTGAGAACGCCGGACCGAAGATGGGCGTCAGTACCTGGAGGAGCGCTTGCTGGATCAATCTGGGGCCGGTAAGTTCCCGCAAGTAATTCCTACCGGATGCGCACCCAGTGGACCTTTATGTAGTCGCGGAGGGATTCTACTGTGACCCCATCGGTCCCTGGGGCACCCCCGTTTTTCTCTACCCGTCGTAGCGCGGCCAGCATGTTCTCCAGCAAGCCGTTACCACTTCCTTCGCGGAATGCGTCCGCGGTTCGTGCCGGCGTCTCGCTCCGCCCTCCCACGGTCCCCCGCGGCTTCACCGCTTCCTTTCTTTGCTCGTCGCTCCAACTCGCCAAGTGTTCGGTCCTTCCCTGAGATCTCGCTGAACTTCCAAGTACTAGGATAAGAACGCTCTCTTTCCTCCCACACCCGCCGCGTTTACCCGCGCACCCCTTGGCGGTATTGGGCTTCGCCTTGCCTTGCAGGCTCACCCGGATACGTTGGCCTGACGCGATTCGTGTTCCTCGGGTCGGGATTTTGCCTCCGGCTTCCTTCAGATTCCGCCTTGCGACGGACACCCTTGCCTTCGGCTAGCGGTTGGTACCGCCAACCTCCGCAGGAGACTTTCACCCCTAAGATAGCGCTCATGCCGGGCGTACAAGCGGAGAGATTACCGCCGGACCCGGTAACCTCTCCACATTCGCTGGGACAAAAGCTGTTCAGGCGATGCTACATAGTGGTGAGAAGCCTATGCCTTGCCCGATTCTGCCTCGCGCAGTGCCTTCAAGATCTTCTCGGGGGTGGCCGGCAGCTCCCGTATTCTCACGCCCACCGCGTCGTAAATGGCGTTGATGATAGCCGGCGCTGTCGGCAGAAGCGAAGGTTCGCCGATCCCTTTGGCGCCGAAGGGGCCTGTCGGTTCAGGTCTCTCGATGATGCCCACCCGGATTTCCGGTACATCAAGGGAGGTGGGAAGAATGTAATCGGTAAACTGGGGGTTCTTCACTACCCCGTTCTCCAGCACCATTTCTTCAAACAGACCGTACCCGATCCCCATAGAAATACCGCCCTCGACCTGCCCCTCAACAAGCATCGGGTTGATCGCCTTGCCGCAGTCGTGGGCCGCGGCGATCCTCAGCACTTCGACGACGCCTGTTTCCGTGTCCACTTCCACCTCCGCGATCTGGGTAGCGAACACGTATGCCCCGTACGGTTTGCCGTGACCCGTTTCGGGATCGAGAAAAGTGGTGATCGGGTTAAAACTCCCGGAACCAATAGGAGGCCTCCCCTTGCCCATCTGCGCCAGACGAGCTACCTCCGAGATCTCGACGAAACGCTCGGGAAGGCCCTTGATGTAGATCCTCCCGTCTTCTGCACAGAGGCCATCAGGACTCACCCCCAGCTTTTCGGCCGCCACTTCAAGAAGGATCCGCTTCGCTTGGTGAGCCGCCCGCTTCACGGCATTTCCAACAATATAGGTGACCCTGCTTGCTACGGAACCCAGGTCAAATGGGGTCTTTTCCGTGTCTCCTGTGACCATAGTGATATGCTCGTAGCGTATACCCAGTTCTTCTGCGGCTATCTGAGCGAGCACCGTAGTGGAGCCCTGTCCCATGTCTGTCGCGCCTGTGAAGACTACCGCCGTTCCGTCCTGGTTTACCTTAACAAAAGCGGACCCCGGATTAGGGTAGGAGGTGAACCCGATGGGGTAAAACATGCAAGCAATTCCTTTCCCCCGCTTTTTCACTCCCATTCGACCTCCTTTTTCCAGCCGAGAAGCTCTACGGCTTTCCTGACGGTTTCCCTGAGGGTGACAACCTCAAGCACTTGCCCCGTGGGCAGGGACGAGTTGTCTGTCAGGAGGTTCTTGTACCTGAACTCGAGCGGATCCATGCCGATTACTGCAGCTATGTTGTCCATGTGACATTCATAGGCGAACCCAACCTGGGGCACCCCGAAACCCCTCATCGCCCCGCCTATTGAATTGTTTGTATACACCAGATAGCCATCGATCCGAACGTGGGGGATGGAGTAAGGACCGGCGGCATGTATGGATGCCTTGCTCAGGGTAGATTCGCCCCAGGATACGTAAGCGCCCGAGTCGCTGATGATTTCCACCTGGCGCGCCATGATCTTTCCGTCCTTTGTAACTCCCGACCTGTACTTAATGATGTACGGGTGGCGTACAGTCGTGCCGCAAAACTCCTCTTCCCGGGAAAGCACCATTTTCACTGGTCTTTTGGTCTTCGCGGCGAGCAGGCACACGTAAGGCTCGATGGTAATCTCGTTCTTGCCGCCAAAACCCCCGCCTATCGAAGGCGTAATGACCCTGATCTTGTTCATAGGATACTGCAAGATCCTGCTTAGGTCAGAAGCGATGAGGAAGGGCCTCTGTACAGTACTCCATATCACGTAGGTCCCGTCGTCGGTCAGTTCTGCAAGCGCCGCGTGCGGTTCGATATGGCAGTGCTCTACTACCTGTGTGCGCATGACATCTTCCACAATCTCGGAGGAAACGCGCCACCCCTCGGTCACATCGCCCGATCTGATTTTGATGTGTGACACAACGTTGCTATCACCGTGCACCTTCGGCGCGTCCGGCTTCATCGCTTCTACAGGGTCAAAGACAGCGGGCAAAGGCAGGTAGTCTACTTCGATCTGGTCAAGCGCCTCCGTCGCCGCGTCCCAAGATTCGGCGGCGACGACGGCAACCACGTCGCCCAGGTAGCGCACCTTATCATCTGCGAGCACCGGCTGGTCCAGATGGGTGAAGCCGTAGCGGTTGTTTGGGACGTCTTCCGCCGTGATAACCGCTTTCACGCCAGCCATCTTCGAGGCGCGCGACGTGTCTACTCTTAAGATTCTCGCGTGAGGGTACCGGCTCCTGAGCGCCTTGGCATAGAGCATACCGGGTCTTTCATAATCATCCCCGTAAAGCGCCCTCCCGGTCACCTGCAGCACGGCGTCATGTCTAGGCCTGCTTACACCTATAGCGGAGCCGCTCATCGTCCTCCCCCCTCCGCTCCGGACATCGTGCGGGCTGCAGATGAGACAGCCTTCACGATCTTTACATAACCCGTACACCTGCAGATGTTACCGGCCAGTCCTTGGCGGATGTCCATCTCGTTAGGTGCGGGGTTTTCGTCAAGCAGGGCTTTTGCCGAAAGGAGCATTCCGGGCGCGCAGAAACCGCACTGCACAGCGCCGTTCTCAATGAACGCCTTTTGCAGGATGTGGAGAGAATCGGGCGTACCCAACCCCTCTATAGTGGTGATCTGTCTGCCCTCACAGCGGATAGCCAGCAGCAAGCATGAATTCACCGGTTTGCCGTCCAGAAGAACGGTACATGCCCCGCACTCTCCCGTGCCGCAGCCCTTCTTCGTCCCCGTAAGGCGAAGTGTATCCCTGAGCACGTCTACCAGGAGGTCTGAAGGCTGAACCTCGACGCTGTGTTCGGTACCATTAACCACCAACCTGATGGCCTGCTTCACCTCTGATCACCCCCCAAAGCGCGTTCCCACGCCTGCATTAGAGCACGCCTGACCAAGACCTTGCACAGCTCCCTTCGATAATCGGCAGAGGCACGGATGTCGCTGATGGGTGAGGTCTCGCCCGATGCGACCTCAGCTGCTTCTTTCACCAGTTCTTCGGACCACATATATCCTCTAAGCACAGCCTCAGCCTTCCTGGCGCGGAGAGGACTGGGAGCCACCGCTCCGAGAGATATGGTAGCATCTTCCACGGTGCTGCCGTCCTTCGCCGCGCACACGCTCGCGGCTGCGTTGACTATGGCCAGGGTCAGAGCTTTCCTTCTGCCTATCTTTAAGAACGCAGCGCCTGAGCGATGCGGCGGGAGCGGTATATCGATCCAGGCCAGGATCTCAGCTGGAGCAAGTACCGTCCGCCTCGGCCCCTGGAAGAACTCTTCCACAGGTATCACCCTCTGCTGCCTCAGGCTAATAAGCGTGAGCCTTGCCTTCAGCACGTAAAGCGCGGGTGCCGAGTCGCAGGAAGGCACGGCAGAACTCAAGTTTCCACCTATGGTAGCCAGATTTCTCGTCTGTACAGCCCCGATCGCCAGGGCGGCCTCCCGGAGCACTGGGAACAGCTCACGGATGATGCTGCTGCGGGCCAGTTCACTGAACGTACACGCGGCCCCGATTCTAACGAATGTATCCGTCCTTGTTATCGTATCAAGGCCCAGGTCCTGAATATCCACAAGACATGACGGTGTCTGCGTTCTGGCCCTCATGGATGGGATCAGGTCGGTACCCCCCGCGATGACCCGGGCGCCCGGCCCGTGTTCTTCCAGCGCTTCTAGGGCCTCCGAAAGACCTGACGGCCTGACATAAAGGGTTCTCGGTAGCATGTTTCACACCCCCCCTTCGCAAAACCCTGATTTCTCTGCCGCACGCGACAGACACCGTGCCCGGGCGCTTGCAGAAAGATCCAGGTTCTGTTTACCGACGAGGCCGGTCATCGACCGGCCGCGTTTAAATACTCCTCAGCCATCACCCTGAATTCTGACGGAGTCACGAGCCCATGCTTTTCATAGGCCAGTTTCTTTACTCTCTGGACCAGTTCTTGTATCTGCTCCTCGGTGGCGGAAAGACCGAGCTTCGAGAGCCAGACGATGATGGAGTCTGCACCGCTGTTCTTGCCGAGCACCACTTCCGGCGGCTGGTGTCCCACCAGGTCCCAGTGGATGGGGCAAAGCTCAAGCGGCCGGTCGTGTCCGCAGTTCTTGAACCAACCTGCGATGATGCCCGATTCGATCTTGTATATCAAGTCGCCTACTATCGCCCTGTTTTGCCTGAGTCCAAGTCCGGATATCTCCCTGACCATCTTTGACAGCTCGTATATCTTCTCGTACTTTAACCCCAGGTCTACCCCGTACATGGTAAGCAAGGTTAAGGCTACGTCTTCGTAGGCAGCGTTCCCTGCCCTTTCACCAATAGCCGTGATGGTCGTATGAGCGACTTCAGCACCTGCAGCCAGTGCGAGCACGGTGTTTGCGGAGCCCATACCGAAATCATCGTGGAAATGCACCTCCACGGGTTTATCGATCCGCTCCTTGACCTTCCTGATCAGGTATGGCACGGCGCTCGGGGAAAGGCCGCCGAACGTGTCCACCACCGCCAGCGCGTCCATGTGTCCTTCCGTAGCCACTTTGGTCAGCAAGTCAAGGCACCAGTTCATCTCCGCCCGGCTTGCGTCTATCGGGAAGAACACGGTATAAAGCCCTTGCTCCTTCGCATACAGCGTGGCCTTGATGGACAGGTCGATCGCTTTGTTCAGAGACCACCCGTACGCGTACTCGATGATATGCTCGCTTGAGGGGATCTCCACCACCACGCCCGTCACGCCGCAGTCTACCGCCCTCTTTATGTCGTCAACCATACACCTGCCGAACGCGAAGATCTCAGGGCCCAGGTTTCTCTTGACGATCTCCTTTATCGCCTTTTCGTCCTCCGAGGAAACCGCGGGCATACCGGCCTCAATTCTGTGCACGCCCACTTCAGCCAGTTTCTCTGCGATCCGGATCTTCTCATCTGCGGAAAAGATCAGCCCGGCCTGCTGCTCACCGTCTCTCAAGGAGACGTCGTGCAACTTGATCTTTTCGGCAAACGATAGCTGGGATCTCACCTCTTCAGCGTAGTTCCAGGGACTCACGAACCATTTGTCTGTCTTCCAAGGGGTTTTGTCCATGCTCATGCCTCCCTTAATCTCCTGTTAGGACTGAATCTCCACTCTTTGTTCACCAGGTACTTCGGGCTTTTGCCTGTCAGCACGCGTACGCATTCGGCGATGACCTTTTCTCTGAGCTCCTGTACGGCCTCTTCCGAGTAAAAGGCGCTGTGCGGGGTGATGATCACGTTATCCAGGGCAAACAGCGGATTTTCACTGTCGTATGCCTCCCGCTCCAGCACGTCAAGGGCTGCTCCTGCCAGCCTGCCTGATACAAGCGCCTCATGGAGCGCGCTTTCATCCACCAGCTGCCCGCGTGACGTGTTGATCAGGAACGCGCCCGGCTTCACCAGGCTGAGGGTGTCTTTCCCGATGAGTCCCCTGGTCTCCGGCGTGAGAGGGACGTGAAGAGAAATATAGTCCGATTCTCTCAGCAGCTCTTCAAGCGACACCTTGGACGCCCCGAACTCCGCTATGGTGGACGCGTCGACGAACGGGTCCGAGACCACCATCCGGAGGCCGAGCGGCCGCGCCTTCTCCGCCAGCGCCCTTGCGATCTGTCCAAACCCCACAAGGCCGAGCGTAGAGCCTCGCAGCCGGTGTATTGGGCGGTGCTCGCTGAAAGACCAATTGCCGCGCTTGACGTAGTCGTTCAGGAACGGGATCTTTCGCGCAAAACACAGCATTGCAGCCAGCGCGTGGTCTGATACCTCGTCGATGCAATAGTCCGGCACATTGGTCACGGCGATCCCGCACCTTGTCGCCGTGGCTACGTCGATGTTGTTAACACCTATCCCCGTCTTTGAGATCAACAGGCATTTTTCCATGTTCTCGATTACCGCGCCTGTTATCTGGGCATAGCACGTGATGACCACATCTGCATCCCGGCACAGGAGAGCAAGCGCGCTCTCCGACGTACTTTCAGCCAGAACCAGGTGAGCTCCGATTTCGGATAACGCCTGTCTTTCGTAGTCCAACGAAGGATACACATGATCTGTGATAACAACTTTCAAACCCGGGTGCACCTCCTTCTTTGCGCTCGAAGTAGGCAGTTGCCTGAAAGGATGGGCCTGGTTTCTGCCTCGCAGGGAAACCAAGCCCATCCAAAGCCGCCCTACGCCATGAAGTCTTCTTCAAAGGGGCACTTGGTCAAAAGCTCCACTCCGCTTTCTGTCACTACCAGGTTCTCCTCAAGGCGCACCGTCTGCTCAAGTTCCGGATGTCCCGCGAAGGTTTCGATGGCAAACGTCATGTTCTGCTTGATCTCCGCCGGGTAGTTCAGCGAGTACGCCCGGGATATCCACATGCCCTCATACAGCGTCAGCCCTATGCTGTGCGCAAACTGCTGCAGGCTCACGCTCCCGTACTTGTCGTCCGCGTACACCGGGAACCGGCTCGCTACGTCCGCCGTCGTCGCCCCCGGCTTTATCTCCGCGATCGCCGCGTACAGCGAATCATAGCACTCTTTGTACAGGTCCTTTTCCTTCTGGGTGGGCTTACCCTTCACCTTAAAGCACCTGACGAAGTCCACGAAGTACCCGCCTGGCCCTATCGCGTTGATGTCTATAATTACCAGGTCGCCCTGCCTGATTACTTTGTCCGTATGCCAGCGCCGGTACGGGCTCGTGTTCCCTCCCGAGGCCACTATGATGTCGTACACGAAGTCAAACCCGTTGGCGTACAGGTACTCGTTCACCTTTGCGCAGATGTATGACTCGGTTACTCCAGGCTTTACCCACTCGTTGATCGCCATCCACATCGCCGCGTCCCCGTACGCGCTGGATATCTTCAGGCACTCGATCTCGTCACGCGTCTTGATCACGCGCGCTTCTGACATAGCAGGCCAGGCGTTGACTATGTTTACACCAAGCCCGGTCAGTTCCTGGTACCCTCGCAGGTCCATCACGTCGATGCCGATCCTCTCGTTCTGGACGCCATGCTCCTTTAATACCTCGTAAACACTGTGGGCCATCCGCTTGGCCATGTACTCCTCCGCCTGTTCCGCCCATTTCCAGGTGATCGCCGGACGTATCCTGTCCCCCATCCATGGTGCGTCGATCTTGGCACACTCCATGTCTGACCCGACTGTCTCAAAGAGAACGGGCTCTCCTCCCCGGGGCAGCACCGCATAACGGATGAAGATGTTGTTCTTCCAGTTACCCTGCCACACCCCGGTGACGTAGCGTATGTTCTCGCCCACAAACAGGATGAGCCCGCCTAAATCGTGCTTTTCCATCATCTGTTTGGCGCGGGCGAGACGCTCTTCCCTCAGCCGGTAGAAGTTCACCCGCTCCTGCCAGTCAGTCTGCGTGGTGCTGTAAACTCGGCGGGGCAGGTACTCGTGGGGCCTGCCTAAGAAACTTGTGTCCATGGGTTTTGAAAAAAAGTCAAATTTAGTGCACATCAGTAACCCTCCTGTACTTTGTCACCGCTTGTGTCCGGCAGTGTAATAATAGCAAAGTTCTGAAACTTTTCCTTCGTATCTATGCCACAGACATGACTGCCACCCAGTCGTGTGAATCATACGGTTTTCAACAACCAGGTTAAAACGCCCGCCGAGCAGCACGCCTCATCTTGCAGCCACGCCGCTTGATCCGGTCTTTCTGGGCCCCAGAACAACAGGTAAGTGTCTATTTTTCTCTCAGCTGTGGAGCCGAGCCACGGAAGGGGATGAAGAAGGTCCGGAATGTTCGCTCACCCCGGACCCGACACCAGCAAGTAGATATTGTTTTAGTCATTGACGGCAGGTACAAGAACAGCCCTTCCCATCACCCTCCCCTGGCGCAGTTCTTCAAGCGCCACGTTTACATCCTCAAGAGGATAGCACGCGCTTACCACTGCCTTGACCGCTCCGCGCGCGAGCAGGTCAATCGCGCCGATCAGTTCTTTCCGGGTCATGGCTCGTGAGCCGATAATCTCGATTTCATCGAGCACTACCCGAGGACTTTCCACCTCAAAGGGACTGGACGGAGAATAACCCACCATGACCAGTCTTCCACCGCTGCCAAGGCACGCCATGGACACACTCAGGGTATTGCCAAGCCCCACTGTCTCCAAAACTACGTCTGCACCGCGCCCTCCGGTAATCATGCGTACGTCCGCGTCCAGCGCGCGCTCGGAGAATGGAAGCGCCTCATCTGCACCATACCTGGTCGCCAGCTCTAGGCGTCGCTCATCGACGTCCACAGCGATCACGCGTGCGCCTACCGACTTCCCTATTTGCACGCCATGAACGCCCAGACCACCAACGCCCATCACCAGCACCCACTCTCCAGGCTGCACCCGACCTCGAGTGTTGACGGCTCTGAACATGGTGGAGACGGCGCATCCGAGCACTGCGGCTTCCGTGTCGGTGATGGAGTCGGGTATTGCCACAAGGTTGGCCGCGGGCACCACCATGTACTCGGAAAACCCGCCCGGCCGCTCAAAGCCTACCCGCCTGAGCCCAGGACAGAGCACATGGCGGCCTTTCAGGCAATGCTCGCATGTCCCGCACGTGACGTAGATCCACACCGCCACTCTGTCACCGGGTAGAAAGCCCGTGACTCCTGGACCGCACTCTATGACCCTTCCCACCGGTTCATGCCCCATGATCAGGGGCGTTCTGGCAGTTTGTATCTTGCCCGCCGCTATCTTAACGTCCGTCCCGCACACCCCGCACGCCAAGACCCGCAGGAGCACCTCCCCGGGACCGGGCACGGGGATGGGGATATCACGCTTTGTGAGCTGGCGGCCGTACTCTTCAAGCACCATCGCGAGCATATGTCATCCCGTCTTTCTGCATGTAGTCTCGCCATCCGGAGTGATATGGGGGGAGCACAAAACAAACGGCAATAGCCTGCTTGCGAGAAGAACGACTATTGCCACACTCTAGCGTCTCAGGTAAATACTGCCGTAAAGGCCCATTGGACGCACGAGAAAGATCAGGAGCATGATGAGGAACGGGGCCATTTCCGCCCCTGGCGCCCATATGCGAAAGCCAAAGGCGACCACCTGGCCGACGATCAGAGATGAAACCACTGTTCCTTTTAAGCTCCCGAGACCACCGATAATGACTATCATGAACGCTGTAGGCAGGATCTCAAGCCCCATTTGCGGCTCTACCATTATGAGTGGTGCGTGGAGTGCCCCCGCCACGGCCGACAGACTCACCGATACCAAGAAGGCGATTGTGAAGATCATATAGATGTTGATACCTAAGCCCTGCGTCTTCTCCACATCCTCAATGCCTGCCCGTATCGCCTTACCGACAATGGTGCGATCAAGGAAGAGCTTGAGGGCGATGTAGATTGCCACGGCCAAACCGATAACGGCAAATCGGTAGGCTGAGAGCGTAGCGCCGAGCACGCTGATATGTCCTGGGATAGGGGTTAAGACAGGTCGGGGTACCAGCCCCCAAACATACTTCATCGCGCCCATGCCCATCAGCAAGAGACCGTATGAAATGATCATGCTGAACATAAGCTCTTTCTGGTGGATCCGCTCGTACAGGGCCTTTTCGATGCACCACCCGATGGCACAGGCAACCACTACTCCGATGAGCAGCCCGAGCCAGAAGCTGCCAGAGTTTGCAGTCAACACGTAAGTCATGTATGCGCCAAGCGAATAATAGAGGAACTGATCAAGGCTCACTATCCGCATGAGCCCGTAGCTGAGTGACAGGCCCACAGACAGGAGAAAGAAGATCGCAGACATCGCAAGCCCTATCGTTACTGTCGAGATGAGTTCAGAGAATACCATGCCACATCACTCCATCGCCCGGTTTCATATCTCCCCATACACACACGTTACTAACAGCTGCTTACAGCTCCTTTTCAAACGTGAGGTTGTCGATCTCCTGCCTGGCAGTGATCTCTGCTACTATCCTGCCTTCTTTCATCAGGTAAACCCGGTCCGCCAGCTCCCGCACGACCTGCAGGTTCTGTTCGACTAGCACCAGACTAATGTCTTCCCGAAGCTGTCGTAAGGTCTCCACCAGGTTCTGCACTACAACAGGAGCCAGGCCTTCCATCGGTTCGTCTAGCAACAGCAGCCGAGTTTTTCCAAGGAGCGCCCGACCGATCATCAGCATTTGCCTCTCCCCGCCGCTTAAGTGAGCGCCTTTCCGGTTCAAAAGCTCCTTCAGTTTCGGAAAGTACTTGAATACTTTTTCCCAGTCCCAATCCTTCATCGCGTAGCTTCCCAGTTCGAGATTCTCCCTGACGGTCAGATCGGAAAACACCTGCTTATCCTGGGGAATATACTTCACTCCCAGTCTCACAATGCGAAACGGTGGTAGTCCGACAATGTTCCCGCCGGCGAGCAGCACTGATCCCGACACTGGTCGGAGAAATCCTGCGATGGTCCGCAACAGAGTGGTCTTTCCCGCCCCGTTCCTGCCGGCTATTACGCTCACCTCATTGGCGGGAAATACAACATCCACGTCAAAGAGCACCCTGGACTGCCCGTATGATACATTCAACCCCTTCGCTTCTAGAATGGCAGTTACCTGGCTTTTCGCTTCTTCGGTTATCATCTCGTCAATTCACTCCTAGCCGATCTTCCAGTAACTCTTTCGCGTCTCCACACTGTCTAGCGCATCCTCGTACGTACCATCTACGATGATCCTGCCGTCCACCAGTACGCTGACACGATCTACAAGCCCTTTCAGCCATGTGATCTTATGTTCGATGATGAGGATTGACATCTTCCGGACGCACTGTTCTTTGAGGACCTCCACGATGCTGCCTATCTCCATCTCGCTGAGTCCCGCGAAAGGCTCGTCGAGCAAGAGCACCTTCGGCTCGCCGATTATCGCCATGGCGATCTCGAGCCTCCGCTTGTCACCGAGCGATAGTTTGCTCACTTCGCTGTATGCGAGCTTTTTAAAATCGAGGGCTTCCATAATCCTGTCCATGGCTTCATCCTGGACGCGCGCCAGATTGGTCAAACACATGCCGAGCACCGATACCCGGCACTGGCGCTGCTTTAAGTAGCAGGCAACGCGAAAGTTATCAATCACCCGCAGGTTATCGAACGTGGATGACAGCTGGAACGTCCTCACTATGCCGAGCCGCACCTTGCTCTGTGGCGAAGAACGGGTGACGTCCCGCCCTTGAAAGAACACGTGCCCTGAGTCAGGCTGGTAAAGTCCGGTGATCAGGTTGAAGAAAGTGGTCTTGCCGGCACCGTTCGGACCAATAATACTCGCTACCTCGTTTTGCCGAAGAGCGTAGCTGATGTTGTTGCACGCCACCAGTGCTCCAAATCGTTTTATGAGGTTTCGTGCAGTCAAAACCTCATTCCCCGTGTTGTCATGCATGTCTATACCCAAGCCTCCTTTCCTACGAGACCTTACCGGACCCTGCGAGTTTCTTCGGCCGTAAAACTATCTGAACGCCTGCCTGAACCAGCTGCTCAAGCCTAGACGCAACGCCTTTCTCCCCTCCGACCATAACCAAGACGAGCAGGGTGCCCACGAAGAGTTCCCAGTACTGAACTACCGCACTCAGGAGGTCTTGCATGGCGATGTAGATGAACGAACCGACTATTGGTCCGTAGAGCGAAGTGGCTCCGCCCAGGAGGCCGACCACCACTACTTCTGCCACTCGTAACGGGTTGAGTATGGCGGGTGAGACGAATCCAAGGTAGATGGCATAAAGAGAGCCTGAAAACGCGGCGATAGTGTTTGCCAGCACAAAACCGGACCATTTCACGGAAAGGGTGTTGTATCCCAGGAACTCGAGTTTGGTTTCATTGGCCTTTACAGCGAGGCACGCCGCCCCGTATACCGAGTTGTTCAGGTATTTAATGATCAGCCACACTACCACGGCGGACAGAATGGCGAAAGTGAGCATGTGATCGGCATTGCGCAGGTTCAGCACAGGCGTCCTGTACATCCTTGCCATGTACCAGAGCCCCGTATCCCCCCGACTGATGCCCACAAGCGCCTTCTGGAAAAGGAAGAAGCATATGGCGCACAGCGCCAGGTTTGCAAGGGTGAAGTAACTACTGCTCAGCCTCGTGAAAAGGCTACCGATGGCGATCGCGAACACCATGCCCACGATGATGCCCACAAGCAGTCCGACATACGGATTTGTACCGAAATAATGCAGGTAAAGGCCAGTTGCGTAGGCCCCGATCCCCAAGTACGCGGGCTGGCCGAAGGACACCCACCCGAGGCGCCCCAACAGAAAACTGAATGACATCGCGTAGATAGAAAACAGCACAACGTGAATCAGGTAGGGCAGCGGCAGCACGTACCGTAAAAGTCCCACCGCGAAAAACACAAGGAACACGTCTCCATATGTCTTCAAAAGCCTCAGCACATACCGTTCCTCCCTCACGCTCGCCTGCGTTTGACCGCATCGCCGACCTTGTTAGTGCCCTGCTTCAAACTAATGACCGGTAAAGTGACATATCTGGACTGCCAGCGAAAAAGACGTCAATCCATCACAGCGCGTCCGGTAAGTCTAAAGAGAGGGGACGCCGGCATATCACAGCAGACCGCCCCCTCCCGCGGGTGTTTCCCTTCAGTAGACGTAAGAGCAGTATGCGTACACTAGAACTTATTCGTAGCCGAGAAGCTTAAGAGGCGGTAGTACCGCGTCTCCACCCTGAGAACCGACGACCGTAAACAGGTCCCAGTCGCCGCTTCTCTCACCAGGCGCCTTACCCTTCACCAGGAACGCCGCGTACTTGTACACAGGCGTCTGGTCCTCTCTCCAGCGGGCAGGTCCCTTTACTGTCATAAAATCAGGATTCTTCCTGATGTACTCGGAGACCTTGACCGGGTCAAATGTCCCGGCTGCCTGCACCGCATCAAACAGCTGCATTGTAGCGATGTATGCGATGGTCGCGTACGCATCAGGCGGATAGCCGAACTGGGCCTTGAACTGAGTAACGTACTCCGATGACGACTTTGCCACGTCCTTGTCCGCAAAGCCCTCCAAGTCCCAGTAGTAGAAGTGCATGGCGTACAGGCCGTCAAGCGCTTCCGCTGGAAGTCCCTTAGCAACTACATTGGTAATGAACGCGTTGAATATAGTCATTTCCTTGTAGAGTCCGTTGTCATAGGCCTGTTTCAGCAAGGCGATGGCGTCTGCCCCGAACTGTGCGGATATGAACACGTCTGGCTTTGCGTTCCTGACCTTGCTCAGGATGGCCAGGAAGTCCTTTGTTCCAAGAGGCGCCTCGTCAGTACCTACTATAGTTGCACCGTACTTCTCAGCAGCAGCCTTCACGCCTGCACCGATGTCCCAGCCCCAGCTGTCCGAACGCGCAAGGAAGAATATCCTCTTCTTGCCCAGTTCGTTAATGGCAGCGGAAGCCGCCATATAGCCCACCGTCCACGGAGAGTAGGCCGTGACCCATGTGGTGGGAGACAAGGTGCCTTTCTTCAGCGCATCAAGCGGGGTCACACAAACGGGGAAGTAGAGGAACGGGTCTTCGCGCACCTTTTCGTTGATCGCCAACGCAAGCGGCGCCCACGTCTGGCCTACTACCGCGTTGGCGCCCGCAGCTCTTAGGTAATCGAACCTGCGCACACCCACGTCCAAGTTGGCCTGGTCATCCATGGTCAGCGGAATCACCGGCACCTTACCCCACGGCATGGAGAGCCCGCCCGCTTTGTTGATCTGCTCCACGGCACACAGGGCTCCTTGCTCCTGGGTTTGAGCCACAGCAGCAAAGGGACCTGTTAGAGGCAGTAGGATTCCGAGCGTGAACTTCTCGGGCTGCTTTTCTTCTTCTTTCTGCACCGCCGGCTTGCCACAGCCCGCCAAAACAAGTCCAAAAAGCAGGCTGGTGATAACAAGCATTGTCACGAGCCTTCTCACTTGCGTTCCACCTCCGTCATGTAGATTGAATCAATTATACTCCCCTCAACCTTCAATCCTGATAACTGTCCTCAACCCTTCGGGGTTAAACTTCGCTTTGTACATTGCTGCCGGAAATTGCTCCAGATCGTAACGATGAGTGGTAAGGAATGTGATCTCCACCTGGCCCGTCTTGACCGCGCTTATTGCCAGTTCGATGTCGACAGGCGTCTGCGCGCGCGATCCCACAACAGTGATCTCTCGATCATAGAACGTGTACGTGGAGAGAGACGGGATAAGGCTTGGATCCACCCCGAAAGCAACCACCGTACCACCCCTACCCACCATTTCCAGCGCTGCTTGCATGGTTTCACTGATGCCTACAGTGTCAATGACGATGTCCGCGCCCCCGTTCGTTAGTTCGCGGACCTCCTCGACGTTCCCCGGGCGACCTGCTGTCATCACCCGGTGCGCACCCAGTTTTTCTGCAAGATCCAATTTCCACTGGCTCCGCGAAATACCGATGACCGTTGATGCTCCTGCAGCCCTTGCCAGCTGGGTGTGCAGCAGTCCCGAAACTCCCTGGCCGATAACCAATACGGACATGCCCTGGTGTATTCTCGCTCGTCGTTGGGCACGGACAACTGTGGCGAGTACTGCTAGATTGGTCGCGTCGACCCAGCCGATGGCCTCTGGAAGGTGGTGACACTGCCTGTCCCTCACAACGACGAACTGGGCAAAAGTCCCCGGCTGTTCACGTCCCAGCAAGCCGCCGTTCGGGCAGAGAGAAGTCTCGCCTCTCCTGCACCACGGGCAGAGCCCACAATATACCAGGGAGTTCAGGATTACCCTGTCTCCTGCACGGACGCCGGATACGCCCGCTCCGACTTCCACGACAAGCCCTGCTGATTCATGGCCGGGGATCAGCGGGTAAGTCACTGGGTATTTGCCAGCGTAGACTGCTACGTCCGTACCACAAATGGCGGTTGCCATTAGTTTTACGAGTACTTCGCCCGGACCCGGGCGGGGCTGCGTGACCTCTTCAATCGTCAGGTCGCAGGGCCCGTGGAGAAGAGCTGCGCGCATCTAATCATCTCCTGTCCTTTCGGTCTCCTTCTTCGCCTTGACCCCAAATTCTTCACTACCACCAGAATCAACAGACTCCATCTAACCCGGTACAGCTGCTGAAACCCACTTCGGTAATGGCTCTAGCCTGATCTCGTTCCCCCCTCCTTCTGTTCCGGAACGTCTCCGGCCTTTCGCTTTTACGCCATAAAATCTTCTTCAAAGGGGCACTTGGTCAAAAGCTCCACTCCGCTTTCTGTCACTACCAGGTTCTCCTCAAGGCGCACCGTCTGCTCAAGTTCCGGATGTCCCGCGAAGGTTTCGATGGCAAACGTCATGTTCTGCTTGATCTCCGCCGGGTAGTTCAGCGAGTACGCCCGGGATATCCACATGCCCTCATACAGCGTCAGCCCTATGCTGTGCGCAAACTGCTGCAGGCTCACGCTCCCGTACTTGTCGTCCGCGTACACCGGGAACCGGCTCGCTACGTCCGCCGTCGTCGCCCCCGGCTTTATCTCCGCGATCGCCGCGTACAGCGAATCATAGCACTCTTTGTACAGGTCCTTTTCCTTCTGGGTGGGCTTACCCTTCACCTTAAAGCACCTGACGAAGTCCACGAAGTACCCGCCTGGCCCTATCGCGTTGATGTCTATAATTACCAGGTCGCCCTGCCTGATTACTTTGTCCGTATGCCAGCGCCGGTACGGGCTCGTGTTCCCTCCCGAGGCCACTATGATGTCGTACACGAAGTCAAACCCGTTGGCGTACAGGTACTCGTTCACCTTTGCGCAGATGTATGACTCGGTTACTCCAGGCTTTACCCACTCGTTGATCGCCATCCACATCGCCGCGTCCCCGTACGCGCTGGATATCTTCAGGCACTCGATCTCGTCACGCGTCTTGATCACGCGCGCTTCTGACATAGCAGGCCAGGCGTTGACTATGTTTACACCAAGCCCGGTCAGTTCCTGGTACCCTCGCAGGTCCATCACGTCGATGCCGATCCTCTCGTTCTGGACGCCATGCTCCTTTAATACCTCGTAAACACTGTGGGCCATCCGCTTGGCCATGTACTCCTCCGCCTGTTCCGCCCATTTCCAGGTGATCGCCGGACGTATCCTGTCCCCCATCCATGGTGCGTCGATCTTGGCACACTCCATGTCTGACCCGACTGTCTCAAAGAGAACGGGCTCTCCTCCCCGGGGCAGCACCGCATAACGGATGAAGATGTTGTTCTTCCAGTTACCCTGCCACACCCCGGTGACGTAGCGTATGTTCTCGCCCACAAACAGGATGAGCCCGCCTAAATCGTGCTTTTCCATCATCTGTTTGGCGCGGGCGAGACGCTCTTCCCTCAGCCGGTAGAAGTTCACCCGCTCCTGCCAGTCAGTCTGCGTGGTGCTGTAAACTCGGCGGGGCAGGTACTCGTGGGGCCTGCCTAAGAAACTTGTGTCCATGGGTTTTGAAAAAAAGTCAAATTTAGTGCACATCAGTAACCCTCCTGTACTTTGTCACCGCTTGTGTCCGGCAGTGTAATAATAGCAAAGTTCTGAAACTTTTCCTTCGTATCTATGCCACAGACATGACTGCCACCCAGTCGTGTGAATCATACGATCTTAAGCAATTGCCGTACCATACTGCCCAAAGCAGGGATACAGAAAGAACGGGCAGTACCTGGTTGTCATGACCACTGCTCCTTAACATGGTGCTCCCTTGGCGAAGTCATTGCGCAGGCACGGAGTACTCCCTGACCGGCAAAAGCCGGTGTGTTCTATGGCGAACTCTCTCAGAGATGACCCCGTGAATCAAATGCAGTTTGAGAGATGGGTGAACGAGCGGGTAGCTGGTACGCCAGACCAACCAGAAGCTTACCCCGGCTGCCAGCGAAACCCTTGTCGTCAGGCCCAGGGCAGTGAAGGATTCCCCGCAGCGAAACCGGGAGATTGACGAGAGACACTCAGCTCGCTTGCACGTTTACGGTTACGCGCAGCACACGCCCGGGGGTTTTGTCAACCAGGTCGAGTGCATCTTTTGTGTCAGCCAGGTCGAACCTGTGAGTGATGAACGGGCTGATATCGACTTTACCACTCTCTACGACTTTTATGGCCCTGCGAAAATCGGCAGGCGTCATTCCCCGGCTGCCCACAAGCGTGAGCTCTTTGAAATACATCGCGTAACCGCTGAAATCATCTACGCTGCCATGAAGGATGCCGAACGCGAGCACCTGCCCTCCCGGCCGGACCATGTACATAGCCTGCCTGAGCGCCATGCCTGACCCCGTGCTCTCGATCACCACATCTGCCCCCTGCCCACCGGTGCTGTTTAGAACCCGTCGTACCGCATCGTCAGTCTCGGCGCTGATCGGTACGGCTCCGAACCGCTCGGCCATGTCCAGCTTCCATTTGCTTCTAGTGATCGCATACACGGGATTCGCACCTGACATGAGCGCCATCTGTACCTGCATGAGGCCGACGGTCCCAAGCCCAATCACCGCGACGGAATCACCCGGCGAGATCCTGATCTTTGTGTGGGACCGGGCAACAGTCGCAAGCGCCACAAGGCTTGTCCCGTCTTCAAAGCTGATGGAGGCCGGCAGACCGATGACCTGATAATCGGGGACAACCACGTATTCTGCGAAGGTGCCGTCCACTTCTCTGCCCATGAGACCGCCGTTTTCGCAAAGGTTCACGTTCCCGGATAGGCACTGTGGGCACCTGCCGCAAAAAACAATAGGGTTCAAGATGACGCGGTCCCCCTCACGTACATTCTTAACCCCGGTACCTACCGCTGCCACTTCTCCCGTAGATTCGTGACCCAAGATCCTCGGATAGCTGATACAGATCTTTCCAGTATAGATGCTAACATCTGTGCCGCAGACAGCAGTACATCTGAGCCGCACCAGCACCTCGCCCTGACCAGGCTGCGGTAAAGAAATATCGGAGACGGTCAGTTGATAGGGACTGCTAAGTACCGCTGCTCTCATCTGGCTCCTCCCATTAATTAAGTAAGTGGTGTACGGGAAGCTTTTGGAAAACCAAAAAGCCAAGAATCGTGGAACAGGTGGTCCGCCGCGAAGACCTTGCGATCCTCAATCCCGGATGGATCCCGGTTAGCGTAAACGGTTTTCAAAAAGATCTGTTAAGAACCTGTTTAGGTAGTGTATTTCCCCTTGAAGGTACAGTGTACCTTCTCAGGCAGCGTGTGTTTTGCCTGATCAAATACTGGAAAGTAAGTCAATGCACAGGGCTAGCACAGACACCTCGGCATCCAGCACCAGGATGCATTCACCCAGTATCCCAGTGTACATATATTAACAGGGTTCTGGGGTCTTGGCTTCGTCTGCTCTCGACGGAGCACGAACCCATGAATTGTGCGAGTAATACAATAGCCAAAGGCGTTAGGTATCCTCAAGGAAGGAGATGCTGCGACAGAAAGAGAATTTTCTTGATAGTTCTCTTCTTGAGAGCTGGGGGATGCTGTATGCAAGTTAGTCTGACAGTCGAGCAGGTGCTGGCGACCAAGGGGTTCAAGGAGAATACTGTTCTTGCCGGCCATGAGGGCCTCGGGCGGAGAGTCACCCGGATAACTGTGGCGGAATTACCCGACACCCTTAACTGGATGCTCGGCGGCGAACTCGTATGCTCAACCCTCTATTGCATGCGGGAGAACCCGGAGGCAGTAGAGAGCTGGATCACAGGTATGGCTGAGCGAGACGTGGCAGCGCTGGCCATCAAGCCAAAGAGGTTCATCGATCAGGTTCCGCCCAATGCGATCAGCGCAGCCAACAAACATCGCTTCCCGTTGATAGAGCTACCCCTGTCGGTAACCTGGCCTGAAGTTATCTCCGGAGTGATGGATGCCATGCTCGCCTTGCAAACAGACAGGTTGAGCCGGTCCATTCAGGTACACGAGAAGCTGACCGATCTGGTACTCACATCGAAGGGTATGGGCGCGATCGTGAAGACCATCTCAGAACTCATCTCCAACCCGGTGATTCTTGAGGACAAGACCTTTGGCCTAATAGCCAAGGCACACGGGCACGACCCCTTGAGCCTCGCCGCAGTGAAGGCACGGATATCTCAGCACGCGATTGGTACTCTGAAGAACCATCCCTATGTGAAAGAGAAGACATACGAGCATCAGAAGGTATTGAGGGACTGGATCGAAACCAGGATGGGCCCTGTAAAGCAGCTGGTGCTGCCTGTGATAGCGGGAAGCGAGCTGCTAGGCTGGCTTACAACACTTCTGGTGCACGAAGAACAGGCCCTGGACTTCATTGCCCTGGAGCACGGCTCCACGGTAATTGCGCTTGAGCTGCTAAAAGAAAAGGCTACGCTTGAAGCCCTGGCCAAAGCAAAAAGCGATTACCTAAGGGACATGCTGGAACAAGATTATCTGTCGGATCATGAACTCCAAAAGCGCGCGGCGCTGCTGGGTATCAACGCATCCCTGCCAATCGTCGTACTGATCGCAAGTTTTGACTCGGACATCGCCCCCCAGATCCACTTTAGAATCGAAGCCCTGGTAAAGCAGTACGATTCGCAGGCAGCGCTGATCAGCCGGACGAACGATATCGTTATCTTCCTTCATTCGACGAACGGGCCGAAGGTTCCTGTACACCAGGCAACCCGGTTGGGGCAATCAATAGTCTCCATGGCGGAATCAGAAGGATGCACCTGCAGGGTAGGAGTTGGCCGGTCCTATGAAGGCGTGCGCAAGCTCAAGGAGAGTTACGCCGAGGCCAAGCGGGCACTATCAGTGGCTGCAAGCATGGGTAAGAGGGTACTTGCGTTCAGTGAAATGGGCCTGCATAGACTGTTGTCTTTTATACCGGACGATGCAGAGCTGGTCGCATTCTGCCAGGATGTACTCGGGGATCTGATAGAATATGATGCGCAGCATGGCACTTCCCTCACGGAGACACTATCGTGCTACCTGAGTCTTGGCTGCAACCGGGCGGAGACCGCTCGAAAACTACACCTCCATGTAAACAGTCTCAGTTATCGTCTGGAACGTATCAGCACAATACTCAATTTTGACCTGGCTGATCCAGATGCCTGCTTCCTTCTGCACCTTGCCACTAGGATATGGGAACATGTCACCCGGCCTGTCTCTAGATGAACGCCATGCGAGACCGGGTCAGCAGTTGCAATGGTCGTTCCACCTCATCCACCCCGGCCGCAGACCCTAAGCTGAGTATTCTCCCCATTCCTATTCTCCCGCCTCCAAGACCTACTGGCCCTGCTCCTCGTGAGGGTAGCCTCGATCAGGACCGGGGAGACATGGGCCAGGCTCCGAAGTTTACTCGAGAGAATGCATCTGGGCGAGTTCTCTTCCCCAGAGGGCAAGGTGCTTCAGCGAACAGAAACCACACCTGAACAGGCCAGAGTCTTCAAGAAACTCAGGGTATCCGAGCCTCCTCGCTTTCTCGGTGTCATCCCGTCTTCCGCCAAACCCGAGTAAGAGTTACACGCCCATCCCTTCGCTTCCCCCCTTTTTACCCCTTTAGCAGCACCGTAGATTCATTCGTTGTCTATGGACTGTCGAAATTCCTATGCCCGATCTTTTCAACTAGAACCTAAGCACACGTCATCACCCCATCTGGATTCTCTGGGCCGCGCCTAGCAAATACCTTGCTTTTTTTGCCCCGTCGCTCTATTATTAAAACCAATACCCGGAGCACTGTCATACTGAAGCACCGCTGTGAACGGACCACGCCGGCAACACCCCGGATGCACAGTGGGGAACCAAAGGAGTGACAACTATGACACATTTCACGGAATGCCCTCTGTCTATCATTACTGAAGCCGCAAGAGCTATGCAAGGCGTTGTCCACAAGACCCCCGTCTTAAGCGCCAAGTCGTTCGGCATGAACGGTGGCGGCAATGTCCTGCTGAAGCCCGAGAACCTTCAGCGCACCGGCTCGTTCAAGGTGAGAGGTGCATATAACCGCATAAGATCGCTCGGCTCCGAGGAAAAGAAACGAGGCGTCGTCGCTGCTTCTGCAGGCAATCACGCGCAAGGAGTGGCTCTCGCAGCCACCATGATGGGTATTTCCTCCACTGTGGTTATGCCGTCGACCGTTCCCATAGCGAAGGCCGCCGCGACAGAAGGATACGGAGCGAAGGTGGTATTATGCGGTCAGAACTACGACGAAGCTTACCGCAGGGCAATGCAAATCGCCAGCGAGGAAGGACAGGTCTTCATCCACCCGTTCGACGACCTACAGGTGATAGCGGGCCAGGGTACTTTAGGTCTTGAGATCCTCCAGGACGTCCCGGATGTTGATATGGTAGTGGTACCCATCGGAGGCGGAGGACTAGCCGCCGGTGTCGCCTCGGCCATCAAAGCTCTAAAGCCTCAGGTCACCATCGTGGGAGTGCAAGCTGAAGGCGCACCGTCGATGTATCGGTCCTTCAAGGAGGGCAAGCTGGTCCCAGTAGACACGACGTATACCATAGCAGACGGCCTTGCGGTCAAGGTCCCAGGGACTTGCACGTTCGAGATTATCAAGCGGCTTGTGGACGATGTGGTTACAGTAACAGACGGCGAGATCGCCAGGGCGGTCCTGGCCTTGCTTGAACGGGCTAAACTGGTCGTAGAGGGAGCGGGCGCAGCAGCCCTGGCCGCTGTGTTGCACCGGAAGGCAAGGCACCTGTCAGCCCCATCGGGACAGACTGTAGTACTACTGACTGGCGGCAATATCGACGTGAACGTACTTGCCAGGATCATTGACAAAGGTTTACTGGGAGAAGGCCGGTACTTGCGGATGGCCACCTGCATGAAGGATAAGCCCGGAGAGCTTCAACGCTTCCTTAAGATCGTGGCTGATCTTGGGGGAAATGTGGTTACCGTGCATAACGACCGCCTGAGACATGATATCGCTCTTGGTGAAGCGGAAGTGGAGATCGTGATAGAGGCAAGAGACCGGACGCACCGGGATGCGATCATCAATGCAATTATGAACGCAGGCTATCCCGTGCGGAAGCAGGAATGACGCTGTCCGGCCGTATACCATCAAGAGGGTTATGAGGAAGTAAAGCGGAGTGGAGGTTCAAGATACTGCTATGTGCCCGGATAACGAGGCATCGGCAGGAGCGACCAAGAACTTTAGAGATACCGGGACCTCCACCGGCTCCCCGGCACTGACGTGGTGCAGGCGTGCACGCCGGAGCGCTCGTGAAGAAGAATATCAAAAAGGAGGCCTATCCATTACAGGTAATTTACCTGTACAATACAAAGGCCCCCAATCGCACCAGATCTCAAACCAGGCCCGCGTCGCATCCAGGACGTGAGACTGCACGAATCGATCCTGGCGGGGAAAACTTACACCCGAAAGCCGGACCGGTTAACCTCCAAAGGTGGTAGCCTTCCGAGTCATCTAAACAGCTCAGCAGCGAGCCTTGCCACAAGGCTGCGCGCGAGGATCACGGAAAGACCGGTGCGATGCTGTACAGCCCGTTTCATCCCCAGCGTATACCCCATACAATCCATGACGATGATCTCTGCGCCAGCGCTCTTCAGTTTCATGGCAGCCCGAAGCAGCTCGTCCTCATCGCCCGAGTAAGGGCTGGCGGAAGCCGCTGATATCTGGGACGCCATTCGGGACCACTTGATCTTCGCCTGCTCGATCTGAAGCGGAGACGGGGTCATGACGCCCACTTTGCGATCTGCCGCGATCGCAGACACCGCACTGTGAAGCACCACGTCAGGTTTGACGAGCAGCGCCGAGGTGCTTACCGCGGGGAAGTCGCCTGTACACAAAAGGATGATGCAATCGGGCGCCTGCGCGTCCAGTTCGCGCAGCGCTTCGACGATCCGGGGCAGGATGTACCTCTTTGCCACTGTTACAGAGGAACCGTCAGCCAGACGGGTCACCAGGGTGTAGTCACCTTCCGCCGGCGCGAATTCTTCTATCTCTTCCAGGGTCAGCCCGTCAAGCGCACCCCTCTCCACTACGTCCACGCGGTCCCCCCATATTTCCACCAGTTCTGGGATAATGTCAGAGCGCGGCGACTGTCCGATGGTTACCGCTGCCACTCTCACTTCGGTTCACCCCTTCCATATATACACGCCAGATGCCTGCCGCACGCCGAGTTCCTGCCGGAGCACTCCTTGAGCGATGCAGGATCGCCCGAATGAGTCGCGCCCTTCACCTTGAGTACCTCTGCCCAAAGCCCGTCAAGCACAGGGTCCTCGCCTGTAAGTACGAGAGTAGTGCCTCCTTCCGCTCCAGCTATCCCACCTCGTCCCACTACGACTATCTCGGGCGACTCTCCGTAGGTAGCCCCAAGAATCGCAAGCGCCTGTACCTCCGTGATGACGCGACCAAAAATGGGCATGAGTCCGACCGACATCCCCATGCTGCGTTTCATCCTGGTGCGTCCCGCAGCCCTTATCGCCGTACCCAGGTCAACCGGTGACAGTTTTTCGAGCCCGGCTGCGATGATCAAGCCGGTGCCCTGCGCCGTGAGGCCAGACAGCACCCTACCGGGAGGACCGCCGAGCTCTGCGCCTGCCATCATGGCAGCGTTTCCGTTCATGTCAACAAGATTGGCCCCCAGCACCGCTAAGTCGGAAGGTCCCATGGATTTCACTGCGTCCTCTAACTCTTCCGGGTCGTCCACTCCCCTCGCAGTGCCGCGCTCTATGAGGATAGTGTGTGGGTGCGGCGAACGTCCGACGGCGGTCTTGGTCCCCTGCGGCGTGACGCGACCGGAAATACGCAAGGGCATGCCGGCCAGCTCCTCTGAAACGGCAGAGACCGTCGTGCCTCCCTTTAGCAACACCCGCCCGGTTGAAAGCGCTTGCTTCACCTCTGACAGTACCGAGATAGCCCGGGCGATCAATCGTTTCCCCTCGGAAACCGTGACGGTCACCTGAATACTATTCATAGAGAGTCCATCCTACCCAGCCCCTGGAGGTGGCTCATGGAACCATAGAGTGCAAAGATCCGGTGGAATTCGTCCTCATCATAGAACTTAAGCCTCTCTGAGCCGAATTCCTTGGCCACCTCCACCACGAAGCGTACAGCCATCTCGATGTCCGTGAAGTGCGATGCTCCCGTGGCGCAACCAGGTACGGGGACTTCACTGGTCAACGCTACTCCGACCACAGGCGCTGCAGTCACGCAGGAAGGCTGGAGTATGCTGTTTAAGTGGTAAAGCCCGTTGCCATAAGGCGTAATATCCTGCATGGTTACGGGGAATACCACCGGTGGCCTGCCAGTGACGATCTGCATGAGGTCCAACAAACCATCGCTCACTTTGAGGATATAGCCTTCTTTGACCGTCGGAGAGATGGCGAAGCCCTTTACGTTGATCACCCTGTTACCCCTGGTAGTGTCCACCGACAGTATGGCGTCCATCTCCGGATCCACCTCATACTGGTTCATCGTACGGATGTCCACCGGAGAATCCATAAAGGGTACCGGGTGATGGGGTCTTGTGGGCGCGTCGGGGCAGACATGCGTTGAGACGATCACGTCTCCGGGAAGAAGGTCTCCTCTCGACGCCATCTGTCCCAGTTTGAACCCGGCTGCTAAGGCTGCCACCGCCCCGTCGCCGTCGGAGACGAGCCCGAGTCTCTGAGGCCGTGCCCCAACCCCTCCGAGCCGTCCGATGATCCCCAAAGTAGGCGCGCTCCCGCCCCTTGATTTACCGGACGTGCCGGGGAAGCGCATCGAGATAAAGTCGGTCTTGCCCTTGTCTGAAGATACTTCAAAAACCTCTACAGTGCCTTCAAACTCCCTCTCCGCCAGGGCGCGCTTTATCATCTCGCCGCTCGCGGCGGGATGCTCAAGAATCTCCATCACGTCAATAACCTGCTTCAGCGCCACTTTGCCACCTCCAACGCTTAGAAAACGTATTGGATTATACTCCTGTTTACGGCACGCTCGGCGTCTACAAAAAGCGCCGGATCCTTCATGCCCGCGCCAAGGATCAGGTTGCTCCTGTGCGACCATACCACAGCAACCGGTTGCCCGTGCTCGATCTCGGCGCTGGTAACGGGCATGCCGGAACCAAGATCAAAAGTCATGATCAGGTCCGGGAAGGTGCCGAGTCTTTCCCCGTCCTTCTCGAGAGTCATGTACTCGTTCCAGAAGGTAAGCTCGTGGCCGGTCGAAAGCCTGACCCCTCCGGAGTCAAATCCGCCTTCCGTCTGGAGCGAAACGTCCGCGATCACTCCCTCCGCGATCAGCTCACCGCGCAGGGCCGCCGCTGCAGACCGTATCATCCGGGCGGGGTCGCCTTCGTGCTTAAGCAGGGCACTTCCCACCCGCATGGCCTCAGATATGGCCCCTGGCGCACCGTTCTCCATAGCATAGGATAGCGTCACCGGGTTCCGTGCGACCGCCAATACCCCTCCTGCCTGGATAGACGACTGCCGGACAAGGGCCGAGGCCTGTGACAGCCCACCTGTTACCGTCATCTCCAGATAACGCCCTTTCTGCGGGTCGCCTCCCGCCGCGGCCTGGATGGATACGTAACCGGTACGCCGGTGAAGGCCCATCGAACCCATGAGCCCTGTGGGATGAGCCCGGCCATTGCAAGGAGCATCCACTACCGGAAGGCCGAGCGCAGCCGCCTGGATCCAGCCGTTCACCGTGGCAGATCCGCCGTTTTCGTTGGTGATCAGTCCCCCAACAGCCACCCCCATCCTGTCACGCAGTAGTTCAACGGCGCGTATGAAGTGCCGTGGCGTAACATACCTGTCTTTCGCGGCAGGTGCCCCTACCGCCCCCACGGTCACTATCACGGTGTCGTCCGGAAGTTCGTCAGCAGTTAAGAGAGCAAGCCTGTCCATCTCTACTGCCAGGTATCCCGAAGCTAGTCCGAGGTCAACCCAGCCCCCGCCGCCTCCCCCCAGGATGGCGCCTCCGACCACGGCCGTTTTTACTCTTTCGCGGTCAAGATTGATCACACCTATCCCCCCCGTTAGGACTGCGGAAGACAAACGTACATAGTGCTACAAGCCCGGCGGCAAGTACTGGATCGACGACAGGTATGCAAAGCCTGGACTGAAGGCTGAAGGATATGCCAGATGTACTCATGCCCGTGCACGCGAGAATGATGGAACGCGCACCTGCACGGACCAAATGTCCTGCAGCGGCTTCCGCCCGCTCGAGGGCCCCAGGCTTAAGCAGGTCGAGCGTAGTAACTACCCCTTCCGGCCTAGCAACGCCTGCGAGGTGACTTCCGAGCATGCGCCTCACGGCAGCTGGGGCATCGTCCGTTATCCCCAGTACGCCCACAGGGATCCCCTGCGCCATGGCGATGGCGGCCGCGGCGCTTCCCGCTCCGACCACGGGTATCTTCAGCACCTCTCTGAGTTCTTCGACACCGGGGTCTGCCGCGCAGCTCACGATGACCGCAGCGTGCCCCTGCGCCTCCAGCATCTTTCCCGCATTGACGATCTTGGGCAGGGCCGTGCGCTCGGTCTCGTCGTCGTGTATGCCCTCCGGTTGCTCGCTGATGCACACCGATACGACAGAAAGCCCCGGAATGTATTTTTCAATGAGCCTTCCATGAGCGTTCAGGAGATCCTCATCGTCGGTAGTCAGTACTCGAATAAGGCCAACGGTTCGTCTGGTCATAATCCCCCTCTTTTCGGACAAGAAGGCCACCGCTGCCTCATTGCGATGGCCTTCTTCCACTTCATCTATGAGAAGAAAGTCCTAATGATAGAATTGGCAAAGCCATAAAGCCCATCTCCGGCGATGAGCCCGGCTTCTCTCACTTTCATAGGTTCCTCTCCTATGATGCGCCTGACGATCACGGCCACGAGAAGACCCCAACCATATGTCGGGTTCTTAATAAGCAAGCCCGTGGCAAACAGCACGCCCATGGCACGTCCAGGTCCGCCTACAAGCTGGATGACTGCTCCAGGTATACTCCAGAGCACGAGTTCCTTAACGATAGCAGGATTTGCTCCAGCGTTGATCGTGGCGGCGAACACACGGCTCACGGGCGGAAGCAGATCGAGCTTGAAGTGCATCTGTGCGAACACAGCGACCATGGCAAGGCCCATGAGGCCTCCCAGCACTTCGGCGATGAACTGCTGCCGACGGCCTTCTTTCTCGTACGGCAAGTTCGCACCTCTACCCCGGATCAACCAGCCCGTCTTTAGGTCATAGCCGAAGTCTGCAAACAGAGGTCCGGTTGACGCGGTGTACCCTGTGAGAAGCGCCAGCGGGAGCGTGGGTATGCCGAGGAACATACCTACTGTCAGGAAGATGATAGTCACCGCAAAGGCAGGGAACCACCCTGAATGCATGGCGCAGAGCCCGACAATTATGGTAGACGCCCCGGCAGCGAAGCCAGAGAACAGAAGGAATATGATGAGCTGGCCTGCGGACATGTCTGTCAGGACTCCTGCCACGAGTGCCATAATCAGCGCACCCGCTACGAACAGCCCGAAGTGGATCAGGATCTTCTTCGGTACGTCTGTCCCGGGCTCCGTCTTTTCTGCGCCGTTGCCATCCTGCTTTCTGGAGATGATCAGGAAGGCCTGAACCAGCTGGATCAACCCGGCGCCGATCATCATGCCGTGCGGGATGTATGTCTTACCCAAGTCTACTCCGAAGAGGTTAACTGAATAGCCTCTCAGCAGAAGCCCCACGGCCAAAGAGGTGATAGCGAAGATATTGGCTATGAATGCAATCCCGATGCCGGCCATGGGTAATTTGAAGTGCGTGCCAACAATCCCTGCGACAATGCCTTCGACTAGCCTGCGAGCCCTCTTACCGCCCTCGTCAGCTGCCCACAACGCCTCCGCAGTGGCCACTCCGGGAGGCCAGGCGCCTTCAGCAGGGTACACCTTTGTGTTATACAATTCCTTCACAAACCATACATCCAGAAGGACGCCGACCGCGGCGCCGAACAGCATGGGAAACACAAGGTTCGGCTGGCCCAGTAAGAACACAATTGCAACTGACAGGAGTCCTGCGTTGGCGGCGGCAAATCCCCCGGCAGACGTGTATGTCTGGATAAGGTTCTGACTATCCAGAGGTCGCCAGCCTGCAAACGCGCGAGATAAAGCGATGGCAACGATGGCACCGACAATGGATGTATTAGGAGTAATACCGAGCCTGCCAATGATCTGCATGCATATGGCACCGGACAGTCCGGCCATCGCGAGCCCAAGCACCAGGTTGTGAGGGGCAAGTGCCTGGGGGTGAAGCCTCGTAGTCTTGGGGGTCTCAATCTGCGCACTCATCTGATGAAAACCGCCTCCTTTTTTCATGAAGTCTCTTTTCGGGCAGCATCTCCCTGTATTCCCACAATATAAGCTTATTCGGTATTCAAAGCACAAAACAAGGGCCGCCGTGGCCGAAAACGAGGCTGATAAACTATGCATGAAGCACAATTAGGGGAACATGAACGCTGAAAAAAAGGGTTTTCACCCCAGGCGAGAGAGGATCGTGTGTATGGTCAGCGCGAGGTGAAGCCGGGTTAGCCCGTGGCCCTTCATGGCATTTTCGCCAAGCAGGTTTTCGATCAGCTTCAACCTGTACTTCAGCGAGTTCCGGTGAAGGTAAAGCTTTTGTGCAGCGGTCTTCTGGCACCTATCCGATTCGATATATGCGCGGAGAGTGTCGGTGAGGGCGCCGTTGTTCTCCTCATCATATTGCAGCAGTGGTCCAAGCACCTGATGGCACACTTCCCGCAGGATATCTCTGTCCGGGAAGTCAGAAATCAGTCTGTATACACTGAGGTCTTGGTAGCAGTGTACGGCGTTCTTCCCGTTCACCAGCCGGCCGATCTCCACGGCCTTCTGTGCCTCCGTAAAGCTTGTGCCCGCCTGGGACAGCAAGGGGTACGTCCCTCCCACTCCCAGAGATACCGTCAGGGTTGAGAGATGCCGTTTCAGCGATTCGTGGATCGACGTGGCCAACTTTACAATACCAGATCCGGGCGATGCCAGGCACTGGTCAGAAGGAAGGCCTGGAACCAGCACGACGGCGCCGTCACTGTATTTGGTAGTGATCGCCCCGGAGTTCAGGTTCTTCGCGGTCTGCGTGGCATTTTCCAGGATCACCTCTTTGACTCTCTGGATCTCAGCTTCGTCTTTAGGGCTCCTTTCGTAGTACATGGCGAAATCGTCTATGTCAATGACGATAACACCGACGTTCCCCCCAATGTTCCACCCGAAGTAGGCGGCTCGTTCCCGGGCAATTTCCTCCGTTATCGTGTCACCGTGGAGAAGGTCCATCAGAAAGTCATGTTCCATCCGCTGCCTGGTCTCTGTCAGGGCACGCTCCCTGAGCAGATCCAGGGCGATAGCGGTGGCCGCTTTCTCAAGTGCAAGCCAGTCTATGTGAGAAACACGTTCGAACAATTCGAGTACTGCCAGAAACCCACATACTTGCTTATCTACCATCACCGGTGTGATGATCGCTGAAGCCCCCGTCGGAAAAGGAAGATCGACCCTACGAGGAAGTCGTTCGTCCCAAGACCTGGAGCAGATGCTCTCGGAGCGTATCAGTTCATCCACCAGATGCCTCGTGGCGTCCTCCAATTCCGGAGACTCAGGGATAGATACACTAGTCCGGACTTGAAGGTCTTTCGTCAGTACCACAACCGGGTTATTGAGAAGAGTCACCAGAGCCTCGGCGATCTGGCCGAGTCCCCCTCCGCCCAGGATCACGTCGGTTAGTACCCGGTGGACTGTTTCCGAGCGCTTGAGCTGGAGGGCCTGCTCGTTGATGATCAGGGTCATAGCGGGCGTGGTGATGTCAATGTAGGCAAGATGGACCGGCAACTCTATGATGGGCAGCTGGTAGCACTCAGCGATGGATATCGCTTCCTCGGGCAGCTTTCCCAAAAATCGCGTGGGCTTGACCGCCAGCGCGGCTGCCCTCTTCTTCCCCAGGTGCTCGATGAGCTTTACCAGCCGCTGCGGATCTTCTTTAAATGCAAAAGCGGTTGTAAGCAGGAATGTGCCGGACCTGATCCATGCATCCGCATCGGGCACCTCGATGATGTCCAGGTGTTCGACCGGGTTGTCAAGACCCGAGTGACCAGCTATGACCTTGGCCCCCCTGAGAGGCTCGATTTGCAGGATCCGTGCAACAGTCACGCTCATCTTCATCGCTCCAGTGGTTAATACAGGTCTGGTTCTATGAAGCGTGCAGGAATTCCTCCAGGGAGAAAGTACCTGAGGGTAGGCAGGCAAAGGAGTACGTTGGTACCACTCAACAAAATTCTATTCAGCATTTCGAAAGAGACAGCGGGCAAGAATCTTACATCCAGTGCTCCCGCCGCCATGTAAGAGCAGCAGGCCAAACATATTCCCCAGCAATCGGCTGCACGGTCAAGCCGACCACATCAGCTCGCCCAAAATGATCGCCCGTATGCACCCCGGTCCCAAGCTCCTCTCTGCTTTGGAACAGTCGGATGGACCTGAGTCTCATCGGCCGAGACCTGCCGCGCCCACCAACCTGTTTTCCAGCTCACTTCGAATCCCGCCGACGTCCTGGGACCGGGGTAGCGAACAGACTCTGATAGCAAACCTATCTGAACTCGCTCATTACCTCGTTCACAGTGTTTCGTATTGCCCTATAAAAAAGGTCCATGGCCGCTTCTCTGGAGCGCGGCGGAGTCGGCCTGATTTTATCATAACGTTGTGTATCCAGCGGCCAATCTTCAAGGAAAAAACCGGGGCCAGTCCAGTTCGCAGTATCTACCTCGTGGACTCGCACAGAGCCGCCCAGCGCCCCGGCGATCATCTCGGCCACCTCAGACCAACTCACATATACGGTAGCCAAGTTGTATATCCGGGCATCGGTTCTTGAGTCAGTCGCAGCAAGCCCGAATGCCTGAGTGAAGTCATCCAGGTGCAAGAAACTACCGCCGGTCCCCCTCGGTACCGCGATCGTTTGCGTATTTTGTGCGTCCTTGATCATCGCCTTCAGGTGACGCCCTCCGATGGTAGTTCCAAACGCCCACCAAAACCGCAGTATCGTATAGCTCAACTCTGCTTCACGGTGGTACACCCGGCACAGCTGTTCAGTGAACAGCTTGCAGACACCGTATGCAGGCTTTCTGCCTGTTTCCGGAGCGCACGGGTGGTCCTCGTTCACAGGTAGGGTGATAGGTCTGCCATAAACCACGCACGAGCTGGCCAGCACGATCTTGCGCACCCGTGCCATCACCGCGCCTTCCAGGAGGTTCACCAGTCCAGCAATGTCCGACTGCAGAAGTTCAGGAACCCTGTCCCGAAACGACCAGGCCAGGTGGAGTATTACGTCAACCCCGGCGACGGCTTCCTGTACCAGTTTTGCGTCTTCGATCTTGCCGATTAGTACTTCTGCCTCCGCCGGATGCTCCCGGGGTTCCACCTGGTCCAGCAAACGAAGCCGGTAGCCCTGGTGAACTAGCCCCTTCGTTATGTGACTGCCTACCTGTCCGCTCGCCCCGGTTATCAGTACCTTCATGTTCATGCCCCTCTCCGAAAGTATGGAAAGAAAAGAGCCATTTGTCACCTCGGGGTATACAAATGGCTATCCCGCTAATCCTTCCCTCCGCTGGCATTACCCAGATCAGGTTCGAGGGGTCGGCAGGCGACCTCCTGCCCTCTCAGCCCCGTGGAGCTCCCCCAGGCAATTTCTTAAACTTGCATCTCTTGATCCCCGTTTTAGGCAAGGAGGATGAGCAAGACGCCCGCGCCCATGATGATGGTGCCGATCGCCTGAAGCAGGGGGTTGGTTCCTCTCAATCCTCCGTAGTAGAGAACAAAGAACCCTGCCCAGATTATGCTGATGGACCAGAGTCTGGCCGGCCCCTTATTCTTGATCACCGAAGGCTCAAGTCGCTTTTTGGGCATTTCCAGGCACCTCCCTTACATCCCGGCTGCCGGGTACAGTCCGACCAGAATAAGACCTAGGATTCCCACTACGGCCCCGATGAGCAGACCGACCACGAGCGTCTGTGAAATGACTTCGGACTCGCGGCCAGGTATTCCCACAGTACTGGTTCCCAGCACCACGTTCATGGGGCAGTGGATATTCCCAATGGCACCACCGACGGTCTGAAGGCCAGCCAGAATATAGGGGCTTATCCCCAGCACGATGGCAGTGTCACGCTGGAAAGCGCCAAACAAGACATTGGATGCGGTATTACTCCCGGTCATGAAGGCGCCCAGCTGCCCAATGTAATTGGCAAAGAACGGGTATGCTGCCCCGGTAAACCGTGCGACACCCACCGCAAGCAGGGTGGTCATCCCGTGCTCCATCATCATGACTGCCATCATGCTGAGCGGAATCAGAGTGAGGCTCGCCGGCACCGCAGCACGGCTTAGACGCTCACCGATGGTGCTGAACACTCCAGGCCTTAAAAGACCCGTCAGCTTGTAAAGGACCACTGTGATAAACAGAGACAGAAAGATAACGGTGCCGGGCATTGTGAGCACCCGCAGCGGAGAATACTTGGCGGCCTGCGCGTTCACGTACCCCAACGCCGTGGTGGTCTTAGGCCACCAGGGGCCCAGTTGGAAGCGAGGCGCCTCGAGGATCGTCCGTAAGTTAGGTGTGCCGAAGAATTGCGCAAACAGAGGAGATAAGTAGATGATAAAGACAACTGCTATTACTACGTAATAGGGTAGGAACGCCTGGTGGAAGGAAAGCGGTTTATCTCCGCATCCTGGCTTTACAGCCGGCTGCCTCGTGGCGGTCATGGGCACATCGTTACTTGCCTCCACCTTATAGAACGGCATGCGGCTCAGCTGGCTACCCCAAAGGAGCCCGCAGAACCCGGCCAGGAATCCGGCAATGGACGGAAAGATCCAAGAAGCGAACACGAACAGCGCCAGACTCTGGATAACGCCTAGGCTGAGCCAAGCAAACCAACCTCTTTTCACTTCCCGCCATGGGTCGCCGTAAACCCGCTTAGAGTACCAGAAGACGCCAAAGAAGAAGATGAGAATGGTCATGGGGATAAACGGTATGGCCGACCAGTACGCCAGCGGTTCTTCGGCAAGGCCTGTGAAACGCTGCAATGTCCAATAAGAGCTACCGAGAGAACCGAAGGTGATGGTCCAGCTATGCCCAAGCGCAGGGATCACTACAGAGAGCACTGGGTCAAATCCAAGACCCAGGAGCAGTGGTGCAGTGACGGCCACCGGTGTGCCGAATCCAAGAACGCCCTGCATCCAGGCGGGAAACACCATACCGATGATCAGTACCTGCAGCAACCGGTCACCCCGGGTTATCCGGTTAAATGTCTCGGTGATGACCGGAAATCCTTTCATGCCGTCGACCAGTCCGTAGATTGACATGGCTCCCCAGATGATTAGGAAGATGAACAGAGTTTCCCAGAGCCCTTTACCCGAGCCGCTTGCAAGCGTGGTGACAGTCCCTCCGAAGAACACCGCCGCCACTACAAGCGACCAGAACCAAGTCACTGATCCTGCCTTGGCACCGCTCCACCCCATGAACACCATAAGGAACAGTACCAGTAAGATGGGGGAGAACGCCAGAATCCAGGACCAAGGATTCAAGTATCCCGCCATCAACTCGATCACGTCCGTAAACCTCCTTCACTTACTTAGTTAACGGTTAAGGACCCACGATGCAGGACCAGGAATATGCGGGTTCAACCATGAAATCAGGAACCAGGGAAAGGAGCCGTCCCGGGTGTGGCAAGACACCCGGGACCGAAAAGGCTTTCCAACGATCAGGCACCAGCGGGGACAGCAGGGACCTTGATCCCTACCTCGGCACATCGAGCATCAACAAACACTTGGATCTTTTCGAAGTGTTCTGGCAAGAGGTGCTTAAATCTGTTCTGCAGCTTGAGGTAATCGGTAACCGGCCGCCGCTTGTCCAGCTTGTGGGTCAGGCGGTAGACCCCTTCGCTCAACTCATACAGCTGGAACATGCCCGTTTCTACGGCCAGTTTGGCTATATTAATTGTCTGGTCCGACGGGAACTGCCACCCTTTGGGGCAGGGTGCGTGTATGTGCAAGTAGGCAGGTCCCTGAGCGTTGAGACCCTTGCGCACCTTGTTCATGAGGTCGATAGGATAGGCTAGTGAGGCTGTAGCCAGGTACTTCACCGCTGGATGGCCGTGCCCAACGATCTTTGGGTTATCCTTCGGCCATAGCTTCTTTCCTTCAGGGACCACTGGCCCGGCAGGAGTAAACGTAGTCCATGCCCCGTAGGGAGTGGTAGGCGAAGTTTGGATCCCGGTATTCGCATACGCCTCGTTGTCATAACAAATGAATAGACAGTCGTGCTCCCGGTACAGGGCGCCGGAAAGAGAAGCCAGACCGATGTCAGTCGCGTTGCCGTCACCGCCCATGACGATCACGTTGGGCAGCTCCGCATCCTCATAATACTTCCCTTTGCGCTTTCTGACCTTAAACGCTGCCTCGATGCCCGCGCCCACGCCCGCTCCGTTGGTAATCTGCGCGTGGATCCAGGGTACGCGCCAAGGTCCGCAGCCGTAGCTGGTATTGGCAACGTACATGCAGCCCGTCGGGCCAACGAACACCGTATTCGGTCCTGCCGCCTTCGCGACAAGCCGGTATACCAGAGCCGGGCCGCATCCGGCGCAAGTACGGTGGCCCGGGACGTAATATTCTTCCACCGGGGCCTTCTTGATCGAACGGATCTCCTCGAGCACTGACAATCCCTCCTCCCTCTTTATAGTTCAAACGGCAGCCAGTACGCGTCCTTCGCCACCTTGCCCGTACGGGCTACGTCCTGCAGAACCCGGTACATGCGGTAGAACTCGTCTCTGGTGATGACTTCCCCGCCGAGGCCGGCGACAAAACCTATTGTTTTGACTTGGTCGCCCAAACCGTAAAGCGCGGTCCTGACTTCGGTCAGGAGTATGCCGGAACCTCCGGCGATGCCGAAGTTGACCGAGTTGTCCACCACGCCTACTGCCTTAAAACGCCCGAGCGACTCCTTTACTTCTTCCGTGGGGAACGGCCTGAATGTCCGCAGGCGGACCACGCCCACCTTATCACCAAGGTTGCGCATGCGGCGGGCCACGGTCTGCGCAGTCACGGCATGGGCACCCTGGAGAAAAAGCACTACCTCAGCGTCCTCGGTCATGTATTCCTCGACGAAGGGCGAGTAGTTGCGTCCGAATATCTTACCGAATTCGTCATATGCCCTGGCAATGACTGATTTTGCGCTCCGCATCGCCAGCATTCGCTGATACTGAAGCGGAGGACCCATGGCCGGCTCGATCTGCGCCCCGATGATCTGAGGGTTTCTCACGTCAAGGCAGTGGTGGTTCTTATATGGGGGGAGGAATTCGTCTACCTGGGCCTTTTCCGGTATATCGACTTCGCCAAGTATGTGGGATACATAGTAACCGTCCATGCACATGTACTGAGGCAGCATGACCTCACTGTCTTCGCCGATCCTGTAATACAGTAGCGTCATGTCGAGAGCTTCCTGCGGGGTCGCTGCCCAGCCCTGGATCCAGCCCTGGTCCCGGCAACACAGGGCGTCCGTGTGCTCCGAACCAAAATCGCCGGGCGGATCAAGCGTCCGGTCCGCGATCGCCATTTGTACTGGCAGGCGTGCTCCGGATATAGGTGAGTATACCTCAAAGGCATAGGTAACCCCCACCCCGGAACTGCCTGTGAAGGTCCTGGCACCTGCGGCTGAGGCACCATATACCACGCTCAGCTGACCGTGCTCACCTTCACCGTGCAGGAACTCTGCATCCAGTTCGCCGTCTGCCACCATGCGGGCCAGCTCACTCATGATACCGGTGTACGGGCGAATAGGGTACGAACAGATCACATCAACGTCAGCCAGTCGTACTCCCTCGGCCACTGCAACGCACCCGGAGATTCTTCGCTTAGTACCCATTGTGTATCACCTCCCGTTTGAATGCGGTCAGGAACAGTCCAGCTCAGGAACATAGGTGATGGCTCCTACCGTGCATACCGCACCGCAAAGCACGCATCCTTTGCAGTATTTGAAGTTCCAGGCCAATCCGTCGTCTGTCTGCGAAATGCAGGAGTCGGGGCAGCTGAGCCAGCATACAAGGCATTCCGTGCATTTTTCCTGATCATGTACTGGACGTTTGAACCGCCAGTTGCCTGTGATCATCCCCGTGTTCTCGGAAACAGGAGAAGGTACGGTGCCGGCAAAGCTGATGTCGCTCAGCCCGTATTTGGTCACTGCTTACACCCCCTTGGAAGTATCTTTGCTGTCTTTTACTTCCCCGGTACCTCCATTATGTTTACCTGGTTGAACCCCGCCCAGAGCGCTTCCTTGTTCTCAACCACCCTGGCAAGGTTCTCCATCTGCACAAGGCCAAACACCCGGGTAGCGGCACCGACCATGGGAGCGGCAATCCCCTTCCCGATACCGGATGCGTCCGTAGCGCCTTCCGCTCCGGACAGGGTGACCACGGCAGAGCTCAGGCCAGAGGCGTCAACCGTTGCCAGGATACCGATGTTGCTGCTGTCCTCTATAAAACGCAGGATGTCCTCTGGTTTGCGCTTGGTGTTCACCACCACGACCCCGCCCGGCGGCATGCCTCCTGTAATCGGGACGCCCTTAACCAATGTCTCCTCGAGCACAAGCACCAAGTTCGGGTTTTCATTTTCGTATACGTACCGGCTTTCGATGGGATCGGTGCTGATTCTGGCATAAGCGCGCACAGGTACCCCTACCCGATCTGGCAAGTCAACGTAGTTCTCAAAGGCCTGCACATGTTTGCCTTCGGCTCTGGCAGCTTCGGTCAAAGCAACTACGCAGTCGCGCGCATCTTTGTTAAGGAGCACGCCGCGCGCCCAGACAGTGATCTGGGTAAGACCAGGTTCGTGAAACAGATCCTCTGTCACCGTCATTTGTCGTACTGCCTCCTTTCGTCGGTGGTGTCGCTAACGACCATTTAACGCCAGGCTTAACCGCTCATTCGTCCCCCCTTTCTACGGGTCAGACCCAGACGATTGTTACGGGCATACTGGGACTGACCGCCTGACGGTCTCTGTAAGGTGCGTCGCCTCTCAAGCTCCTGGAGCGCCTCCTCGAAGTGGGAGCGCTTCAAGACGAGCCTGGCAGTAATTTCATGTTCCGCTCGCTGACTGAACACAGTGCCTAGGGCAAGGAGTGTCGCCTGCTGGCAGATCCACTCGATTTCCGCCCCTACCAGCCCCTCGGTGCATCCAGCAAGGTCGTCAATGCCCACATCGTCCGCCAGAGGTTTTTTCCTGAGGTGCACCTTCAGTATCTCAACGCGTTCATGTAAATCTGGAACTGGGAACTCAAGGATGTGATCAAAGCGACCAGGGCGCAACACTGCAGCATCCAGCGCCTCGATGCGGTTGGTGGCAGCCAGTACGATCACCCCCCGCAGCTCCTCCAGTCCGTCGAGCTCAGCGAGGAACTGGCTTGCCACTCTCTCCCCCACCCCGCCCGTTTCACCCGCCCGCGCTGGTACCAGGACGTCGACCTCATCGAAGAAAAGAATGGATGGAGCCGCTTGCCTGGCTTTCCGGAACACATCCCGCAGGGCCTTTTCCGATTCACCCTGCCAGCGCGAGAACAGTGAGGCACTGGGCACATTGATAAAGTTCAGCTGAGTCCTACTCGCCAACGCGCGGGCAAGGAGCGTCTTACCGGTACCCGTGGGACCGGAAAAGAGGATCCCCTTAGGCGCTTTAAGTCCGAACTCTCCGTAAACGTGCTGGTACTTAAGTGGCCATTCTACAAGGGTGAGCAGGTGCTCTTTTACGCGTGCCAGCCCGCCTATGTCACTCCAGCTCGTGTCGGGAATCTCTACAAGGAACTCCCGTGTGGCAGATGGTTCAACCTCGAGCAGGGCCGCGCGGAAGTCCTCGTCTCTCACCTCGATCTGCACGTCGCATATATCGCCCGCTCCGCGCTGAAGCTCAGGCAATAGGCGACGCAACGCATACATACCGCTTTCCCTGCAGAGTGCAGCCAGGTCGGCACCGACGAACCCGTGAGTCATCGCAGCGATCCGCTCGAGGTCCACGTCGCTAGCCAGTGTCATACCGCGGGAGTGGATTTTCAGGATCTCGAGTCTGCCCTGGCGGTCAGGTACATTGACCACGATCTCGCGGTCAAACCGCCCGGGCCGGCGTAATGCAGGGTCAACGGCGTCGGGAATATTGGTAGCGCCTATGACAACGACGTTGCCCCGTGCTTCCAGGCCGTCCATAAGGGCTAGCAGCTGTGCCACCACGCGCTTTTCCACGTCTCCGTGAACCTGCGCACGGCGCGGGGCAATAGCATCCAGTTCATCAAGGAATAGCACTGCGGGTGCATGCCGCCTGGCTTCCTCGAATACCTCGCGGAGCCTCGCTTCGCTTTCACCATAGTACTTGTGCATAATCTCAGGACCGTTAACGTGCACAAAGTACACCTGGCTCTCATCAGCAACGGCCCTGGCGATAAGCGTCTTTCCTGTGCCAGGCGGGCCATATAGCAGCACGCCCTTAGGCGCCTCTATGCCAAGGGTGCGGAACACAGCAGGGTATTTCAGAGGCAGTTCGATCAGCTCCCGGATCCGTCTGACCTCTTTTTCGAGCCCGCCTATATCTTCGTATGTCACCCTTTGGGCGCGTCGCTCAGCCGAATCAGGAGATTTGATCTTCACCACCGTGTTAGCGCCAAAGAATACTGGGCCTCGCGGTGTGGTCCCCTCTACCCTCAGCGCAACCTCCTTCGGACCAAACCGTGAGAGGACGATCTTATCTCCGACCAGCGCGGGCATGCCTATCAGCAATCTACGGATCTGTTGTACCTCTGTCTCAGTATCGAAGCGCTGGGATACATCGATGGGTGACAGCACCACCGCCTTGGCCTGCTGGGCGTTGGCGCGCTTCACGGTCACCCGCTCGCCCAGCCCTACATTGCTGTTTTCGCGAGTGACCCCGTCGATCTGCAGCGTTTTGCGGCCAATGCTGTCGCCGAATGCGGGGTAAGCCCGTGTTACCGTGGTTCGGCGTCCTATAACCTCTATGACTTCACCCATGCTTACGCCGATCGCTTCCATGTCTGCTCGGTCCATGCGGGCTATTCCCTTTTTGGCATCTTCAGTCAGGCCTTCAGCCACGACAAGCTGAATTGGGGAAACATCCTCCGGTGTCAACGGTTGCCGTCCTCCCGTCGTATGGCATACCCTGGAATCAAATCTCTCAGGTCTGGTCTTATCCGGTCCGACACCAATTCTGGAGCAGGAATCACTGAATGCGGAAACTACTTGATGCGGGGATGATTAACTGCTTGGTGTACAGAGAGTGGTTCGTCTACCATACATACTACGGTTATGATGCTGCCACGCCTGGCATGGGGCGTATTTCAGCGTTTGTATATGTGTTCGCAAGAGTCAGCGATACAAAAAGCTTGTCCACGGCTATCAGTGTGCTTTCGCTACCCGGCTGCCTGCAAGGTGCCAAATGATTCAGGTCTCCCTCGAGTATACTGCTTCACCCGGCGCCCACGTTTTCTTGCCCCATGTTCTTGAGGATAGTGTTCTCTATTTCCTCCAGGTGTTTGAGCATCGCATCTCGCGCCAGATCCGGGTCGCGCCGCTTGATCGCGTCAAGGATCCTGCGGTGACCTGCGACAGACATCCGAACCCGTCCTGCAGTCTGCAGACTCCTGGCTCGGCTCTCACTCAAAAGCCCCATAATGTGGGTTACCATAAGCATCAGCACCTCATTCTCTGCTGCCATGCAGATCGTATAATGGAAGTCATTATCTTCCTCGATGGTATACTCTCCTTGCATTGCTTTCTGCTCCTGGCTAGCCAGGATTTGTTCAAGCTCACGGAGATCGTCCTCGTTGATTCTCTGGGCAGCCATCTGTGCCGCAGGCGGCTCAATGATCTTGCGTACTTCCATAAGTGCCGAAAGAAGATTACGTCTAGTTGCAAGGATCGCTGCAAGAGGAGATATCAAGGTTTCCGGAGTGACGCACGTAACGATTGTGCCGTCGCCGTGTCTGCACTCAACTAAGCCCATGAGTTCCAATGTGCGGAGAGCATCGCGCACCGAGTTGCGACTGACTCTAAATATCTCCGCCATCTCACGCTCGGGCGGAAGTCTATCACCGGGTTTAAATCGCCCTTCTATGATAAGCTGTTTTATCTGGCTAGCTATCTCTTCGTAGACTCGCGACTTACGTACCGGTGAAAACTCGTTCATCATCACATCTCCTTCTTAGATCAGTAGTGGTCCTACCAATAATACTTTAATCCAATCGCCTGTACGTGTCAAGTATGGTTAGATCAGGATGTTTTGAGGGACCGTTCTAATTGTTGTGTAAATTCTCTCCGTAGGTAGGAGATGCCCACGTGACGCCGGCGTTTTACCCGCAATCTTCTGCAAAAACGCTCTATCACTTCAGGTGCCAAGTCACATCGAAGTAACGACGGCCAGTAGACCAGTCCCCGACGCTGTTAGTGGGTCCTCAGGCGTTTATGATACCTCTCGGAAAAGACCACAGCAATCACCGGTGCATCCACGAGCAAAACGGGCAGTTCCCGGCCTTCCATTGCCCCAACACCTTGTCTTGACCCTTGCACAACTCCCGGCGTTAATCTCCTTCCAAAGTCCACCAACTATGATAGTCAAGGAGCGCGGCTCTAAACAAAAACGAAAGAGGAGCATCTGGGCTGTAGTGCACCGCCGGCTTCGGGATCTCCTTTGGTCCCAAGTACCTGGCTGCATTTCTAATCAGCTCACAAAGCCCCTCACTGCTAAGTTAATACTCAAGACCTAAGTTTTATATCAAATTCGCCCAAGGTTGGTTGGCTAAGCAATCAACGAGCGGGCTAAGTCCACTGCCGCAGAAGCATCCGGTGCATACGCGTCGGCCCCGATCTCATTGGAAAACGCCGGCGACACCGGAGCTCTACTTACAATCACTTTGACACTGTGCCGCCCTTCTTCCTTTAGCATTTCTATGGTATCCTTCATAACCGGCGGAAACCTACTTGCACATAACGGCACTCAAGCACCAGTACAGACTCAGCGACCGGCAGGTCTGTGCTTGGGTCACAGACCGGATCAGCTGGCGCCGGTTCTGTCGCATTCCCTGGAATATGTCAGTGCCCCATGCCTCAAGTCTGACCAAGATGCAGACGGAAGCCATCACATGGCCGCGCTAAACGCCCACCTGGTCAGGAAGGCAAAAAGACGTAACAAAGTGCGAGTAGACACCACTGTGGTCGAAGCCAAAGACACGGTACGGGTAGTGATACGTCTGGTGAAACACGCCAAGGCCGTTCTTAGTGATGCTGGGACTGCCATCAGTGACCACACGCGCAGTATGAAGAAACGGGTGCTTCAGATCGCCAAGGTACTGAAAGCGGCGCATGAGACGGATCACCGGAGAAATGGAGGACATTGCTGAAAAGACCTTGCAGGCTGCCCGAAGAGTAGTAGAACAGCTGCACCAGAACACCAGGCAACTTGCTGAAACTGGCATGGACGAAAAAGGACGCCTGGTCAGTGGATTGGAGAAGACTCTGGACCTGGGAGAACAGATCATCAGCCAAGCCCGTCGGGTAAACGCTGGCCAGTTAAATCTTTCGGAACGCAAGGTGAGCCTTTTTGACCCGGATGCCCGGCCCATTGGGCGTGGCAAAGCACACCGAGAAACTGAGTTCGGCTACAAAGTGCGCCTGACCGAAAGCGCGGAACGCTTGGTGACCGGGTATGACGTTATGATGGGTCTCCAGACCACGAATTGTTCAAAGAAGCGTTCATCGTCCAACCAGGCGTCCAGTTTGGCCAAATCCTCCGGGAGTTCAAGTACCTCGGGCGGTAACACTGTATCGCGCGCGGATCATTTGAGACCGAAATGCCTAGGAAGAACCAGTAAGGTGCTGGCCAGCGGTCATCATGGCCGAGATCGGGGATATCAAGCGCTTCGCTAGCCAGGCGGCCCTGGCCCAGTACGCGGGCCTCACCTGGAGCAGGTACCAGTCGGGCAACTTCGATGCCGAGGACCGCAGCCTTACCAAGGCCGG
>JBFMAL010000017.1:0-56829 GCA_040755615.1 Bacillota bacterium
GTAGCGCAAGGAGGGAGAGTAAGACCTGCCCTCAGGCAGGCGTCTCTCGATGAGGTGCTGAGGACCGTTCGGGCATCCCGGTGGACTTCACCAGAAGCCGCCGGGCTTGTCCCGGCGGAGGTTCACGAAGAGCTGTACAACAGCCAGTTCATATCCGCAAACGCGAGAAACAAGGCCGTATACACACTGGAGAATCTCTCAGGTTATGCGGTTGACATAATTGAGGGAATGGAAGAACACCGCAGATAGAGCTATTTTTGGACACGCTGTCTACACCCGGGGCGCAATTGACACACCCATTGCCAGCATATATAATGGAGTTTGAATTTCGGGGGTGCAAAGGGCCGAAGGAGGATCAAAATGCCCACAATAGACCAGTCTAAGCTTGTAGTGCCTCTGCTTTTTTTGATTTCCGTGATCTTGTTTTACGCCATGGTATACAGAAAACTGGGAAGAGTATCGAGGAACCGGGTGGTGCTGCTCGCACTCGTCGTGTCAATTATAGCCGGTTCCTGGTATTTCCTATTTGCTGACCCGATATACAATCACATCAATCGAGGCCTTGACCTCGCCGGAGGCATCCACGTGGTGCTTGAGGCGGAGGACACGGGAGAAAACCGTGTTAATGACTGGAATATGCAGAAGACCGTGGACGTCATACGCAACCGCGTGGATAGGCTAGGCGTGGCTGAGCCGGTGATCCAGCGTGAGGGCAGCCGCCGGATCATCGTGGAACTTCCCGGTATCAAGGATATGGACGAAGCCCTCGAAGTGCTGGGCAAGCCCGCGTACCTTGAGTTCGTTGACTCGGAGGGTACGGTGTGGGTCACAGGCGCCGACTTGAAGAACGCAGACATCGGCAAGATCGGCGACAGCCCAGTCGTCACGCTTTCGTTTAACGCAGAAGGCACAAAGAAATTTGCGGAGGCGACGGAGAAAAACCTGCACAAGACGCTGGCCATAGTACTTGACGGCGAGGTGATCTCTGCGCCTGTCGTTGAGAACGTCATCACCGGCGGCGAAGCATATATCAAGGGTTACTACACGGTGGAGGAGGCATACAGGCTGGCCATCATGCTGAACTCCGGTGCTCTGCCGCTTAAACTGAACATAGTAGAGAACCGGTCTGTATCTGCGACCCTCGGTGAAGACTCCATCCAGCGAAGCCTCAGGGCGGGGATTATCGGCGTATCCGCAGTCGTGCTGTTCATGGTGGCGTTTTACAGGCTGCCCGGAGCGCTCGCGGATCTTGCGCTGTCGGTATACGTGATCCTGTTGCTTGCGGTGCTCGCGGGCATTAATGCTTCACTCACGCTCCCCGGTATCGCCGGGCTTATACTCTCCGTGGGTATGGCCGTGGACGCCAACGTTATCATATTTGAACGCATCCGCGAGGAGACAAAGACAGGAAAGACCGTGCTGTCTGCCATCGACTCAGGCTTTAAGCAGGCGTTCCGCACTATTTTGGATGCAAACATCACCACGCTGATCGGTGCGGGCGTCCTGTTCTACTTCGGCGCAGGACCGATTCGCGGTTTTGCGGTGACGTTGTCTTTAGGTATCTTGATCAGCATGTTCACCGCTATCGTGGTCACCCGTCTTCTAATCAGGACGGTCGTAAACAGCAAACTATTCAAGAACGCCAAGATGCTCTGGGGCGTGTGACGGGGGGTGCAACGGGTGAAGAAGATAGACTTTTTCGGGATGCGCAAGTATTGGTTCGGCTTTTCGGCAGCAGTGATCCTGCTTGGTCTCATCTTTCTTGTCATGCCCGGCAAGGGCCTCCGCCTGGGCATCGACTTCACCGGTGGCACCATATTGGACCTAACATTCGATGAACCGGTGACGGTCGCCTCGGTTAGGTCCGCGCTGGAACCGCTCGGCCTCGGAAAAAGCGTTATACAGACAAGCCCGGATGGCAGGGCCGTGATTATAAGGACAAGTACTATCACTGAAGAGATGAAGCGCGACGTGAGAAAGGCTCTGGAAGCGGAACTTGGCTCTTACCAGGTAGAAAGGATCGAGGAGGTGCAGGGCGTCATCAGCCGGGAGCTTACGAGGAAAGCGTTCCTCGCGCTGGGCATCGCGTTCCTCGGCATGATCGTCTACATCACGCTGCGGTTTGAGTTTAAGTTCGCCGTTACGGCCATCGTCGCGCTGCTGCACGACGTGGCGATAACCGTGGGGATATTCTCCATCATTGGCGTGGAGGTAGAAAGCAACTTTGTCGCAGCCATACTGACCATCGTCGGTTATTCGATAAACGATACCATCGTAGTATATGACAGAATAAGGGAGAACCTGAAGGTAAGGCGGAAGGAAAGTCTGGCGAGTCTGGTGAATGACAGTATCAGCCAGACGCTGAGGAGGTCCATCAACACCTCTTTGACCACCTTGCTCGCAGTCGGAGCGATATATGTATTCGGGGGCAAGACTACGAGGGACTTCGGGTTGGCGCTTGTCATAGGAATACTGTCAGGCACCTACTCGTCTATCTTCATAGCCAGCCCGCTCTGGGTGCTGTGGAAGACCCGCGAGGAGAAACTGAGAAAACTGGCAAAGGCTTAAGAGAACAGGCGGCGGACGGCGCGCAGAAGCCTCACGCATCGCCGGGCGCACAGTGCGCAGCGGGATGTAATGCCCGTGGGACTCATAGCACGATCCCACGGGCATTTCCTTTCTTGAAAGGGGATGTGTCGCGTGACGGAACAGACGAAAATGGGCGAGCGCATCGCCTGGCTCTCGGTCATCCTGAACCTAGCGCTGGGGGCACTGAAGGTAGCTGCAGGCCATTTCGGCGGCTCCCATGCGGTGGTGGCTGATGGAGTGCATTCATTCTCAGATGTGATCTCTGGGGTGGTGCTCGGAGTGGCCATGAGAATCGCCGGCAAACCCAAAGACGCAGATCACCCATACGGCCATGGGCGGGTCCAGTCCGTTGCCGCCAAACTGATAGGCCTGTCGGTGCTGTTTGCTGGTGTGAAAGTGGGTTATGATGCGCTGGGAAGAATTGCGGCTGTGCCATCCGGTGTTCCGTCTTCGCTGGCGCTCGGCGCCTCGCTTCTGTCTTTGGGAGTTAAGGAGGCCATGTTCAGGTACAAACTGGCGCTGGGCAGGCGCATCGGCTCGTCGGCGGTCGTGGCTTCAGCGTGGCACCACAGGTCAGACGCCTGGTCGTCCGCCGTGGCGGTGCTCGGCGTCGCAGGCGCGCTTGCGGGCATCCACTTCGCGGATTGCGCTGCCGGGTTGGGCGTGGCAGCATTGATTGTGGCCATGGGCGTAAGGATTACCTGGCAGGCGGTGGACGAGCTCATGGACAGGTCTGAACCTGCTCTGGTGCAGGCGGTGATCCAATCCGCCCTGAGAGTGTCCGGTGTGGTGCGGGTATCGGAGGTGAGAACCCGCAGCGCAGGCCTATCGTGCCTTGTAGACGCCGAAGTGGAGGTGTGCAAGAAACTAACGCTTGAGCAGGCGCATAATATAGCCGAGTGCGTACGGGAGACCGTCTGTAAAGAAGTGCCCCGCGTGGGAGAGGTATTTGTACACCTTGACCCTGCTTCAAGCGAAAACTGTGCTGATTGTGAATGCATGGGAAAGACTTGGCGAACCAGCGCATCAGCCAGCCATTTCATATCTCTACCGGAAAAAACAAGCGAGGAGTGAGCAAATTTAGGACTTGTCCTCTCCGTTAATCTACCCAGCGATGGGCAAAATAGTCTGTGTAGAATAAGGGGAGGTGTAAACGTGCGGCCATATACGAGGCTTGCCAGGCACCAGGGTAATTCTTCGCTGTTCTTTGCCCTGGATGTGTCCATCCTTTCAACTTCCAGCGGCATTCCCATACATGTGCATGCGGAGGGGCTTCGCGGCACGGGCAAGACAACCATAATGCGGTCCGCAAGGCAGATCCTGCCTCCAATCACCCGGATCCGTGGCTGCTTGTACAACTGCCACCCGGACCATCCGCACTGCCCAATACACAAACACATGACACCGGAAGAAATTCACGCTATCGGTACCGAGAGGGTCACTATGCCATATCTTGAGATCACCCACTCCTCCAAGATGGGCACGGCGGTAGGCAGCATAGACCTGGCGCGGCTGACCAATCCGGCAAAGCCCGAGGCAGCGCTTCTACCGGGCACTATCCCTCTGGCTCACAGGGGGATTATCTTCGTGGACGAGATAAACAGGCTGGCAGAAACCAGCCCTGAACTTGCCGACGTGCTGCTTGGTGTTATGGGCACCAAGCCCGGTTATGTAAAAGTGGAGGAGACGGGCCTTGTGCCTGTGGAAATTCCTGTTGTGGCGTCCGTCTGGGCGGCTTCAAACCCTGATGAAGAACCCGGACCTCTTGAGGATATTAGAAGACAGCTGTCTGACCGCTTTGACCTGGTGGTGGGAATGGCCAGACCGTCGCAGGCCGAGGATGTGGTGCGCGTGCTTGAGGAGTTCTCCGAGGAATTCGATGCGTTTCTTCCGGAGATATCCGAGAGAGTCGCATTGTTTGAGAGAGACAGACGGATAGGCCAGGTGCGATTTCCCGAAGCGCTCACAAGGCTCATTGCAGGCATGTACGTTGACTTTGGATTTGAGAGCCTCCGCGCAGTCGAGGCGATGAAGCTATCGTCAAAGGCTTCGGCGCTGCTTGATGGCAGGGATGTAGTGGAGCTGGATGACATCATCCGCGTCGCCCCAATGGTGCTGCGCCACCGCGTGGACCCCACCACACTAAACAGGGTACTCGAACACCTGGCCAGCAAGCGCAGTTCGGTGGCAGCGGGTTCAACGGGGCAAAAGGGACCAGGCGACTCGCAGACACCCGCATGCAACGAGAGCACGTGTGAGTCGCGTGCGACAGAAGATTCCTGCTCACCTATGGACCGGCTTGTCTCAAGGATCCGTGATAGACTGCGGGACATGTCAGGAGGCAGGGCAGGCGTTTCAGGGCGGACAGGCGCGGGCGGTGCTCGGGGAATGGGTGCAGGATTCAGGTCCCCAGGTCACATACAGCTGACCGCGCCTCCTAAGCCGGCAAGACCTCTCACAGACCTGTCTCTCGTAGAACTCATAAAGGGTGAGGAGGAGCCCCTTCGAGTATGAAGCGGGGCGTATGGCAGGACCCGGGAAACCTGGCGCATGTCACCAGGATTTTAAACAGGTGTCTGCAAAAAGGGGGTGTGCGCGTAGGGGAGACGGCGGTGGTGAGTTACAGCGTGCACACCATTGACCCCTCATGTCCTTCTGAGGTGCGCGTGCTGAAATATGCGGATGCGGGGAGGGTGTTCTACCAAAGGCAGCAAGCGGGAGAGGTGATCCACGCCGATGTCTTCCACGACGTGGGCTATGTGGACCACAGGATCCTCGCGAACAAGATCCGCCAGGCCGTGGCGACCTACGTCAGCGACTCCGGCTCGTACCATAACCCCGATGTCATCGCGGACTACATCGACATCCAGACTGGCACCGGTGGGGGGCGCGTGACCGGCAGCCTGACCCACGGAGAAGGCGACAAGCTCCGTCGCGCGCACATGAACCACGTTCATCTCACCCTATCCGTGCCGTCGGATATGACGGGCGTACTATTCTATCTGGTTTCTGCTGTGGAACAGGGAGTTGTGGAGCAGTCAAGGCAGATCCGAGCCATCGAGCGGATCGTTCACCAGGACACAAGACCCCAGGGCGAAAGCGACCTCTCCGACTACACTTCGTCATCCGATTCTTACCTCAGGGGTTCCCCGGGTGACCAGGATGCCGATGAAAGCCGGGTTCACCGAATGGCAATGGAGCTTATAGAGGAATTCGAGACGCCACAGGCGGTGAGAAGTCTGCTCGACGCGCTCAGCGCCGAAGCCGCCGGCCAGAGCATTCAACAACCTGACAGGTCTGCCATAGAGCATCTGAAGACGCGGGGATTGGTGAGAAGGGACGGCTTCCGCTACAGGCTTACCAGGGAAGGGGAGGCGCTAAGGGAGTACCTGCGACTTCATCAGAGAGAGCTTGAGTCGCAGGTGAGAAAGCTCATCAGGCGGCTGCCCAGTCGCATCAAGGGGACGGGCGAGACCAGGCTCCGGCGGGGCGCTACGCGGGTTAAGAAGAGTCTGAGGAAGAAGGTGATGCAGAGGACGCCCGGGGAGTCGGAGGAGCTGGCGGTGGTCGAAACCCTGATCCAGTCGGCCAAACGTTCATTGCCAGGGCAGGGGCTCAGGGTGCTGCCGGAAGACATCAGGATCTACAGGTATGACCGCAGGGTCCCGTGCGACATTTGCCTCTTGCTGGACGCGTCTGCCTCAATGGCGGGCCGTCGAATACGCGCTGCTAAGCACCTGGCGAGACACCTATTGTTAAAGAGCAAGGATCGCGTGTCGGTAATCACCTTCCAGGAGAACACCGTGGACATCAAGGTGCCCTTCACCAGGAACTACGAACGGGCGGAAAGAGGTCTTTCCGAGATTGGCCCGCTCGGGCTCACTCCTATGGCAGACGGCCTGATGACTGCCATCGGATACATCAAGAAGACACGGGCCAAAAACCCGCTCTTGCTGCTTATTACAGACGGCATACCCACAGTGGCGCTGTGGAGCGCAAACCCGCTGGCGGACGCCTTGAAAGCCGCAGAAGAGGTGGGGAGGTCCAGACTATCCTTTACCTGCATCGGGCTAGAACCAAACAGGCTTTTCCTCGAAGAGCTTGCCCGTCGTACAAAGGGCTCGCTTTACACCGTGGAAGAGCTGGAAAAGGAGAGCCTGGCGCGGATCTTCCACAGGGAATATGCAAAATGATGAACTGATAAGGAAAAGCACCTCCTCTTTGTCTGTTTTCACCGAGTCGAAGGATTTACCCCCAGAGGGCGAGAATACCACAAGGTCAGCATGTTCCAAAGGGGGTAGTGGCCTTGTTTTTAGCGATCGCGCTCATCATAGCGCTGGCCATCGCCATCTTCGCGGTGAACAACTCTACGGCAGTTACCCTGTCCTTTCTCGTGTGGCAGTTTCAGGCCAGCCTGGTTGTGGTCATACTAGGCTCGGCGGCCCTGGGCGCAACCGTCGTGGCCTTGCTCGGACTGTTGCGGCAGATCAGTATGAACTTCAAGTTGTGGGATCTGCGCGCCAGGCTGAGAAAGGCTGAGAATGAGCACTCCGCTTTGCTGGACAAGCTTAACAAGACAGAGCAAGCGCTAAAGGAGGCAAGACAGGAGATAGAGCACCTGAAGGCGCAGGCAAAGTCAGAACAGGGAGAGACGGTTGAATAATGAGCCGGGCTGGCTATTGGATCCTGGCAAAGAGCGAGGCCGACGTTGCTGAAAGGCTCGCCAAAGCGCTGGGAATTTCGCCCGTCACCGCGCGCGTGCTGGTCAACAGGGGTATGTGTGCTCCAGAGGATGCCGCCCAGTTTCTCCATCCGAGCCCCGCGTCCTTACATGACCCTTTTCTTCTGCCCGGCATGCATCAAGCCATCGCGCGCTTGCGGCATGCGCTGGCCGAAGGAGAGAAGGTGGCGGTCTGGGGAGATTACGACGTGGACGGCATTACAGCCAGCTGCCTCCTTTACCAAGTGCTTTCCTCGATGGGATACCCTTGCACCATCTACATACCGAACCGGGCGGAAGAAGGCTACGGTGTAAACGAACCAGGGCTGCACTGGCTGAGAAATCAGGGCGTGTCGCTGGTTATCACAGTGGACTGCGGAATCGCGTCAGTGAGCGAAGTCCAGGCTGCGTCACGCGCAGGGCTTGACATAATCATTACCGACCACCACGAGCCGGGCGACGTGATACCGCCCGCTGTCGCAGCAATCGACCCCAAACTCCCCGGATCTGCTTACCCGTTCAGGGAGCTATCGGGCGTTGGCATCGCATACAAGCTGGCCCAGGCGCTGACCGGCAGGACGCTGCTTCAGGAAGTGCTCGACCTGGTGGCGCTCGGTACGGTTGCTGACGTGGTACCGCTGCTTGGCGAGAACAGGATACTGGTCAAGCTGGGGCTTGCGCAGATGAACAGGCGCGAGCGGCCCGGTCTTGCGTGCCTGGCAGAGGCAGCCGGCATCCGGGGCGATATAGATTCCGGGAAGATCGCGTTTGGGCTCGGGCCAAGACTGAATGCGTCGGGAAGGCTCGCCGATGCCATGGAGAGCGTGCGGCTCTTGCTTTCCGAGTCCATCGAGGAGTGCAGGGCGCTGGCCAGGTCGCTGGATTCCGAAAACCGGGACAGGCAGGAGATAGAGAGGCGTATCTTTCAGGAAGTATGTGAGAGGGTAAAAGACTCGCCTGACAGCATCATCGTGCAGTGGGGCAGAGACTGGCATCCCGGTGTTATCGGGATAGTCGCCTCAAGGCTGGTGGAAAGATATCATAGACCCTGCGTCCTGGTCTCCCTCGATGAGGGGAAGGGGTCGGGCCGGAGCATACAAGGTTTTAACCTCTACCGAGCGCTCTCCCGGTGCGCTCATCTGCTTGATAGGTTCGGAGGTCATGAGATGGCGGCGGGGCTTTCCATCGCGCCCGAAAACTGCGAGGCGCTAGGCAGGCAGCTGTTGGGAGTGGCGCGTGAGATGTTGCCGCCGGGGCTTTTGGTACCCCGGCTGAGGCTTGACGCGGAGGTACACCTTCTTGAGTTATCAGAACAGCTCATAGAGGAGCTCAGGCTGCTGGAACCGTTCGGGCAAGGTAACCCAAGACCCACCCTGGTCGCCCGGGGGCTTCTTGCGGAATGCAGGAGAGTTGGGCAGGGCGGCGCCCACCTTAAGTTTAATTTTCTGGGACCAGGATACGACGACTATCACGGGATCCTGTTCCGAGCAAGCGAAACACCTGAAGTGCTGCGCGAGACACCGCTTGACATCGCATTTTACCCCGAGATAGACACCTGGCAGAATAGAAAGAGAATAAACGTGGTGATCCGCGATGTTCGCCAGTCCCGACCGGTAGCGCGCTACCCTGGTGCTCCCGGCAGACCGGGTGAGATTCACCAACTGGTGGCAGAGCGGGTCGACGCGGGCAGCAAGGTGCTGATCGTGGCCCGGACTGCGCTGTTGGCCGGCAGGCTGAAACGGAGGCTGAACGAGCTTAAACCATCCCTCATTACTGCGGGAGAGACCGAGGACGGCAACGCCGACCTGGCCATTACATCGGTGTTTGCGCTACCTCAGGTGAAGCATTGGCTTGCAGAAAGGGAGGTCTTCTGGTACGGAACGGAACCCGTGAACGGCGTCGGCTGCCGGGTATACGAAGTACCGTCTTATGACGCGACGGAAGTAACCTTTTTGGATGAAAGGGGTCAGACCTCCCCCGTGTCCCGCGCGCTTTCGCTAGCCTCTTCCGGCAGCCGGATATCGCTGTATACGGGACCCTGCCGCAGTCTTAGACGCGTTACAGCGAGCATCCCGGCCGGAGTCCGATGGCAGGCGTATCACGATGGCGTGGTACTGGGCGACGGGGATGAGGGCGGGGTCGTGCTGGCCGGGGTGCCTGTATCACCCGAGGATTTCTGGGAGGCCGCCTCTTTCGTGCCGGTGCTTCGCTGGGTGAGGCTCTCGTGGGGCAGGGCGGACCTCGACGCGCAGGAGCAGTGGCTCAAAAAGAGGTTTCCCGACCGGGACGTGCTGGTTTCGTTCTACCTCAGTTTAAAAAAGCTGGCCGGCAGTGATAAGATAGAGTACGATAGAGTAGTGCAAAGCATGAGCTCTCACGGAGATACCGGGCGCGTCGCGCGCTACCTTGCCATTTTGGAAGAGGCGGGGGTGCTGTGCGTAAAAAACGGGGAGGTCCAGCTCCTCGGCAGGGGAAACCTCGGGTTAAGCAGGATATTCGCTGAATGCGAGGTCGACCGCGGTATCCACCTCGAATGGCTCAAGCGGATGACGGAAGAGCTGCCGGTGGTGAAAGATGCGCTGCTTTCTGAGTGGGCTGGCTCACCGAAGGCGTGACCGAAAGGAGGCGAAGCCCTGGCCAGGAAAAACACGGCCAGGGGAACAGGTGGACCTGAAAGCGATGATTAGGGAGATTCCGGATTTTCCCAAACCTGGAGTGAATTTCAAGGATATCACCACGCTGTTGAAGGACGGGACGGCGTTTCGCCAGGCCGTAGATGAGCTGGCGCGGCTCCTGAAAGACTGCGAGGCTGATATTGTTGTGGGCCCCGAGGCCAGGGGGTTTGTTATGGGGGCCGTGCTTGCGTACGCGCTCGGCAAGGGGTTTGTGCCTGTCAGGAAGGCAGGCAAGCTCCCCGCCGAGGTATTGCGGGGCTGCTACGAGCTGGAGTATGGCACGGATACGCTGGAGATCCACAAGGACGCGATCAGGCCAGGGCAGAAGGTGCTGGTTGTTGACGACCTGCTGGCGACCGGAGGCACAGTACGCGCATCCATCGCGCTGGTTGAGCAGCTCGGCGGAGTTGTGGAGAAGGTGGCTTTTCTGATAGAACTCAGTTTCCTCCCGGGCAGAGAGAAACTGAAAGGTTATGACATAGTCTCGGTGATCACGTACTAGCACCAAACCTTGATGACAGGGCGGAAAGGAGGTGGTACCCGTTGACGGATGAATGGCTCGAGCAGGTACTCCGGAGGATCCAGGCGGAGGACAGGGAAGTGATCGTACGCGCGTTCCAGTTCGCAAAAAAGGCGCACGAGGGCCAGACGAGGGAGTCGGGCGAGGAATTCATGGTCCACCCGCTGGCAGTGGCTGCCATCCTCGCGGACATGGACATGGATGCGGCCACGGTGGCCGCGGGATTGCTCCACGATGTGGCAGAGGATACAGACAGGAGCATCTCCGCTATAGAGCAGAATTTCGGACGGGAGATCGCGTTTTTAGTCGACGGGGTCACCAAACTGAGCCGCCTTGAGTTCCGCAGCAGGGAAGAGGAGCAGGTGGAGAACCTGAGAAAGATGTTCCTCGCGATGGCGAGGGATATCCGCGTGATCATCATAAAGCTGGCGGACAGGCTGCATAACATGAGGACGCTGAAACACATCCCACCCCAGCGCCAGATGCTATTCGCCGAGGAGACGATGGAGATCTTCGCCCCGCTCGCGCACCGCCTCGGCATATGGAGGTTCAAGTGGGAGCTTGAGGACCTGGCGTTTCGGTACATGCACCCGGAAGCGTATGCGGAAGTAGCGGAGAAGGTGGCCAAACAGCGGAAGGAGCGGGAGGAGTTCACGTCCGGCGTGATCGAGGTCATCCGGGAAAAGCTGCTGCAAGCAGGGATCCGGGGCGACATCCAGGGACGCGCCAAGCACCTTTACAGCATCTACAAGAAGATGACCGAGAGCGGCAAGGTGTTCTCCGACATATACGACCTCATCGCTGTAAGGGTTGTGGTGGACACGGTGAAAGACTGCTACGCTGTGCTGGGGATTGTGCACACCTTGTATAAACCTATACCAGGCAGGTTCAAAGATTATATCGCCATGCCCAAATCCAATATGTACCAGTCGCTGCACACAACCGTCATGGGGCCGGAAGGAGAGCCGTTTGAGATCCAGATCAGGACTTGGGACATGCACCGGACGGCCGAGTACGGCATCGCGGCGCACTGGAGGTACAAGGAGGGCACAAAGGGAGACCGAGATTTCGAACAGAAGCTGTCGTGGTTCAGGCAGGTCCTGGAATGGCAACAGGAGATGAAGGACGCGCGGGAGTTTATGGAGTCGCTGAAGATCGACTTGTTCGACGACGAGGTGTTCGTCTTCACTCCAAACGGCGATGTGATCGATCTGCCTGCGGGCGCGACCCCGGTGGATTTTGCTTACCGCATTCACACCGAAGTGGGCAACAAATGCGTAGGCGCCAAGGTGAACGGAAAAATCGTCCCGCTGAGCTATGTGCTCAAGAACGGCGACAAAGTGGAAATACTTACAAGCAAGCAGTCGATGGGGCCGAGCTGGGACTGGCTTTTGTTCGTCAAGACGTCGAGCGCAAAGAGCCGGATCCGCCAGTGGTTCAAAAGGGAGCGGAGGGAGGAAAATCTCCAGCGCGGTAAGGAACTCATTGAAAAAGAGTGCAAGAAGCTGGGTTTTGAGACCCACCAGTTGGCGTGCGCAGAGTACCTGGAACAGGTGTCCGCCAAGATGAATTTCATGTCAGTTGAGGACCTGCTGGCTGCAGTAGGCTACGGCGGGGTCAGCGCCCAGCAGGTCGTGGGTAAGCTGAAGGAAGAATGGAAGAAGGAGCACAGGGGTGAGGTGCTGGTAGTGCCCGAGGTCGTAAAGCCCCGGGCGACTCCGAAGACTGCGGGCGACGCTGTCCGGGTAAAGGGCACATCAAACGTCCTGGTGAGGTTCTCGAGGTGCTGCAACCCGGTGCCGGGTGACCCAATCATCGGCTACATCACCCGGGGGCGGGGCGTTTCAGTGCACCGGATAGATTGTCCTAATATAAGGGCGGAGGATGAGCACCACCGGCTGATAGAAGTGACTTGGGCAGACGGCCAGGAGGCCTACTATCCCGTGGAGATCGAGGTTTCCGCGGTGGACAGGCCGGGGCTCCTGTCCGAGGTGGCGACGGTCATGGCGGAGATGAAGACAAATATCATATCTGCGAGAGCGAAGACTAAAAAGAACAGTGACGCCCTGATCGACCTGGTTATCGAGATTAAGGATCTTGAGGAGCTTAACCGGATCACAAAGCAGATCTCGCGCATCAGGGACGTAGTGGCTGTCAGGAGAGTGACAAAGGAGCAGTAAGGCATGAGGGCAGTGGTACAGAGGGTGAAGATGGCCCGGGTGAGTGTGGCGGACCGGGTTACGGGGGAGATCGGGGGAGGGCTCTTGGTATTTGTCGCTGTGGGCAGGGGTGATACGCCCCGAGACGCCGCCTACGTGGCGGAGAAGGTCACAGGCCTCCGGGTGTTCCCGGACGCGGAAGGCAGGATGAACCTTTCCGTCAAGGACCTGGGCCTCGGTGTGCTGGCAGTATCCCAATTCACTCTTTATGGTGACGTGAGGAAGGGCAGGCGGCCCAGTTTTACTCAGTCAGAGGACCCCGAGCGAGCGAAGGCGCTTTTTTACCGTTTCGTAGACTTTATAAATGAGCAGGGGGTTCCGGTGCAAACAGGAGAATTCCAGGCCATGATGGAGGTGCAGCTCATCAACGACGGGCCTGTTACCATATTGATTGACAGCGAAAAGACCTTTTGAAGAATCGGGGGGTTTCCGATCCATGCTGGTTAAGGTATTACCTGTGGGACCTTTGCAATGCAACTGTTACGTGGTGAAATGTGAGAAGACTGGCGAGGCTATGGTAATTGACCCGGGCGCCTCGGCTCCCCGTATCCTGGACGCGCTTAAAGAAGCGGGCGCAGCCTGCGTGCGCGTTGTGCTCACTCACGCGCACGCTGATCACATCGGCGCCGTGCGGGAGATTCGGACCCGGCTGTCCGTACCCGTTTACATTCACGAAGCGGACGCCGGAATGCTGACCGACGCCGCGCGCAACCTGTCGCTGTTCTCCGGCATGGCTGTAAGGCCTGGCGCCCCGGACGGACTGCTCAAGGACGAGGACGCCTTTTCTGTGGGTGAGCTGTCGTTTCAGGTGTACCACACCCCAGGCCATACGCCCGGCGGGATCTGCATCTACGGGCATGGCGTCGTGTTCACTGGAGACACGCTGTTTGCGGGGTCTATCGGCCGCACCGACCTGCCCGGAGGTTCTTACACAACACTGATACGCTCGATAAAGGATAAGCTCATGCGGCTTCCGGCGGACGTGGTGGTGTACCCGGGCCACGGCCCTGAGAGTACAGTAGGGGATGAGAAGCGCTACAACCCCTTTGTAGGAGGGGATGATTGATGCTGACGACAAGGCCCAGGGGCACTCAGGATATCCTTCCCGACGAGGCGGTCCAGTGGGTCGAGCTGGAGACGCGCTTCCGCTCGCTGTGCGCCTCGTTCGGCTACGGGGAAATCCGTACGCCCATTATCGAACATACAGAGTTGTTCTCCCGCGGTGTGGGAGAACAGACCGACGTGGTACAAAAGGAGATGTATACATTCCAGGACAGGGGTGGCAGGAGCATCACGCTGAGGGCGGAGGGTACGGCGCCTGTCGCGCGCGCTTACATAGAGTCGCGTCTTGATGCGCTGGTGCAGCCGGTCAAGCTCTTCTACATCGCGCCCGTGTTCAGATATGAGCGGCCGCAAGCGGGACGTCTCAGGCAGCATCACCAGCTCGGGATCGAAGCGTTCGGTTCACGAGACTACCTGCTGGATACCGAGGTGATCCACCTAGCCATGGAGTTCTTGAAAGGCTCCGGGCTGTCCGGTCTGACCCTGTATGTGAACAGTATGGGATGCCCGGCGTGCAGAGGCCGCTATAAAGATGCACTGCTTGGGTATTACTCCGGCAGGAGGGAACGGCTTTGCGATGACTGCCGTCGGAGACTCGACGCCAATCCCCTGAGGCTGCTAGACTGCAAGGAGCCGCGCTGCGCCGCCGAGTTCGAAGGCGCGCCGCGGATCGCATCTTACCTGTGCGCGGAGTGTGCGGAGCATTTCGAAGGTGTCAAGCGCTCGCTGCGTTCGCTCGGCCATGAGTTTGCTGAAAACCCACGGCTTGTCAGGGGCTTTGACTACTACAGCAATACCGTGTTCGAGATCATCAGCCGGGAGCTGGGCGCGCAGAATACGGTATGCGGCGGGGGCCGGTACGACGGCCTGGTGGAGCAGCTGGGTGGAAAACCTGCGCCGGGGGTGGGTTTTGGCATGGGAATAGAAAGGCTCCTGATCGTCATGAAGGGCCAGGGTGTCAGTGGGGCTTCCCCGCAGCGCAGGCAGTTGTTTATCGTGACCACCGGTTCCACCAGGGAGACCGGGTTCCTATTGGCGCAGAGGCTGCGGGGAAAGGGGATCCGCTGCGATATTGATTACCTTGAGCGCAGCGTCAAAGCGCAGATGAAATATGCGGACAAGCAAGGTTTCAATTACGTGCTGTTTCTGGGAGAAGAGGAGCGCGCCAGGGGAGTGGCGGTGCTGAAAAACATGTCTACTGCAGAGCAGAAAGAACTGAGCACGGCTCATCTGGAGCAATACATCTTGCGGTCGCTTGGGGGAGAACACATATGAGAACGCATCGTTGCGGTGAACTGGGAAAGGACTCTGTCGGGAGAAGTGTTGAGGTATGCGGCTGGGTGAGCAAAAGGAGAGACCACGGTGGGCTCATTTTCCTAGATCTGCGGGATGTTTCCGGCACGCTCCAGCTGGTGTTTAATCCTTTGGTGAACCCGGAGGCGCACAGGGTTGCAGAGGGCGTCAGGGCAGAATATGTGCTGCGGGCGGAGGGCACGCTCACGGCCAGGCCTCCGGATGGCATAAACCCGAAGCTGGCGACAGGAGAGGTGGAGCTTTACCCAGAGCGCCTCTTTGTGCTGAACGCCGCTAAGACGCCGCCATTTTACATCCAGAACAACGTGGATGTTGACGAGACGCTTAGGCTTACATATAGGTACCTGGACCTGCGGCGTCCCTCCATGCAGAAAAACCTCATCCGGAGGCACCGGGTCGTCAAGATGGTAAGGGATCTGCTTGACTCCCGTGGCTTCTACGAGGTGGAGACTCCGATGCTCACAAGGAGTACGCCGGAAGGCGCCAGGGACTACCTGGTGCCGAGCAGGGTATACCCGGGGAGATTCTTTGCGCTGCCGCAGAGCCCGCAGTTGTTCAAGCAGCTGCTCATGGTGGCCGGATTTGACCGGTACTTCCAGATCGCGCGCTGCTTCAGGGACGAGGATTTAAGGGCGGACAGGCAGCCGGAATTCACGCAGATCGACATAGAAATGTCGTTTGTGGACATGGAACACGTGCTGGACCTCACGGAGCAAGTTGTGGCTTCTGTATTCCGGGCACATTCCGACCACCCCGTCCCTGAGCCGTTTCCCCGTATGACGTGGCAGGAGGCCATAAGCCGGTACGGCACGGATAAACCGGATCTCAGGTTCTCCATGACCATCGAGGACCTCACGGAGGAAGTGGCGGACTCCGGGTTCCGTGTGTTCTCCGAAGCCCGGCCAGGCGGCAAGAAGGTGTGCGGGATCCGTGTAGCAGGGGGCGCTGCATTCAGTAGGAAGGAACTGGATGACCTGACTGCTAAAGCGCAGGAGTTGGGGGCAAAAGGGCTGATCTGGATGGCGCTTGCAGACCAGGTCAGGTCGCCTGTGGCCAAGTTCCTGTCTGAAGCCGAGATCTCCAGGATAATGGACCGTATGCGCATGGAAAGAGGTGACCTTGTCCTGATCGTGGCCGATGAGCCCATGATTGCATATACGGTGCTCGGCGCGCTGAGGCTTGAACTCGGCCACAGAATGGATCTTGGAAGGAGCGGTTGGCAGTTCCTGTGGGTGACTCACTTCCCGCTGTTTGAGTACTCCCACGAAGAAGGTCGCTGGGTGTCCATGCATCACCCGTTCACCTCTCCGCTGGACGATGACGTGCCCATGCTTCTAACTGACCCTGGTGCGGTGAGGGCGAAGGCGTACGACCTGGTGCTGAACGGCACTGAGCTGGGCGGCGGATCCATCCGTATTCACAGGAGGGACGTGCAGGAGAAGGTATTCAGCGTACTCGGGCTGTCACCTGAGGAGTACACAGAGAAGTTCGGGTTTCTCCTTGAGGCGTTTGAGTACGGCACTCCTCCCCACGGCGGTATCGCCCTGGGGCTTGACCGCATGGTCATGCTGCTCACGGGGAGTACGAGCATAAGGGATGTTATTGCCTTTCCGAAAACCGCGAGCGCTCACTGCCCGATGACAGGGGCACCGTCACGGGTGGAAAAGTCGCAGCTTGATGCGCTCAAACTCATTACACGGGAGTAGGGCGTCGGTCCTCCAGCCTGCTCATGATATCATGTACCAGGTTTGACCCTCTTGAGATCAGAAGGCCGGTCACAAGGTAGTCAAGGAACGGGCTGGAAAGTGGCATGCCGAACGCCTCGAAGATGCCGACGCGGGCGCCGAGAGCAAGGCCGATCCCGATGAGCGCAGCGGCGTAACGGCACGCGTTTCCCTGGATTACCGGAAGCAGCGTTTTCAATATTTCCGTCAGTATTTCGACGATCACAGCAAGCACGATTACGGTGGTCAGACCCTCAGCCAAATTACTGTCGCCTCCTTCTTTCGGAGATGGGGACCCTTATTAACACCCATATTTGTGCTTGCCCAAAACTAGAACTGGCGGCAAAGCCAACATGATCTGGAGAGATCTACCGCTGCTGCAGACAGGCCGAGATGCACCTGTCGACCTTGTCTTAAGTACAAAACTGTGGTATCATTTTATCAGAGAAAACCAAATACTAACAAATGCCAGATGCCCTGCTGTGCTCGTGAGATACCCGATAGGTTTGAGCCAACACAAGAACCTAGGGAGCCCGGACTCCGCATCCGGATGTACACCCCGTGAGATTTGAGGGGAAACTTGAAGGTTGAGGGAGGGCACCCACCTGCTTAGAGCAGGTTCAAAACCAGGGTTATTACGGCACGGTGGGGTTTTTGGCTTTTACTGAGAACCTCTTCCGGGACAAGCCCCTGCCGAAAGACCTGGACTTTCGAGTTACATCGACGTGTTTATTAATGCTCCTCCGCGGGGGCTCGTCCGAGGCTACCAAAGGCGATCGCCTGCTCGGGCCGGCGGGAAAGTCTTCTTGCGCGTAAACGCCAAATCTCGCAGATGCTGCATCAAGATGCGCGCCGCCGGGGTGTAGCCGTATCTTTCAAAGAGCCGCTTTCCAGGGCGCTCTTCCCCGGGGTGGCCCTCCAAGCCCGCTACTAAGCAACATCATGCTGATGAACTGAGACGCGGGCACAAACTTTGCCGCTATGCCGATAACCGCAACATCTATGTAAAGAGCCAACAAGCCGGAGAGACGGTTATGAAAAGCATAACCAAATATTCTGAAGGCAACCTGAAGCTGTGAGTCAACAGGGAGAAAAGCGGATCGACGGGTTCTCGTTCAACATCACTGGGTAAGAGGCGCTTTTGGCCGGCACCAGTTCATCCAGGCGTTCACAAGACCCCGGGGCAGTCCCGGTGTTTTCCCACAGTACCCGGCAGAGAGCCACCCACTCTGCCGGGGAACCGGTTCTTTTCGCAGCCGCTTCTGGGTAAGCCAGCCTGCTTCTTCAAAGCCTTTCCACCACTGGCTCCACTTAATGAGGCTGATGAGATACTCTTCCTCCAAGAGGTACCTCACCCACAGCCAGCGCGGCCCGGGGAGATTTCATCCTGGCGCGCGTCTCACGGGCCAGCCCCGCCAGAGGCAGCAAAGCTTAATGGGCATAGGTTCGTATAATAACTCGTCCAAGGGAGCGTCTTGTTCACAGGCTTCCTCGAAGGCCTCCTCCGGGGATACTTCCCTGCGAGCCCGAATCTTGCTTGCAATGTACGTTAAAGGAGATTTTGCGGGTCGTCCAACCCGACTTAAAGACTTAAGATTCTCTCAAGGTGTTGGGTATTAGCGGTTGTTGAAGAATCATATCGCCTGACTGAAGTATTTCTTCAAAGCCCAACCGGTAACAGCACCAATAGCAAGATGTGCCAGAAGCAAAAGAAAATCTGGTAACGGTGTAATTAGTGTAGCCCTTGTGATGTCCATTGCCATTCCAATTCCAAATGTGATGATATACACCAAGGAACCGAAGGCTATTCCTTTAAATACAGCGTAATCTTTTCCTGTATAACGAAGGATATGTAAGAGTAAAATCCCGAAAGTTGCTGCTATTGTCCAGTCGGTTATGGTGCCGGTCACGAGGCTGAGCGGAGCATCAAGGTTTTCTGCTGAATAGTAAAATCCAGCGGCAATATGGACAAATGTGTATCTAACCCATCCCAGAAAGTGAAATGTCCATGTCAATATTTCCTTGGCAATATTACCCATCCAACCAGCCAAAGCGCCTGCAAGAATGGTGTCTCTCGTCTTTATCACTATTACTACTCCTCCTACCATCCGGTGAGAAGTCTGCCTTACATCGTTATTATCTATTTGGACCTGATTTTATATGCTCCAAAGCAGCCACGCTTCAGGACCGGATGATATCAGGCCGTTGACGACAGCTTCAGATAGAGTAAGAGAGTATCTGCTGGCCAATCGTTATCTAATTGGAAGATGGTGCGTCCATACATTCCCCTCACTCAGCCGGCGTGTCCTCTCAGAAAGTCCTAACCATCTCCCTCGGGCTCATCGGTGACGGCACTTCCCTCCGTACCGGGACCAATCCCTACGGAGTGAAGGTCTGTGACTACCACAAACGGGGCATCTACCGCTGCTCATGCCCCCGGCGCTACCCAGACCTGAAATCCCATGTTCCCCTTGGCAATACGGCAGGACCGTCTTGCGCATGGCGGCTCTCCCGCCTGGAAGAAAACCTATTCCCAACTCACTGTCTCAGAACGCTGCTTCAAACGCGTAAAGGTCGACTACCAGATCGAAAGGCGCCGGTCAAAGAGCAAGCGGGCCCGGTTTAGCACGCCCGTCTTATAGCCATGGACCAACACATCGATGCCTGGGTCAGATGGGCCCAAAAGGCTCACCCTGACCTCCTATCCGAGATATTCGGTAGGCCCCTCGCCGCTTGAGACGCAGCACAACCGGACAGTACACCTTCTAAAAGCTCGTCTTGATGAGCCTGGTTCCCTATGCCCTTTTCAAGGTGCGCACTTTTTCATCAGCCTCGGTTCCTGACGACCTACAGGGTCTGCATGACTCCTCGATCACTTACTTCAGCTCTATTCCTACATCTTCCCAGGGAGTTTCTGGGTGTTTCCGAGAGCACTCAGCCAGCAGGCCCCGTCCATGGGCGTTTTTTGGTTTTCGTCTTACCACATGGTCAAGGAGATTAGAACCGGTAGTGTAAAGTCTTAGTAGGTGAACGGAGGTAGGAAAGAGAAATGAGACCTCCGGTGGCTACCTGTAGCTAACTCCCGAGCAAAGGAGTGACAGAGGTCCGATGTACAGAATACGAGGAGATGGTAATGACAGTCCTGTTGATGGCCTAGGAGATCTTTGAGGTGTTCAAGGCGTTCAAAGACATGGATAAGCTGGAAGAAAGAATACACCGGGTGGTTTCAAGGACGGCAGGGATGCTGCTTGCGATGGGCGTTTTTGCAAGCCTTTACAGGCTGTAGTAAAATAGGTAAGCAAGGAGACTCGTTTATGAGTACCACCGGGCCCCGTCACCGGGGTAATCAATTGGAAAAAGAGGTGTTTTTAGATCTGTGGCAACAATCATTGATTTGCGAAGCGACACCGTGACACGACCTACAGACGAAATGCGCCGGGCCATGGCAGAAGCAGAAGTGGGCGATGACGTCTATGGTGAGGACCCTACAGTCAATCGACTCGAACACCTCGCGGCCGAGATCGTCGGGAAGGAAGCGGCGCTGTTTTTCCCCACAGGCACCATGGCCAACCAGGCGGCGGTCATGACCCACACCAGACGCGGGGATGAGGTACTGCTTGAAGCGGAGTCTCACATCTACTTCTACGAAGTAGGTGCCATAGCGGTGCTGTCCGGGGTGATACCAAGGCTCATCCATGGCGAAAACGGTGTGATCACAGTGGAGGCGTTTGCGTCTGCGCTGCGGCCGCCGAACATCCATTTCCCACGGACGCGGCTTCTGTGCATCGAGAACACCCACAACAGAGCGGGAGGGACGGTTATGAGCGTTGAAGAGACCCGCGCGCTCGCCTGCCAGGCAAAGGCACTGGGGCTTTCCATACACCTTGACGGTGCCCGGATTTTCAACGCTGCGGCAGCGCTCGGTGTGGACGCGAAGGAACTGGCCGCCCCCGCAGATTCCGTTATGCTCTGCCTGTCCAAAGGACTGTCAGCGCCCGCAGGCAGCATGCTTGCCGGCAGCAGGGAGTTCATCGCCGAGGCAAGGAAAAACCGGAAGATACTGGGGGGCGGCATGCGACAGGTGGGAGTGCTGGCCGCAGCAGGCATCGTCGCCCTGACACGCATGAGGGAAAGGCTCGTGGAGGACCACCGGACGGCGCGGCTGCTCGCCGAAAGGCTTGCGGAAATCCCGGGGATCCGTTGTGAGCCTGATGCAGTAAAGACCAACATAGTAATGGCGGATACTAAAGGGTCCGCCCAGGAGCTGGTGGCTGCGATGAAGTCCGCCGGAGTACTCGCCAACGCGGTGAGCCCCCGCAGGATAAGGTTCGTTACCCACAGGGAAGTGAACGCATCTGACGTGGAAGAGGCGGCATCGCGCATTCGGCAGATCGCGGGGAGGACCGGATAGACGTGGACCTCTGGGAGTCTGCGCGGCAGAGAAACATAAAGGAGTCCGCACCTTTAGCGTGGAGGATGAGGCCTAAGACGCTGGAGGAGTTTGTCGGGCAGCGGCATATCCTGGGCGAAGGCAAGCTGCTGCGCCGCGCCATAGAGGCGGACAGGCTCTCCTCCGCCATATTCTACGGGCCCCCGGGCAGCGGCAAGACCGCCTTGGCCGGTATCATCGCGCTCAGGACGTGCGCTGTGACCGAATCGGTGAACGCAGTTACGTCAGGTGTGGCGGATCTGCGGGCCGTCATCGAGCGCGCCAGGGAGCGCCTGGGCATGTACAACCAGAGGACCGTGGTGTTCATAGATGAGATACACAGGTTTAACAAGGCCCAGCAGGACGCGCTGCTTCCTTACGTGGAGGACGGCACCATCATTCTGATAGGCGCCACCACTGAGAACCCGTTTTTTGAAGTGAACGCGCCTCTCATCTCACGATCCAGGGTGTTTCAGTTCCGCCCGCTGTCTCGCGACGAGATGGCCACCATAGCGGCTTTGGCCCTTTCTGACCATGAGAGGGGGCTTGGGGCATTCCGCGTGCATGTGGACGAGGACGCTATGGAACACCTGCTTGACGCTGCGGGTGGTGACGCGCGCGCCTTGCTTAACGCTCTCGAACTGGCTGCACTCACCACCGAGCCTGGCCCTGATGGCGTAAGGCGGGTGAGCCTTCAGGTGGCAGAGGAAAGCATTCAGGTGCCCGCTCTGCAGTACGGGGTGGACGCGCACTACGACCACGCTTCCGCTTTCATAAAGAGTATGAGAGGCGGAGACCCTGACGCCACCGTTTTCTGGCTGGCCCGGATGCTCGCGGCGGGAGAGGACGTCCGGTTTATCGCTCGCCGCATTATGATCTGCGCGGCGGAAGACGTGGGGCTCGCGGACCCGCAGGCGCTGGTCGTGGCGGTATCCGCGTTTCACGCGGTTTCTGCCTTAGGCATGCCGGAGGCGCGCATACCTCTTGCTGAAGCGGCGCTTTACGTAGCGCTTGCCAAAAAGAGCAACTCGGCTTACGTGGCCATAGATGCAGCGGCAGACCTGGTGAAGAAAGAGATCGCCGCCCAGGTGCCGGCCCACCTGAGATCGGGGAGTTACCCGGGGGCGTCGCGGCTAGGCCACGGCCAGGGGTACCTTTACCCTCACGACTACCCTCTCGCACGCGTGCAACAGCAGTACCTGCCTGATGGCATCCCTCCGGGTTCCCTGTATAAAGCGAAACAAGCTGGCTGGGAGGGGGAGGCGGCGTCCACGTCCAAAGAGTAGCGAAGCTTCCTATTCTTGCGCTTTTCTTCCCCAAATAAAGCTCAATACTGGTATCTGGCCTTCCGATGAATAGTATGGGGAAACGTACACATCTACCGTACTGTAAAAGGGGGGCATTTTTTATGGGCGCGAGCACAACTGAGGAGCAGTTTGTAGTATTCAACCTCGCCGATGAGACTTACGGGGTGGATATCACCAGCGTGCGGGAGATTATCAACCTCCAGCCCGTGACGCGGGTGCCAAGGGCTCCAGCATTCGTTGAGGGACTGATCAACTTGAGGGGCAGGGTCATACCGGTCATTGACCTCAGAAAACGACTGGGACTACCGCGAGCGGAGCCTACCCGGTCCACGAGGATCGTAGTGGTTGAGATCGAAGGCAACACCATCGGTATGGTAGTGGATGGCGTATCAGAGGTGCTCACCATCGCGCACGACACCATAGAACCGCCTACCCCTCTCATAGGCGGGGTGGACGCCGCGTTCCTCCGAGGTGTGGCCAAGCTCAAAGACAGCCTCGTGATCATCCTCACGCTCGACCGAATCCTGTCGGTTGAGGAGAAAGAAGAGATCAGCAGGCAACCTGTTTTGGGAGGTCAGGAGATTGCTTGACGCTACGCCTGAAGAACTTAGGGTATTCATAGACGAGGCGCGGGAGCACCTCCATAAGATGGAGGAATCCATACTAAGACTTGAGCAGGACGGCTGCGACGGTCAGGTCATCGTGGAACTGTTTAGGTCTGCGCACACCCTGAAAGGCAGCTCGGCCACGCTAGGGCTTGGACCCATGGCCATCCTCACTCACCGGCTGGAAGATATTCTGGACCGGGTGAGGTCAGGTCAGGCGGAAGTCAGCGAACAAGTGGTGGATCTCCTGTTTCAGGGTCATGACGCGCTGCTTCGTATGGTAGATGCGCTGGACAACCAGGAAGCGGTAGGGCAGGACGAAGAGATCGTCGCGCAGATGGACCGGTACTTGTCAGGTACCCAGCAGGAAGTGACTGCCGGGCACAGCGAAACCCGCGAGCCTGGTGCGGGAGCACCAAGGAGCACTCACACGCTGTTTGTCGAGCTTAGACCGGATTGCGCTATGCCGTCGGTCCGGATGTTTCAGGTGGTGACCGTGCTTTCGCGCCTGGCCGAGGTAAACGCGTGCACTCCCGACATCTCATCGATGGAAAGCGGGTGGGAAGGCCGGGAACTCACTGTGGACCTTTATTACGAAGGTCCGGAGCAAGAGCTCGTCGCGGCAGCCAGTTCAGTGCTGGAAGTGGAAAAGGTAAGAGTGGTCGCAAGGCGAAAAGAAGCGGATACCAAGAAGTCGGATTCCCGGGCTCACCGGACCGTCAGGGTAGACGTGGCATTACTCGACGCGCTGATGAATCTGGTGGGTGAACTCGTGATCGACAGAACCCGGCTTCAGAGCATAAAGGATAGGTTAGGTGCGCTAGGCGGCGCAGGTCATATCACTGATGACCTTTCCACCATCGCGGCCCGGATCGAGCGAACCACCCATGGTCTACAGGAAGGCATCATGAAGGTGCGTATGATGCCCGTGCACACCCTCTTCAAGAAATTCCCGAGGATGGTACGGGAGTTGGCCAGGGCGGCCGGCAAGGAGGTGGAGTTCATCATGGAGGGAGAGGACACCGAACTTGACAGGTCCCTGATAGAGGAGATCGGAGATCCGCTCATTCACCTTCTTCGCAACGCTATAGACCATGGGATAGAGCCGCCTGATTTGAGGGCTGCATCGGGCAAGCCGAGAACAGGCATGCTGCTTCTCCGGGCATGGCATGAGGAAAACCACGTGTGCATCAGCGTATCCGATGACGGCAGGGGTATAGACGCCGCGCGCGTGAGACAGAAGGCTGTGGAAAAGGGGATCATCACTCCCGACGAAGCGGCGAGGATGAGCGACACGGATGCGATTGAGCTCATCTTTGTCCCCGGATTTTCCACCTCTGACAAGGTGAGCCAGGTATCCGGAAGAGGCGTTGGTCTTGACGTGGTCAGGGAGAAAATAGGGGCGTTGAACGGCTCTGTCTACGTCCAGAGTACAACGCGGGGGTCAAGCTTCACCATCCGGATACCGCTGACGCTAGCCATCATCAGGGCGTTGCTCGTAGAGCTCGACGCTCAGATTTACGCTATACCCCTGAACACCGTGGTGGAGGCACGGCTCATTCCGAGGAGCGAGGTATTCAGGATGCGGGGTAAGGACGTTATTGAGGTGAGGGGGAAGCTAATGCCTCTGCTGTCCCTGAAAGAGGTGTTCTTCGGTGTGCAGCAGCCGCATCCTGAAAAGATAGCAACGGTGGTCGTGAACATCGGCGGAAAACAGGCCGGGCTTGTCGTGGATGGGCTCCTCAGAGAAGAAGAAGTGGTGATAAAGAACATCGGGGCTCTGTCGGGAAAGGTGAAGGGCATAGCGGGCGCGACCATCCTTGGAGAAGGAGATGTCGCCCTCATACCTGACATCCCGCACATATTAACAGCCGCGGGTTCAGGTAAAGCAGTAACCCACGGGACGTTTCAAATAATCCAGGCGAGCGCGTGAACTGCGAGGCGTTTTGCACCATTCGTCCCAACGCCTCGTCGTGCCAGTCTCCAGGATATTTGTTGTACAAGACGTCGAAGGAGGAGAGAGCAGTGCGCAGCTACACACTAATGCCACCTGGCCTCGGCCAGTCCGACTCCATGTTATTCAGGTTTAATGCGTCATGATGCCCGGGGACTCGGTCGTGCTCGGCCTCGGAGAATGGTTTTTGAGTTTACGCACAACCGATGTGGTTGCTTGGTACGGCCTGGGTTCGTGCGTTGCGGTGGCGATATACCAGGAGGGGCAATACGCGGGAGCGATGGCCCACATTGTGCTTCCCAAGAAGACATCTGCCTCCCTGCCGCCCGGAGACGCCTATTACGCAGACGGAGCCATACCCATGCTGGTGGAGGCGTTGAGAAGCCGGGGGTATGTAAGGCTTAAGGCGAAGATGGCTGGCGGTGCATCAGTGCTCCCGTTCCACGCTCCTGACGGAGAGGTTGGAGCGAGAAACGTACAAGCGGTCAAGCAGTACTTGAACGCGCTTGGCGTGGAACTCACGGGAGAAGACGTGGGAGGCAATCTGGGGAGGACAGTGAGATTCTATGCAAGTAGCGGGCTTATGGTTGTAACCACGCTTTCTGGTTACAGGCGAGTGATCTGACGAGGAGGAGGAAGATGGCAAGGATCCTGGTTGTTGATGACGCGGTATTCATGAGGACCAGGTGCGGAAAGATCCTGCGGGACGCCGGGCACGACGTATTTGAGGCCGGAGATGGCGCCGAGGCCGTGGAAAGCTTTGTCGCGCTGGCTCCAGACGTGGTTCTTATGGATATTACCATGCCCACGATGGACGGTATCTCCGCCCTCAAGGAGATCGTAGCGAAAGATCCGGGCGCCAGGGTGATAATGGTGAGCGCTATGGGGCAGCAGTCAATGGTCATGGAAGCGCTGAAAGCTGGCGCAAAGGAATTCGTCGTGAAACCTTACCAACCCGACCAGCTGATGGCTGCGGTCCAAAAAGTCCTCGGGTAATGGGGGGAGCAGGTTGGCCATAACAGTCCTGGTTGTTGACGATTCTGCGTTCATGAGACAGGCCCTGACCAGACTCCTTTCAGAGGACCCCGAGATCCAGGTGGTAGGCGCGGCCTGTGACGGGGAAGAGGCCGTGCGTCTGGTGAAGACGCTAGGTCCTGACGTGGTGACGATGGACGTGGAAATGCCGGGGATGGACGGTCTCACAGCGCTTTCTGTTATCATGCGGCAGCGCCCGGTACCCGTGCTAATGGTCAGCAGTTTGACCCAGAGGGGAGCGTCGGCCACGATCCGTGCGTTGAGCCTGGGCGCCGTAGACTTTGTCCCCAAGCCTGGGGGACCGGTGAGCGCTGGCATCAAAAGCATCGCCGCGGAGATCCGGGATAAGGTGAAAAGCTGTGCCCGGGCGCGCGTCAGACGCAAAGACCCGCCTGCAGAAACAGCCAGCACCCGAACGAAACAAGCGTACTTGGGGCGGCTGGCCGGCAAAGTTGTAGTGATAGCGTCATCTACCGGAGGGCCTGCTGCGCTGGAGACCGTGCTGTCAGGGCTGCCCGGGGACCTTCCCGCATCCGTCCTGGTGGTCCAGCATATGCCTCCCGGGTTCACCGCTTCGCTTGCCCAACGGCTGCATAACCTGAGCGCGCTCCGCATAGCGGAGGCCTCGGACGGGGCCGCTCTCACTGACGGTACCGCCTGGGTAGCCCCGGGAGGAAGGCACATGAGCGTGACGGCGCGCGCCGTACACGTATATGACGGCCCGGCGCTGCACGGAGTACGACCGGCTGCCGACCTGACCATGATATCTGCAGCAGATGCATTCGGACCGGATACCATCGGCGTTGTGCTGACTGGCATGGGGAAGGACGGCACTGCGGGAACACGGTGGATCAAGTCAAAAGGCGGTCGTACTATCGCACAGGACGAGGAGACGTCTGTGATCTATGGGATGCCAAAAAGCGCAGCGGAGGCCGGCTGCATCGACAGGATAGTGCCTCTCGATCGAATCGCTGGTGAAATCGTCTCCATGCTCAGGTAAATGGAGGTGGACCTGTGGACACCAGCTACTCACTGTTCTGCAAGCGCGTGGAGCAACTTACGGGCGTAGATCTCAGCAAGTACAAACCGAGACAGATGGAGAGGCGCCTTGGCACCTTGATGCAGAGGCTCGGTGCCCAAGACTACGGGCAGCTGGCCGCAATGATGCAGCGGCAGCCTGATGTACTGAGGCAGTTCATGGACTTTTTTACCATTAACGTATCCGAGTTCTTCCGAAACCCCGAAAGATTCGAATACCTTAGAGAATACGTGCTCTCACCTATGCTGACAGAGAAAAGGCGGCTCCGGGTATGGAGCGCCGGATGCGCTGGCGGGGCGGAGACATATTCCGTAGCCATCCTGTTGCACGAGCTCCGGGCGCTTCGGACCTCGCGGGTCGTCGGTACCGACGTGGACAGGAGCGCCCTTGCCTTCGCGCAGGCGGGCACCTACAGCGGGGCGTTTCTCCGGAACTTGGACGAATCAAGGCTTGCTCGCTATTTCAAGCCTGCCGGAGAGGGGCAGTACACCATAAGGCCCGAGATAAAGGGGTATACCGAGTTTAAATGGGGTGATCTGCTCCAGGTGCCGTATGACGGGGGACCTTGGGATCTCATACTCTGCCGCAATGTGGTCATCTATTTTACTGAAGAAGCAAAGGCCATGGTGTTTGAAGACCTTGTGAGCGCTCTCACTCCCGGCGGAGTGCTGTTCATCGGCGGTACGGAGACTGTGACCGGGCCCGCGAGAGCTCACCTTGAACCCATAGCGCCATTTATGTACAGGAAGAAGCACGACAGTGAAAGCAAGTGCCGCCCAGTGCTTGGGTGGTCTGGGAAATACGCGCAAGAAGGGGGAAGAGCGGCGCCCGCCCCGGATGGTCTTCCGGGAGCGAACCGCAAAGGCCAGTGAAATCCGAATACGTTAATCCGTTTATCAAAGCAGCACATTATGTGTTAAAAGACATGCTGGGGGACGGCGCTAATCGGGGCAGCGTAGACGTGCAGGATATCGCCTACCTACCTGACGATGTGACGGTACTGATCGGCATGACTGGTGATCTTCAAGGAGTGGTTCTCTACGGTATGTCATCGAGGAGCGCCAAGAACATGGTGGGCGCCATGATGGGAGAAGTGCTCCCGGTACTGAACGAGATGGTGGAAAGCGGGATTGCGGAGCTCGGGAACATCATAGCGGGCCAGGCCGCCATCGAACTGGAGAAAATGGGCTACAATTGCAGGATTTCTCCTCCGTCGGTACTGCTCGGACGGGGCTACATGATATCTACCGTGAACATAAAGGGGCTGCACTTGCCGCTTGAGACCTCACATGGAAAACTCAGGATTTACGTGGCGCTGCGTGAGGCGACGCCCGGGCCCTCTGGAGGGGACAGTTCACGGCTGGCGTGAAACGGAAGATACCGGCCGGGACGGTGGGTGGACGTTTTCACCGGACTCGCTGAACGCAAAGGAAACCTCTGCTTCACCCGTGAAGGCCGACTTCTTTTGGCGTCTGCCTGCCACCTTAAGTAGAGCGCACCGTACCTCGCGCCGGGGGTGCGCCCTTTTCGGCCGGGGCGGGAGCGTGACACCCGGCCTGTTCAGGGCGCCGCAGTGTGGCTCGGCGGGCGCGTCCGTGGCGGAAGCGCCTAGCCAATATATGGGTATGGCATATCTGGCTCATATATATTATTGTTAATATAGGGGCCTTCATGTTGCTGTACGCTCTTTTCATCAACCACATGTCAGAGATCTATTTCGTATACGGCCTGTCTTTCTTCGTGATGAGTATCGCCATCACCCTGCAGAGCCGAAGGGGGAGTACGTTTACCATGGCCGGGAGTCTTCCGCTCCTGGCGCTGTTTGCTTTTCTCCACGGGCTCTCAGAATGGGCCTACTTTTACATCCCGTATAAAGCGCCGTTCTTGTCCCCGGAATGGGTATACAGGTTGAGGGTTGTCGAGGTAAACCTCATCGGGATCTCCTTTGCCCTGCTTTTGTTCTTCGGGATCAGATTACTCGGTGATGTGGTGAAAAAGCGGTGGTTCCGTTGTGTGTTCTGTGCCGCCGCCTCTTTAGCCCTGCTCTGGTTCGGTTACTTCGTCGTTTACCGACTGGTCCTGATCAGAGAAGATGCCGGGCACTGGCTCGCTCTCAGTGATATTTTCAGCCGCTACTTCTTCGGCCTGCCGGGGGGCCTGTTCTCGGCATTCGCGGTCTACCGGCAGAAGGACCAGGTCAGGGCTTTCGGGGGGCCTGCCATCCAGCTCAGCCTCACACTGCTGGCGCTGTCTTTCCTGGGGTACGCCATATTCAGCGGGCTGATTGTGCCGCCTGCATCATTCTTCCCTGCCTCTTTCTTTAATACAACGAACATCTTCCGGTGGACGATGATCCCGACTGCTCTTTTCAGGACGTTCTTCAGCCTGTGCATTACTGTCTCCATGCTCAAAGTGTTGGAGCTGTTCCAGATCGAAAAGACGGCGTTCATCAACAAGGTGGTGAGCGAAAACGCAGTGCTCCTGGAGAGAGAACGGATCAAAAGGGATCTCCACGACGGGATAATCCAGTCGCTATACGCGCTGGGCTTGCAGCTGAAAGAGGGGGAATACCTGCTCGAGGAGAAGAACATAGACGAGGCCAGAGCGAAGATGGCTGCCTCGATTGAGAAGGTGGATGGCATCATCCGCGACCTGCGCGAATACATACTGGACCTAAAGAGAGCCGAACTGGCGAGGCTGGGGCTTGACGAGATTCTGGGAAACCTCGCAGGCCTGTGTGAGCGGTTCAAGCTCCAGGTCAGCATCGACAACCGCGTGAGAGAGCATATCTGCCTGATGGCGGACATGAAAATGCACCTGTATCACATCCTGCAGGAGCTTGTGACCAACGTGATAAAACACGCGGATGCAAAGAGAATCAACGTCACGTTGCTGCCGAGGGGCAAAAGCATAGTCGTGACAGTGGAAGACGACGGGCGCGGTTTTAGCCCGGAGATCCTGAGGCAAAGACAGAAGGCCGGAGAAAAGATTGGGCTTTTCAGTGTCGAGGAGCGGATCAGGTCCATGGGCGGGTGTTTTAAGATCGACAGCATGCCAGGAGAGGGAGCCACGATAGTCTTCGAAATTCCCCTGTAGAGGGAGGACATCATGAATAGAAAGACCGTCATGATCGTGGACGATCACGAAGTCGTGCGACTGGGCCTCAAGGGGCTGATTGCACACCGTAAGGATGAATTCGATGTCATTGGCGAGGCCGCCACTGTGAAAGAAGCGGTGACGAGGGCGCGCGAGTTGAAACCGGACGTCATTATCATGGATGTGAGGCTGGCAGACGGCAGCGGCATCGACGCATGCCGGGAGATATGCAGGTCAGATCCTGATACGAAAGTGATCATTCTCACCTCGTTCCCGGACAATGACATCGCGATCGAATCCATTCTTGCCGGTGCCTCCGGGTTTGTGCTGAAGGAGATCAAGGGCAACGCGTTGATGGAAGCCATCGACAAGGTGACCCGGGGTGAATCCATTCTTGACTCGCGCGTGACAGGCAACGTGCTGAAGTACATAAAGAGCGGGGACAGGCGGGAAAAACTGGAGGACGTGCTGACGCCCCAGGAGCTTCGCGTCCTCGCCATGGTCGCTGAAGGCAAGACCAACAGAGAGATAGGCAACGCGCTGTTTTTAAGCGAAAGGACTGTGCGCAATCACTTAAGCCGGGTGCTGCAGAAACTGAACCTGCAAAACAGGGCTGCAGCCGCCGCGTACTATGTGACCAGGAAGAAGTGAGAGAAAGCATGCCGCCGCCAGGCGGCTTTTTTACGAAAATGTCCCACCGACACGTTGTGAGAACGTATAACTCATCTTCTACAGTAAACCCTGCTTTTCAGGCATAGATAGAAACAAAATGCCTGTTCTAAGCGTTTCGGTTTCGTGGGTGGACGAGAATGCGATGCCAAAGAAATGCCAGAATAATGTTGATTATCCAGGGTGTGGTATGCGATAATTGGGGTGATAAAGGAGGTCGCCCCGATGTTCGTTCGCGTAAAGCGAGTCGGTGATTATCAGTACCTCCAGGTGGTCGAGAACCTGCGCGAGGGGAAAAAGACTCGCCAAAGAGTGGTGGGAACCCTGGGCCGGTTAGATCACCTGCGAGCCAGCGGTAACATTGAGGTTCTCATCAGATCCCTGGGACGTTTCGCGGAAAGGGTTAGTGTTCAAGAAGCTCACGCCCGAGGAGACCTGGAAGCCCTGGGAGAGGAAAGTGTTGGATCCGCGTTGATTCTTGGACGACTATGGGAGAAACCCCCTTGAGGCCGAACGGGACAAGGCCAAACGTGAAGAGATTCTCGCCCGTATCAACAAAGAGCTTGAGAGGATCGTGGATCTGAAAGGTGCTCGGCATACTAAGGCCTGCTGCGAACTGATCGCCCATCCCACACTGGGTAGGTTTGTGAAGACCGACAAGAAGCCCAGGATGCCTTCAGAACCCTAAAAGGCACCCTGGACATCAGACCCATCTGCCATAGGCTTGAGGACCGCATCCGGGCTCACATAGTGCTTTGCTGGCTTGCCCTGCTCCTTGTGAGGGTAGCCTCGATCAGGACCGGGGAGACATGAGCCAAGCTCCGAAGTCTACTCGAGAGAATGCATCTGGGCGAGTTCTCTTCCCCAGAGGGCAAGCTGTTTCAGCGAACAGAAACCACACCTGAGCAAACCAGAGTCTTCAAGAAACTCGGGGTATCCGAGCCTCCTCGCTTTCTCGGCATCATCCCTTCTTCCAAGCCCAAGTCATAGTTACACGCCTGTCGCTTCTCACTCTCTTTTTGTCCCCTTTACCAGCAGCGTAGATCCATTCGTTGTCTATGGGCTGTCGAACCCGGGCCCCGCCTCCCGTATCTATTATGGACGAACGTAGCTTTGGAGGGAATCGCTAAGTACATTTTCATTCATAGCCTGTGGCTGGTAGAGCCATAAATGTCTTGTTTGAAGCGGTATAGTACATTTGTACCAAGAAGAGTGCCGGAGTGAACCTAGGGAATCTCTGCGGATTTGTGTAAACTGCCACATGAAAGATATATCTTTCACGAGTGAGGAAGGGGGAAGATGTGGTTTGTCCAACAGGTTTGCTTTTGTCGTCGTGCTGGTGCTTTTGTCACTGGTGCTGACAGCGGGTTGTGGCAAGCAGGAGCCGGCCAAACCCGCTGAACCGCCAGCTGCGCCGCCCGTCGAAGTAGCGGCTGCCACATACGTCGGGTCTGACGCCTGCAAGAGCTGCCACAGCCAGATTTACGCGGAATGGTCCAATTCGTGGCACACGATCAAGGCGACCAAGGGTCCCGCGTTCGGCGAGGAGTACGCGAAGAACATCTACGAATGGGTCCGCAGGGACTGGGACAACCTGCTCACGTACATGATCGTCGATCGCGAGGACAGCAACACCATACTTGTGGCCGCAGAAAAGACGGCGTGGCAGGACGTGGACTACGTGATAGGGCAGGTGAACAAGCAGCGCTACGCCGTGTATTACGACGGGCGCCCCATGGAAGTGTTCAAGGCCACGACGCGTGACGGCGGTATCTCATGGACGCTCAACACGGAGGAGCGATTCCAGTTCGCAGGGAACAAAGAGAGAGCGGGCTACAAGTTCCTGTTTATTGAGACCAATCCTCCTGACGGCAAGCTAAACCCCGCCAATTACGGCGAATGGCGCTCCTGGCAGGAACGGTGCATCGCGTGCCATACCACCGGCTTTGACTACAAGGCCTGGGATGCCGCAAAGGCGGACTTCGTTGCCGGAAAGCGCGAAGACCTGAGGGACCTCTTCGTGGCTGACCTCCGCGTCGGCTGCGAAGCCTGTCACGGTCCGGGCAGCGTGCACGTAAAGACTATGAAGAACGAGGACATCATAAACCCCGCCAAGTTCACGAGCTACGAGGACCGTATGAACACCTGCGCCCAGTGCCACACGCGAAGCGCGGGAAGTCCCCTAGTGAGCACGGCCAACGATCTGCGTGGGTTCGTGCCGGGTGCCAAATACGAGGACTATGCAAAATGGCTGCCCGTACAGTGGGGCGTCGGGACGCGTGAGGTATCCATCGACGGAAAGGGACGACGCGGGCACCAGCAGGACATGGACATGCGGCTGTCACGTTTCTTAAACCCGGGTGGTTACCACTCCGATCAGGTCTGCTTTGACTGTCATAATCCGCATGGCATCGGCAGCAATCCGAACAACCTGCGGCTCAAGGCTGACACTCCCTCCTGCACCAATTGTCATAGCTTTGACGCAAAGATAGGTCTTGACGGCGCTCGCGGCTGGGAGAAGGCTTCGTTCCCCAACTGGGCCACAGAAGCTGGGCGCGGCGCATATAAACAGCATCTGTTCAACTTCAACGATGACGGACTGGTCTTTGGCTTGTCTCCCGATCAGTATCACTGGGTGCTAAAAGACGGCGGGGACCCGAAGAACAAGGCTGACTGGATAGGCATATGGCCCTGGCAGAAAGAAGGGCTTGACGCTCGAGGCAAGATCACTTTTGTCGGCGCGGAACCCTGGAACCGGTAAAGCGGTATCAGCTCACGGAAGTCCCCGCCTCCGGGCGGGGACTTCCCGCGGTACGCCCGACGCACCATCAATAGCCTCCGCGGCTCCGGCTGCCCGCCCGGGGAACGGGTGAGGCGGGGCAGCATGAATCCCGCCCGTGAAGCGTGATCTTCTCATTCTTTTCCGAACTTCTGTGCTAAGGCCTTGTCTTCAAGCCGCGCCCGGTACACTTCACTCGGCAAAAAGAGCAGGAGTGTACCGATCGTCCCCGCCCCGCTTATCAGCGTGAGCGCTACGCCGAAGAGCGCGACCGTCATGCCGATGTACACCGGATGATGGACGACCCGGTAAGGCCCTGTGCTCACAAGTACAGGCAGTATGGGTGCCACTTCCCCCATAAACGCTGCTTTGATGAATGCAGCGGCCCAGAACACGAAGGGCATCCGACAGCAACGACAACCATCCCTGCCGGCTTTGCTATGGAAGACGGCACCCCAAGGCGTAATTCTCCCACGAAGAGGCTGACAAGTATCACCGTAATACATGGTAATACCTGGGAGAACATTCACAACTCCCGGAACGTACTCGCCTGCACGATGCTTCATGCTATTCCCTCCCGGGGCCTTGTGGCCCAGTCGATCTTCGATGCGCCCGGATGCCCCTACCTGCTCGCCTTATTCCCGGCGCCTTTCCCTCATTTTACCATCAAAGCCGCTCCCTGGCCACCACCGGGTCTGCCCTTATGTGGCATCACGGGCGTAATTACATATACCAAGCGGACTAACCCGGTCCAAAGAGCTAAGAGAGCAAAAGAGAGCATCCCAGGATTGGCAGAAGGTGCTACAAATGGTACAATGAACCTGGTATGACGCACAGCTGGAGTATGTGGACGGGCACATATCCCGGTCATCAGTGCAGACACCTGGTGTAGAACTCGCAAGTACCCGCACAGATGATCCAGATCGGAGGATGGAACATGAGCAACATGTCCAGGGCCTGGGATTGGAGTAAGGACCGGGAGAAGATATGGTTCACCCCTTGCGAAGAGTCATTCTTTCTCATAAACCGCTGGAAAGAGAAGGGTTTCCGCAGGTTTTTGGATCTGGGCTGCGGCAGGGGCAGGCACTCCATTCAGTTTGCCAGGGCGGGCTTTTACGTCAGCGCGCTCGACCTGTCCCACGTCGCTGTCAGCGGCCTTGATAAATGGGCAAAAGAAGAAGGACTGTACATCTCTGCGGTCGTGGGCGACATGGCGGATTTGCCGTTTCCGGATGGCGCGTTTGATTGCCTGATGGCATATCACGTCATGTCGCATACGGACAGCCGCGGGATCATTCGGATCCTCTCAGAAATGGGGCGGGTGCTGAAGGACGGGGGAGAGTTCTTTATCACGCTGTGTTCGAAGAACACATGGAGCTTTCAAGCGGCGGGTTTTCCGCGGCTTGACGAAAACACGGTCATCAAACTCGAAGAGGGCCCTGAAAACGGCATCCCGCACTTTTATGTGGATGAAGATGCAGCCCGGCGGCTTTTGTCCAGCTTCAAACTCATCACGTTAAGACACATCCAGGATATCGACCTGGACGGAGGCAACCGCAGTTCATGGCATTACTTCGTACTGGGGGCAAAGTAGCACCTGATCGTTCGCAACCGCGACTGTGGGCGGCACCCGCCTCCCCAGATCCCGGACGACCGCGACTACCTGTACGACTTTCCGGTAATCGATATGCTGTGGTATGTCATGCTCCGTGTGTACGATGGTACCGAGGAGGTCATCCCCGTTTGTTATAAAGGCAAGGGTCGGGATGCCGAGCGCCCAGAAGAAGCCGTGATCCCCGAGTACCACTGCTCCGGGATGAAATCTCCGTGTTTCCCCGCAGCGGTCAGCACTCCGGCGGCGCGTTGTTCGGAGAGTTCGAACATGGAAATGGCAGTGGGCCGGTCTTTCATGCCCACGCCGTCGATGTTCACGGCCATCTGGACCTCGTCCGGAGGGAACTCCGCGGTATACAGCGCGTCCCCGGGGGACCAGCTATCTTCGCCGCCGTAGGCCACAAATTCAAGAGATAGATCAGCACCCGCCCCATTCAGCTACTTTACCGCAAGCAAGAGCGCGGCCATTCCGGATGCGTTGTGCAATGCTCCGGGCGTACCCGGTTTGGTGTCGTAGTGCGCGCAGATCACGGCTTTTCCGCCTCTTGCTCCCCGTTTACGACCGATCACATCGTTCCTGTGCCTGTATGTCTCTCACTGGCTATGTTGAGCGTGGCCTGCGCCCCCGCGTTTTCCAGAATCCACAGCCCGTCGCTTCCGGAGACTGTAACAGAGGGAATGGTGAATTCGCTGTATTCGATCACTACGGGAATCGCACCTGCGTAGTGATTCAGCGTGATGACCGCAGCAGGCGCCTTCTCAAGAAGCAGCGCGATAAGCCGGTCCTGTTCTTCTGCTGCGTAGAAGTTGCGGTCGAATGCGGGTGATATCGCCGTGCAGCACCACGATCTGGCCTTTAACGTCCAAAGACTCGAGTTCATCCGCTGAGATCACTGGCACCAGGCGTGCGGTCAGCGCACGCTGGAGAGTAAGTATTAGCGGCTGCGTCGACCCGTTTCCCGGCGACCTTCAGCAGCGTGCAGGTCGCCTGCCAGTCCGGGCACGGGTATTCCTGCCGCGCGACTCATACCCTGCGTCCTGAAGCTGCCGGGCGATGAACTCCGCGGCAGAGCGGTTGGCCGGAGAGCCTGCTGGCCGGGCCCCGAGTGTTAAAGACAGATGCCTCACGCAGTGTTCCACGTAACTTAGGTGATCGGAGAACGACATGTGAAACCCTACTTTGCTTTTGTGTCCAGATTAATACTACACTCGGACATAAACCCTGGTGCGCATATGGGAGGGTTTCATTCTTCCGCCAGACGTTCAATGGTGCGAAGTCTCGTAATGAGCGCCTCGGCCGACGCCTCGATGCTTTTTACCCTGGAGAGCCACTGTTCCGTGTTGTAGAAAATGTCTTCTTCATCTGGCAGCGGCTTGTTCAGGACACCGGTGAGTCCCGGATGCCCATTTCGTAGTGTTGGATCATCAGGTGAATCGACATCAAGCTGAACCTTGCTTTTCGCAGCACCCTGATGACGTAGAGCCTTCGGATCTCGGGGTCACCGTACACTCGATAGCCGCTGCCTGCGTCGCGCGGCACGGTGATCAGGCCGTTTCATTTCCAGCTGCGCAGGGTGTCCCAGGATACGCCCAGCCGACTGGCAACCTCCTTGCTCCTGAGCTTCAGCGCGGCTGATGCGGCAGGAGCGTCGCCCCCTGCCGCCCACGCCTCAAGCTCTCCGGCGGCGATCTCGGCTTTTGCCCGCTCCTCCCTGACCACGCGAGGTGCAAGAGCGCCAGCTCCTGCGCTGTACAAAGGTGGCCTCCGGCTGACAGCTGCAACACCGCCAGCGCCTTTTCCCATATCGCCCCTCCGAGCCATGTGCTCTGGAAGGCATCTCGTACCAGGAGCACGTACTCAAGATGGAGCCTGCTATATGCCCGGTAGCCGTTGCCAGCCCGGGGCACCTGCGGGATCAAGCCAAGTTCTTCGTACAGTCTGACAGTATTGGGATGAATACCGCACCTTTTTGCGACCTCTGAAGTCCTGTAGGTACGCACGCTGTTTGTTTCGTTCTCCTTCCGGGCGCGGCCTCATGCGCCGCGTTGCGGCGAAAGGCAGCTTAACGCAAGTCCACGAGCAACCGGCCGTTTTCGATGACTGCCCTGCCATCCAAATAGAGCGTGGGATGAAGCAGCACCCCGTCAAGGTGAACGGGGACTTTCACCTGCCCTCCCATGAACGCATTATTCCCCAGCGCGATGTGCACTGTACCTCGGACTTTCTCGTCCTCAAGCACGTTACCAGACAGCGTGGCGCCGGGGTTGGTGCCTATGCCAAGTTCAGCTACGGTATATGCCTGGTGTCCGAAGGGCCAAAGCAGCTCCTGTAGCCTCTGGGCCTCCTCTCCGCCCCGGATACTCACCACCTGACCCGCCTTCACTCCCATGGTGATGGGCGTGTGCAAAAGCCCTATGCCCGCAATGGAGCCGTCCACTACGATCCAGCCTTCTGCTGCGGTTTCAAGCGGTGCGATAAACGCCTCTCCCGCGGGCAGGTTACCGAAATCTCCGGGACGGGTGAGCAAACCTGTGTCCGCTATGCCCTTTCTGTCTGAAAGCGTCAGCGTGAGTTCGGTGCCTGCCGGCGATACCAGCCGGGCGTGGCGGGCCTGCGAGAGCATGTCGGCGAGCTGCACTGACATTTCTGCGATCCCGGTGTAGTCAACGGCGAGCGTCCGTTCCATCACGCCGCGGGTAATACCGGGCATGGTCGCCACGCGTGCTCCTAGGGCACATGCCTCCTGCCTGGCTCGGGTATGAGAAAGCGACTTGGTGGTGGGCGCAATAACAATGTTAGATGCGCGCATGGCAGCTGCGACGGGAGCGGGCGGTTCCGCGCCGTGGCTTTGCCTTTCGCTCATTTGGATGAGCATGGCCTCAAGCCCGAGGCTCTGAGCTTCTCCGTAAAACGCCAGGGCGATATCCTCTGATTTATCGTCTGCCACCACCAGCACAGTCTCGTCCTCTCTGGCGCCCATGTTCTGCTTCAGCACTGCGCTTGCAACTTCTCGCACGAGATGGCTACCACCTTTCACTTCTTGTTTTTCCGACACTTCTTCAGACTGATGTTCCGATCCTTCAGTGGGCATGATCCTTTCTGGAGGTGTTTGCGTGGTATTTGTCCCGAGGGTGCTATATGTTCAGAAGGCGGCCCTGTCTTATCCTAGGGCAGCCCGGGCTATACGCATCCTGAAGAAAAAAGACGTACCGGTGGTGGAGTTCTCAGGAAGGCTGCCCCTGGGTCACACAGATGACGTGCAGCGTTTCTTTCTCTCAAAACGGTCGCTGGTGCTGTCAGTGAGAAAGCCTACACCCTTTGCCACATGCAGGCCGTCCGCAGATTATCAGCTACCGCTCGCCTCAGGCTGTCCGGGACTGTGCGAGTACTGCTACCTGCATACCGCGCTCGGTCTCCGATCGTACCTCAGAGTATACGTGAACCTGGAAGAAACATTGAGCGACGCGGCCCGGTTGATGGAGGCTTCCCCGGAACCGCTGCGCTTTGAAGGTGCAGCCACCTCCGATCCTCTGCCGGCGGAGCGGTACACGGGTGTGCTCGCGGATACCATATCGTTCTTTGCGGGCTGTCAGGCCTGGTTCAGGTTTGTAACTAAGTCCGCGGACATTGAGCCGCTCTTTGGCATCCGCCACGCGGGCAGGACCACAGTGCGGTTCAGCGTAAACGCTGAACGCTACATAGGTAGTTTTGAGCATGGGACGGCCGGACTACTGGAGAGATTATCTGCTGCCCACCGGTTGCGACATGAGGGCTACCCAGTGGGTCTTTTGGTGGCCCCGGTGTTTTTGGAATCGGGTTGGGAAGACGCGTACCTCCAGTTGATCAGGCAAATAAAGAAAGCGGGACTTGATGGCGTAGAGCTTGAGTTTGTCACCCATCGATTTACTGCTAGAGCTAGGGAGAATATAAGGAGGGTGTTCCCGCACACGAATTTACCCATGCAAGAAGAGGGGAGGCGGTACCGCCGCGGGCAGTTCGGTTACGGAAAATACGTGTATGATGAGAGCACGATGTCACGAGCCAGGGACGTAATGCTCGGCGAGGTGGCTCGGCTTTTACCGCGCTCAAGGGTGCTGTATTTTGTCTGAATCATCCTTCCGCCGCCCCTTCATCGATACCTCGCGGGCGACCAGCAGTCCACCCAGAAACATTGTGGAATAGTATGTGATGAAGCGCCAAATGAGCACGAACACACCAAGCAGGTGCAATGGGACGATCCTGCCGAACAGCGCGGCAAACCCGAGCTCAGCGGCGCCCGAGGAACCGGGTGTCGGAGCATATGCTGCAGCTAGGTAGAATATTAAGGCAGTGAGAAGCACGTGAGCAACGGGCGAACGCACATCCAACCCGCGAAGCAGCAAAACCGGCACGAATAGCACGAGGAGCCAGCTTGCCAAGCTCAAAAGGGCGACGAGAGCCAGGTGGCGCCTCTTCTCCCGGGCGAAGGTGTTGACCCCCACCCGGAAGTCGGTGGTGGTCTTCTCGAGCGAGGAGATAAGCTGGGCGAGCCTGCGCCTGCCGATGAACCTTCTTGCGAAGCGCGAGGCGCCCGCGCGCCGCGCCAGCGTACCTATTTGCTCCGGCCGAGCGGTGAAATACCAGAACATCAACAGCAAGGCCGCATATACCAAGATACCGGCAGTGAGCACGGCGTTCAATGTGGGGGGCAGGCTCCAGCTGACCTTTGCTACGAAAAACCATACAGCTATGGAGATCCCAAGGCAAAGCCTGGCCAGCGCACCCGAAAGACCTTTCACCGCCACAACTGCGGTGCAGTCCCCCAGAGCGATGCCCTCCCGGTGCAAGAGGTACACCTGTACCGGTTCACCGCCTGTATCAAAAGGGGTGATCCCAGCAGCAAAGCCGCCGATCAAGGCGATCTTCAGCGATGTACGGTACTGGAGCCTCTCACCCAGCGCGTCGATGAGAACAGTCATCTTAAGCGCTTCCAGAGCCCAGCTGACGACCACCAGCGCCAGCGAGACGAGCAGGTACAAAGGGTGGACGCTCAGAAGGCTCGCGACGACAGCGCGGCCGCTGCCAAGCCGTGTAAGCACGTAGAGGCAAAGGATGCTTGATGCTAGAGCGACCAGCGTTCCGGCGATGACCCGTCGGAGTTCCGGCAAACGGCGCACCTCTCTCTTCGCAGGGAACTGCATCCATCCCGTAGTATTAACAAGATATTGGAAGGAAAACAAGAAAGGGAGGGATGGCGCCAAAAGGCGCCTAAGGCATGAAACGACTGTTTGAGCCTTTTGAGATACGGGAACTTATTCTACGCAACCGGCTCGCGATTCCTCCTTTGGCGAACAACAAGGCCGGCGAAAACGGCGAGGTAACGGACGAACTGATCCTGCATTACCGAGAGCGAAGCGGTGACGTAGGGCTTGTGGTTGTCGAGCACAGTTTCATCACTCCCGAAGGCCGCTATACAACGAGGCAGCTTGGAATACATGACGATTCGCTGCTTGACGGGCTATCGGGGCTTGCTTCCGCGATCCGTGCGGAGGGAGCGGCGGCTGCCATCCAGATCACACATGCGGGCTCAAGGGGCTGCAGCGACGTGCTCCGTGCCCCCTCGCCGGTAGTTCACCCCAGGGGCGCGTCGCGCGTGCCGGAGGAACTGTCTGTCAGCGAGATGAAGGGCCTCATCCAGCTCTTCGTTGCGGCGGCAAGACGCGCTGAGTGCGCAGGATTTGACCTTGTGGAAGTGCATGGCGCCCACGGTTACCTGCTTTCTCAGTTCCTTTCGCCTATCACCAACAAGAGGCAGGACGGCTACGGAGGCAGGCTGGAGAACCGGCTACGCTTCCCCATGGAAGTGGTTGAAGCGGTGAAACGCGCGGTGGGCGTACCCTTGATGTATCGGCTGGGTGCGGAGGATGGTATCGAAGGGGGCATTAGCCTTGACGATGTGCCAAAGATGGCGCCGCTGCTGAAAGAGGCGGGGGTGGACGTACTGGACATCTCGGGAGGGCTCATGGGGTGGGAGATGGTGAACGAACGGCCTGGCCTTTTTGTGCCCTACGCGGAAGCGGCCAGGCGTTCATCGGGACTTCCATGCATGGTCACAGGCGGCATCCACGACCCGGCCTTTGCCGATGCTATCGTCAGGGAGGACAGAGCTGATATAGTGGGCGTGGGCAGGCCCTTCCTTAAAGACCCGGAGTGGGCCAAGAAGGCGCGCGCAAATCTTATGCAGTAGTGCCGGTGCGTGAGCCATCGCGCGCGAGTACCCGCAGCCAGAACGCGAGCATGGTGCCCATAGAGGCGGCCGAAAGCAGGGTGCCAAGCCCGACCGGTCCACCCAGCGCCCAGCCTGCGGCAAGGCACACCAATTCCATGGTGGTCCGGACGGGGCCTACCCCGGAGCGGGTGCGCGACGCAAGGGCAAGGGTCAAAGAATCGCGCGGGCCTGCGCCCAGCCTCAGGCTCACGTACATTGCTATTCCGAGCGCCAGCAGGCAGCTGCCCAAAAACACGAAAAACACCCCAGAGAACACGCTGTCAGACCAGGGTACAAGCCCGGTGCGCTGGATGATGTCGATGAAGAACCCTACGAAAAACATGTTAAGCACCGTGGCGAAGGTAGGCTTTACGCCTAGCGCGTAACTGGTGATTATAATGAGCACACCCACCAATTGGTTCGCCTGGCCCAGTGTGACGGGCAGGTGATTGGTGATGCCCAGGTGAAGCACTGACCAGGGGTCAGAACCCAGGTTGCCCTGGACGATGAACACCATACCTAATGACATTACGAAGAAGCCGGGAAACAGAAGTATATACCTGCGCAACACAAACGACCTCCCGAGTGCCAAACATATATTGAATACGACAGAATACAGTATAAACCTTTCCATCTCGGAGGTGAGTCATGAGATACATCGCAGTGGTTGGGGCATCGGAGTGTTCGCCTGAAGTATATGAAATGGCAAGAGAGGTGGGTAGAGAGATCGCGCGCTCAGGAGCGATCCTCGTATGCGGGGGCAGGGGAGGCGTCATGGAAGCGGCGTGCCGCGGGGCTACCGAAGCGGGCGGTGTGGCTATCGGTATTCTCCCAGGACTTGACAGGTCTTCTCAGAACCCGTACGTCACTTATAGCATAGTGACAGGTCTGGGGGACGCGAGAAACGCCGTGCTTGTGAGGTCTGCCGACGCCGTAATTGCCATATCCGGCGGGTACGGCACGCTCTCAGAAATAGGCCTTGCACTGAAGGCAGGGCGGCGGGTTGTGGGGCTTAAGACATGGGAGATCAAAAAGGATGATGGCGACACAAACCACTTGATCGGCGCATCATCCCCTAAAGAGGCTGTTATGCTCGCTATGGGATAACGCCTTCCATCTGTAGTAGGTATTCCTTGACATCTAGGCCTCCGCCGAAACCGGTCAGTCCGGACGTACCCACAACCCGGTGGCATGGTACTACGATGGCCACGGGGTTCCTGGCGCACGCAGCTCCCACCGCGCGGTACGCGCGGGGAACGCCCGCCCTTTTGGCGACTTCGCCGTAAGTGGCCACCTGACCGAAGGGTATTTGCAAAAGCACGTTCCATACCACTTGCTGAAACGCCGTGCCACGCAAGTCAAGTGGAAGAGAGAACTGGCGGCGGCTTCCCGAGAAGTATTCGTTCAGCTGACGGATGGCGTCATCGACGAGGTCCGAGCTGCCCATGTCATCTCCATGGTAGTCAAAACTGATTTGCGAAAGGCCACGTTCCGTACAGCCGATTCCAAGTGGGCCCACTGGGGACCAGTACTTTTTGACGCATACTAACATTGCTAAGAATACCCCTCCTTTGACATTACAGTATTTTGTTTGACTCTATGCGACGATCGGAGGACCCCGAGCATGAAACAACTAGCCGAGATCATTGCGCGCGAACTCTCCCTGCCTATCAGGGGAGTTACCGGCGCAATCCAACTATTAGACGCAGGCAACACCATTCCCTTCATCGCCAGGTACAGAAAAGAGGCTACCGGGGGGCTTGACGAAGCGGCTCTCAGGGACGTGAAAGACAGGCTTCAGTACCTTGAAAGCCTCGAGAAGCGAAAAGAAGACGTGCTCCGGCTTATCGATGAACAGGGTAAGCTCACCGGGGAAATCGCGGAACGCGTGAGGGCGGCCACCACGCTCCAGGAAGTCGAAGATATTTATGTGCCTTTTAAACCCAAACGCCGTACCCGGGCGTCTATCGCGCGTGAGAAAGGGCTTGAACCTCTTGCCGCCGCGCTGCGGGAGATTCGCGATATGGCAGGGGCGAGCGAGGTTGCTGCAGCGTTTGTCTCCCCGGATGCGGGTGTGGAGACGGTGCAGCAGGCGCTGGAGGGGGCCATGGACATTCTCGCCGAAGAGTTCTCTGAATCGGCCGAGGTCAGGGCAGCGCTCAGGCGGCTTATGGAAGAACGGGGAGTGCTGAAGGCGAGGGCCGTCCGAGACGAGCGCTCTCGATACGAGATGTACTACGACTTCAGCGAGCCCGTCAGCCGCATACCTCCCCACAGGGTACTTGCCATCAACCGGGGGGAAAAAGAGGAATACCTGCGGGTCCGCATTGAGCTGGACGAGGACGCGGCGCTTTCGGCGTCAAGAGGGGTGCTGGGTATTACACAGGGCACTCCCGCGGATGCAGCTTTGGCAGACTCGCTGGCGAGGCTTTTACTCCCTTCGATAGAAAGGCAGGTCCGCTCGGCGCTCACGGACAAAGCGGAAGACCGGGCTATTAGGGTATTCGGCGAGAACACGAAAAGGCTGCTGATGCAGGCGCCGGTACGCGGGTACAGGGTGCTGGGCATTGACCCAGGCTACAGGACCGGATGCAAGTGGGCAGCGGTGGACGAAAGCGGAACGCTCCTTGAGGTCGGTACGATTTATCCAACGCCGCCAGCGGAGAAGAAGAAGGAGTCGGCGCAGGTGCTCTCCGCGGTATGCGAAAGACACCGGATCCGTCTTATCGCTCTCGGAAACGGGACCGCATCAAGGGAGACCGAGGCTTTCCTTGTTGACTTCCTCCAAGACTATCAGGGAGAGCTTGCCTACACTATCGTGACGGAGGCGGGCGCTTCGGTATACTCGGCCTCGGAACTGGCAGCCGAAGAATTCCCGGACCTCGACGTGTCACTGAGGAGTGCAGTTTCAATAGCCAGAAGACTCATTGACCCATTGAGCGAGTATGTTAAGATAGACCCGAGGTCCATCGGGGTGGGTCAGTACCAGCACGACGTGAACCCAAAGAGATTGAAGGAAAAACTCGCAGACGTGGTGGAGACCTGCGTCAACCAGGTGGGTGTGGATCTGAATACTGCGTCCTGGGCGCTGCTCTCCTATGTGGCCGGCATTCGGCCTGCCGTGGCGCGCGCAATCGTAAAGCGCCGTGAGGAACGCGGACCGTTCCGTAAGAGGAGCGAACTCATGGAAGTGGCAGGACTCGGGCCGCGCGCCTTCCAACAATCCGCAGGGTTCCTCCGCATACCCGACAGCCCGGTATGGCTTGACCGGACCGCCATACACCCGGAGAGTTACGATGCTGCGCACAAGCTGCTTGAGTCGCTGGGCTTGGAAGCAGAAACAGCCGGGACGCAGGATTTGGCCGTGGCGCTGGAGCCTGTTATGCGAGACCTTCCGGGCTGGGCGAAGAGGATAGGCGTGGGTATACCCACTCTTGAAGATATGATAAGGGATCTGATCCGGCCGGGGCGTGACCCGCGTGATGACATGCCCGGTCCTGTGTTCCGTACTGATGTGCTGGATATCGCCGGGCTCCGCGAGGGCATGGTGCTTCCAGGCGTGGTGAGGAACGTGGTGGACTTCGGGGCGTTCGTGGATGTAGGCGTCAAGCAAGATGGGCTCGTGCATATTTCGGAGCTCTCGGACAGGTATGTATCCCATCCCACCGACGTGGTGTCGGTAGGCCAGCACGTGATGGTTCGCGTGCTGTCGGTGGATATTGACAGGCAGCGGATTTCGCTCAGCATGAAGGCGTTGCGCGCATGACAGTCCTTAACGGCAGGGCGGATGGCTCGGGGGGGGGGGGGCAGCCAAATCGCCTACCGCCTCGCCTTCAGCCGCTTCGGACGTATGAGGAAACGAGCACCAGCACTACGATGACCAGCAGCGAAGGCAGCATGTTACCCACCTTCAGTTTCTTGATTTCAAGCAGGTCAAGACCGATGGCGAAGATCAAGAGGCCGCCCACTGCGTTCAGCTCGGTTATGACAGTGTCGGTAAGGATAGGCCTGACGTAAGAGGAGAGAAGGGATATACTGCCCTGGTATAAGAGTACGGCTGCAGCTGAGAAGATCACGCCAACTCCCATTGTGGCAGAGAAGATGATGGCTGAAATGCCGTCGAGGATAGACTTGGCGAACAAAGTGTGTGGTTGGCCGAGCAGTCCGTCCTCTATGGAGCCAACGATGGCCATGGCACCGACGCAGTAGATAAGGCTGGTGGAAACGAACGCCTCGGCCACGCGGCCTCCTTTTGAACCCACAAGGCATTCGAGCCGTCTGCCGAGCGCCTCAAGCCTTGCCTCGATCCTGAGGCTTTCGCCGAGTGCACCGCCGATGACCAGGCTGAGAATGACGAGCAGTATCTCGTTAGTAGTAATGGCCTTGGTGATCCCGATCAAAACTACCGATAGTGCCAGCGCCTGAATGATGACAGACTTCATGCCCTGGGGAATGCCGCGAGTGAGGAGAAGGCCGATGATTCCTCCGGCGATGATGCTGGCTGAATTGACAAGGGTTCCTATCATAGTAAATCACCTTCATCTGTTTGATCATGACTTTGATGATTCGCGGCACAAGTCGAGTTTCCTCTGTGTATAATAAAAAAACCGCCTGCCGGCGGTATAGTCTTCATCAGTTTCCTTAGTTTCCTGCTTTCTTTTCCTCTGGTTTGGATTCCTCCATCTCGCTGATCCGGCTCATCTCTTCCTGTATCTCGCGTGATGCCTTGCGAAATTCGGCAAGCGCCCTCCCCATTGCATTTCCAACCTGAGGCAGTTTGCCCGGACCAAACACTATGAGCGCGACGATAAGTATCATGATTAGTTCGGATGTGCCTATCCCGAACACGATCCCACTCCCTCGCAGGCGAAGAACATAACCCTTACAACAAAGATTCGACGGCAAACAGGAGATTCCTTCAGGAACAATTCGAGGTCATGGGGCGTCAGCTAAGACCGGGGAAAACGTGTAAGGTGGTGATGATAGTGAAGAAGACTGCGCTGATAGTGCTGTGCTTCATCATTTATCATATTGTGTCGGCAGCGGGCACACAGGCCAAGGGCAACTACGATTTCTTTTGGGAAGCAGACGTAAGGGGTTACGGAGGCTATCGCTACTGGACGGCGGACCTGGACGGAGATGGAGTGCTGGAACTCGTTGTACAGGCGATGCAGGGAGAATGGGAAGGGGGAGAGAAGCCTCCTGTTAGGACGGTGATCTACAAAAGGCTCACGCCTGTGTATGATGCAACGGATGAGGAGATATTGAGCGTGCTTGACATAGACCAGGACGGAAAGTTCGAGATAGTAACGGTTGATGGAGTGTACGCTCTCAGAGCGGGCCGGCTGGTGAAGCTTGATAACGGCCAGGAACTGCTTGATGAATACTTGAAACTTGGTTATATTAATACGTCTGCTGAAGAGATGAGGGGTTTTGAACACCTCGTTGACCTTGACGGTGACGGCTACATGGAACTTGTGCGCCACGGAGAGGGAAACATGTTGTCAATATGTAGCAAGACGTACGAAGATGTTAACCTGGAGGTACCAATGCACGGTGCCTGGCCGGATATTGAAGCATACTTCCCAGTCATTGATGGCAAACGGGCTATTTTCGTTGTTTCCCAGGCTAAATCGGGCGGCGATGCCCTCGAATGGCGGCTTTACAAACTGGACGGCGGCAGCTGGAACCTCGACTTTATGCAGGAGGTCCGGGGTGACCGGGTCTACACGTTCTTTGATCTGGACGGCGATGGTTCAGAGGAACTGGTGACGTCCTCCAGGGGGATTATCCGCGTCTACAGGCTGGAGGACAGAAAATGGGAGATGGTCTGGGAGTCGCCTGACAACGGGGGTATGGGGTTTGTCAGTTTTGTGCTGGGAGACTTTAACGGAAACGGTCGTACCGAACTTGTGGCAAGGCACGTTTTCCCGGGGCTATACAATCACAACTTGAAGATCTACGAATGGGTCGACGAAAGGTTCGTCGGTATCGCAGATGTGGCCAGTGTGGGCTGGCACGTGGGCCCCTGGCCCGCTGCGGGCGATTTCCTCGGGCTCGGACGGGATCAGATCATCATGTGCACCGAGTTTGAAATGGCCAGACCGAGGGGGTTTGGCTACGCAGTGCCGAGCGACGCCATAGGCTGGGAGCCCGTCATGGAAGGCCCTTCTTCCGGCAACGGTCCAGCTGAAGCCGATCCGCCGACGGTCGGCGGAAACGGCGACAGGACTGAAGCGGCGACGGCCCGGATCTTGCGTATGCTTGCCGCCGGGCTCGCCGCGCTCGGCACGGGGATCGGTGGACTTATCCTGTTCCGAAAGTTAAAGCCGTAAGATCTCGGCGAATACAGTTGCTGCTGGGGTCTTTCTGATGAGGGCGTTGGGGCCGGGTTTGGTGGGTGACTGTTGACAGCTGGCGTTTCATGCCATATATTCTTTCTTCTTTCGGAGATGCCCTCTTCCCTCGCCTAGCCATTGTTCTCGGCATTCGCGGGCTGGTGCATCCCACCGGGAGGCAGGGTTTTGCCTATTTCTTTTTCCGACGTACACGGCAGTCTTGTTTCTGCAGGACAGTAGGGTGGGAGATATACCCATTCCACAACTGCCTGCCTTGAGTGCCAAAATGGCTCCCAACTGCGATGGTTGCGAAAGACCAGCGGGAAGCCGTCAGGGGAACAATGGGCTGCGCTCTGGGGTGCCATTGCCCACAAGCCTGCCACTTGAGCAATCCGCCCGCCCAATGCCCGGGGTTATGAACGAGCAGCCTTGATAACGGAGAGTATGAGTCAACAGTTGATGTGTGCTGGCGGCCCGCCGCCAGCACTTACTCGCGCTGAATCAGGCGCCCGATTGTGGCAACACTAAGTGTTCAGGCACGACAAGCAACTGCTCCACGAGGTGGGTATTGAGAGGGTTAAACCCGCAGTACGCGGCCATGCTTCAGGAACAGCTGGGGGGTTCCAACGGCGAACTGAAGGCAGGTCTCCAGTACATAGCTCAGAGTTTCAGGGTAATGGATCCGGCCGTGAGGGATTTGTTCCTAGATATTGGGGCTGAGGAACTCAGTCACATGGAGATGGTGGCGCACACGGTCAACTTGCTCAACGGGCACGAGGTAGATTACCGCCCAATGCACGGGGGAAGTATTCAGGCACACGTGCTGAGCGGGCTGGCGCCGGTACTTACCGACGCTTCCGGATTCCCCTGGACCGCCGCGTACATCAACGTCACCGGTGACCTGGCCGCCGACCTACTCTCCAATATCGCAGCGGAGCAGCGAGCAAAGGTAGTGTATGAGTACCTTTACAGGCAGATCGAGGATCGAAAGGTAAGGGAGACCATCGATTTCCTGTTGAACAGAGAGGAAGCGCACAACGCTCTGTTCAGAGAGGCGCTGAATCGTATCGGGGAACAGGGATCTCAGAGAGACTTCGGAGTTGACTCCCAGGCCCGGCTGTATTTCGACCTGAGCAGTCCTGGCCGGTATTTCAGGCCGCCGCAGCCGACTTACCCGCACTTTCAAAACCCTTCGGGGAGAGAATCCTGACTGAAGCGCCCCGAGCTTGGGGCGCTCCTTTTTTTGTCCGGAGTGAGGTTGGCATGCTGTCATGCCATTATGAACGATAGGGACTGAGGTTGGAATGTACGCACGGTTGTGTGAGAGGGCAGCGCTTGGCTGATCACCCCAGCGGTGCCCTGCTCCAATAAGAGTATTGGAGTGTGTGGGCTCACCTGTCGTCCGAGACCCACCCTTCCACCTTTGATACTATGTCGCTGGCTTTGCTTAGATATCTTTTGGCGTCCTCCTCAGTGAATTGGTCCGCCGGTATGCCGCCCGCGGCGTCTGGATAACGGGTTTTGGATTCTTCCTCCTCCAGAATCCTGACGGAGCGTTGGAAATCCTGGTCTTTGCTTATCATCTCCGCGAGCCTGTCCAGGTCGTGGGTCCTGGGAGGGTTTTTGTGTTTTAAACTGATGTACGCTGCCTTCAGGGACTTTTCTACTGCTTGCTGGCTGAAGAACACGGAGGCGTAGTGTCTTTTAGCTTCCATGTCCACCCTGGCGGTTTCAAGGTCTGCTTTTGCCTGCTTAAGCCAGGATTGACTGCGCTGCCGCATTTGCATCACTCCCATTTGAAATATCCCCCAATACGACCTTTTCAATCGCAGGTAGAGACGGTGGAAGGCAAAGCGGGTTCATGCGGAGAAGACTATACAAAAGAATCAGTCAAAGGAGGCGGTCGGCGGCTTGAGCGGTTCCAGAGTGCGACGCTACGTGCTTTTGCTGGTTGCAGTATATGCGGTCGCAGTCACCGGTTATATGCTGGTTGAGGGTTTGTCCCTCTTGGATTCGCTGTATTTCACCGTAGCGACTATGACCACACTGGGGTACGGTGATATCGTTCCGCGGTCAGTGGCAGGGCGACTGCTTACTATCGTTCTCGCTCCGGCAGGACTGGTGGTGGTATTCGGGATTGGCATGTCCATGGTAGGAGACTTCTTCAGACTGATGTACATGGGGGTGTTTGAGACCCCGACGAGGAGGCTTCATCGTGTGCAAAACCATTTCGTGGTCTGCGGCTATGGCAAGGTGGGAAGCCCTCTTGCTGCCCATTTGAAGAAGATGGGTCAGCAGGTCGTCGTTATTGAAATGAACGAGGAAAGGGCAAAGTGCGTGGTTGAGGATGGCCACATGGTGGTAGTGGGAGATGCGCTCAAAGATAGCACGCTGAAGAGAGCTGGGATCGACAAGGCCAGGGCGCTCATCACGACGTTTTCAGAGGATACCGATAACGTCTATCTGATCCTTGAGGCGCTGGACCTGAGGAAAGACCTCGAGGTAATATCCACCGCAACTAACCGCGTCGCTGCGCGCAGGCTCTATCTCGCGGGCGCAAAGAGAGTAGTCTCGCCGAACCTGGTCGGCGCTGAAATGCTGGCCAAATCTGCGGTGAATCCTTCTGTGATGCAGCTGATGAGTGAGCTTACGGATGCGTCCGAGGTAGAGGAGAAGATCAACCAGGTTCCGGTGGCTGACGGGTCAGCTCTGGTTGGCAAAACGCTGCGGGATCTCTCTTCGCTCGGTCTTTCGGTGAAGGTCGTCTTAATCAAGAAGGGCGGGTATATGAGAGTATCTCCGGGAGGAGATCACCAGATAGAGGCGGGGTCCGTACTGGTCGTCGCAGGAACCGGGCCCGAAATAGAGAAAATAGAAAGGCTGGCGCAGGCAGACAGACGGCAGTGAGCATGTTGACCACAGAAAGTCCCGGGAGACCGGTAGCGGCCGGCACAATCTGTCACGTGTATGGGAAAACGGAGGTGCTGCAGGCTCGCGTGTGTCCCGGCACATGCGCTCCGGAGGGGAGGGAGAGGGCGACCTCGACAGTTTTCCGGGAATCTGGCATTCATGCGCCGGCAACGGGTTATCAGCGGACCCAGATCCGGTAGATGTTAACGGCGAGAGCGGTTGCCAACGGAATGGCCGATGAGAGAATGAAGGCGGCGGAAACCAGTTTCTTCTGCGCGGATCTCCCGTATATTACCTGCACGAATTTCACGTCACAGGTATTTTGTGAAAACCCTGATGCATTCTGCCACAAAGATAAACTAAACGAAAAGTGCGGAAGGAAAGGGATAGCTTTGAGCCAGCAACAGGTCAGACTTGAAAGCAGGGCTGCCATCAGAAGGCGCGTGCTGCAACTCGCGTGGCCGGTGGCGACGGAGATGGCGCTTCAGACGCTGACGCAGATGGTGGACATGGCAATGGTAGGAAGATTAGGCGCGGTTGCCATAGCCTCAGTTGGCCTCAGTTTCCGCCCACTGTTTGTGGCACAGGCCATCTTCATAGGCCTCGGCACGGGGACCATCGCGCTTGTATCCAGGGCTGTAGGAGCAAAGGACAGCCGAGGAGCGGGTCACGTTGCCGGGCAGTCGCTGCTGGCCTCCCTGGCAGTGGCGGGAGCCCTCGCTACGGCCGCGTTCGTCTTTGCGAGGCCGCTTATGATATTTATGGGAGGCAGGGGCGAAGTGGTGCCTTTGGGCACCGTATATATCCGGGGCCTTGCGCCGGGTCTTTTATTCATGTTGGTAGGGAACGTGCTCACCATGGCTTACAGGGGAGCAGGTGATCCCCACACGCCCATGAAAGTGCAGCTGGTGGCCAACGCCATAAACGTCGCCGGCAACTACGTTCTGATTTTCGGCCACCTGGGATTCCCTGCCCTCGGCGTATTCGGTGCGGCCATCGCCACCAGTTTCGCTCGGATCCTGGCTGCTGCTGCGCTGTTTTGGGTACTGGTATTCTCGGACAGGGGTAAACTCCGACTCAAGTTGTCCGATATGAACACGCTCGATCTGACGGTAGTGCACCGCCTCTTCCGAATCGGTATTCCTGCTGCGATGGAAAGGATATCCATGTCGTTGGCGTTCATGGTACACACCCGTATCGTTGCTGAACTCGGCACGCTTGCTGTAGCCTCTGCGACGGTTGCGGGGAGCGTGGAACAGCTTTCGTTTATGCCGGCGCTCGGTTTCACCGTGGCAGCGTCGACCCTTGTTGGTCAGAGTATAGGGGCCAGAAGGCCGGACAGGGCAGAGCAAAGCGCCTGGGAATCAGCCAAGATCAGTGCGGTTTTCATGGGTGGCATGGGTGTGCTGTTCTTTTTGTGGCCTGAATTGTTTGTCCGATTGTTCACAGATGACCCGTCCGTTGCAGAACCAGGAAGCAGCCTGATCCGGCTTGTGGCGCTATCCCAGGTTTTCACCGCGACAGCCCACGTTATCGCAGGGGCGCTACGGGGCGCCGGAGACACCATGAGGGTATTCGCCGTGACCGCCTTTTCCTCGTGGGTGTTGCGGGTTGGAGGCGCGCTCCTGCTCATTCAGCCTTACGGGCTCACTGGCGCATGGGCAGCAATCATCCTTGACTGGGCATTCCAGGCCCTGGTGCTCGTATCATGGTTTCAGCGAGGAAGGTGGAAAGCGATTTCCGTGTGAATCGGTGGAAAGATTTTACCGCCTAACCGCATATAGGTTGTTAGTAGGGGGTGTTGAACCTTGCGCGCAGACGAATTCTTCCGGGCTAACGAAAAGCTGTTCGCCGAAGCAGATATGATGAGACTTGAAACCCTGGCGAGAGAAACGGCGGCGCTTGGCACCAGCAAATGCATTGTCCTGGCGATGCGTGCCCAGGGCCAGAGTCAGTGGAGAAAGAGGGTCTTTGCTGCACTCCTTGTGGGTGAACTGATGAGGCGAACGGGGGCTGTAGCAGAAGGACTTATTGCCTCTCTTGCGGCTGACGGCGACTGGAAGGTACGAGACGCCATCGCTCGTGCCATCGTGATCCTGGGGAAGCGCGACCCGGAAGCGTGCCTTGCACTAACCGAAAACCTGCGCCGCTTTCCCAATCCTTATGTGGTGCGGGCAGGCCTTGAAGGGCTCCGCGACATGGTGATGGTGCTCCCCGAGGTGGTCTTACCGATCGGTGCAGAATTTACAAACCACCCCTCCAAAATCGTGAGAGACGCTGCCGCCAACCTGATAAAGAGAGGGCGACAACACCCCTCGCGAGAGATCTCTGAATTTGCAAGACGATTATAGGTTCAGGCACCCTGCTCCCTTGACGCGAGATGTTCGATACCGTTTAGCACGGCAAATCGTATAAGGGCGTTCCGTCCCGGTAACCCGAGCTTGGACGCGGCCTTCGCCAGATGGTTTCTGACTGTTCTCGGACTTAGAAAAAGGGTTTCGGCGATTTCGGAGACCTCGCAACCCCGTGCCAGAAAAGTCAGCACCTGCAGCTCCCGTTCCGTCAGTTTGGAGAGGTAGAGCTTTGAGTCTTCCGGATAGGCAACGTCCCTCTTCAGGTTTGAGTCGAACACCCCAAGACCGTGGTAAATAGCCCACACGGATGCCGCGAGTTTGTTGAACTCACAGCCTTTTCCGATCAACCCTACTCCACCCAGCCTGAGGCTGAGGCTCAATTCAGAGAAACTTGGCTTATTCGATGTAAACAGGAATGAAGTGCCGGGGAACAGGTTGACCAGTTCTTGAACCTCCTCCTCCTCAAAATCGATACCGCAGATGACCACATCGGGTTTGCCCTGGGACAGAAGTTTCTTGACGTCGGAGGGGAGCGCGAGGGCGGCCAGGATATGGAACTGATCATAGCGCCTCAGACCCAGTAATACTGCGTTTCGAATGATATTATTGTTCTCGACGACAAGCACGCCGATCTTTGACATTTAGCAACCACCTCCCGGACAATACATTCTATGGTTTTACATAAAGGGTGGTCACACGAGTGCTGTTGTGCTGTGTGAGATGGCACGAGCGAAGACATTTCACGGAGAGGCTCCGATCGCAGGGCCTGCCTAGCTCTGCGGTAATTGTTGATTAACCCGGGTAATAAGGCGTTAACATGTGCTGATGCAGTGGACGGCAAAAGTACCGGGGACAGACAGAAGCGGGTGAAATGGTGAAATAAAGCAGGGCGGGCCATATGTAGCCACGTATGCGATCTATAAGAGGAGCAGCGCCGGCGGGACCGGGCGGCGCTGCCCTTCGGGACTTACCGGCCAGGTTGAGCCGGTTCAGGTTTGTACCAGCCCTTTTGCTTCGATATATCGAACAGCTTCTTGGCGTTGTCCATCTGTTCGTCGTGGATGCTGCTCATTACCTGCCGTACACGATCCGAGCTGCTTTCAAGCACTGCTCTGTGGCTCAGGCTGGATAGGGACTTCACATTCGTTAGGATATCCTCGCACATGTCTTTTTCATTGAGTGTCTGCCTCATGTGTTTGTCCTCCTTTCCTACGAGGGGGGCGTAAACCCGGCTTCCTGGAGCAAATTGGACAGGCTGTCAACATGCTTTTTTGAGCTGTCACGGACTTGCTGGATGACGTTGCGCACAGCGTTGTCCTGGCATTGCGGAATGTATTGGTCACATTTGGCCATGCACAGGCTTTCGTGTTTGATTTGGTCTTGGATATAGAGTTTTTCCTTTTGCGTGAGCTGGTTGTTGCCGAGCATAGTATCACCTCCGCCACTTTATTCTTCCCAACCGGGCCATAAATAACGCAGCCGGCTGGGAAAATGAGGGGGTACGATTTAGAGACCCGGAGCAGTTCCCTGCTGTTTCAGACTAACAGGGTTACAAAAAGGCACTTGTTCTCCTCGGTCATCCGTGCGTGTGGCTGTCGGCGGGGCTAACTCCACTACGATGGCTATAATGAGGTGCCATCCCGCAGTGAACTGGGGCGAACTGCTAAGCGAATACGAAGGCGTCTCCCTGAGCCCGGCTTCCGTCCGCCGCATTCTGCAGAGTGCTAACATCCCAAGTCCGCGTAATCATCGACCTCCTAAACTGCACCGCGGGAGACAGCGCAAGCCTCAACTTGGCATGTTGGTTCTTATCGACTGCAGTCAGCATGATTGACTGAAAGGGCGGGGGCCACGGCTATATCTGCATGCAGCCATCGGTGGCGCCACCGGTCGTATTCTTGCCCGTCGTTTCCGGTTTAGAGAAGACTTGGAAGGATACGGCCTGATGCTACTGCAACGGGTTACGGAACATGACATACCGCTTGCTACATGCCTGGAACGGCGTACTCTCTTTTGCTCGTGTGCCTCGTTGGAGCACCAGCAGCTAGGTCAGCCTCAAGCTCTCTTGTAGATCGGCGTACCCAGTCTTCTCCAACCAAAGGCCGTGTTGAATGGGCTTTCCAGACCCTTTGTCAGCGCCTCTTGGTCCAACTCCGACTCGCTGGCGCATCTTGGGTAGATGAGAAAAGTGCGGTTTTAACGGGGCTCATCCCACGTTATGACGAGCGATTCGCGGTTCTCCCCACTGAAGATAACCCTGCTTTTCGGCCAATTCCGCCAATGCGGCTGCAGCACATTTTCTGCCGCAAAGAGTACCGAAAGCTCACCACGGCTACACCATTTACTGCAGTGGCCAAAACTACCACCCGGTCATCACGAGGAACAAATACGTTCTGAGCATCCTGACGGCAGCATCTACATTGCCTACAATTCACTCTATTGAACCTCGTACAAGCCAAAACACATGGCACGCTCTTTGGTTCCTCGCAAACCTGTGCCAAATCACCCGTGACGTAAGCGTGCAGCTGGACGCATTTGGGGCCAATGGGGCTCAGTCCCCGGTGACCGGTGACTGCTCCTGCCGCAGGCGCATCAGCTCTTTTGCTGCGGATGAGAGTATCCGGACGGAACACTGCCCGAGATCCTGGTGGAACCAGCCACAACGGCTAGCGTAGCAGGGCACCTTCGTGAGCGACTTGGCCAGTAGAGTGAAAGGGCATATCGCTGCCCGGTCGGCCGGCTCAGGAGGCTGAGCGGGTGCGAGCGCCTCTGCCAGGGATATGAGCATACACCGTGCAGCCGGTTCGTCGTACCACTGGCAAGACGACCTGAAGCAGTCGTACTTGATAATGGACTCAATGCCGAGCGTGAACGGACAGATCATGAATGCATCTCCTTTCCGAATAGAGGTCAGGTAGGCCGCACAACGCTTTGTGGTAATACGGATAAAGGTGCTGCATGAAACGGGACCGGGGGGTAGCCTGGGCCACCCCCCTGCTACTATCTGTAATGCACAAGACCGCTGTAGTACCTGAGGTCTTGCCTCTGCCTTTCTTCCTCCAGTTCCCGGTCCAGCAGTGCACGCCTGAATAGAGAGTGAAGATCCAGGGGCTCCTGCCTCCTTGGTTCAACTGTGATCTTGTAGCTGCCAAGAAACAGTATCAACGCGGTCACCTCCCTTCATGAGGAGTACAGTCAATCGTAAACACTGACGCTGATCGCTCCTACCATTCTAACCGCCTCCTTATTAAGCCTCGGGCAAAAACAAACACCGGATTTGCGGCCCGGTGAGAAAATGAAGAGCCGCGGGCATCTGCGCCCGCGGCCGGAAACATCAATTCCAGTTCAACTGATGCCTGTGGGCACGGACGCAAAGACGTAAGAAACGCCAAGGATCATCGTCATTGTCACTATGCCCACCTCCTGTCAATAATTAGTTCCTCCGGCAACGAAGCAATTCTATCACCCTTGCAGGGATGTGTCAACAGCCTTCCGTCCGTGGGTGTGATCGTGCTGTGATATTGTCACCTTGAAAAAAGTCTGTGAAAATGTCACCTATGAACAAGGTGATGGTGACATTGTCGCAGTCTGAATTGAATAAGGCCTTTGTTTTGCAACGGGTAGTAGAT
>JBFMAL010000018.1:0-55452 GCA_040755615.1 Bacillota bacterium
CCTCCCCAGCGAGCCAAAGATCCTGAAAGAATCTTAGCACGCTGGAAGGTCTCGCCAATCATTCGGCATCCCAAAGAGTGTGCAACCCAGTGGGCAGGATCGGGGATAACCATGCTGCAAAACTACATATATATACGGCGAGTGGATGAAGGGAAAGTCAACGCTCTTACCCGGGGAGACCTGCCAAATACGCCAGGTAACCTAGTAACCCACACTGAAAGGTGCGGCTGAACTGGCAGGAGTCAGCAGAGGTCATAGTACCCCTTTTAGGCGTCAAAGAGGGGGAAGGACCGAACATAAGGGCAGGGGGTTCTATATGAGTTCGAGAGAAGGGCTAAGACAGCCGAAAATCCCGGGAAGGAGCTACCCACGGGAAAGAGGGGGGTCATATTTGAATTTGACTTGGCAGAGTATGGAGCGTATCGCCAAGTGGTACCCACGGGTGTACCTCGACGTGCCTGTGTTCGTAGTATACGGAAGTAAAAGGACCGGAGCTGTTCAAGCACAGTGCTGCAGGCACCGGACCAGACGCAAGCAATGATGAGTAGTGCTATGGGTGCAGAAGCAAGCCATCTTACCCATGTCTTCATGCGTAAGTCCTCCTCTGCCTAATCATTTGATGCCAAGGAGCAGCAGCTCGTAAAGGCCTACGACACCAGTGGCCGAATGTCCATAGTAGGCTTGCATTTCCCGGATAGCCTGCTCCAACTGGACGCCAAAGCGGCCTTGCAGTGGACCCCCGTCGAAACCAACCTGTCTAATCTTATATTGCACGTACTGCACGTCTACGCCTACATGTCCCCTCCGGAGGATCCGTGATACGGTAGCTCTGATTTCCCGCCCTATCCGTGTCAACCGCTATCCGATACATTAGCAGGTATTTGCACACCACGCTTTCGTAGGTAGTCACGTATGATGTTGATGTCTTTTAGGTATGTCCCAATAAGGTCCAGGTACTCGTAGATTACAGATTCCCCCCGGCCGAGGACAGTGGCCATTAGCTTGGGATTTAAGCCATATAGGTGTAGTATCAGTACGGAGTCGAACGCCTTGAGGTAGGCGTAAACTGACCGTGGACTATGATAAGTCTGCGGGCGATTTCCAGAACAGAGAAAAGTGGGTACAACTATCAACCCAGCATACGAGCGGTAAAGCTAAGGGGCCCGGTAGGCCATATCATATCATGGAAACGGAACCCCCTTGGGCGATTGTACGCCGGCATGTGCAGCCCTCCGCCGACCGCCGGGCACAACAGTCGTCTACCGATTCAAACAATGGAAACCCAATGCCCAGCGTTCTACGTATACTAAGTAAGGCATAACCTTGCGGGGAGGGCAGAAGGCGTGAAGGAGCGTCAGGTCAGAACGCTTGATCAAATACTGAGCGATGTCGAGAATGGAACAATAGGTGCCGGTCAGGCCCTGTCGTTAATGAGAGAAAGCAAATTCTTCACTTCCTGCCCTTCAAATAATAAGAGTCATGCCCAAAACGCTCCAGATGCCTTACACGAACTGGAGGACCTGATCGGGCTTGACGAGGTCAAGAGGTTGGTGTTGGAAATTCGTGCATTCGCAGAAATTCGACGGAGGCGGCTTGAAAAGGGACTGGCAGCAGATCCTCTTGTGCTTCACATGATCTTCAAGGGAAACCCCGGTACCGGAAAGACCACCGTCGCGCGGGTCATGGGGAAAATCTTCATGCAAATGGGCATCCTGTCCAAGGGTCATCTCGTAGAAGTGGAAAGGGCAGACCTGGTGGGCGAATACATAGGCCATACCGCACAAAAAACAAGAGAACAGATAAAGAAGGCTCTCGGCGGCATACTCTTTATTGATGAGGCCTACTCCCTTGCGCGGGGCGGAGAAAAGGACTTCGGCAAGGAAGCCATCGACACACTGGTCAAGGCGATGGAGGACCACAAAGACGAGCTAGTGCTTGTACTGGCAGGCTACCAGGAAGAGATGACCAAGTTCCTCTTAACTAACCCAGGGCTCAGATCAAGGTTCCCGATACACATCGATTTTCCGGACTATTCCCTCGAAGAACTCATGCGTATTGCTGAGCTGATGTTGTCTCAGAGAGAGTATAGACTCACAACAGGCGCAAGAGAAAAACTCAAGAAAATCCTTGCCGACAAACGCAAGACGCACGAGGCTGAAACCGGGAATGCAAGGCTGGTACGGAACATCATTGAGAAGACAATCAGACACCAGGCGGTCAGACTCTTGGCCGCTCACAATCTGAGCAAAGAGGATCTCATGATGATCACTGAGGAAGACCTGGAGGGGGATGGGGAAGAGTGAAGCGCTGCTTCATCCTGGGTCAGCCTAATTCCGGTAAAACCCTCTTTATGATAAATCTCGCCGAGTACTGCGGCCTCAGCTCTTTGGAGTTGCTGGTTACAGACTCACTGGGAGAAATGAAGACACTCAGTCTGTGCTTCGAAGACGCAAGAAAGGACCTGGTCGATCCGTTTCCGCATCGCACACTTTCGCTGCAGCACGCAACGGTCCCCCTAAAAAAGGGTAAGATCAAGATATCTATTCAGATGGTAGACACTGTAGGACTTTCCGACTCGCTCGACCATCCTGAGCCTGTCCGGCTGGGGATGGCACATACGCTCAAGCAGATCCGCTCTGCAGACATCGTTGTCCACATTATTGACGCGCCTCGTGCTGCCGTTGATCTGGACGTCCCCGCGTTCGTCGACCTTGAACTCGCGCGGTATGCCTCCTGCAAGTGCCCTTACCTGGTCTTGGCGAACAAAATGGACCTCCCCAGAGCGAGCGAGGGTCTGGCCAAGATCAAGGCCACATTCCCATCTTCGACCGTACTTCCTATATCCGCGCTGAAAAAGCGAGGTTTTCGGGAGGTGAAAGCACATTTACTACGTTTCATCTAGGATGCTTTTGGCGATTCTGCTGACATCCGTCTCAGTGAAGATATTGGATGATTATCTTGACAGGGAAGAGGATCTGGAACGAAATTTATCATCGATACTTCTCGGCCAGGAATTTTGGATATATGGTGTGTTAACTCTCTCGCTGGCGTGCGCAGCCCACCTCAAAGTAGCACTCGCCCTGTTCTGGGCTGCTTACGTCACCGGGATGGTGGGACCTGCGCCTACTGGCATCTGGCAGCACTCATCGCTCAGAATGGCACAAGAGGCGGCAGCCGTCATCGCGGTTTCCATGTTGGTCAACGGCCTTGACCTTGCAGCAACTTCACTGCTCGTTGTGGTCGGTGTTCAGTTTGCTGACAACGCTGCAGACTCCGTGTCTTTCATTCATTCAGGCCTTGATGTGATACAGAGCGCCGCGGCAGCCTGCATCTGCTTCCTCCTTGGAACTCTTTTAAATCCTGCCCTGACTCTGTCGGTGGGGGGAGCGGCGTTGTTGATCTGGTCTTTGGAATCTTGTGTAAAAGCAAATTGCAAAGGGGGTGACTACGACGAATCAGGTCATTCCGGTTCTCATCTTTGTTTGTGGTCTGTTCTTGGGATATACTGTAGGAAGGGTGATAGGGGAGAGGAAGGGCTTGAGCCAGGGTATGTCTCTCGGCCGGCTGGACGATTGGATAAGAATGCTTAAAGAGGACAAATGCCCTGTGTGTAGAAATCCTCTCCCGAAATAGGTTGACAACTGACGCACGACTCAGATGAAGGAGGTGGCGGTGATCGCTGATTTGCCAGCCAACGATGCGGGGGAGAGAGCCGTAGTAGTACTGGTGAATCTGGATAACAGGCAACCGGGCCCCCCCGGTGAAATCGAGTCATTGGCCCGGAGTGCAGGCGCTCGGGTAGTCGCCACTGTTTCACAGACACGAAGTTCTCCCGATCCAACCTACTATATAGGAACGGGGAAGGCGGAAGAATTAGCGCGTCTGGTAGCAGAATCTGATGCGGAACTGGTTATTTTTGATAATGAGCTGTCGCCCGCACAAGCGACGAACCTTGAGGATGTCATCGGTGTGAAAGTGATCGACCGAACCCAGCTCATTCTCGACATCTTCTCTCAAAGGGCGCAAAGCCGCGAAGGTAAGATCCAGGTGGAACTGGCCCAACTCACATACATGCTGACCCGGCTCGTGGGTTCCACATCACGGCTGTCACGATTAGGAGGAGGCATCGGAACAAGGGGTCCGGGAGAGACCAAACTGGAGGTTGACAGGAGGCGTATCCGGGATAGGATATCTCACTTAAAGCGTGAACTTACCCAAATCGCCCGCCACAGGACTACGCGGCGAACGTCCCGGAGACAAAAACAGGTCCCCGAAGTCGCACTTGTGGGTTACACCAATGCTGGCAAATCCACGCTCCTTAATGCGCTTACAGGGGCGTGTGTGATCGCCGAGGACAAGCTGTTTGCAACACTGGATCCTTTCACCAGGAAGCTTGGACTCCCCAGTGGTATGGAGTGTACCATCACCGATACGGTGGGATTTGTCAGCAGGCTGCCTCATCACCTTGTGGCCGCATTCCGCGCCACTTTAGATGGGATAAAGGAAGCGGATTGCCTAGTGCACGTCGTCGATGCCAGCCATTACGCCTGGGACAAACAGGTGGAATCGGTCAAGGAGGTTCTCAGATCGCTGGGATCTGAGCATAAGCCTACGGTATACGCGGTGAACAAGATCGATATAAGTGACGAGATTCCGGACATACGCGAAGACAAAGTGGTATACATTTCGGCAAAACATGGAATAAACCTTGATAGACTCCTTTTGGCGTTGGAGGAGAGCCTGACAGCACACTGGAGATGCTTTTCAGTCTTGATTCCACATCGCAAGGCAGGGCTCATCGCTGAGCTAAGGGAGAAGGGGCGGGTGATTTCCGAGGAATGGGAGGAGCAGGGGATTCGTGTACAGGCCCTAGTCGATGATTGGCTCAGGCAAAGGGTCACTCGGGATCTGGAGGGGACGAATGAACAGAGGTAGGCATTGGCCAGAAGGCTTTTCATCGTGCGTGGAACATATCATGCAGGAGATCAAACCAGCGTACGAGCGTATAGAGAGAACCAGACTGAGAAATCAGCTCGCGATGCTTAGTGCATTCCGGTCTGCAGGCGTACGTGAATCAGACTTTTCATGTTCCACTGGTTACGGCTACGGTGACCGGGGCCGGGAGACTCTTGAGAAGGTTTACGCCAATTACTTCGGGACCGAAAGCGCTCTGGTGCGAATTCAAATGGTTTCCGGAACTCAGGCGATCTCCCAGGCATTGATCGCTTTATGTTCCCCGGGTAAGGAACTGTTATCCGTCACGGGGCAGCCCTACGATACGTTACTCCCTACAGTGGAATACCTGAAACGCTGGGGTGTCAGGTACAGATGTTACGATGTGTGGGAATCCGGACTTGATGAGCTTCCAGTATTCCGCGACACTGCGGTAGTATTCATACAGAGATCCGGAGGTTACAGGCCAGGAAGGTCACTTGGCGTTGAAAAGATAGGCGAGATTTGCAAGAGAGCAAAAGAACTCAACCAGAAGGTAGTATGCCTGGTCGATAACTGCTACGGCGAGTTTGTTCAAGAAGTCGAGCCTACGCACGTGGGCGCGGATGTGGTCGCTGGTTCGCTGATAAAGAACCCGGGCGGAGGTCTGGCTCCTTCTGGTGGGTACATCGCAGGACGTGAGGACCTTGTAAGAAAGGTGGCAGAAGTGGCTACGGCTCCCGGGCTGTCCGGTGAAGTGGGCCCGAGCCTCGGCTTCAACAGGCTTTTATATCAGGGATTTTTCCTTGCCCCGCACGTAGTAGCAGAATCCTTAATGGGCATGGTGTTCTTTGCAAGATTCATGGCAGAGCTGGGCTGGGAGACCCGACCTGCCTGGAACGAACCCAGAAGTGATATTATTCAAAGCGTCGTGTTTCGCGACCGCGAACTACTTATTACCGCGTGTAAGTGTATCCAGCGTGCCTCGCCTGTGGACTCTGCTGTCACGCCTGAACCATGGGATATGCCCGGGTATGAGGACCCGGTCATCATGGCCGCAGGGACCTTCGTACAAGGTGCTTCGATCGAGCTATCAGCAGATGCTCCTATCAGACCGCCATACGCGATGTACGTGCAAGGCGGGTTGGTTCGCGAGCAGGTGCTCGAGGCATGTGCCGAGATATACCGGGCACTTGGAAAACAACCTTCCTCTTGGAAAACGCAAAAGGAACTCTTGCAGATTGAGCAATGAATCTTCCGCTGCTATGGTAGTCTTCTGAACACAGCAGTTACCTTTCCAAGGATCTGGACATCTCGTGCAATAATCGGATCATAATCTGGGTTCTCAGGCTGCAGCCTCACGTTATTCTTCTCTTTGAAGAATCGTTTGACCGTTACCTCGTCTTCGAGTAGCGCCACAACTATGTCTCCGTTCTCAGCCGTTTCCTGCTTTCGCACGACTACGTGATCCCCGTCGAAGATGCCAGCCTCGACCATGCTGTCACCCCTGACCTTCAGGATGAAACCTTCATCCCCCCGGATCATATCCCAGGGTACAGGCAGCATCTCTTCAAAGTTCTCAGCAGCCAGTATTGGCTGGCCAGCAGTAACACGCCCCAGCACAGGGAGGTAGACTGCCGACGGTCCGGATACATTTCCGGTGCCCTTTCGGGCGGTAAGTCCCACGGTCCTGGGCTTGGCGAAGTCCCAATCGATAAATCCCTTCATTCTTAGTCGCTTTAAGTGATTATGGACTGTGGCCGAAGAAGTAAGACCAACGGCCGCTCCAATATCCCTGACAGAGGGTGAATAACCATGCTCACGGGTGAACCGCTCGATTGCATCGAGTATTTCTCTCTGCCGTCTTGTGAGCCTGTTGTTCAATATGTTTCCGCCTCCTTAAGAGCCTCTTCTCTTAGATGATTTTACCACAGCTTTCCCCGTAAGGCAAACTTATGTTCGGCTTATTCTTGACATACGTACATATGTTCGCTATACTATCATCAAGAGAGCAGGCGGAAGGAGAGAGAACCATGTCCGGACGGATTAGAAAGGGCCGAAGGCGGTCCACTGGCAGACACTTTGCACCTGTTGTACTTGCAACATGTCTCCTGGTTGCTTTCGCTACTGGGGTGCTTCTGATGCTCAGTTCCTCCGCAGAGAGCAAAGCTGCGGCATCGGAGACACGTACAGTGGTGGTAGCCCGAGGGGACACCCTCTGGTCCATCGCAGAGCGTCACGCGCCGAAAGGTACGGACCTAAGGCAGTACGTATTCGCCATGCGGAAATTGAACAATCTCAGCGACGCAATGATACTCCCCGGACAGACCATAACGCTACCGTGACAGCGAGCGCAGTGAACGCATAATACACACCTCACCTGCAAAACCTTTGGGTGAGGTGTTTTTTATGGCTATACCACCAAAGGACAAAAGAAGGTTGGACCACTGGCAAGATGTTTGGAACGATGACCCAATCTTAGAATACGATCCTTCAAACATGCCGACGGGATCGAGTGACGAAGATAAAAGCGAGCAAGAGCAGCAATATCCACTTGAGCCTTGTTTTGAACTCCCCGATGACAGGCAGATGTTCACCGACCACCGCTTCCAGTAGCCCGGTTCCTGCAGTAGCCCTACTAAGACAAGGTCAGCTACTTAACATAATGTATATTATCGGCAGTTAAAAGTGTAGCTCCGACCTGACCCTGGCAAACCAATCCGGATCCCACTCAGGACTCTCGAGATGCCTACATTTAAGTAAGATGACTCATCGGATTCTTAGCCCCCCCTTCGAAGTCAACGCCCCCCTTCCAGCGCACGAGGTGTTCCCGCACCTGTACCGGAGAACTTACTATTTCTTATCTGCTGCATCTTCTTGATGACAGCTTGAACGTAGAAAGATATGAGATTACACTAAAGTTGTGACCTGCGGAAAGCACAATCACGAAGAATCGGAGGAATAGCCAGATGTCACAGGAAACAGTAGTTTATCTGAACGACCGATTTGTGGATTATGGAGAGGCTCATGTACCCGTGTTGGACAGAGGATATATCTTCGGCGACGGTGTTTACGAGGTGATCCGCGATTACGGTTGCGGCTTGTTCAGAATGCGCGAGCATCTTGAGCGGCTTGAAAGAAGCGCACAGGCGGTCGAGATTCCCCTGCCCTGCTCCATCCCTGAAATGGAGTCGATTATCGAAGAAGCTGTCCGCCGATATGCACGGCCCGTCTCCCAGGTTTACGTCCAGCTCACCCGCGGAGTGGCTGGCAGGACCCATCGATTCCCTCCTTCGGGCACCGCTCCGACCCTTCTCATCATGGTCTATGACCCTCCTGTAATCCCTTCAGAATTTTACGAAGGTGGCGCCAAGGTTATCACCGTACCTGATATTCGGTGGCTCAGGTGCGACATCAAGTCGATAAACCTCCTGCCCAACGTGCTTGCCAAAGAAAAGGCAGCAAGAGCGGGTGCTTTTGAAGCCATCTTTGTCCGTGAAGACGGACGGGTTACGGAAGGCTCATCGTCCAACGTTTTCCTGGTGGATGATTCCTGTAAGATCATAACGGCGCCCGCTACTAACCTGATCCTAGGTGGGATCACCAGGGCGGCCGTGATCGAGTGCGCTCTTGAAGCAGGATATGAACTGGAGCAACGCTTCCCCTCTCTTGACGAACTCTACTCCTCAAGAGAAGTGTTTTTTACGTGTTCCTCCTCACGGGTCATGCCCGTGACTTGTGTGGACAGCAGGACTATTGGCGACGGCAAACCCGGCCCCGTCACCCGGGATCTCATGAAAAGATACGACGCCCTATGCAGAAACGGTAAACCCTGAGGTGCTGCAACCACCACGCCGTAGCTTGTTCGCTACGGCGCTCATTTCTTTGGGGCGGTAGATCGACTGGGTAAAAAAAGAAGCCGCCCTCAAGGGCGGGCCTCGACCGAGCGCTTCCGCGAGCGCGGTCTCACGGTGGGAAGAGAGGCTAGCTGCCGGATCTGTTCTCCCGGGATGCTCTCCTCTTCTAAGAGTTTAGTGGATACTTCTTCCAGGACCTTTCTATGTCTGATCAGGAGGGTTCTTACCCGTTGTATCTGGCCCTGGGTGATGGCAGTAATCGTCCTGTGTATCACGTCCGATGGTATCAGCTCAATGTCTACGATCCCGAGATCGGACATGCCGCACATTACCATTTGCCTGGCAGTACGGGTTGCCTTGTCATAATCATCCGCCGAGCCGGTACTGCTCTCACCGAACACTTCCAGTTCTGCCACCCCGCCTGCAACCAATATGGCCACATCCTTTTCCATCTCGGAACGTGGCTGAATGTATATGTCGTCCTGAGGCGAGTGCCTGACATACCCCAGAGCATTGCTCCGCGGTGAGATCGTCACCGAGTCCACCGAACCCGGCCGCAGGATCTCTGAGATAATGGCATGCCCAGCCTCGTGCACTGCGACCCTGTGCTTTTCGATCTCTGTCTGCTTTCTTGTCACCTTTTCGCCCAGCATCACCTTGTCGATGGCCTCTCTCAGGTGCGCCTGGCGGATCTTTTTCTCTCCGGCACGTCTTGCGAGTATGGCAGCTTCATTGGCCACGCTCTCAAGGTGCGCTCCTGAAAACCCGAAAGTTTCACGAGCAACCGCCGCCAAGTCCACGTCTTCTGCCAGTGGCTTGTTCGCAGTGTGGAGTTTTAAGATCTCATATCGTCCTTCACGGTCGGGCAGTCCCACCCGCACAACCCGGTCAAATCTACCGGGACGAAGCAGCGCGGGATCAACAAGGTCAATCCTGTTGGTCGCCCCAATCACCAGCGTCCGGATTTCATCTCGGCTTGAAAGACCATCCATCTCTACGAGCAGCTGGTTGAGCGTCTGGTCATACTCCAGGTGGCTTGAGTGCTTGCCCCTGTAGCCCGCCAGTACCTCCATCTCATCGATGAAAATGATGGCACTCTTCTTTGACTCTGCCTTGGCCATGTCTTTGGCCTGTTTGAACAAGGACCGGATGCGCTGGGCACCCACTCCTGCATACATCTCGACAAACTCGCTGCCGGATGCGGACAGGAACACCGAGTTAGTATAGGTGGCGGCCGCTTTCGCCAAGAGCGTTTTGCCTGTACCCGGCGGCCCCGAGAGCATGATACCCTTGAGCGGCCTGATGCCCAGGGCTTCCACTGCTTCCGGATGTGCAAGAAAATCAAGGGCCTCCTGCAGTTCAGTCGCGGCCGTCTTCTGACCGCCGATGCTGTCAAATGTTACCCGGTTGGCCGCGCCTACGCCCCTGCCCACCCGAGTGAACCCCTTCTGAAATGGCAGGCCGCCGTTCATCCTCACTATGAAATAGAGCAGGCCGGCCAGCAGCACAATGGGCCAGAGGTTAAACCCTCTGAGCGATAGAAACACAACCATTGCGAGCCCCGCGCCTGCTAGTGCATCATAAATCACGGAGCGTCACCTCCCGTCCCGCCGGCACCAACAGGCACCACCCGGTGCAGGTATCCCCCTTCGTTCCACAGCTGAACAAAGATGTAGTCAGCGGTAACGGTGAGCTTCCAGCGGCCCACGTTGAGGGACGGGGCTTCGATCTTGAAGGCTTCTCGCATCCTGCCGTAGTTGCCTGTCCGTGCCGCCTCAAATACGTGATAGTGCAGTTCCTGGTATACCTGGTCAAGCCCGTTGCTTGCCGCATCTTTAAGTTCGATCCTGTAATTCCCATGCTTCAGGGATCTGGATGCGGTGTTCACTACGGCAAGGTAAACAGCGGGAAGGTCCTCCACGTCAGAAAACGTGACGGTCACGGTGGTCTTGCCTGCCACAGTCTCCAGGTCCGCATGCATGACCCCGGGGATGGACTCAAATTCAGACCCCAGCCTCTGGCTCATGGGTCCTTTCGACCACCACCCCGCTAAGAGAGAACTGGCTACGAGCGTGAGTGCAAAAGCAGTCAGGAGGACTACTCCTCGCTTTACTATTACCGGCATTAAAGAATCCCTCCGCATTTTACATAACACGCAGGGATATTATATCATGTAAGCATAATGCCTGTCTCTGTTACTATTTTACCACCATACTATCGATTCTCTACTTTACCAAGCAGATCCAGACGGCGGGTTTTATAAAGCACCGCCTCATACATCTTTCCCGGAGACAGCGGGGCATTCACAAACACACAGCCGTCCACTTCGGGCGCCTGGAATACGGCGCGGCACCTTGATTTGCCGTCTTTTGACGATCCACAGAGCACATCCTGGCGCGACCCGAGCCTTCCGTTCAATTTCTTCAACGTGATGCCCGTCTGAACACTCCTTACGACCGAAAGCCGCCTCCTTTTCTCACTGTACGGTACCTGATCAGGGAAATTAAACGCACGAGTGCCTTCTTCTTTCGAGTATGCAAAGAAACCCGCATAGTCCAGCTCGGCTCTAGTTAGGAAGGAAATGAGGGCCTCAAGATCCCCAGGGGTCTCCCCCGGGAAACCAATCATGAAGGTGCTCCGAATGGAAACTCCATTTATCTCTGACCTCAGATTATCGATCAAACGCAGGTAATCATCGGCATTGCCAGGACGCCCCATCCTTCTCAGCACAGACTCTGACGCGTGCTGCATGGGTATATCGATATACGGGCATGCTTTATCACTCTCCGCCATTTGGCGAATAAGTGACTGCGATACCCGTGCCGGATGGGCATAGAGCAGCCTTATCCAACGGAGCCCGTCAATCCGGTCGAGCGCTTTAAGAAGACTGACAAGATCGGTTCCGATATCTCCGCCGTAATCTGTTGTATCCTGTGCAATGAGCACGAGTTCTAAGACTCCGAGGTCCGCTAGCATCCTCGCTTCTTGCACAAGCGTGTCAGGGGGAATAGACCGTCTCCTGCCCCGCAGGCTAGGTATGACGCAGTAGCTGCAGCGGTTATCGCAGCCTTCGGAGATCCTAAGGTACGCCGTACCCGGCTCAGAGGTCAGCATACGCGCCCTGCTCACTGGTGTACCCGTCTCCGGGTCGGATACCTCAAGTACCCTCTCTCCACCAAAAGCACTCTCAAGGCTTGCCACAAGCTTGTGTGAGTCAAAAACGCCAAGCAAGACATCAACTTCCGGGATCTCGGCCAACAACTCTTCCGGATAACGCTGCGCCAGGCAGCCCGCGACTGCTATCTTGGAGATGCGGCCTTGGCGCTTAAGCTCAACCATTTCGACAATGAGGTCAATAGCTTCTCTTTTGGCAGGCCCGATAAACCCGCAAGTGTTGATCACAACCACATCCGCACCATCGGCTGATGGGACAGGCACATAACCTGACATACACATGTGCGCAAGCATCTGTTCCGAATCAACCCTGTTTTTCGCACAACCGAGCGACACAAGGTGAAAAGTCCGTTCCAAGTGCGTTTCCCCCCCTTTGGCACAGCTATTATATCCCCCTGCCAATTAAGTTTCAACGGCAGGACTTAATCAAACGGTGCTCGAATCTTAAGGACAAACACCAGTTCAGTGCAACGAGGCGGTGCAGTCCCTTGAAGGTAGACGCAGTACTTGAGTTGTTGAAAAGCGACAAGAGTTTCTGGGATAACGTAACACACTGGCGCGTCATACCCGGCCAGGCCGCAGTCACCACGCCCCTGGGAGCAGACATACATCCTTCCTTAGCCGGAGTGCTGCGAAAGCGCGGTATCGATCGCCTGTACATACACCAGCAGGAGGCGTTCGATCTGGCCAACAGCGGTCAAGACTTGGTGGTAGTCACTCCCACCGCATCCGGCAAGACTCTCTGCTACAACCTTCCGGTGCTGAACCGTATCCTGCACGACCCCCGGACGCGCGCGCTGTACATCTTCCCCACTAAGGCACTGGCGTACGATCAGTACTCTGAACTCCAGGAGCTGGTCGATGGGGCGAACGCGCAGATCGGGGTGTTTACTTACGACGGTGATACCGCGGCCGAGGTGCGCAAGACAGTGAGGCAGGCGGGACATATTGTGCTTACAAATCCGGACATGCTGCATCAGGCGATCCTACCTCACCATACCAAGTGGATGAAACTCTTTGAGAACCTGCAATTCGTCGTACTGGATGAGCTGCACAGCTACCGGGGCGTGTTTGGCTCCCACCTGGCCAATGTGCTCAGGCGGCTTAACCGTATTGCTGCCTTCTACGGCAGTCACCCTGTTTACCTCTGTTCTTCCGCTACGATAAAAAACCCGGGTGAACTCGCATCCATGCTCATCCAAAGACAGGTCCGGGTCGTTGATAGAAATGGGGCTCCAAGCGGCACTCGGCATTTCCTTATCTATAACCCGCCCGTGATCTCGCCAGAGCTCGGCGTCAGGAAAAGCGCTATACTCGAGGCATCGCGGCTTGCGTCTCGCCTCATTTCGCACGATGTACAGACCATTGTATTCGCGCGCAGCCGTGTGTCCGTAGAAATCCTCACAACCTATCTTCAGAACGCCTCGGGCACCAAGCTCGTGAAAGGCTACAGGGGCGGGTACCTGCCTCGCGAGCGGCGGGAGATAGAGTCGGGCCTTCGCTCCGGCAAGATCATGGGAGTAGTGAGCACCAATGCGCTTGAACTGGGTGTGGACATCGGAGGTCTTGACGCGTCGGTGCTGGTCGGCTACCCGGGTACCATCGCCAGCACTTGGCAGCAGGCCGGGAGGGCGGGCAGACGAACCGGCAGCGCGCTCACGGTCATGATCGCCACTAGCAGCCCGCTTGACCAGTTCATCGCAGCCAACCCGGAGTACCTGTTCTCAGCGTCGCCCGAGATGGGGCTCATCAACCCGGATAATCTGTACATACTCTCAAGCCATTTAAAGTGTGCAGCGTTTGAGCTGCCATTTCGACGGGGAGAGAACTTCCGCGTGGAGACCACCGATGCCATCCTCTCATTCTTGGAAGAACAAGGAGTACTGCACCTGGCCGGGGATACCTACCACTGGGCGGACCAGTCCTTCCCTGCTGAATCTGTCAGCCTGCGCTCCGCATCTCGGGAGAATGTAGTGATCATCGACAGGACTGCAGGCGCCCGTGTCATAGGCGAGGTCGATCTCTTCTCCGCACCGATGCTGGTGCACACCGATGCCATCTACATTCACCAGGGCAGGCAGTACCACGTTGATTACCTGGATTATGCGGAGAAGAAGGCCTACGTCACGGCAGTGGACGTGGACTACTACACAGATGCTAGCCTGTCCGTGGACCTCTCGGTGCTGGAGGAGGAGCCCGCCCCTTCCCCTCCAGGGACTTATGTATCTACCGGAGAACTTAAGGTTACATCGCTTGTTACAATGTTCAAGAAGATCAAGATGTATACTCACGAGAACATTGGCAGCGGGCCAATACATCTCCCGGAACAGGAAATGCACACCGAGGGCTTCTGGCTTTCATTGGACGAGCGCCCGCTGGGTTCGAGAGGGGCCTCATCTGTCCAAGCGGGGCTTTTGGGTGTCTCCTACCTCCTGTCTAACGTAGCCACGGTTTACCTCATGTGCGACCCTAAGGATATCTCCGTAATCGCGCAGGTCAAGGCACGCCACAACGGGCTCCCCACCATATTCGTATATGACAACTACCCCGGTGGAGTGGGCTTCTCCAAACGTCTTCCCACCATGCTTTCGGATATCCTGGCTGACTGCATGTCCCTGCTTTCCGCCTGCCCGTGTGTGGACGGTTGCCCGGGGTGCGTCGGTCCGCTCACCAAGGTGGAGACGGGGGCCAAAGCGCACACCCGCGAATTGCTCTTACGGCTTATCGGCCAGGCTCAAGGAGGCGTCTCGCATTGAGCCAGGATAAGATGGAGAGGCTTCGTCGCATTTTGAGCGAAGCAAGAGAAACACGCTTTGTGAGAACAGAGACACCTCCTGTCGACCTGTCACCGTGCATATTCGTTCACCACTTCCCGCATAGCACGTTCTACGGGGAGTACCCCCTCACCATCCCCAACCGGGCAGCAGAGCTGCTGGACTCGTTCTTCAGCTGCCCTTCTCCCTCCTTGCTCGCTTTTCTTGACGTTGAGACCACAGGACTATCTGCCGGAACAGGCAACTATGTCTTTCTTGCAGGGATCGGCCGCTACGCCCCCGAGGGTTTTCTCATTACACAGGTATTGCTGTCGGACGTTTCGAACGAGCGGGCCTTCCTGCAAGAGCTGGTATCCTACCTCCATGGCGTAGCTGGCCTCGTCACCTACAACGGCCGCGTTTTCGACTGGCCTCTTCTTGAAACCAGATTCAGGCTGAACCGAATGCCCGAACCTGAGATCCCCTTCCACCTGGACCTGCTTTATCCCGCGCGGAGGCTCTTTTCCGGGTCGCTGCCCTCATGCAGCTTGCAGCATATTGAGTATCACGTGCTGAACGCGGTGCGCGAGGGAGACATCCCCTCCCACCTCATTCCAGCTATGTTCTGGCAGTACCAGCGCACACGTGATCTTCGCGCCCTTGCACCGGTGCTTGAGCACAACAAGAAGGATGTACTCGCGCTCGCTTCCCTTCTCTCGGCGCTAGCCTGCATGGCGGAGGACCCGCAGACAATCACACAAGCCAGTGTGCTACTCGGCCTTGGCCGCGCTGCGTGCGACAGCGGAAACCCGGAGAAAGGGTTGCCGCTGGTATCGCAGGCTATTCGGAAGGGCATACCCGAACCGCATCTCAGCCGCGCGTTGCGCCATCTTTCCGCATCGCTTAAGCGTGCGGGTCTTTTCGATCTCGCACTTCAGCTTTGGGAAAGCCACTTCCATCCCGTTTGTCTTGTCGAGATGGCCAAGTACTTCGAGCACACCCTGTGCGACATCGAAAGCGCCCTCTCCTGCACCGAGCGCTGCATCAGCTCCTTTGGGGAGGACGCAGACGACACCCTCAGGCGGCGATGGCAGCGCCTACGGAAGAAACTTGCCAGATAATCCCAACTCCTCCTCGTAATAACCTCCGAGGTCCACAATATCTATAACATAGGACACTCGAAATGACGGAGGTTACGGGGATGATAGTGCTCAAGCTGCCGAAAAACAAGGGAATCAGGGCCTGCGCCTTTATGTTCCTCTTCTTCCTCGCGTTGGTTTTGCGGGCGGCAGGTCCAAAGACGTGGCTTGCAGCCAGCAGTACGTTGAAGCCCCTCGATAGGGTGCGTACCACCGAGCGGCAGGTGGCCATTACGATAGATATCACGTGGGGCGAGTCGGTACCGGCCAAGGTGCTCGAAGCGCTCAAAGATACCGGCATTGACGCTACGCTGTTCTTCTCAGGACCGTGGTGCGAGACGTACCCCGAGATGCTGGCCGGCGCGGCGAAAGAAGGCTTTGAAATCGGCAACCTGGGTTACCGCTATGTACAGATGACAAGGCTCGACCAGTCCGAGATCGCGTCAGAAATTGCTTCCACTCACGAGATCATATCCCAGATAACAGGCAGGGCTCCAAATCTCTTCAGACCTCCGGCAGGCACCTACAACGACGCGGTGATCTCCGCAGCCCTGGACAACGGGTACGTCACAGTCACCTACAGTCTGGACGCGTCGCGATGGCTGCGCTACGGGGCGGAAGGCATGGCCAAACAGGTCGCCAGGCGAGTAAGACCCGGAGACATCATCGTTTTCGCAGGCTCTGACGGCTGCCCGGAGACCCCAGATGCCATACGCCACCTGGTCGCGTTGCTGCGAGACAAGGGGTTTGAACCGGTTGCGGTAGGCGATTTACTCAAACTTGATACCGACTAGAAGGGATAGCGCAGTCTGCGCGTGCGTCCAGATTGATGCGGCATCGGCGCCTCCGATCTTATAAAGTGCATCGCTCAGTGCCACTATTGTATCTTCGGGGGGAATATCTGCGAGCCAGAAAAGGCAGCCCCCGTTTCTTAGGTCCCGAATGACACGGTCAACCCTGTCCTTCTCGACGGCTTTGGCCACCGCTATAACGCGTTCGCGGATCTCCTGCGGAGGCCTGCCTGGATAATATCTCTCCGCACCAGCGGCGATATTCTGGACGGCAAGAGCCCTAGGTAACAACCGGTGCCTGGGGAGCTGCCCCCGCAACCTCGCCTCTACTTCCACTTCCACCGCCTTGCGCACCAGGAATTCGACCAATTCCTCCTGTCCAGGCAGTTCCTTGAGTGACCACGCGGTCCTGAGCGCCTTCTTGGTATCCTCCTGCAATCTGTGAAACCCCTGAATGAGAGCAGAAAGCGGCACATCCGCGGCATTGCTTGGCAGGCGCAGACGGATCCTTCCCAGTGTATCCATTGATAGTTCACCGCCGTTTCTTTCAACGGCAGATTTAAGCAAATCAAACATCTCCGGCTCCTCGATGTTGCCGTCTGAATTAACGGTAATGCACACTTGTCCACTGTCCTTCGCGTAGGAGGCGTGCACTTCCATCAGCCGGGATGACAGTGACGCAACGTGGTACAGAACTCCGGACACCACACCGCGGATCTTCTGCCTGTCAAGCAGCACCTCCGGCATTTCGGGATCCAGCTTCAACATACTCTGGACCCCTTTTGCCCGAAGAGACAGGCACATTGACCCAATTATGGACTCAAGCATCTCTCTTGGGTCCAGCGACGATGCGCTAATCTGCTGAGAAAGCTCCGCGTACACCTTCAGAGCCTCTGCCCGGGCCCTGATCCCCAGGGAGTCAGTGGCAACCTGCCTGCACGTTGCAGAAAGCGATGCGCCGTGACCGACTTTCTCCAGAGCATCTCCGGCGCTGCCTGCAAGCTGCAGCATGGAATCTGCCACCTCCCACACGATCTGTGCGTGTTGCTGCGCAGATCGTTCACGGCCCTGTCTATACTCAAGGAGCAGGGAGCAAGCGAACTCCTGGTCAGATCTGACCTCTCCCGAAAGACCCGCACCGGCCTGGAGTCCCACGGCCCGCCCGTCCTCCCTTCTCCCCCGGAAGTCTACGTTCAGTGCACCTTCGCCGCCCCAAAGATGCCCTCCCGACGAAGCCATGATGCGCAACAGCGGCTCGTACGCAGTGGTACAGGGCTGCCACGGCACGATGCAAACGTGACTTACTTTCCCCAGCACCTGCACGGGATCCCCGTGACTCCGAAGCAGTTCGGCGATAGCACTGTAGGTGACTTCGACCGGTACCTCCACCTCATCCTGCGGGAACTCACCTTTGACCGGAACCCCAGGAAAGCCATCGAGCGCGCCAAGCCACAGAATCTCCTGTGAGACCTTGTCTTTCTTGAACCCGTACTCCCAGGCTGTGTTCTTCAGATTGGCGACCGCCTCCTTCACGGCTTTCCAGTGCTCGATGCTTCGTCTAATGGCTTCGCCCGCAGCCATACTCCCTCCCAAAAGCTCAGCGTTGGATGTTTCAAGCCTTCCGACAGCCGCGGCCACGGCCTCGCACCTTCGCCCCACAGACACAAGAAACTGCTCCCCGGAGCGGCTCGCACGCGACATTACCCTGCCCAACAGCTCGGTGGCGACCGCATCCTGGCGCCTGATCTCCCCAGCCAGCTCATCAAGCAACGACGGCTCTCCAGCACCCATGAGAATGTACTCGAGCACCCGCTCGCCAAAAGCCGCATCTGAAAGGCCCACGATACGGGCACACCGCCAGGCAGTGGCGAATAGCGCCACGGCGAGAGCCGCTTCACCGAGCGTTCGGGCCAAATCCTTGTTGTCCCCGATGGCAGCCAGTGCCTCGGCGTACGCGTTGTCGCGTTCCTCCGGGCTTGCGCATACGGCACGCGCAACAGAAGCGGTGGCGTTGCCTGGCGCCCTTGCCAGGAGCATGCTCGCTAGCAGTCTTGCCGCACGGCAGTCGCCCCTCCTCAAGAACTCGCTTACTCTTCCCTCTATATGTCCGGTATCGATGTGCTGCAGTATTAAGGTCGCGCCCGGACTTTCCAGCGCTTCGGGCTGCCTGGCAAGCGCTTCTACCGCGCGCGCGCCGAGTTCGGACAGCCCGCGGGCGATTTTTCCACCGTTTTTTTCGTCCTGGAGAGACTCAAGTACCACCTTCAGCCCGCTCCTGCCCCTGGAAAGCGTCTCAAGCAGCAGCGAGGCCAACTGTTCCCCCTTCATCCTCTTCAAGTCCGTCGCAACCTCACTAAGCTTTTGCCGGCTCATAACGCCGAGCGGTAAGAACAACTCAAACCGCACAAACCTCCTTTGGCAGTCCATCTCAGCGCTCACGGGCAGGGCTTTCGTGGTCGGAGCCGCCGACGCCCTGAACTCACGGGCGCTGTCTTTAAGACAATTCATTTATCCAAGTCACAGTCACATGGTGTACGAGTGGGAGTGCAGCCGTCTCGCAAGGCGGAAGATAGTCTGTCCCTGATAGCCGCTGCGTGCACAAGCAGTTCGGGTGACATCTCCCACGGCACCTTCCCTGTCATATCAGCGTCTTTCAGCCTGTCATCAACCGGAATGGCGCCGATCAAGGGGAGTTCGCCCAGCTCATTTTCTATCAGGGGGATGTCTTCAGGGCGTACCTTGTTAGCAACTGCGAACACGTGGCTGATACCCAGGTCCTTAGCCATTTTTGCAATAACATGTGCCGTGTGGATGCTCCTTCTACCCGGTTCCACCACCACTATCATGGCGTCCATACCTCTTGCTGTACCTCGCCCGAGATGCTCAAGCCCTGCCTCCATGTCAAGGATCGCCACTTCGTCGCGCGCCATGACCAGATTCCTCATAAGGGCCTTCAGGAACGTGCTCTCCGGACACGCACACCCGGTGTTGGCGGCATCCACGCCGCCCATGACGATGAGCCTGATGTTTCCCAGCGCAAGCCAGCAACGCTCCGGAATGTCGTCGACCTTGGGGTTAAGGCTAAACCATCCTCCCATGCCCCCGGGTCTGGCCCCCGTCCTCTCAGCGATAATCTCCTCCATCTTAGATATGCTCTTTAGATCTTTCAGCTTTTGCGCCGGCACGCCAAGCGCCATGCCGAGATTGGCGTCGGGATCGGCATCTACGGCCAGTACTGTACGGCCCTCTGCCGCATAAAGATGCGCCAGCGCCGCCGCCAGGGTAGTCTTCCCCACCCCACCTTTGCCCGAAACGGCTATTTTCATGAGTCACTCCCCCCGGTAATGATCGCCCGCAACCGCTCAGCGAGACGTACAATCTCGGTCCAAAGCGTCTTTCTGGGTACATCCACTGAAGAGACCAGCACTGCCCGCCCCAGTAGCTCCTCGTCGAGGTATGCCTCCACCCACCCGCACGGCTGTCCTGCCCTCACGGGCGCCGAGACCTCCTCAAGCTCGGATTCCTTGTACGCGATGCGGGACACATCCTGTTGCCTAACAACCAGGTTCAGGTCTGACTGCGCAACCAGTGTCACCCGCGGACTCACGCCACCTTTCACTGGGATGGTCCTCACCATTTGACCGGCGCTCACCACCCGGACTGTTCTGTAGTGTTCGAAACCCCAGTCCAGCAGCGAGGCCGTGTCTTCCCACCTGGCGCTGCTGTGCATCACCACAGCGATGAGCGTCATGCCGTCTCTTGTGGCGGCGGCAGCCAGACACTTCCCCGCCGCCGACGTAGTTCCGGTCTTGCCGCCTTCTGAACCCATGTATGTCCAGAGCAATTTGTTCGTATTCCTGAGACGAGGCCCCTCCCCTGACTCCAGGTCTTCGATTCTCACCGTCTTCGTAGCCATAATGCGCGCGAGCAACGGGTGATCCAGCGCATGAATGAGAAACACGGCCACGTCATGAGCCGAAGTGTAGTGGCCCTGGGCCGTAAGCCCGTGGGGGTTTGAAAACCGCGAATTCAGGGCCCCGTACGAACGCGCCTTTTCCGTCATCAGCGCGGCGAATTCCGCCACTGAGCCCCCGATGTGTTCGGCTATCGCTAAGGCGGCGTCATTGCCCGAAGATACCAGCAACCCGTACAGGAGGTCTTCCATCGTATAGCGATGAAGCGGTTTCAGGTAGGCCGAAGACCCCTCTACCCTCACAGCCTTCGGACTCACAACAACGATTTCATCCGGCAGCGAGCAGTCCACAGCCACCAAGGCGGTAACCAGCTTGGTCAGGCTCGCAGGATGCCGGGGCTGATGGGCATTCTTTCCATAAAGCAGCGTGCCGGTAGACCACTCCATCAGCACTGCGGCATCGGCGCTGACCTCCGGAGCAGCGGAGGCAGAGGCCGCGCTGGAAACGAAAAGGACTATTGCGACCGCAAGCAAGCAGTGTCTTCGTCGCATTCTTCCGCCCCCCTTCACCTAACAGCCTATGGGGGGCACGCCACCTATATGATTCGCCTATTCCTGCAGCGACCTGAAGATCAGGTTCTTCACGGGTCCAACTACCCCGCCCGCCCCCAGCGCCCGGTCGTTTAAAGTGAGCGTCAGCGCCCACGGACGGCCTGCGCGGATCACCAATTCCTTCTCCACCTCAAAGACCCGTTCGTCGCCTGGCTCCAGGGTGGTTTCAAGCAAGGGCTTCCCATCTCCGGTCACGTACACCCAGCAGCGGTCATTGGCCTTTACCCGTACATTGAGGGGAGACTCCGCCAGCGTGAACACTGTGGAAAATTCATCAGGATCCTGTCTTTGGACTTCAGGTCTTTCGGGCGTCCCGGGCACCTTGGTCTCTATATCCTCAGTGGTGCCCGGGTTGTCTTCAGTCTCAACAACGGCCGGCACGTTTCCCGAAAGCTCAGGCGGGCGCATCGCAGGCGTCCTGCTTTTTACAAACCAGGCAGCGACCGCGATGAGGATCAGAGGTACGATCACCCACGTCCAGCCTGGCGCGGAGTTTTTCCGGGGAACCGGGTACACAGGAGTCTCCTCCGGCAGAGGGGCCTGCTCGCCCTTTCGTTTCTTGTACTCCTCCACTAGCGCAAGTCCATCAAGCCCGAGATAGTTCCCGTAGCTTCTGAGAAATCCCTTGTAGTACACTTCTCCGGGTATGGCGTCCACATCGCCTTCCTCCAGAGCCTTAAGGTAACGGCTGCGGATCTTGGTGACGGCCTGTGCCTGCTCCAGTGTGATCCCCCGGGCAAGGCGAGCTGTCATCAGTTTCTCACCGATCTCCTTCACCCTGATCCCCCCTTTTGCTTTCTTGCTTTCCGGTCAAATCGTCTTTTACACTTTTCTTCGCTATTCACTCGGCCGCGGCTCCCGGTCAGGCTGTCCACGCGTGTGCACCCGGTCGACGAATGCTCTTTGCTGATGAAGCTAGCTCCGGGCCAGTCTCCGAGCACATTGGTGACGGAGTGCATAGCGCCTCAGTCTATCACATGCCAGTATCTGCCTGATGGCTCGGCGGGAAACCATCCGCTCTGGCACAGTTCGTTTCCTCCCCGCGAATTGAATCAGAAGCGCACGAACCTACTCATTTCCATTCTATCATAATCGCCTACGGATAAATCCGGTTTAATAGTCTCGGGTAAGGGATCACTTCCCTCACGTGCTGGGTGCCACAAATCCAGGCGACCGTTCTTTCGATCCCGAGGCCAAACCCCGAATGGGGTACCGAGCCGTAGCGCCTCAGGTCCACGTACCACCTGTACGGGTCTTCAGGAAGGGCGTGCTCATTCATACGCTCCTCGAGCACCGACCGCTCATGGATGCGCTGGCCGCCACCGATGATCTCCCCGTAGCCCTCGCTCGCCAGGAGGTCCGCTGACAGCACCAGTTCAGGCCGCTCAGGGTCGGGCTGCATATAGAAGGCCTTGCACTGCGCTGGGTAGTGGTGAACGAATACCGGCCTGTCGAACGCCTCAGAGATCACGGTTTCGTCGGGCGCCCCGAAGTCCTCTCCCCAGGTAAAATCCATACCCTTGCTCCTTAAGAGCTCCACTGCCTCATCGTAGGAAATGCGGGGGAAGGGCGGCACTACCCTCCGGAGCGCCTCTGTGTCTCTCTCGACGGTCTCAAGGTCCCGGGCGTTCCTCTCCAGCACACGGGACACAATGTATGTGATCATCTCCTCTTGCAGCCGCATACATTCTTCGAGGTTGCAGAAGGCAATCTCGGGCTCTACCATCCAGAACTCGACCAGGTGCCTCCGGGTCTTGGATTTCTCCGCCCTGAACGTAGGTCCGAAACAATAAACTTTTCCGAAGGCCATCGCGTTGGCCTCGTTGTACAGCTGACCGCTCTGGGATAGATACGCCTTTTCACCGAAATAGTCGGTTTCAAAGAGCGTAGTCGTACCCTCGCAAGCAGCGGGAGTGAGTATGGGCGCGTCCACAAGGAGGAACCCGCGGTCGTCGAGAAAGTCGCGGCACGCCTTCACCACCGTGTGCCGTATCCGCATGATCGAGGCCTGTCTTGGCGTTCTAAGCCACAAGTGCCTGTTATCCATGAGGAACTCCACGCCGTGTTCTTTGAGCTTAATGGGGTAGTCCTCCGCCAGCTGCACCACATGCAAATCGTATATGTGCATCTCGTAGCCTCCAGGCGCCCTTTTGTCCTCGCGTACAACCCCTGACACGCGTACCGACGATTCCTGCGTGAGCGCGGAGGCCGCTGAAAATACCTCGCCGCTCACGTCGTTCTTCGAGATGATGCACTGCAGAAGGCCCGTCCCATCCCTTAATATGACGAAATGGAGTTTCCCGCTTGACCGCATGTTATACACCCAGCCATGCACCGTGACCGCCTCGCCCACATGCTTCCCAATACCCGCGATTCTGCATTCTGTCGCCAAATTGGGCACCCCCTCACTCTTTGCCATGATGTAGAGTTACCAATAATTGCAGGATTCTTTCAAGCTCTGCCATCGATTCACCGTATCCCGCCCAGTCGCCCTCCTTGATCCTCTCCCGCGCCTCCTGGAACACTCTGGCTGCCTCGCTCACGAGCGCCTGTATGTCAATTGCATCAGAGGGTTTCGCGGTATCGCCTATTGCCTTTCTAAGTGCTTCTTTCAGGGTGGGCGCCATCACCACTCTGTCCTCAAATGCGACGATCACGCGCTTTAGTTCAGGCAAGCTGTTCTCGGATGACTGGAGGAACAGCGGCTCAATGTAGAGGATGCTCCTGCCCGCTGGGATGACCAGCAGGTTCCCCCTTATAACCCGCGAGCCTCCCTGTCCCCATAGCGTGAGGCTCCCGCTGATCTCCGGGTCCTGGTCGATCCTTGACTCGATCTGCATGGGGCCGAACACGCTCGAATCCTTCGGCAACTTATATACCAGCATTTCGCCGTAGTTCGGCGGGTCGGACCGGGCCGCCAGCCACGCCCGCATGTTCGGCGTGGCCACCGTCGTAAACGGCAGCATGAGCACGAACTCCTCCGCCGAATGGCCTGGAAGCCGCAGTATCATGTAATATGGCTCCATCTCCTGTGCGGTGCCGTAGTACAGTTCCTGGGGCACGGCCCACACGTCCTCTTTGTTGTAAAAAACCGAGGCATCCTTCATGTGGTACGTCACATACATCCTCGCCTGGGTCATGAACAGATCCTGCGGATACCGAAAGTGCGCAGCGAGCGCCGGCGGCGCATCTTCTGCGCTCTTTGTGATCCCAGGGAAGGCGGCCGCATATGCCCGCATCACCGGGTCGGAAGGATCGGTCATGTACATAACCACGCTGCCATCATACGCGTCCACGACGGCCTTCACCGAGTTCCTTATGTAGTTAAACCCGGCGGGCGATGGCTGCGAATACGGGTAATGACTGCTGGTAACGTAGCCGTCAATAATGTACACCAGGCGACCGTCTAGAAGCACAAGATAAGGGTCGTTGTCAAACGTGGCAAAGGGCATGGCTGCAGCAGCCATCTCTCTCACGTTGCGCCGGAACATGATGCGGGAGTCGGGGGTGATGGCGGGGGAAATGAGGATCTTGTACGTACCAAAGCGTATAGCCAGCGCCGCTCTGCGGAGTATAGAACCCACAGGCACTCCACCCCTGCCCTGGTACACCGTGAGCGCGTTTGTGTCACCGAACGGGTAGTCGAACTCTTTCTCACGAGTCATTACGATCACATAATCCTTTGTTAGTTCACCGTAATAGATCTCCGGACGCGTTACCCGGAGCGCACCGGTGCCCACAGGGGGCACGTCCTTTACCAGGAACTGCGGGAGCCCCTCAACGGTCGCACCGGAGCCTTTCGCCAAGACCACGCCGTAGCCGTGCGTGTACTTAAGCGCGAGGTTCACCCACGTTCTCGCAGACTCGTCAAGCCGCCCGGTGTCCAGTTCCCTCGCAGATAGGAACACCAGGGTCTTTTCCCCGTCTATCTCGTACCGATCCACATCCGTATCTGCGAACCTGTAGTACGGCCTGATGCGCTGCAGCTGGCTGAACGTGTCCTGCAGTGCCCGCCAGTCCCACACCCTCACCTTCTCAAGAAAAGAAATGTCCGGCGCCTGGCCCCGTTCCGGCCTGAACTCATACTCCCTGATGCGGTCGAGGGCATAAGCGCTCCGCGTAAAATCGATGTGGTGCTGAATGTATGAGAGCTCAACCCGCGCTTCATCAGGCGCCACGTACAGCCTCTGGACCAGTTCCGGGTAAAGTAACCTGGCCAGTACAGCCAGCGAAAGCAAAAGAGCTGCCGGACGATAAAACTTCTTCACACGCGCAAACTTCGGCGAAAGCAGCAGAAGCACCCCAAATAGCGCAACGGCCATCGACAGCAGGCGCATGGTAGGCAGTACCGCGCGCTCGTCGGCATAAGTCGCTCCGAAAACCACCCCTCCCGGTGAGTACAGCACTTGGTACCCCGCCAAGAACAGGTTGGCCGCGAACACCAAAAGGAAAGCACCAGCGAGCCCGGACAGGTGTGAGACAGCAACTGGTTCCATCCACACCCTGCGGCCCGGCAGGATGGCGCCAGTGAAGACGTAAACGAGGGCGGTTCCAAGGCCGGCAAGAAGTATAATGGATAGGAACACCGAAGACACGCTCCGTATAAAAGGCAGCCTGAACATGAAGAAAGAGAGGTCAAGACCGAACAACGGGTCCTTTACTCCCCACTGCCCTCCGTGGACGAACAACAAGAACTCATTGAGCCGCGCCGAGATAGTCCCACCGAGACCCATTCCGAATACCACCGCGGCGATTGACGCGGTAAGGTCAAACCTGTCTGGGAGATTCAGCCTCTCTATGAAGCTTCCCGCCTGGTACACGCGGAAGTGCTTCCGAGCGCGGAGCGCACGGCGCGTGTGATAGGTTGTCATCGCTACTGTCGCGGCGAGCGTGCCGGAGAACAACAAGCCCCTGTACAACAACACCCGTGTGAACACCGCCTTGTAACCGATGCTCTCATACCACAGGTAATCCACATAGGGGCCGACCATCAAAAGCAGGATCAGCACCGCTGATGCCACCATAGCCAGCACCAGCTTGCGTTTACGTCCGCTCACTCTCAGCAGCTATCCCTCCTCTCTCTTTCAGTTTCTTCCAGAGCGTGGTGCGGCTAATCCCGAGCGCCCGGGCTGCCTTGGACTTGTTGCCTCCTGCCCTCTGGAGCGCTTCGTGCAGCAGTTGCTGCTGCATGTCTTCCAGGGTTCCCCCCTCCACCGTCACGGAGGCAACGGGAGCCGTCTCATCAAGTAGCGAGAGCACGAACCGGTCCAGCTCGTGCTTCTCTACGGCTTCAGTGCAAAACAGCCAGTCGATGAGCCGCGCTGATACTCTGCGCAGTTCGTCCACGTTCCCGGGCCAGGGATGGTTTATCAGACGCTCTCGGACAGACGCAGAGAGCAGCTCCTCTACGTTCACAACCCGCCCAAGCCCTTCACCGACAAATTCACGAAGCAGCGGGATGATATCTGAACGCCTCTCCCGAAGCGGCGGAACACAGACCACGTGGCGCGCCGCCCTCCGCCAGAACTCCTGCTGGATGGCGCTGCCCCGTTGTTTCGCCATCTGTGTGACTGTCAGGCACATGCGCGTGCGACCGTCCAAGATGGCGGAAAACGCTTTCTCACAGGCGGTAACTGGCAACTCATCGGCGTTTTCCAGCACCACGAGGCCTCCTGTGACCGCATCCAGGGCATCAGCCAGTACCTGCGTATCGCCCATGTCACACCGGAGCCTGGTGATTGAGGTCTTTCCTTTTCCAAGCAATGTGCACGCCAGGTATGAGCGGCCGGATCCTCGTTCTCCTATGATCACCACCGGCTCAGAGTGGCCGGCGTGCCGCGACAGCGCGGTGACAGCCTGCGCCATCGCTGGAGAGTTTGCAACAAGCCCGGGAGAAGCCAGCACATTGCCCGGGTGAAGCAGCGTCTTTAGGATCTGGTCTGCTTTGTTCACGCGTGCCCTCTGCATCTCAAACGCGCGGGCGACCTCCGAGGCGGTTTTCAAGGCCTTCAAAAACGAATCTTCACCGGTCTGGATCGACTCAAACATGAACCCAGCGTTCTTCGCAGGCCCCTCGAGGTGAGGCCCGCTCACGATGACCTGCGCGCCTCGTATTCGCGCCTCGCTCAGCGCTTCGTGCACCCCGGTGCGGGAGCGGGCTGTCGTCACCACAATGAGCTCTTCAAAGAGGTCCATGTAGGCGCCCGCACTCTCCGGGCTGCCGAAGTGGATTAGCGCCGGGCGCCCGCGCAGCCGGGCGCGCGCGACTGCGCGGGCCACTTCAAGTTCTGAAGGCTCGTACGCCAGTACGGGCACGGGCGCTCTTTCAGCAATCAGAGGCGCGACGGAGGGACGGCAGAGCACCGCGCCGACACCGGATGCAACAAGGTTTTTCAGCGCAACCAGAGAGTTTTCAGGGCCGGCCTGTGTGATCTCTCCTTCAAGGCCGAGCTGCTTCAGCGCCCTCGCCGCCTGCTCTGCAGCGACTGCTCCCGGAACGATGATCCCAACCCTGCCCACTCTTCCACCTGCCTTCACCCGTGTCTCAAGTCGGAACGCCGTTGGAGAATACGAACCTATCCAGTGCCTCGAGTACTCCCTTCCAGTGCGAGGCAGCAGTCACCAGGTCCGCAGAGGCCCATATCTCCCTGGGCGCATTGGCCACCAGTACGCCCACACCCGCAGCCTGCAGCATCTCCATATCGTTTTCGCCGTCACCTATGGCGATGATCTGGTACTGCACTACCCCGAGATGACCAGCCACCAGCGAGACGCCGCGCGCTTTTGAGACTCCCGACGGCAGAAAATCAAGGAAATGAGGCATGGAAGAAGAAACTGCCACACCCTGAAGCCCGAGAGAGCAAAAGCTTTCCCTCAGTGTCCTGACCTCGTCCGGTTCCGCCCTCAGCACGATCATGGACGGTGCCTCTGAAAGCGCAGACGGAAGCGAGCGTTCTACAGAGATCTCGCACCCCAAACCACGCGAGTACCTGCCCGAATCCGGGTGCTCTCTGTCTGCCAGTATGGCATCATCGAGGTACGCATAGGCAACCTTGCCCAGGTCTTTAATGCGATAAAGTATGTCTCTTGCCGTCGCCAGCGGGATCTTGCGGTCTTCGAGTATGCAGGACCTATCGGCGCTCATCACCGATGCGCCGCTGGCGGCTACCAGCGGGATATCGATGCCGAGTATCTCCGCAACCTCCCTCGTAGCGAGGAAGCAGCGCCCCGTGGCCAAAGTAGCGTGTACGCCCTGAGCCCGCAGTCGACGGAACGCGGCTATCACCTCGGGCTGGAGCGGGCGTCCTGGTTCAAGCAGGGTGCCATCAAGATCGAAGACCGCTAGCCGGAATCTGTTCACGAGGGTCAAAACTCCACTCCCTTTTTGGCAGGGATACCCGCCCTGTACGGGTGCTTGATCTCCTTCACCTCGGTGACCAGATCCGCCATATCTATAAGCGCTTCTGACGCATTTCTGCCGGTAACCACTACGTCGGTCCTCTCGTGTCGCGACGCCAGTGCGGGCAATACCTCATCCCAGTTCAACAAACCGAAATCCGCCGCCACGTTCAATTCATCGAGAATAACAAGGTCCCATTCACCCGAAGACAGGACCTCTCTGGCCCTTTCAAAACCCTGCCGTGCCAGATCTATATCATCCGGGTGCGGGTGCTTCTTATTTACAAACACGTCGCGCCCATATTTCTCTATCGTGAAACCTGGCAGGAAGGCTTCGGCGGCGAGAGTCTCGCCGTACACATTGCCCGGTCCTTTCATGAACTGTATCATAATCACCTTTCTTTTGTGCCCGAGGCTTCGCAGCGCCATCCCCAGCGCAGCGGTGGTCTTCCCCTTTCCGCCGCCCGTGTATACCATTAGCAAACCCCTCGTCAAAACAGCACACCTCCTGATCGCGAATATAGCTTGACCGGAACAGACCAAAGCCACCCTTGGATATGCTGCCTGCCCGGACTTTGCCTTGTCGAAATTCTTGCCTCTGTTCGCCGTTACCGTCACCTTTCGACGATATAAACAGCAACTCCTCCTGATCAATACTGCTTTCGCCAGCATACAATGAATTACCCCAAGCAGCGCGAGGTGATGAACTTGTCCTATGTCCCAAGGTACATGGTCCAGTATGAAAGCCAGGTGCAGATCAGGATCGATGTGGGGATCCGACAGCTCACCTTCATCACGCACGAGAGATACGAAGAAAGGTTTCCTGTGGCGGTGGGCAAACTCTCCACGCCCACTCCGACCGGACACTTCAATGTCATCGCGAAAGTGGTGAACCCAAGCTGGCGGGTTCTGGGTACAAGATGGATGGGTCTTAACATCCCCGGGGGCAATTACGGCATCCACGGCACCAATGCCCCGTGGTCCATCGGCCGGTATATCTCAAACGGCTGCATACGCATGTATAACAAAGACATCGAGTCTATCTTCCCCAGAGTGCCGATAGGTACGCCTGTCGTCATCGAGGGCAAGTACCCGGGCAGCAGCCAGTGGGGTACGCTGCGCAGGGGTTCGCGCGGCCCGGAGGTGGTCGCGCTCCAGCAGAAACTCCGCCAGCTTGGGTACTATACGGGTGCAATTGACGGCATCTTCGGTCCCCTGACAGAGTCAGCAGTGCTCAGGTTCCAGAGGGACCAGGGTATTCACCCCACGGGCGTGGTGGACCTGCAGACCAGGTCGGCCCTGGGGTTGTAGCGCACTTTCTGCGTTATGCGTCCGGCGCTTTATCCTGGGAAAACAGCCGGTCGTACTCGGCTAGAGTGAGGTACACCTCGCGTGGCTTGGAACCCTCGTAGCCTCCGATGAACCCACGCTCTTCCATGGCATCTATGAGTCTGGCCGCGCGCGTGTATCCCACCTTCAGCTTGCGTTGGATGAGCGATACGGATGCCTGCCTGTGCTCGACTACGATCCGTAGCGCCCTGGCGAACAGCTCGTCGTCCGGCCGGTCTATTTCCGTATCCTGTTCCTCAAGCCTCAGTATGGCATCGTTATACTGGGGCTTTGCCTGCCTGCAAGCGAACTTGACCACTTCGTCTATTTCCCGCTCAGAAATGTACGCGCCCTGTGCCCGGAAAGGCTTGGCGGACCATACCGGGGAAAACAGCATATCCCCCTGGCCCAGCAGCTTCTCCGCCCCGGCGCAGTCCAGGATCGTTCTTGAATCTACCTGTGAAGAAACGGCAAACGCTAGCCGGGATGGGATGTTCGCCTTTATGGTCCCCGTGATCACATCAGTGGACGGCCTCTGCGTAGCTACAATGAGGTGGATGCCCGCAGCCCTCGCCATCTGCGCCAGGCGGAATATGCAGTCTTCTACGTCCGTCGGGGCCACCATCATGAGGTCCGCCAGTTCGTCAATGACCACAACGATGTAGGGAAGCGGCGTCCCCTGCTCCCCTCTGTCCGACCGTTCAACCAGGTACCTGTTGTACCCCTTCATGTCCTTCACGCCTGCATCGGCGAACAGCTCGTACCTCCTCATCATCTCGTTGACCACCCACTTAAGACACGCTGCGGCTTTCTTGGGATCGGTCACCACGGGCGCGAGAAGGTGAGGGATTCCATTGTATGTGCTGAGTTCTACCACCTTCGGATCAATCAGGATGAACTTCACTTCATCCGGACGCGCCCGGAACAGAATACTTGAGATCATGGCGTTAATGCACACGCTTTTCCCTGAGCCGGTCGCGCCAGCAACAAGCAGGTGAACCATCTTCTCAAGGGAGGCCACGATGGGCTTGCCCGTGATGTCCTTCCCGAGAGCGAGCGTGAGCAAAGACGCCGACTCGCAGAACTCCGGCGTCTCCAGCACATCCCTTAGATGAACCAGTGAGGTCTCGGAATTGGGCACCTCGATCCCCACGGCAGACTTACCGGGTATGGGCGCCTCCACCCTCACCTGAGGAGCAGCAAGCGACAGGGCGATATCGTCGGCCAGGCGTACGATCTGGCTGACCTTCACTCCCGGGCCCGGGTGCAGCTCAAACCTGGTCACCGAAGGGCCCCTGCTCATGTTGCCTACCGTTACGCGCACGCCGAAGCTCTCCAGGGTATCCTGAAGAATCTGCGCCTTCTCAGCCAGGTCCCTGTCTCCGCGCAGTTTCCCCGGTTTTGCCGCTTTATCAAGTAGCGAAAAAGGCGGCAGCTGGTACAGGATGCTGTCTCCCAATGTAACCTGTTCTGCAGGCGGTTCCCAGCCTGTCTTGTCAGGCTTTCGAGGCTCGGTGGCGCGCGGCCGTTCCCGCTCGGGCACGGATGCCAGCGCAGCTATAGGCGCCGAATTCACTTCGCGCACCACCGGTTCAGCTGGCTGCCGGGGCGCCTCCGTCGCTCTCGCTTTCACTTTTCTCTGCCTCCAAAGCAGCGATTTCACCGAGTCAACCAGGCTCCGCCGAGTGATGATCATGAGCCCAACCAGCGATGATGCAAACAGCACCGCGTATCGCCCCGCCGTACCGAACGTGCGTACGAGTACAACGTGCAGAATGCCTCCAGCAAGTCCCCCGCCCAGACCAGAAACGCCTGCCGTGTACCATGAAGATGCATCTATATCATGGTGCGCAAGCGCCGCGAACGATAAAAGCACTAACAAAAACCCAAGGTGCGAAAGGCCGAAGTGGGGTTTGCTCCGTTGTATCACCAGCAGAAACGCCCACGCGGCCGTGGCGGCAATTAGCAACCAGGAAGCATCCCCGAGCCCCCGCCTCAGTGTAGTCTTGATGATCGCCCCTGCGACCCCGCCGTTCTTTGAAACCATGCCCAGCACAGCAATGACACAAAGCAAGATGAGCAGAATGCCCGTGAGCTCTTGCCGCACGCCCTCAGGCACCTGCTGCCACCAGGACTTGCGCGGCTCACGCGACTTCACCCGCCTCAGTGTCCTTGGAGAACCTGCCATATTATCACCAGCACTCCCAGTGCCCATGTGTAGTAGGCGAAGATGTGGACTCTGCCGTGCGCTACCAAGCGCAAAAGTCCCCGGATAGCGAAGTAACCGGAAAAGGCGGCCGCGAGCGCTCCGGCAAGGAGCACCGTGAGCGGGATGTTCCCGTTACACGTACCCAGCGACTCAAACACATCGACCAGGGCCGCCCCACTCACAGCCGGGAGCGAAAGGAGGAAAGAGAATCTCGCCGCATCGTCTCGCTTCATGCCCGCCAGCAATCCCGCACTGATGGTCATGCCCGAACGCGAGATCCCGGGCGCCAGCGCCAGCGCCTGTGCTGTTCCGATGAGCAGCGCAAGCGGCGGGGTGATCCGGAAGATGTCCACGCGTCCTGCCACTCTGTGCCTTGTCAAGTATAGCACTGTTCCCGTAACTAACAAGAACACGCCTACCGCCGTCACCGAGCCGAACAACCCCTCGATCACATGCCGTGCAGCGATGCCCGCGACAGCCGCGGGTACCGAGCCGATCACCACCATGATGGCCAGCCTTGAGTCCGGATTGTGCAGGAGCAGACTCCAGCGCGCCCGTCCTCTTATGATTTCGACTATGTCCGCAAGTACGGACCGCAGCATCGCATATACCTCTTCAGCGAATACCAGCAACACCGCAGCGAGCGTACCGACGTGAACCATTATCTCAAAGCTCAGCCCCGGGGGATTGAAAGCAAGTATCTTCTGGAAGATCACCAGATGCGCTGAACTGGAAATGGGCAAAAACTCAGTGAGCCCCTGCACGATGCCGAGAAGAACCGCCTTCGTGATGCTCATACGCGCTCTCTCCCCCTCCATAAAACGCCACGCTCACAAGTTCTTTCGCCATGGTGCCTCAGGTTTCCTCGTTTCAGGAGCAGGGGGCTTGTCCCCTCTTTAATCCGTCAAGCACTCGCCCCAGGGTCAATGATGACGTTTCCCGGCGTAAAGTCTGTATTAAGGAACACAAGGGGATCTGTCGAGAGTACCCGCTCGATCCGGCACCTGCCATCCGGCAGCGGCCTGACCAAAAGGCGGACCCCGCGGACGTCTCGCTCCTCCAGCGTATCTGTACCCTCCTGCGAAAGAACTACTTCAGGCGGCATGGGAGTGTAAATCACCACTTCAGCGCCCTCCCGTGAGCTGTTTCAGTTTGTGCATGGCATCAGAAAGGCCCCCGATTTCATCGATCAGCCCCGCTTCAACCGCGTCCTTTCCCACCAGGATTGTCCCTATATCTCTCGCCAGCTCCCCCGTTTTGAACATGAGGTCGCGGAATTCCCTCTCGCTGATCTTCGAGTGCGCCACTACAAACTTCACTACCCTGTCCTGCATCTTATCCAGGTACTCATATGTCTGCGGGACACCTATCACCAGCCCGCTCAGTCTTATGGGGTGGATTGTCATTGTGGCTGTGCTCGCAATGAATGAGTAAGTGGCGGCCACTGCGATCGGCACACCGATGCTGTGCCCTCCCCCGAGTACCAGAGAGACGCTCGGTTTTGACATTGTCGCGATCATCTCAGCGAGGCAGAGCCCCGCCTCCACGTCGCCGCCTACGGTATTCAGGATGATCAACGTGCCCTTTATATCCGGGTTCTGCTCGATCGCAACAAGTTGTGGTATTACATGCTCATACTTGGTTGTCTTATTCTGTGAGGGCAGGAAGATGTGCCCCTCAATCTGCCCGATGATCGGGAGACAGTGAATGCTCAAAGAGGAATCAGGTAGGTTCGTAGTACCCAGTTGTTCCACAGTATCAATCCTGGGCTTTTTCTCCTCCCGGGGCTTGTCGCGTTCGCGCCTGCGGCGAGGTGTGGACAATTCCGGCCCGTCCGCGGGTTCTTCGATAAGAGCTCTCAGCATGATTGTTCCTCCCGGTATATCTACCTGGCTTAGTATTGCCATCTCGGACTTTTCAATAACCGTGGATTCTAATAATGCTGCGAGCCCACCCGTCTTTGCAAGTGTCAGGATTGAAGGGCTGGACGAACTCAAATTCGGCCTACCCATCCATAATCACGCACGATCAGAAGGTATCGGCGCGTACTGTTCAGTTCCTTTCATCCCTGGACTACCACGGTATGTATGCAACGCCTTGAGCCGGCCGGTCTACACCTCTATAATGACGGGCATGATCATTGGTCGCCTTCCCGTGCGCTCAAACAGAATCTTTGAGAGGGTATCCCTGAGCGTCGACTTTATGTCGTTCCAATCCGCGCAAGCTGTACACTTCTCCAAAGCGGCCTCTGCCGCAGCCTGTGCCTCCTCCATCAGGAGCTCAGACTCTTTCACATAGACGAACCCGCGGCTGAACAGTTCGGGGCCTCCTACAATCATGCCCGTCTCCTTGTTGAGCGCCACCGCCGCTATCAGGATGCCGTCCTGTGCCAGTGTCTTTCTATCCTTAAGCACCACATTACCTACGTCGCCCACCCCATATCCGTCCACAAGCACCTGGCCCGACTGCACTCGGCCGGTGATCTTCCCCGAATCCTTTGTGAACGTGAACTCCGTCCCGTTCTCGCCCACAAGCACTCTGTCTGGGTCCATGCCCATTTCCCTCGCCAGCCGTGCGTGGTGAACCAGGTGCCTGTATTCCCCGTGAATCGGGATGAGGAACCTGGGTTTCACCAGGTTCAACATGAGTTTCAGCTCCTCCTGGGACGCGTGGCCCGACACGTGCACCTGCGACCCGGCTTCGTAGATGACATTCGCACCTCGTCTGAACAGGTTGTTTATGGTCCTCGCGACCAGTTTCTCGTTCCCAGGCACCGGTGTGGCAGCGAGTATCACAGTATCGCCAGGCATCACTTCCACCTTTCGATGGTCGCCTGCAGCGATTCGCGCCAGTGCGCTCAGAGGTTCGCCCTGGCTGCCCGTGGTCAGTATCACTACACGCTGAGGTGGGAGCCTCAGCACCTGCTCCACGTCGACTATCGTGTCTTCCGGGTCCTCCAGGTACCCAAGGCGCATGGACACTTCCACCACGTTTTCCATGCTTCTCCCTACTACTGCCACCTTGCGCCCGTAGGCAGCTGCAGCACTTATCACCTGCTGTATCCGTGGGACATTGCTGGCGAAGCTCGTCACCAGTATTCTCCCTCGAGTGGACGCGAACAGCTCGCTCAGAGTCTTACCCACCACACGCTCGCTCGGGGTGAAGCCCGGCCGCTCGGCGTTGGTGCTGTCGGAAAGCAGTACCAGTACCCCCGCATCACCCAGTTCGGCCAGTTTGTGGTAATCGCTAACTTCGCCGTCAACTGGAGTCTGATCGAACTTGAAGTCGCCCGTGTGGACGATCATACCGGCAGGAGTCGAGATGGCGAGCCCCAGGCAGTCCGCGGTGGAGTGATTCACCCTGAAGAATTCCACCTCGAACGTCCCGATGTTTACCCTGGACCTGGGTCGCACCGTGTGAAGAGAGGCGCTCTTGTCAAGGCCGAATTCGCGCAGCTTCTCAACAGCCATGCCCAGCGTGAGTTTGCTGCCATATACTGGAATATTCATGTTTCTGAGAAGGTAGGGCAGCGCTCCGATATGATCCTCGTGACCGTGCGTGACAACGATCCCCCGCACAAGGTCTCTGTTCTCCAGAATGTATGTCATATCCGGGATAACGATATCGATTCCTAGCATTTCCTCGTCTGGAAACGCAAGCCCCGCGTCGATCAGCAAAATCTCATCCCCGTACCTGACGACCATCATGTTCTTTCCAATTTCACCGAGGCCACCGAGCGGGATGATCGTGAGCCGTGTGTTCTTTTTGACCATGAACTCTTTCATATCTCTCCTTTTTCGCCAAATGTTACTACATTATTATAGACCAAATAACAGGCCCACTGCAAACAAGAAGCCGCCTGGCAACGCGGCTTTCTTTGCAGTATACTACTTGAGCCCGTAAGATTCTAAAAGTCCTGCAAGGAACGCCTCTTGCGGCGGATCCAGGGGAGACAGCGGCGGCCTGAACCCGCCCAGGCCGTGACCCAGCATGTTGAGAGCGGACTTGACTGGTATCGGGTTGGTCGTGAAGAAAAGCCCCTTGAACATTGGCAACAGTTCGAGGTGAATCTTCTTTGCCTGCATCACGTCTCCCTCGAAAAAGGCCGAGATCATCCTCTGTATTCTCTCTCCAACCAGATGTGATGCTACACTGACCACCCCGGTCGCCCCCACCGCGAGCATGGGCAGTGTGAGACTGTCATCTCCGCTTAGAATCTGTACGCGCTCGCCTACACGACGCGCTATCTCCGAAACCTGCTCAAGGTTGCCGGACGCCTCCTTACAGGCCACCACGTTAGGCTGTTCGGCCAGCTTTTCGAGCGTCTCGGGCAACAGGTTGCAGCCTGTCCTTCCCGGCACGTTGTATACCATCACAGGAAGGTCCGTCGCCCGCGCAACCGACTTGAAGTGAAGCAAAAGCCCGCTCTGAGGCGGCTTGTTGTAATAGGGGACCACGGCCATGATACCATCCAGTCCAATCGCGGTCGCCTTCTCGGTCAGGTCCACGCTTGCTGCGGTATCGTTCGAGCCAGTGTTCAGAAATACGCGCGCCCTCCCGTTCACTGCCTGCCGGACGACTGTGGCAAGCCTTATCTTTTCATCGCTGCTCAGCGTAGGCGACTCACCAGTGGTCCCCGCCACCACAAGACCGTCTGAGCCGTTTTTCGCCAGGTGATCGGCTAGCTCGGCGGCCTTGTCATACGCCACGCGTCCGCTGTTATCAAACGGGGTCACCATCGCAGTGATCACGGTTCCGAGTTTCACCTTTTACTCTCCTTTCTTCTCCTCGGCGAGAGGACTTTTGTTGTCAAGGCCGAACGCAGAGTGGAGCGCACGCACCGCCCCCTCTAAGTTCTCGATCTTCACCAGGCAGGATATGGTGACATGGGAATCGGCAGTTTGAAGCACCCTGATACCCGCCTCTTTCATCGCTTGGAGCAGCCTGGCCATCACTCCGGGGAGGCCTCTCATTCCGGACCCCACAATAGATACCTTTGCGCAGCCCTTGCATATCGACACCTCAAGCCCGAGCGCTCTGATGGTGCGTTCAGCCCTGTCCGCCACGCTTTCGGATACAACAAACGCAATGGCCTCCGGCGACACGTTGATCATGTCCACCGAGATCCCCACATCCGCAAGGCTCTTAAACAGCTCGAATTCCAGTTCCTGCGGGATGCCGGACGCAAGCAGTTTCACTCTCGCCAGGTTCGGGATGTGAGTGACTGCCGTAACGGGCCTGCCGTTTCTTACAGAAGGCCAGGGGCGGCCTGCTTCGAACGAGTAGGTGATCAGCGTGCCTGGGCTCTCCTTGAACGTACACTTGATCCTGAGGGGTACATTCCGCCTCATGGCAATCTCCACCGCTCGCGGGTGGATCACCCGGGCCCCTTCATGCGCCATCTGGCAGATCTCCTCATAGCTCATGCTATCTATGGTCCTTGCGTCCGGTACCAACCGGGGGTCAGCCGTCTTCACGCCGTCCACATCGGTGTAGATCTCCACGACCTCCGCACCGAGCGCCACGCCGAGCGCAGCAGCGGTGGTATCCGAGCCACCTCTCCCAAGCGTGGTGATGTCGCCGGATTCCGTCACACCCTGAAAGCCCGCTACCACAACCACCTTGCCCTCGGAGAGGTGCCTCAGGAGGTGGTCTGGCTCGACGCGGATGATCTGGGCGTTACCAAAGTTCGAGTCAGTAATGATGCCCGCCTGGCCTCCGGAAAGCACCATACTGTCTATCCCGTGAGACTTCAGGGTATTGGCGACGATCACCGATGATATGATCTCCCCACAGCTGATCAGGAGGTCCATCTCACGGGGTGACGTGTCCTCATATACCTGTCGTGCCAGGTTGATAAGGGTGTCTGTCGCGTAAGGGTCACCCGCTCTGCCCATCGCGGAGACAACAACCACGCACTGTTTCCCGGAGTTCACTGCAGAGGCCACGTGGTCTGCCACCCTACGGCGTGCCTCCCGTGTGACTACCGAGGTCCCGCCGAACTTCTGAACGATTATACCCATTTTACTCTTACCTCACAAAAGCCCTTTTTGTATCATTGTCTCTGCTATCTGCACAGCATTGGTCGCAGCACCTTTTCTCACGTTGTCAGCGACCAGCCAGAAATGCACCCACGTAGGATCGTCCAGGTCGTCCCGGATCCTACCCACAAACACCTCGTCTCTGCCGGACGCATCTATCGGCATCGGGTAAATGCTAAGCGTCGGTTCGTCCGCCACAATAACCCCGGGCGCAGACGCCAGCGCCTGCCTTACCCTGAGCGCCCCGAGTGGACGGACAGTCTTCACGGAGACCGACTCCGAGTGACAGTTGAACACGGGTACGCGCACAGTAGTGGCGGCGACCTGAATATCGTCGTCTCTGAGTATCTTCTTCGTTTCAAGTACCATCTTCATCTCTTCACCGGTGAATCCGTTGTCCCAGAAGGAGTCAATGTGCGGTAGCAGGTTGAACGCGATTTGGTACGGATACACAACGGGTGGTCTCTTCTTCCCGGCAAGTACCGCCTCGGATTGTTCCCGCAACTCCTCCGCGGCTTCCTTGCCCGTTCCCGTCACCGCCTGGTAAGTAGATACGATGACACGCTCGATCCGTGAAAGCAAGTGAATGGGTTTGAGCGCCACCACCATCTGGATCGTTGAGCAGTTTGGGCTGGCCACGATGCCCTTGTGGTCCGCCAGAGCCTCAGGGTTCACCTCCGGCACAACAAGCGGCACATCCCGGTCCAGCCGAAAAGCGTTCGACTTGTCGATCACCACCGCCCCAGCCTTTACCGCGTACGGGGCAAGTTCCCGGCTGATATCGGTGCCCGCGCAGAAGAAAGCAATATCGGTGCCCTCGAAGGCATCCGGCCGCGCTTCGAGAACCTCCAGCTGCCTTCCACGAAACTCCATTTTCATTCCCACGGAGCGGGCACTCGCCAGCAGTTTCAAGCTGCCTACTGGAAAATCTCTCTCTTTCAGTACCGTCAGCAACTGGCTACCAACAAGTCCGGTGGCTCCTACAACGGCTACGTTCAATGGTTTCAAGATCCGGTGACCTCCTCTTTGTGTTCTGTCAGGCCTTTTCGCCCAGCAGCAGAGGCTGCAGTTGGACTCCGTCCAGAGCCGACTCAATAGTGGGGAGCAAGAGGCTGAGTTCTGCATCGATAGAGTATGGTTTCGCTCTGGGATTGTCCTGGCGGAAAGGAACGAAATAGATGTTTCTCGCAGCCAGTAGGGTACCGAGGTTCTTTGCGTTCAGGGATAGCCCGTCGTTGGTCGAAATAGAGATTACCACTGGACGTGAATTTCGCAGGTGCGCTTTTACAGCCATCGTTACAGGACCGTCGGTGATGGCGTTAGCGATCTTGGCCATGGTGTTACCAGTACATGGCACGACCGCGATAACATCAAGCACCCGGCCGGGCCCGAGCGGTTCTACATCTACCAGCGTAGTGATCACTCTGCTGTTCGTAATCGCTTCGACCTTCTCTTTTAGCGCGGCGGCTGTTCCGTACTTCGAGTCGGTGCACGCCACTGTCTGGGAAAACACAGGGATCACCTTCGCCCCCTGGCGCACAAGTTCCTCGATATGGGGTAGCACTCTGCCAATGGTGCACAAAGAGCCTGTCATTGCGACTCCTATCGTTTTGCCCTGTACCTTCAACAACGGTACACCTCCACAAAAAGCGCTTTAGAAAACGGTACCTGCTTTAATTCACGACGGAATTCGTTGCATGCTTGTTCGTCCAACTCCGCATAAACTCCGATCCCTTGCTGATAACTCTACAATAGTTGCTGCACTGTGTAAAGTGGCCTCCGACTGATACTGCGCCAAAGTCTTCTTGCCGGAGGTCACATGCCGGATATCCCTAATATCATATGTCATGTGACAGATGTTCGTGAGAAGTAAGAAGGCTGTTCAGGGCACATCCGGGTCCAAATAGTCTCCTTCGGTTTTGGCGAATCACTGAATGTATACAAAACGTGACAGGCCTGCAACCTGGGTAAGCTCCAGGCGCAGGCCCCGGCTTTGTGCCGTGTACTCTCAGTCTGGATAGAGAGGCGTCACCTCCTTCGCGCGTCGTGAGTCTCGACTTCACGCGCTCCGGCTTCGCGGAAGATCCTGGTGGCTTCATCCACTTTCTTTTCGTCCGCCTTAATCAGGGCCAGTATACTTCCTTCTCTAACCTTCCTCTCGTACTCCCTGCCGCGCTCTTCCGGAATGCCGAAGTCGATGAGCCCTCCGGCAACGCCCCCGGTGAACGCGCCAGATAACGCGCCCGCAATAGGCCCGGCAGCAACTATGGGTCCGATCCCGGGGATGGCTAGTGCCCCGGCGCCTGCTAAAAGCCCAGCAAGCCCGCCGATGGCGCCACCGGTGGCAATACCATCGCCCACTTCGCCAGAGAACATACCGCCCTCTTCCCCGTTGCCTCTGCCTCTGCCGCCTCCGTTCCCGCGGACACGGTCTTCCTTGGCAACTATGTTGATCTCGTTATCTCGAAATCCGCGCTCTCTCAAGGTATTGACCGCTCGTTCAGCCCGGTCTTTCGAGTCAAACACTGCAACGACTGTGCGCAATATTTTCTCACCTCCCAGTTTTCGTCTCACAGCATAGTATTACCCCAAAAGAAGGCGGAAGATTCTCGGGTGTTCGCTCAACGCCTGATGCGCAAGAACGGCCACATTGTCGCCAAAATGAGAGAAATGCCCGCAAGAGGATCGAAGGATACGTTGAAAAAAAGCACGCGCTCGGGGAGATCGATCCTCAAGAAACTGACGATTGCCATCATCGATACATAGATGCCCCCGGCCACTGCGGCCAGGTCTTTGAGGGCCATCGAGATTGGTGACTGCTTGGTGTCAAACCCCGCGTCCATCCCCTGGTAGATCCTGTATACTCTGAACCAGAGCGAGCAGCACACAAGACCAACCAGCGCCAGTCCGGTGAGCCACACTTGAACCCTCATCTTGACCGTTCATCTCCCGCGTTCAAACCTTCCGGCTACTGTCAGGATATTTCTGCTAACGCCCAATATGCCAAGAAACGGACGGGGCATCCCCGTCCGTTCTTCATGGCTTCTTCATCTGCAGCAGCTGCTTGGTCCTGAGCACGATCAGGTGTTCCAGTTCCTGGTTGACCCGCTTTACTTCGTCACCCGATTCATCGGATTCGACTAGCTGGTAGAGGACCTCACGAAGGGCGCTGATGCGCGCCTGAAGCACTCGAACTTCGTCCATGCTGCCTCCCTTGGGCCCTTCTCCACACTGGCTGCCTTCAGCTCTTGTAACCTTCTCTCTCTGTTAGTCCTTCCTGTCTCTTGAAGTTCTCCCTGTTCTTCCTGACGTACGCTTCATATAGATCCTCGGCTTCAAACCCCATTTTCAGGCACGTACTGATGAAAAAGTGCAGGAGGTCCACGAGCTCTTCAAGCACCTTCTCCCTGTCGATCGGCCTTGGGTCCTTCCACCACCTGAAGTTCACCTCGTCTAGCAGCTCCGCCAGTTCCGAAAGCATGGCGAGGACTTCCTTCTGCACCCATACTTCAGGCCGGTATGTAAGCCCCCTCCTGCGGGCGAGGTCTTCGTCAAACTGCCTCTGCAATGCAAAGATCCTCTCCAACTTGTCCATCCTTATCCCCCTTTAAGCCCCAGAAGCGCAGACCGCCACGACCCAGCGCGCGGGCCGACCGCAGCCCATGACCAATTGCGGGTATCAAGAAGCCTGTGTGCGGCGTCCAGCAGCGCATCCTGCCTTACCGCGCGGATCCCTTCCGTTACATCTTCAAGGCTGCGTACCCTGCCGAGCCCAAGCAGTGACTTAGCAGCGCGGCTGGCCACCGCCACCGGCCCTTCTGCAGAAAGCATGGTGGCGCTGATCAGCTGCTCCCTGGCCGATTCTATCTCTTCAGGCGATACGCCTTCCTCAAGAAGCCTCACATTCTCAGAAAGTATCTCGTCCAACACCTTTTGGACGTTGGCGGGCGTGGTAGCCAGGTAAATGCCGAAACTGCCTGTATCGGAGTAGGCTACGACGTCCGAGAGAATGGAATACACGAGCCCTCCGTTCTCTCTCACCCGCTGGAACAACCGCGAGGACGGACCCGCACCATACATCTCACTCAACACGTACGCCGCATACAGCCAGTCATCGCCAAGAGCTGGGCCCGCCGTACCTGCACTCACGTGCACCTGCTCTCCGGGCCTCGTCAGAATTCGGTGCACCCCGCGGTGTGACGCTGGCGTGCTGCGCGTCTTCTCGGATCGCCCCTGCCAACCGCCGAACGCCTCCCAGATATATTCCAGCACCTCGTGCTCATCAAACCGCCCCGCCACGGCAACCACGCTGCGGTCGGGGGTAAACCACTCGCGGTAGAACTCTAAAAGCTGCTCCTGCCCGACGCGCTTGACGCTATCTTCATCTCCCAACACAGGTCTGGCAAGCGGGTGATCACCCCAGAGCGCCGATGCAAACGCATCTTGTGCGACGTCCTCAGCGTTGTCCCTGTACATCGCCATCTCTTCGAAGATCACCCGCCTCTCCACTTCGACCTGAGACGGTTCGAACACGGAGGCAAGCAACATCTCCGATAGCAGGTCAAGGCCCTGCCGCACGTGCTCAGGCCTGACCCGCGCCAGGAAACAGGTGACTTCCTTGTCCGTATACGCGTTGAAGTTGCCGCCCAGCCGATCCATCTCGCGGGCCAGACGGTAGGCGTCCATGCGGGCGGTGCCCTTAAACAGCATGTGCTCGATGAAATGGCAGGCCCCGGCATACTCGCCCGATTCGTCCCGGGAACCTGTGCCCACCCAGACCCCGAAAGCCACGGAGCGCGCGCCGGAGACCGTCTCAAGCCATATCCTCAAACCATTGTCAAGTACCGTAAGTTCCCTCATCTCTACTCCTTCCGGGCTCCAAGAAACCAGATGGAAAGCCGCCTGCCTACAGAACCTGCCTTTATGATCACCGGGAACGGGTAATCATTACGAAACTTAAAATCCTTTAAACCATCAGCCACTGTCGCGTCCCTGCCAGGGGGTACGTATCGCACGGGCCTGCTGTGCGCGTGCCTCTCCACGATTGTAAGGCCGGATAGAAGACACGCGTTATAAAGGGTGGATGCGACCTGGCATACGCCCCCTCCCGGGCCGAGCTGCAGCTGGTCTTGGACTATGACCGGCGCCGGTCTGAACCCCCTTGACGCGGTAAACGGCCCGACGCGCTCATTGAAAGAAAACACCTCGCCGGGGTATACCAGGGTGTTGTTCAGCATCGATGCGGCCAGCGCCACGTTGAACGCACGCTCTGCGGACCCACCGACGGAAGTGCGGCATGCACCAAGGACGACCTTCAACGCCCTGATGTTTTCCGTAGTGAATTCTGGCTGAACCTCAAGGGTCACCACTTCCACAAACGCACCCTTGTCCGCGTCCATCACCCTGCGCACGGTGGCCTCGATGTCGACCGACCGGCCGACCCGGTGTGCGATTACCTTACCCGATTTATCAAGGCCCGCGTCCCTCGGAGGTACCGCACGGCCCCTGGCGATCCCTTCCACCAGTGCCCGTACTTCCGCAGAGGTCATTCCCGTAAGCGGTATGCCCTCAAGCGTCACTCCCCGCCTGACTCCCGCCACAAGGCGGTAAAAGTGGCTGACCGACAGCAACATCACCAGCGCAGAGCATGTCAACACCAGACGTCTTGCCGGGATGACAACAAGCACGCTTCTCCCTCCAGTATTCCTCGTTCGAATACTATGTGGGGAAAAGGCCTGGCATTCATTGCGACAGGGCGCGCAGCATTTGGATTTCCTTCACGTACTCCTCTTCAGAGTCCACAGGGGTCTCAAGGATCCAGGGAAGAATGTTCACCATGCTGCAGCCCGCTGCAAGCGAAAAGCCCGAAAGCCCGATGCTGCCTTCCCCAATGCGCGCATGCCTGTCAAGGAAAGAACCAGAGGGGGATGCGGCATCGTTTACGTGGAGTATCCTCACCACTCCCCAACCGATGTGTGCGTCTACCTCGGAGGCCAGCCTGTCCCATCCCGATAGCTCGGAAAGGTCATACCCGGCCGCGTGGGCGTGGCAGGTATCAAGGCATATGCCAACACGCTCATCTGAGTTCCTCAGGCGAGCCAGCTGGCAGATGGAATGTCCCAGCTCTCCTCCCTGCCCCGCCGTATTCTCAAGCAGCAGCATCACTCCGTCAGGGCAGTATGATAGCGCCTTATCCACGGAGTCGATGGCGAGTGCTTCCCCGCGGACCGGGTCGGAGTTCCTTCCGGCGTGAACCACCACGTATGGCGCGCCGATGGTTTTCGCGCGCTGAAGGTCCTCCAAAAGCACCTGCACGGAGTACTCACGCTTTGAGTCGTCGGAAGACGCTATGTTAACGTAATATGGGGTATGTATAACTACGGGATTTACGTCATGCCGGCTCAAAGTGTTGGAAAACCCGGCCAACTCAGTGTCGCCGATAGGCCGGGCCTTTCCGCCCCTGGGGCCTCTTGAGAAGATCTGGATCGTCTGCAGGCCAAGGTCCACCGCGCGGAGGGCACATTTGTCAAGGCCACCCGCTATACTGACATGAGCACCAAAGCGCATCCTCAGTTATGTCTCCTCCTGCGCCCGGGCCCTGTATCTACCTGCGCCCGCTCCTCCCGCGGGAGAGCCTGTTTTCGTGACAGGTTGATCCGGCCCAGACGATCGATCTCGATCACTTTGACCAGGATTTCGTCACCTATGCTCACCACATCCTCGACTTTGCCAACCCTGTGGTCCGCCAGCTCAGAGATGTGGACCAGGCCCTCCTTGCCGGGCAGTATCTCGACGAAAGCCCCGAAACTGGTTAGGCGTACCACGCGCCCGAGGTACACCGCGCCGGGCTCTACTTCGCGGGTGAGCGCTTCGATCATCTGCTGCGCTTTCTTGCCTCCTTCAGCATCAATAGCAGCGATGTAGACCCTGCCGTCCTGCTCGATGTCTATCTTAGTGCCCGTCTCGGCGATGATCTTGTTGATCATCTTGCCGCCTGGTCCGATCACGTCCCTGATCTTCTCGGGGTCAATGGTCATGACGATAATGCGCGGCGCATATGGTGACAGATCAGGCCTTGGCTTCGGAAGTACGGCGAGCATCTTCTCAAGTATCGAAAGCCTCGCCTTCTTGGCCTCTTCCAGCGCCTTCTTCAGTACCTGCCTGTCAACACCTTTGACCTTCATGTCCATCTGAAGCGCTGTCACACCATCGCGCGTGCCCGCCACCTTGAAATCCATGTCGCCGAGGAAGTCCTCGATCCCCTGTATATCGGTGAGCACCACGCTTCTATCTTCTTCTTTTATAAGCCCCATCGCCACACCTGCCACCGGTTTGGCCAGCGGCACGCCTGCGTCCATCAGCGCCAGCGTGGTGGCGCATACCGAGGCCATTGAAGTCGAGCCGTTGGACTCGAGCACTTCCGAGACCACCCGGATGGTGTAAGGAAATTCAGTGTCTGGCGGCAGCATGGGGAGCACTGCCCTCTCTGCCAGGGCGCCGTGCCCGATTTCCCGTCGCCCCGGACCGCGCATGGGTCTGGTTTCCCCCACCGAGAAAGGCGGGAAGTTGTAGTGGTGCATGAACCGCTTGGACTCTTCTTCATCGACGTCGTCAAGTATCTGCACGTCCCCGACCGCTCCTAGCGTACAGACACTCAGAACCTGGGTCTCGCCGCGCGTGAACACCGCCGAACCGTGGGTGCGAGGCAGTACCCCCACTTCACACGTGACAGGTCTTATATCCCCGGGCCTACGCCCATCAACCCGCACCCCATCATGAAGCAGCATGCGCCTCATGTTCACCTTCAGGAGCTTGTAGGCAAGACTTGAGGCCATGTTCTCATACCCCGGAAATGCCCTCGCTGCTTCCGCGGCAATCTCAGCCTGTACTGAGTCAAGCAGGGATTCCCTGGCCTTCTTGGCGGAGAGCGCGTCCTTGTCCTTGCTCAGGTCGATGCACCCAGCAAGCGCCTCCTGGATCCTGCCGGTGCCCTCGCGCTGGATCTCCTCCCAGAGGAATTCTTCCACCACCTTGTCAAAAGCGATCTGGCACTCTGTCGCCCGCTCCGGATCTACCGCAAGCGCCGTCTGCCTGACCGCCTCGAGCTCCGTTTCCCCCGAACGCACCGCGGCCAGCGCGGTTGCGCACGCCTCCTTCACTGCAAGCAACATCTCATCGCTTACGGTGCCTGGGAATCTCTTGGGCTTGCCCGCCTGTTCGCTGAGGCGCTTTTGTAGCGCCACGATCTCCCGGATCGCCTCGTGGGCGAGGAAGATCGCTTCCAGCATTGTTTCCTCGTCCACCTCGTTTGCGCCCGCCTCTACCATCAGGATGGCGTCCTCGGTACCTGCTACTGTAAGGTGCAGCCTGGACCTGGCGCTTTGTTCTCTGTTCGGGTTCAGCACCAGCTGTCCGTCGACCAGACCGACCTCGCACGCGCCAACGGGCCCGTCGAACGGGATGTCAGAGATGGTAAGCGCGGCAGACGCGCCGATCATGGAGCAGATCTCGGGTGAATGGTCCCCATCTACAGACATGACAAGCGATATAACTTGCACGTCGTTCCTGTAGCCGTCAGGGAAAAGCGGCCTGATGGGCCTGTCCGTCAGCCTGGCGGATAAGATAGCCTTCTCGTGCGGCCTGCCCTCCCGACGTGTCCAGCTTCCAGGTATACGGCCCACGGCGTACAGTCTTTCTTCGTAGTCCACTGTTAGCGGGAGAAAATCTACGCCCCTGGGCTCAGCAGAACTGGAAGCGGCGACCAGCACAACCGTATCCCCATATCTAACCAAGACGGATCCGCCTGCCTGCTTTGCCAGACGGCCTGTTTCAAGCTGGAGAAGGGCACCCGCCAACTGCATTTCCGCCACAGTTTTGTGCCGAAAACGTTCTTCGACTGTGTCTGTCAATAGAAATACTCCTCCTTCCACATGGCCAGGAGGCAAGAAACATAAAGCGGGGGAACCCCGCTTATCTCCTGAGCCCTAGCTTGTCGATGATGGCACGGTAGCGCTCAATGTCCTTGTCTCTCAGGTAGTTCAAAAGCCTTCGTCTCTGGCCGACCATCTTCAAAAGCCCTCTCCTGCTGTGGTGGTCGTTCTTGTGTTCCTTAAGATGCTCGGTCAGGTAGGTGATGCGTTCCGTCAGGATGGCGATCTGTACCTCTGGAGAGCCCGTGTCCCCCTCGTGTAGTCGGTACTGGTCGATGATGCCTTTCTTCGTTTCCGGATTTAGTGGCATTCCATTCACCTCCATTGATTCTTCTTCACTTCATCCCCAGATCCGAGGCAGCGCCGGAGATACGCGTACCCAAGACCAGGTTCACTCTGAAATTCTAACACATGCAGGCCGCGCTGTAAACGGTGAGATAGAAACGGGGTGGCTATCCCACTGCCTTGCCGACCTGAGAGTTAGCACCGGGTAGGAAATAGAGCTGGCCCGGCTTTACGCTGTCTGAGACTTCGTACAGGGTCCTTTCGCCCTCGCTGCGGAGAAACAGTGTGCACTCGCCTTGTCCCGAACTTAGGATATACTTCCCCGGAGGCGGGCTCGCCTTTTCCGCAGGCCACACACCTTTTTCACTCTCAAGAAGCACAGAGTATGGCTGACCGATAAACCTTAAGGCCGCGTCAAGATCACCTCTTTCCACCAGGCAGCGGATGTGCGTACTGGAAACCACCTGGTCGTCCACTCTCACCGGGGGTATCACGCTCACCGAAAACCCGTGCTGTTCGCCAAGTAGACAGAGAGTGGAAGGGTCTCCCATACCCCTGAAGCCGAAGGTGAAGTTGTATCCGACCCACACAGATATCGCTGAGAGCGCCTCGGCCAGCACCGCTTTAACAAATTCGGCGGGCGTCTGACCTGCGAACTCCTTTGTAAAAGGTATTATTATCAGTTCTTGGATTCCTAATGATCCAACTATGTGCGCCTTCTCCTCGAGGGTGGTTAGAAGCTTCGGCCCTGTCCCTCCGTACAGTGCCGCTTCCGGGTGAGGATCAAAAGTCAAAAGCGATGAAATCGCCCCGGTAGATCTGCTCTGCTCCAGCACACCGCGTATAAGCCGGCGATGCCCCAGGTGAATTCCGTCAAAGAAGCCCAGTGCAACAACCCTTTTTGCGGGGAGCACCCCGTCCGTTCCGAAATATCGAAGCATGTATCCTCCCCATCACCTATCCTGAATTAACTTCTTAACTCCTATCCGGCCATTGCGCACCACTCCGATGGCCAACAGCTCATCCCGCTCTGATACCAATCTGACGATCGCACCCTCAAACATCCCCCCAGCATCCGCAACGTAGGCGCCGTCGCGTACCGCGCGCACCGATTCGCGGGGCACCCAGTGCGTCGGCAGGTGGCCCAGAACTTCCCTAGGGGGGATGACGCGAACCTGTTCTGCCAGGCCCTCCAGTGTGACGGAGCGCTCGATACGAAAAGCGCCGCTCCTTGAGCGTACCAGGAAACTCATTACACCACCCACCCCCAGCCGATCACCGATGTCCCTGCAAAGTGCCCGGATGTACGTACCCGCGCTGCAGTGCACGTGTAACCTGGCCACCGGATGCCTGCCCGGTGTAAACCCTAGAAGCTTTGTACTGTAAAGCGTCACCCGCCTTGCGGGCGGCTGAACGGCCCTGCCCTGTCGAAGGGCTTCGTAGAGCCTCTGTCCCTCCACTTTAATCGCGGAGGCACTGGGAGGTACCTGCCATATCTCCCCGACGAACCCCTGAAGACACTCTCGCAGGCGGCTCTCGTTCACAAATGACGCGTCAGTCTCCTTGATGCATCTGCCGTCAAGGTCATCGGTGTCATACCGGTAGCCCAGCATAAGTTCGGCCCGGTACTCCTTGTCGTCCTCTAGGTACTCAAGCAGCCGGCACGCCTGTCCTACCGCGACGGGCAGCACGCCCGCGGCGAGCGGGTCCAGGGTACCACCATGCCCTACGCGGCGCGTACTTGTAAGGCGCCGAATGTATTGCACAACGTCGTGAGAAGACATGCCGGGCGGCTTCAGCACGTTGATGAAGCCCGCACTATCCATGGAGCAGCCGCTCCGCGAACGACAGCACCCGGTATACCACTTCATCCATGCTGCCCTCCACCGTACAGCCGGACGCCCTTCTGTGCCCGCCTCCGCCGAAAGCCTCGGCCAGCTCATGGGCGTTCACCCGTTGCTTCGTCCTGAACCCCACGCGCACCGTCCCGTTTGCAAGCTCCCGGAAGAGCACTCCGATCTCCACGCCGCGAATCCCCCTGACGTAGTTGATGATGCCCTCAGTATCTTCCTCTCGCGCTCCCGTCGCCTCGTAATCCGCCTGTTCGAGGTGAGTCCACGCCAGATCTCCCCTCTCGTTCAGCCTTATCTTCGCGAGCGCCCTCGCAAGCAGCGCCACCGCCCACAGGGGTTTGTTATCGTACACCTCGCGCGCGATGCGGCCAGGCTCGGCGCCCAGCTCCACCAGCTTGGATGCGACCACCAACGTATCCTTCTTGGTGTTGTCAAATTTGAATGAACCTGTATCGGTCATTATGGCGGTGTAAAGGCAGGTCGCCACGTCCCGGTTGATGGGCAGTCCCATCTCCTTGAGCACCCGGTACACCAACTCTGCAGTGGCTGCCGCCTCAGGGTCGACCAAATTGTAATGGCCAAACCCGGTATTTGAGACGTGGTGATCTATGTTGAATATCACAAGACCCTCGTCTCTCGGCCCACACACCGGGCCAGTGCGCTCCATGTGGGTGCAGTCCAAGTATACGACGGCCTGCACGCCTTCCCACTTTTCCTCGACGCTGATCTCTTCCCACGATGGCAGAAACCGGTATATCTCCGGAACCGGGTGAGGTGAGCACAGCAATACCTGTTTCCCCGCGGCCTTTAGCGCGATTCCCAACGCCAGCATAGAACCTACCGCGTCTCCGTCAGGGTAGACATGGGACGTCACCATGAGCGATCCCACCTGCTCCAGCGCGCGGGCCACTTCAGAAGCAGTCATCGTTCACCCCTCTCCCCGGTGTCAGTAATCTCCTTTAGGAGTCTTGAAATCCTGTCTCCACGCTCAATCGATTCGTCCAGTACGAAACTGATCTCCGGCACGTGCCGGAGCCTTATCCTTCTCGCGATCTCGCTGCGTATGAACCCCTGCGCCGATGCCAGCCCCTGTCTTGTACCTTCCTTGGCGGAGTCATCCCCGAGCACGGAGATATACACCTTGGCATAGCGCAGGTCCTGTGACACGGACACGTCCACTACGCTCGCAAAACCTATGCGCGGGTCCTTGATATGATGAGCGAGAATATCGCTGATCTCTTCTTTGATCGCCTCGGCCACCCGATTCACCCTCAGCTCGGACACGAATCCACACCCCCGTTTCGACCTTTAACTGCCCTGATTGAATAATCCAGGACCTCCACATCAGAGCCGGTCTCAATGCTTCTGAGCACCTGTCCTACAATCTCCTGCGCGTGTGCGGGCTCGTTCGACACCGCGGCGAACCCGAGCTCGGCCACCTGCCAGTCCGCATGTGCACCGGTCTCCGCTGCGCTCACCTGGTACCTGGATCGGGCGCGGTCAAGCACAGACCGGACGGCGCGCCGCTTGTCCTTCAGCGACCTGGCTCCCAGCACGCGAAGACGGACCCACAGGGTTGACACGAACATGGTCTCACCTCTTCGTGGCAGCTGCTCCCGAAGCAGCGTTTCTGGGTACTTCCTCGAGGATATAGGCTTCCATGTGGTCGCCTTCGCGAACATCTATGAACTTCTCAATGCTTATGCCGCACTCAAAACCGGCGTGCACCTCGCGCACATCCTCCTTGAAGCGTCGCAGGGACTCGATGCGGCCTTCATGAACAATCACCCCATCCCGGATCAACCGGATGGACGCGTTACGGGTCACCCTGCCTTCAGTCACGTAGCAGCCCGCCGCCACCTGGCCCTTGGGGAGCCTGAATACCTGGCGTACGTCAGCCCTGCCGATCACCGTCTCCTTGTACCTGGGTTTCAACATGCCAGTGAGCGCAGCCTTAATATTATCGATCGCTTCATAAATCACCCTGTACGTCTTTATGTCCACGCGCTCTGCCTCTGCCGCCCTGCGGGCGTTGGGGTCCGGCCGGACGTTGAAGCCGAGGATGATCGCATCCGACGCCGCAGCCAGCATCACGTCAGATTCGGTGATGGCGCCCACCCCGCTGTGTATAATACTCACCTTCACCTCGTCTCCTGACAGCTTCTCAATGGAGCCCCTGAGCGCTTCCACGGACCCCTGGACATCGCCTTTTATAACGAGGTTCAGTTCGCGAACGTCACCATCCTCAGCAAACAGGTCCTCAAGCGTCGCGCGCTTGGTGACGCGGACCAGCTCCTCGCGGTGTTTCTCCTGCCTCTTTAGGCTGATGGCCCTTGCTTTCTTTTCATCTTCCACGACCACCATAAGATCGCCGGCCTCTGGGACAGCCTCAAGCCCCACCACCTCGGCGGGCATGGACGGGCCTACTTTCTTGATGCGCCTGCCCGTGTCGTCTGAAAGCGCGCGTACCTTCCCCCAGGTCTGGCCGACGACCACCGCATCTCCCACCTTAAGGGTGCCTGTCCGGATAACCACGGTAGCTACCGGACCTCTACCCTTGTCCAGCTCCGCCTCGATGACCGTCCCCTTCGCCGGCCGGTTTGGATTGGCCTTAAGTTCTTCCATTTCGGCGACTAGAAGTATCATCTCAAGCAGCTGGTCAAGACCTGCCTTCGTCCTAGCCGAGACCGGTACTGCGATCACGTCCCCGCCCCATTCTTCCGGTACCAGGCCGTGCTCTGTCAGTTGCTGCTTCACCCTCTCCGGGTTGGCCCCGGGTTTGTCTATCTTGTTGATGGCTACCACGATGGGCACACCAGCTGCCTTGGCGTGGTTGATCGCCTCCACGGTCTGCGGCATCACGCCGTCGTCCGCTGCCACCACCAGCACCGCGATATCGGTCACCTGGGCGCCGCGCGCCCTCATCGCGGTGAACGCCTCGTGTCCGGGTGTATCGATGAACACGATCTGCTTGTCACCTACGCGCACCGTATATGCGCCAATATGCTGTGTGATCCCCCCGGCTTCAGACGCAGTCACGTTCGCATGCCGTATAGCGTCAAGCAGTGAGGTCTTGCCGTGGTCCACATGCCCCATCACCGTCACCACAGGGGGGCGAGGCTTTAGGTCCTCAGGCCTTTCCTCCGTTTCTTCCTCCTCCGGGATCAGCTCGGGCTCTGAGATCACCTGTTCCACTTCAAACCCCATGTCAGAAGCCACCATCTGGGCGACGTCAGGTTCTATATCCTGGTTGATGCTGGCCATGATACCGAGGAGCATCAGCCGCTTGATGATCTCCACCGCGGGAACGCCCATGAGCTGCGAAAGATCGGCCACCCTGATTGGGCCCGAGAGTGTGATCTTCTTTCTGGGCTGAGCACGGAAAGCTTGCTGCCGAGTCTGCCGGTCCGGCTCAGGCCGTTTTACCGGAGGCTTTACCTCTTTCTTCTCGGGTCTTTGTTCTGCAGCAGGCCGCTCTTTCAGGCTGGCCTGAGGCTTTGCTGTTGGGCGCTCCAGGAAATCTTCAACCTTCGCCTTACCGGTTAGGATGGCTACCACCTTCTCCCGCGTCTCCGGGGTCATGGTACTCATGTGGTTTCTTACAGGCTCCCCGAGCTGTGAGATGATCCTTATTACCACCTTACTATCTACCAGCATTTCCTTGGCCAGCTCGTAGACCCTGAGCTTTTCTGTCATTTAATCACCCCCTGGGTTCTCCTGACAAACGAGGCAATAGCATTCGCCAGATTCTCGTCTGTAATACCCAGCGCCGCCCTGGGCCGGGTACCCAGTGCCGCACCGAACTTCTGCCTACTCCCGGCGAACAGCGCCGGAATACCATGCTCCTCGCACAACCGGCAAACGTCGCTTGCCGCAACCTTACCGGCATCCTCTGCGATAAGTACCAACTTTACATCTCCACTGGCTATTGCCTCGGACAATGCCATGTAACCAGAGACGACTTTCCCTGCCCGGCGTGAGAGACCGAGCAGCCCGTGCAGCCTGTCCCCGTCCATTACGGCTGCTCCATGCGAGCATTGAGAATTTGTGCAAGCTGACTGAGCAGGCTCTCCACGTCCCCAGGGCCAAGTTGGCATTTCAAGGCCTGCTCCAGGCGTTTTTCCACAATGCCCGCCTTCAGGCATTCGCTGCTTGGGCAAACGTAAGCGCCTCTCCCGGATTTCTTACCTGTGGGGTCGACCAGCACCTCGCCTGTCGGGGTACGTACGATCCGGATAAGCGCCCTCTTTGCGCTCGTCTCCCTGCACCCGATGCATGTGCGAACCGGTACATGCTTCTTCTTCATACCAGTCTCACACCTCGCCTGAGTCTTCTGCCTTCTTTGCCTGACTCTCGGAGCGTATGTCGATCTTCCAGCCGGTCAGTTTAGCCGCAAGACGCGCATTCTGGCCTTCCTTGCCTATGGCCAGCGAAAGCTGGAAATCCGGAACGACCACGCGGGCCACCCTTTCCGTCTCTTCTATGACCACCGACACGACCTTGGCCGGGGAGAGCGAGTTGGCAACAAGAGTGGCCGGGTCCGGATCCCACTTAATGATGTCCAGTTTCTCTCCGCGTAGTTCGTTCACAATAGTCTGTACCCTGAGTCCCTTCGGCCCCACGCACGCTCCCACCGCGTCTACGTTAGGGTCTCTCGAGTGCACGGACACCTTGGATCTTGAGCCCGCTTCACGCGCGATCCCCTTGATCTCCACGATGCCGTCGTGGATCTCGGGGACTTCCAACTCGAACAGCCTCTTTAACAGTCCGGGGTGCGTGCGCGACACTAGTATGGAAGGCCCCTTCGTGGTCTTCTTCACCTCTATCACATAGGTCTTCACCCGCTCTCCGGGCTTTAGCACCTCTCCTGGTGCCTGTTCGGCAGGGGTCAGTATGGCTTCGGTCCTCCCGAGGTCGATGTAGATGTTACGGTGCTCGGTGCGATGTACCACACCGGTGACCACGTCGCCTTCCCGATTGGAAAACTCCTCGTATATGATCCCTCTTTCAGCCTCCCGGATCCTCTGGACGACCACCTGCTTGGCGGTTTGTGCGGCGATACGGCCGAATTCCTTCGGCGTGACCTCAAACTCCACTTCGTCCCCGATGGAGTAGGTGGGATTGATGGCCTGCGCTTCGTCAAGGGAGATCTCTGTGCGCATGTCAGTCACCTTATCCACAACGGTCCTGCGGGCATAGACATGTATGTCCCCCTGCGTCCGGTGGATCTGGACTCTCACGTTCTGGGAAGAACCAAAGTTGCGCCTGTAGGCTGAAATAAGGGCGGCCTCTATCGCTTGCAGCAGCACCTCTTTGGATATCCCCTTCTCCCTTTCGATCTGACTCAACGCAGCCATGAATTCGGCGTTCATCCCTTCACCCCTCCCTCAAAATCCGGGTACAACCTGGCCTTCGCAATGCCTGAAAGGGGCAGTCGCACATCATGTCCGTCCGCCCGGAGGCGCACCACATCGCCGTCCAGGCCAAGGAGCGTACCCCTGAAATGCCGCTTATTGTCGATAGGGACGTACGTATGCACGTCTACCAGCCTGCCCGCAAAATGCTGGTAGTCTGATGGTTTCTTAAGCTGCCTGTCAAGCCCGGGAGAGGATACCTCAAGGTAATAGTTGCCCTCGATGATGTCAAGGTCGTCGAGCCTCCGCCCCACCGCTTCCGAGACCGCCTGGCAGTCCTCCACCTCTACGCCCGTGCTCTTGTCTATGTAGACGCGAAGGAAACTCGCCTGCCGCTCGCGAATAAACTCGACGTCGACCAGGTATAAACCTCGCTCCTTACAGATCGGGGTAATGATTTCTTCCACAGTCTGCTCCAATTCTTTGCGTTTCATAAGACCTTCCGCTCCCTTGTAGGAACTTGTGAAAGTACGTTTAACGTTGAAAGAGTGGGCTGAAAACCCACTCCGGCACCGCATCGAACACAAAGACCAGGGCCAGCGGCCCCTTTATTTGAGTCTATCATATTTTCCAAAACTGTGCAACAAACTCCCGCTTTCGGGTGTGATCGTGCTGTGATATTGTCACCTTGAAAAAAGTCTGTAAAAATGTCACCTATGAACAAGGTGATGGTGACATTGTCGCAGTCTGAATTAAATAAGGCCTTTGTTTTGCAACGGGTAGTAGATGGCCACCTTACCATCCGGGAAGCGGCTTTAGTTCTCGGGCTCAGTGAACGCCACACCAAACGCTTAAAGAAGAAATTCCTTGCGCATGGTGCTG
>JBFMAL010000019.1:0-53371 GCA_040755615.1 Bacillota bacterium
GAGAAGTCACCGGTTTCCCGGGCAACAGGAGGTAGCAAGAGTGACCCCGACCAACGCCATGTTGATTGTCGTACGCCTCAAGATCAATCACTAACTTAACGGTTTGTCCAATTCAAAGTATACGAGGAGGTGGGACATAGAAAACAGCATGTTTCACCTGTTAAAAACCTACTGCAATTTGAGCACTGTTTTTGCCACGGCGAGAATGCAGTACCTGCCATGTGGCTGCTAATGGCCATTGCGTTCAACCTGTTTGGGCTTTTTGTCACCAGGAACCTGAAAAAGCCCGTGGGCACGTTTATCACTGCCGCATCGCTAATCCTTGCCGGGAAAGCGTATATAGACGGCCCTCTATACAAAATCACACTAGAACCAGGGTAAGCTGCTACTTCTCGTCGGGGGATAGTGCTCAAATAGCAGGTAATATTCGAAAAAGGAACAGACTTGACAAAGTCATAGTCACAGATTGTTTTACCCTAAAAACCGAACTCAATAACTAGAGGACCTTGATACTGCAAAGTCCCATAAAATGGAGTGGTTTGCGGAACTTCTGCCAGAGGAGCGACTTTGCTTTACGGAAGGCCGCTGGATATAATAGTAGAATAATACAGGTGCACTGGGTGACGGCATCAGCAAGCGAGGTATCTGTGAATGAGCGTATTTGATATCATCGGCCCTGTGATGATAGGGCCGTCCAGTTCACATACAGCAGGCGCGGTGAAACTGGGTAATATGGCGCGAAACGTCATAGGTCATACGCCTGAGCGGGTAGAGATCGTGCTTCACGGCTCCTTCGCCAGGACATACAAAGGACACGCCACGGACCTCGCCTTGGTCGCGGGGCTTTTGGGCATGCGGCCGGATGACGAGCGCATACCCCAGTCGTTCCGCATAGCGGCCGAATCGGGGATGCAGTTTCGCATCGACGGGGGAGACCTGGGAGATGTACACCCCAATTCGGCCCGCTTTAGCCTGAGCTGGCAGAACACAGGCGCCATCGTGGAAGGCTCGTCTGTCGGCGGCGGCGCTGTGGTGTTGACAGGGGTGGACGGATTTGCGCTGGAGTATACCGGCAGCTCCCATGCGCTCCTTGTGTTTCACCTTGACAGACCAGGATCTGTTGCCGCTGTAACAAGCGTGCTCGCCGCCAGCATGCTGAATATCGGAGCGATGAGGGTATCGCGGAAGGAGAAGGGATCAGAAGCGCTCATGCTCATTGAAGTAGACCAGGAGATCCCGGGTGCGGTGGTAGCGAGGGTTTCATCTCTGGAGCAGGTGCGCAGAGTTATATACTTCGCCCCCCTGGAGGATGATGACTGATGCTTACTTCCATCGAACACATCGTAAAAACCGCGTCCGAGCAGCGATGTAGGATAAGCGAGGTAGTGCTGGAGCATGAAGTAGTAACGTCCGGACGCCCGCGCGACCTAGTTGTAGAGAAGATGCGAAAGCGGCTCGGCATTATGCTATTGTCCATCGAAAAGGGCAAACACCTTGCAGAGCGCTCACCTACGGGGCTTTCCGGAGGCGATGCTGCCCGCATACTCTCGCACTCACCAGTTCAGGATACACTTTCCGAGGTACTCGGCCGCGCCATAGCAGTGGCAGAGTACAACGCGGCGATGGGTAAGATCGTAGCAGCGCCGACAGCGGGCTCGGCAGGGGTATTGCCCGCGGTCCTTTCGGTGGTTGCAGAGCGTTTCGGCGCGACAGAAGAGCAGACCGCGATGTCGCTGTTTACCGCGGCGGGGATCGGGATGGTCATCAGCCACCGGGCTACACTGGCAGGCGCCCAGGGCGGGTGCCAGGCCGAATGCGGCAGCGCCTCTGCCATGGCTGCAGGCGCTGCTGTCGAGCTGGCCAACGGAAATCCGGAGCAGGTCTCCTGGGCAGTAGCCAGCGCCCTTTCTGCCCAGCTCGGGCTTGTGTGCGACCCCGTTGGCGGGTTAGTTGAAGTACCGTGCATCCAGCGTAACGGGTACGCCGGCGCAGTAGCATTATCCGCGCTATACCTCTCACTGGCCGGCGTCAAGTCCCTCATACCCGCTGACGAAGTCATCGACGCCATGTACGCAGTTGGCAGAGCGCTCCCCGAGTCTCTGCGGGAAACGGCTGCAGGCGGTCTGGCAGCAACACCTACAGGTCTGGCCATTGCCGCGCGCTGCGCAATGTGCGCCCAGAGGGATTCAGACCCGCAATGAGGACAGAAACAGCATTGGGCCGCTTGCCATCCGCAAGCCGGGGCAGTAATACGTGGTGGCAGAAGGCACCGCCGGCACATGAAGTTACCCGCAGTGCCTTGCTGTTCGTTCTTTGCTTTATATGCGCCTGGACCAGCAGTGGTGCATGGCGCTGTCTGATCTTCCGGTAACAAAAACGGCTTCTTTTCACCTGCCCGAGTACGGGCTCTTTAATGTCAATTCTCCTGGGCCCACCGTGACTACCCCCAGGCATATCGCCGGCCTGCAGGTGCCATACACAGCGCTCAGTGCCCGAGGTAGGCCTTCCTTATGGACTCGCTCTTTGCCAGCTGATCGGCTGGTCCTTCAGTCACTATCCTCCCAGTCTCCAGCACGTATGCGTAGTCCGCGATGGACAGCGCCATGTGAGCGTTCTGCTCAACCAGCAATATGGTGGTACCCTGCTCATTGATCTCCTTAATGATGGAGAAGATCTCCCTCACAAGTAACGGGGCAAGGCCCATCGAAGGCTCATCCATGACCAACAGCTTGGGCTTCAGCATGAGCGCCCTACCGATGGCAAGCATCTGTTGCTCACCGCCTGACAAGGTACCCCCGACCTGGCGACTTCTTTCCTCAAGCCTTGGAAACCGCTTGAATACACGCTTTAAGTCTTCATCAAGGTTCTTGTCTTTCCTGGTATAAGCGCCCATTTCGAGGTTCTCAAGCACTGTCAAATTGGCAAAGATCCTCCTGCCTTCCGGCACGTGCGACACGCCCAAAGACACGATCTTGTGCGCCGGTACCTGCAGGAGGTTCTGTCCCATGAACGTGATCTCGCCGGACCTTGGTTTCACCAGCCCTGATATGGCCCTGAGGGTGGTCGATTTTCCTGCACCGTTGGCACCGATCAGGGTGACAACCTGACCTTCGCGCACGCTGAAGGTAATGCCCTTGAGTGCATGGATCCCTCCGTAAAACACGTTCAGATCCTTGACTTCAAGCATCTTCAACCACCTCCCCGAGGTAGGCCTCTATCACTTTCGGATTCTTCTTGATGTCTTCAGGACGTCCTTCTGCAATGGTGAGCCCGTAATCCAGCACCAGGATCCGTTCACACACACCCATGACTACTTCCATATGATGTTCGATAAGGAGGATGGTCAGCTGGAACTCTTTCCTGATCCACCTGATCATCTCCATCAGGTCTTTGATCTCCTGCGGGTTCATGCCGGCTGCCGGCTCATCCAAGAGCAAGAGTCTCGGGGACGTGGCGAGCGCCCTTGCCAGCTCCAGCCTGCGCTGTTCGCCGTACGGGAGATTCTTGGAAATCTCGTCCTTTCGGTTCTCAAGCCCGAATATCCTTAGTAGCTTCAAGGCCTCATCGTGAATTCTCTGCTCTTCTCTGTAGTAGGCGGGCGTTCTCAACACCGCGCCTCCCACACCATACTTCGCACTGAAGTGATGGGCGATCTTGACGTTCTGTAGCACCGACAGCTCCTTGAACAGCCGTATGTTCTGGAACGTCCTCGCCACCCCCATCTGCGTAATGGTATATGGCTTCTTGCCGACAAGGTTTACAAAGCCGTCACCATGCCTCAGGAAGATTTGTCCCTTCGTTGGCCTGTATACCCCTGTTAGCATGTTAAAGACTGTGGTCTTACCTGCACCGTTCGGGCCTATAATACCTACCAGTTCTCCCACTTCCATGGACAGGTTGAAATCCGACACAGCACGCAGGCCACCGAAATTGATAGAAAGGTCCTTAATGTCCAGCAGTGCCAACTCGACCACCTCCTACCTTCGGTAACCTAAACCGCCTTAGCCGGCCTGGTACATTTACTATGCCTTCCCAAGTGAGTTCCTTGCCTCCCAGGAGCCCCTGGGGTCTGGTGAGCATGACCACAATGAGAACCAGAGAGTAAGCGAGCATTCGCCAAACCTCAAACTTGCGCAGTGCCTCAGATACCACCGTAATAAACGAAGCCGCCGTCACCGACCCTGTGATGCTACCCTGACCGCCGACGACTATCATGATGAGGAAGTCCACAGACTTAAGGAACGTGAACATGGTAGGATGCGCGATACTCAAGAGGTGGACAAGCAGGCCTCCGCCGAGCCCAGCAAAAAAAGCACCCATGACAAAGGCGACGACCTTGTACTTAGTGCTATTCACTCCCATGGATTCCGCAGCTACCTCGTCCTCGCGCACCGCCAGACACGCCCTGCCGGGCGAGGAATTGATGAAGTTTGAGATTACGATTACCGTACCCACAGCGAACAGGTACGTCCACAAAAAACTGGTGTATGGCGGGATGCCGAGGAATCCGCGGGGCCCGCCGACCTTCTGAATATTAACAATAATCACTCTGATGATCTCGGCAAACCCCAGCGTGGCGATGGCAAGATAGTCGCCTTTCAAGCGCAGCGTGGGTATACCCACAACCAGTCCGACGACCGCGGCGGCCAGTGCCCCCACAAACAGGGCAATAAGATACGGGATCTTGTAGAATACGGAACAGACCGCTGCGACGTAGGCGCCGACCCCCATGAATCCCGCGTGGCCTATAGAAAACTGACCCGTGAAACCGTTGATCAGGTTCAAACTTACCGCCATTATAGTGTTAATAGCAGCCATGTTAAGAATCTGCATGTAATAGGGGTTATTACTGAAACCGGCAATAAGCCCAAGGTACAGGAGGGCAAGGGCAGCCAGTACTACGGGTACTTTCAATAAGCTCTTAGCTCTTGTCATGTCTCACACCCCTATACCTTCTCGCTCATTGGCTTGCCCAAGATGCCCGTGGGCTTGACCAGGAGCACTATGATGAGAATGGTAAAGGCTATTGCGTCACGGTAGGATGACTTCATGTAACCAAGCACCATTGTTTCTGCCATACCCATGACCATACCCCCGATGGCCGCACCAGGGATGCTTCCGATCCCACCAAGCACCGCGGCGACGAACGCCTTAAGGCCGGGCAGTATCCCCATGTAAGGGTCAATCCGGGGGTAGGTGATTCCCACCAAAACGCCTGCCGCAGCCGCCAGCGAGGAACCCACGAGGAACGTCGTGGAGATCACGTGGTCGACGTTAATACCCATGAGTCTCGCCGCATCCTTGTCAAAGGATACCGCCCTCATGGCCTTTCCGATCTTAGTCTTGTTTACCAGGAAGGTGAGTCCCAGCATCAGGCAGATGGCTACCGCCAGCACTATCAACTGGATGTTGGAGAACTGAATATCGCCGACTTTGATCTGCGTCACCTTGATGATCCTGGGATAGGGCAGGTAGTTCGGGCCTACGAACTGCCGCACAAAGTTTTCAAGAAAAATAGATACTCCAAGCGCGGTGGTAAGCGCAGCGATACGCGGCTGGTAACGAAGGGGTCTGTAGGCGAACCGTTCGATGGTCAACCCTAAGAGGGACGCTCCGACCATGGCAACAAGCAGCGTCGGAAAAAATGACCTTCCGAAGAACCCCGCGGCAAAAAAGCCGATGTAGGCCCCGACCATGTAGATGTCACCGTGAGCAAAATTAATCAATCTTATGATGCCATATACCATCGTATAACCTAGCGCTATTAGAGAATAGATGCTTCCCAGCTGCAGCCCGTTAATGACCTGTTGTAGGAACGTAGAAAACGCCGAGCTCACTTTGGGGCTCACTCCCTTAGGCTTGTGAATGACATGGCTGCGAGCAGTGAGGCATACCCCACTGCCCGCAGCGCAACTTTCGCGATTACGGGTTGACCATCTTCACGAATTTCTGCTTTCCGTTTTCGATGGTGAGGATGACCGCTGACTTGACCGGGTTACCGTTCGGGTCAAAGGAGATCTCACCAGATACCGCCTTAATCTTTATGCCAGCCATTGCATCCCGGATCGCCTTGCCTTCGGTGCTGCCTGCCTTCTCAATAGCGTTGAACAGCACCAAAGCAGCGTCATATCCAAGAGCCGCGAGGGCATCAGGCACCGCGCCATACTTCGCCTTGTAGGCATCGATAAACGCGACGGCTTCCGGTGTCTTGTTATCCGGTGAATAGTGGTTGCTGAAGAAGCCGCCCTCTGCCGCTTCGCCGGCTAGCGGTACGAACTCAGCCGAGTCCCAGCCGTCACCGCCCATAAATATGGACGTGATGCCGAGTTCACGTGCCTGCCTCATGATGAGAGCGACCGTCTGGTAGTAGTCGGGGAGGAAGAGCACTTCAGGGTTGGTGGCCTTGATCCTGGTCAGCTGGGCCCTGAAGTCCTGATCGCCGAATGCGTAGGTTTCGTCAGCCACGATCCGGCCGCCAAAATTGGTGAAGTGCTTGCGGAAGTTCTCAGCCAGACCCACCGTGTAGTCGTTGTTCATGTCATAGAGCATAGCGGCGGTCTTAACCTTCAATTCCTCCGCGGCGAACTTCGCTGTCACAAATCCCTGGAACGGGTCGATGAAGCACGCGCGGAAGATGTAGTCGCCCTCCAAAGTCACCTTCACGTTGGTGGAGGTCGGTGAAATCATGGGGATCTTGTTCTGCTGAGCTATTGGCGCAATCGCCAGAGAGCACTTAGAAGCAACAGAACCGATGATCGCGACAACCTTATCCTGGTTGATAAGTTTGAGCGCAGCGTTGGCCGATTCAACCGGGTCGTTCCTGTCGTCCTCAGAAATAATCTTAATGGTCGCACCATTAATGCCGCCCTTGGCGTTCCACTGTTCAGCAGCGAGCATCACGGCGTTCTTTGTGGACTGGCCAAAGGTCGCCACGTCTCCGGTCATCGGAGCGATCAGACCGATCTTGATCTCCTTGGGCGCTTCCGGTTTTGGCTGCTCCTGGGTAGCGGGTTTCTGGGCGCACCCGGCGAGCAGAGTAGCGAAAAGACTGAGCATGATCACCACTACCGCAACCGCCGTAAACTTGTGCCTCATCTTGGTTTTCTCCCCCTTACCTTTCTATGGAATCGCTATAAGAAACATCTCGGTGAAAATGTTTGTAGGTTCTCGTTCATCCCCCCTTTGCTGCAAAAAACATAGACCCGCACGGGCAAGGTCAGAAACTTGCCGCACGGGTCTTTTATCCCCACGGTGTTGCGACGCCCTGCGTCGCCTGTACCGCTCGGTCCTTCCCCCTTACAGAAAGAGGCGGAACCCTAGGTACACTTCCTGACTTGTAACTATTTTAGTGGGTTTTGCTACAATTGTCAAACAAAATGTCTCAACATTCACTACCGTTTCTTGCCTGTTTCATAGCCTTTACCTGCAGCGCTCTCAGTGAGCGGGAGGTCCGATGCCGCCTGAAGTAATCCAAGCACAGCCCACACATACCCTGACGGCCCAAGCCCGCAAATGACAGCCTTGCACGCCATAGCCGTCACCGAGTGCCTCCTTATCTCCTCCCGTGCGTGTATATTCGACAGGTGGACTTCGATAAAGGGCTTTCCGACCGCACGGATCGCGTCATGCAGTGCAAGACTCGTGTGCGAGAGGGCGCCGGGATTGATGACTACCCCGTCATACCATGTCCTGTACCTGTGTATAGCGCGAATAAGCGAGCCTTCCGACTCAAATTGGAACCACTTCACGACTGCCTTTGTAGACACAGCGTCGAGCACCATCTGCTTGATCTCAGATAAGGTGGTCGTGCCGTAAACCTCAGGTTCTCTCTCACCCAAAAGTCCAAGGTTTGGCCCATTAATTACCATTATGTTCACAACGTTCCCCTCCGTCTCCGAGCGCCATCACTGCACGGATCATCTCTGCCCTCTGCACAGCTGACAGTACTCTTGCGCCGCCGGTATCCGAAGGCACGACGATCCGCCCGTCCTTTTTGTCCATTTTCATCGCATCCAATATGTCCTCGGCGCGCCCGGACCAGCCGGTCGGCAACCCAAGATCAGCGAGGATTTCTCTCACTCTGGCCGCGTGGCTAAAGAGCCCCAGGTGTTGTCCGACTTCAGATGCCCACACTAGACCGACGCTCACTGCCTCGCCGTGCAGGAATTGGCCGTAACCCGACACCGTCTCCAGTGCGTGGGCAAAGGTATGGCCGAGATTTAGAAGCATCCGTTCGCCACGGTCAAACAGATCATTACTCACCACCTGCATCTTCTTTACCACGCACCGCCGTACCACCCGGTCAAGTACCCGGGTATCGCGGGCGATGAGCCCCTCCCTGAGTGACGCCAGCTCTTCAAGCGCGTCCATGCCGTCGAGTAAGTACGTCTTGGCCACCTCACCCAGACCTTCGCGGTATACACGCTCGGGCAGGCTGGCAAGCAGCGAAGTATCCACTATCGTGGCCCTCGGCACATGAAACGAGCCGACGAGGTTCTTGCCGCGCGCGTGGTTCACTGCGGTTTTCCCGCCTACGGACGAGTCGACTTGGGCCAGCAGCGTGGTGGGTACCTGGCAAACGTCAATACCCCGCATGTACAGGGATGCAGCAAAACCGCCCAGATCCCCGGCAGCACCACCGCCGAGCACAAGCAGACAGTCCGACCTACCGGCGCCTTCCGCAGCCAGCCAGTCAATGACTCGTCCGGCTGCTTCCCACGTCTTTGCCGCCTCACCATCTGGCACAAGATGGACCCGGATCTCCCCAGCAAACGCCTCACGTAGCAGGTGCTCCCAGAGCGACCACACCAGAGGAGTGCTCAGTACAAACGGTACGCGCCGACCCGCGAACTCGCGCCTTAGCAGTTCGGTAAGCCTGCCTGAGCCAAACACAACCCGCGATACAGAATCAGACTCCGAGAAGACCTCTCCTCTGATCGCACGCCTTACCTGACTCCATGTTAGTACCTCTTCCACAACCTGCCCAGGCAGCTTGTAAGTAGTGTCAATAACCAGATCGGCTGCCTCCCGGTACATTTCTTCTCTGGATCGCAGGAGATCAAGGGTCTGCTGCTTATCTCGTGCAAGCGGCCTGCCCGAGCCAGTCCTTATTCTTCGCCACACCGCATGCGGTTCGCACGCAAGGTAGACCACCTTACCGGAGCGCTTCACCCTGCGGAGGTTCTCCCTGTCAAGCAGGCTCCCGCCACCCAGCGCCACGATGCAGCCTTCGAGCTCGGTCACCCGTGAGAGTGCGTCTTTTTCCTCCTTCCGGAAACGCGCTTCGCCCCCGGATGCGAAGATCTGAGGTATACTCATACCGTTCAGGCGCTCGACCAGAAGATCCAGGTCAATGAAGGGAGCTTTGAGAAAACCGGCGATCATGCGTCCGCAGGTGCTCTTGCCGCTCCCCATGAAACCCGTAAGGTAAAGGTTTTCGCTCACCTTTCATCCCTCTTTCCAAAGTCCCTGACACATTCGAGGTAATGCCTGAAGCTGTGCTTTAGCTCCCGCATGGAGTCTTTTGCGAACTTATCCAGAACCGCCTGAGCGATCACCAGCGCCACCGCGGCCTCCCCGACCACTGAAGCCGCGGGCACCGCGCACACGTCAGACCTCTCATAATGCGAGACACAAGCCTCCCCCGTATCCAGATCCACTGAGGGCAACCCTCTCCGCGTAGTTGCGATAGGCTTCATGTGACCGCGCACCACTAGCGTTTCGCCGTTAGTTACCCCGGCTTCAAGCCCTCCCGCGTTGTTTGACGCCCTACGGTAAGGCAGCCAACCAGAGGTAGCGCGCACGATGGCATCGTGACAGAGGCTGCCCCTCATCGCACTGGAGCGGACTCCCGCACCGATCTCTACCGCCTTGATCCCCTGTATGGACATGACCGCGTGCGCTAGCAATCCGTCAAGTCGCCTGTCCCACTGTACGTAGCTTCCAAGCCCCGGAGGTACGCCCAGCGCACGCACTTCAAATACCCCGCCGAGCGTATCCCCGTCTGCCTTGGCTCGGTCGATCTCCTCCATCATGCGCCTGCTCGCGTTCTCGTCCGGGCACATCACTGCGGATGCATCCCTCAAGCGTACGATCTCTGTCAAAGACACGTCAGGTATATCTGCAGTGACCCCTCCCAGCGCTGTCACGAAACCTGCCACGCTGATTCCCAGCTCAGAGAGCAGGATAAGCACCAACCCTCCCGCAGCGCACCTCGCCGCAGTCTCCCGGGCACTGGCCCTTTCAAACACGTCTCTTATGTCATAAGTCCCGTATTTCATCGCTCCCGCGAGGTCTGCGTGCCCCGGCCTTGGTCGTCGAATAGGCTCACCTTGCAGCGGTCCGAAGGGCTGCATGAGCCCTTGCTTGTTCTCCCAGTCGTTGTTGTCGACCCAGAGTGTAATCGGAGCACCCGTGGTCTTTGACCCCCGGATCCCAGACAGCACGGTGACGCGGTCCTTCTCCAAAGCCATCCTGGGACCGCGCCCGTACCCTTTCTGTCGCCTTTCAAGGAGCGCGTTGATCTGTTCCACCGATACCGAAAGGCCCGCTGGAATGCCCTCAAGCAGTGCCAGGACTCCCCTGCCGTGGGATTCTCCTGCCGTAAGAAACCTCACCACGCGTCACCTCCCGTCGCCCTGTCCAGCGCCTCTCTCATGATATCGACCGGCGCCGGTGCTCCAAAAAGCAGAGAAAATGCCTCCACGCCCTGCCAGAGGAGCACGCTGAGCCCCGACACGCAGGGGACCCCTCTCTTTCTGCAGGATCTCACCAGCTCGGTATTGCCCGGTGAATACACCATGTCCAGCACCGCCTGCGCGTACGGTGTGACTTCTTGGTGGAATGTGAGACCCAGTGTGGACGCGTTGACAAAGAGGTCCGCCTCGACCTGAAGAGGCCACTTGAGTGCGTGCGCGGAAGACTCCGCTCCCCAGTCCACTATCAGGCGGCAGAGCTGTTCAGCCCTGTGGCGATTGCGGTTGACTACCACCACTTCGCGCGCGCCGGCCTTGCAGCATGCGTAGGCAGCGGCTCTTGCCGCCCCGCCCGCTCCCAGAATCACCACGCGGCGCCCTCTCAGTTCTATATCTGCTTCTTTCAGGCTCTGCTGAACGCCATATACATCAGTGTTGTAACCTTCCAGCGCTCCCTCGTCGCGCTTGATCACGTTGACGCACTGGAGCGCCCGGGCTGTCGGATCGAGCCAGTCAACGCTTGCTAGTGCATCTTCTTTGAAAGGAACAGTGATGTTAAAACCTACGAAGCCGCAGCGCGCGAGGGTCCTGACGCTGTCACCCAGGCATGGGCCAGGGTCAAGAGCGAGGTACACAGCGTCAAGCCCAAGGTGGGAAAGCGCACTGTTGTGCATGACAGGTGAAAGGGTGTGCCTGACAGGGTGCCCCAGTACCGCCGCTGCCCGGGTCGATGCGCCGATCATATGCTCACACCCACCAGGGAAGCGAGGTCCTGAAAGAAACCAGGGTACGATATGTCAACGCAGGACACATCGTCGATCTCCACAGGCGCTTTCGCGTTGAGAGCTGCCACTGCCATGGCCATGGCGATGCGGTGATCTCCAAACGATCGCACCCGGCCGCCCTCCAGCTGTCCCACCCCGGTGATGATCAACGAATCCCCCTCCACTTCCACACGGGCGCCGAGCGCGGAAAGATTCGCCCTGATGGCCTCGAGCCTGTCCGTTTCCTTCACTCTCAGTTCGGAAGCCCCCAGGATCCGGGTCGTCCCCTCAGCTACGGCTGCCACGCAGGACAGCACCGGTATTTCATCTAGCACGGACGGGATCTCGCCCGGCATGATGTCAGTACCGTGCATCCCCAAGTTTGTCACCCATATGGTACCGGCCGGCTCGATACCGCCCCGGCTCTCAACTTCCACTTCCGCTCCCATCCTGCGCAGCACGTCAAGCAGACCCGTACGCGTCGGGTTCAGCCCCACGTCTTCCACCATCAACTCTGACCCTGGTATGGTGCACGCTGCAGCGATGAGAAACGCTGCTGACGAGAAATCACCGGGTACATCGACATCTGCAGGATGAAGGGTCCCCGGATATATGCGGACCGTGGTTCCATTCACCTCCAGGTGCGCGCCGAACGCCGGGAGTAACCTTTCGGTGTGGTCCCGAGACTTCCAGGGCTCCGTAACTGTGGTGGGCCCGTCTGCCATTAGACCGGCAAGCAGAAGCGAGGACTTCACCTGGGCGCTGGCGACCGAGAGCACGTGCTCTGCTCCCCGAAGGCTTGCGGGACAGATGGTGACGGGAGCGAACCTCCCCTCGCACCTGCCCGTGATGTTTGCACCCATCTCCCTGAGCGGATTGATTACCCGAGACATGGGCCTTCTCCTCAGCGACGCGTCTCCAGTAATCACCGCATACGTGCCCGCTCCCGCCAGTACCCCGCATAAAAGGCGTGCCGTAGTGCCTGAGTTCCCCGCATCGAGCACGTCCTGTGGCTCTGCGAGTCCGCCGCCCTCTAGGCTAACTGCGTCGCCTTTCCTTTCGATCCGCGTCCCTATCGCAGCCAGGCACCGGAGGGTGCTGTCGAAATCGCCGCCGGGCGCAGCATTTCTTACAAGGGACCTGCCATGTGCCAGTGAGGCAAAGATCGCTGCCCGGTGAGCGATGGACTTGTCGCCCGGGACCTTCACTTTGCCCTTGAGCCTGTGTGAAACAGGGTCTATTCTCAAATCATACCCACCCCTTCCTTGCCGCAACACAGAGCCTCCTCTGCCTCGCCTCGCCGAGAAGCCGCGGAAGCTCGGCCTGCTCATCGAGAAGAGCGTTCAATATCTGTTTAAATCGGGATAGGAAGGCACCTCCCGCATCAGCTATCGCATCTCTGTTCTCTGCACATATGTCAAGGCACATTTGGAGATTGGATGCGGCCAGTCGCGTCATGTCACAGAATCCGGAAGAAGCCATCTGTTCTTGCGAGTCCCCCAGAGTCAGCATGAGCGCGGCCGAAACCAAAAGCGGTACGTGCGACACCACCGCCGCCACCCGGTCGTGCTCCTCGGCTGACATGAACACAGGTATTGCGCCAAGGCTCTCGACAGCATCTTCAACCAGGTCGTTTCTATCTGTAAGCACCCAGGGTTTCCCGCAGAACAGGCCCGCGTCAGCAAAAGCCGGTCCAGATCGTTCCCGTCCCGCCATCGGATGTCCTCCCACGAACAGCCGCTCCCCGGGTAGCTGCCGTATCACTTCCTCGCACACCCGCCGCTTAACTGAAGCAGTATCGGTGATCACCGTACCTGGCGCTGCCGCATGCGCCGCCCGGGCCACGCAGCCGGCGACCTCAGAGGGCGGGACGCATACGAATATCAGGTCGCTATCTCCGACTATGTCTGAAGCTGCGCTCACCCTGTCTACAAACCCGTGCCTCAACGCATATTCAGCGTACCCGGGGTTGGTCTCCACACCCACAACGGTCTCAACTTTGTCCTTAAGACCAAGGCAGATCGAGCCGCCGATGAGGCCGAGACCAATTACAGCCACACGTCTCGCCATCACAGCCCAGGCACCGTCCTGCCGAGCGCTCGGGCAATGCAGCTCACATCTCGCATCATCTGTTCAAACACTGGGGGTTTGAGCGACTGGTGCCCGTCCGACAGGGCGTGCTCCGGGTCCGTATGGACCTCCACCAAGAGACCATCCGCCCCCGCGGCCACCGCCGCTTTGGCCATTGGCACCACAAGGTCCCACCTGCCCGTACCGTGACTCGGATCTACGATTACCGGAAGGTGTGAGAGCTTCTTCACCACCGGAACAGCGCTCAAGTCCAGGGTGTTCCTCGTGTAGGGTTCGAACGTACGTATACCCCTTTCGCAGAGAATCACATTGGGGTTACCTTCCGACAAGATATAATCTGCAGCTTGCAGCCATTCTTCTATGGATGACATGAGCCCGCGCTTCAGCAGCACGGGCTTACCCGACCTGCCTGCCTCTTGAAGCAACGAGAAATTCTGCATGTTTCTCGTGCCTATCTGCAGCACATCCGCGTATTCCGCCACCTTTTCAACCTGGCCCGGGGTGACTACTTCCGTGACACAGGGCATGCCAAGTTCGTCCGCGACCTCGCGCAGGATCACCAGGCCCTCCTCGCCCAGACCCTGGAAACTGTAAGGGCTGGTTCTGGGTTTGTATGCGCCACCCCGCAGCATGTGCGCTCCGGCCACGGCAACCGCTTTCGCCACATCTTTGAGCAGTGCCCTGCTTTCGATGGCACAGGGCCCAGCAGCGATGACAACCGAGTCGCTTCCGAACTCCAGGTTCTTCACCTTCACCACGGTCCTGTCGCCGTTGAAGTCCTTGCTTGAAAGCTTGAACCTGTGAAGAATCCGCACGACTCTCTCCACGCCGGGCAAAAGCTCTAGCTGCTCTGCAGGCACCTCTCTCACATCGCCGATGACACCCACGATGGTACGCTCAGACCCCTTGGAGAGGTGTACATCAAGCCCCCGTCTTTTTATAAACTCCACTACCCTGTCTACATCCTCTTGCTGCCCCTTGACAACAATAACCATCAGTTCTCCCCCCTGTTCGCTAAGTCGGGCCGGAGCACGCCGGCCCCTTCCATGTACACGTGGCGAACGGAAGTCTGCGGAGTCTGGGAGTTCCAGAGCAGGAGCACCCTGATACAACGCTGCAGGGCGCCTGGTACGTCAGGAGAGATAAAATCAAGGAGCGGCACCGTATCCCAACCCATCTCCCTGACAGCGCGAGCCGGAAACGCCGCGTTCAGGTCCGGGGTGAGCGAAAACAGCGCGGCAGCAATTTCCGAAGAATGTGCGCTGTTTTCCTTCATCATTCTCTGCACCAGCCTGGCAGTGGCGGACAGGATCGCTTCCTCGGTGTTCTCCGTGACAGTTATCGCACCCCTTATACCTCGCAAGTTCTCCCCTCCCAAAAAACAAAACCCCCCCAGTAGGGGAGCAAAAACAAAAGACCTCTTCCAAGCCCCTACCGTGCTACCGTGCTACGTGTTGAAAAGATTTTACCACAGAAGATACGCGTGACTCAATATGCAATTGCTAGAAGTTCTCATGAACTCAAAGAGAATGTTATTCCGGTCGGTGATGACAAAGAGGAGTTTTGTCAGTCGGTGGAGAAGTGTAGTGGCAAACCAAGGATGCGGAAGTATGTTCCGGTTATCGGGACAGAGGAGGTGCGGTCGTGCCGGACCGCGAAAAGCACGAAGAGGTACTGCTTACTCTGGAAAAGGCTTTTTCCGTGCTGGAGGAACTGGCACGCCACCGTGAGGTAGGTGTGTGCAGCCTGGCGAAGGCCCTGGGCTACAAACGAACGTCCACGCACCGTATTCTGGCCACCCTGAAGAAACTCGGTTACGTGAGCCAAGACTCTGAATCGGGAAAGTACCGGCTCGCGCTAAGGCTGTTTGAACTGGGCTCACGCGTGGTCGAGCGCCTGGGTCTTAAAGAACAGGCGTCTTTTGCCATGAAAATGCTCGCGCTGAAGTATAACGAGACCGTAAACCTCGCACTCCTTGACGGCATGGAGATCGTATACATCGACAAGATAGAGAGCTCTGAACCCCTCAGAATGGGACTGCGGGTAGGCACGCGAGTCCCCGCTCATTGCAGCGCCCTGGGAAAGGCGCTTCTTGCACAACTGTCCCGTGAAGACCTTGACCGGTACTTGGAACACGCCCAGCTTGAACGCTACACGCCCTCCACAATCGTCACTAAAAGCGAGCTGAAACACGAGCTTGAGCAGATAAGAAGGCAGGGCTTCAGCTTGGATAACGAGGAATACATCCTGGGCATCCGGTGCGTGTCCGCTCCCATCTACAATCATAGGTCCGAAACGGTAGCGGCAGTAAGCATCGCAGGTCCCTCCATGAGACTCGACCTTCAGAGGATATACAACGAAGTGGCGCCGGATGTCATCCAGTGCGCCCGGCACATTTCGGCCGCCCTCGGCTACTCCCCTATTGAGCAAAGGACTGACCACCTGGCAGGTGGCAGATGAACATTGTCAGGAAAGGAGGTGAACATCGATGTCCCTTTCTACCCGCAAGATAGTCATATCGGGCATTCTCGGAGCCGTGGCCATTCTCCTCGGTGTTACCAGGCTGGGGTTCATCCCTGTCCCCAATCTATCGGGGAACGCTACAATCATGCACGTCCCCGCCATTCTCGGTGGCATCATGGAAGGTCCCGTGGTCGGTGCTTTGGTCGGCTTGATCTTTGGTATCTTCAGTTTCCTTAACGCTACCATCCCGCTCTTTGCCGATCCGCTAGTCGCTGTGGTGCCCAGGATATTCATCGGCATCACAGCATACTTCGCCTACACAGCGCTCAAGCCGGTCAACAGTTACCTGGCCCTGGTGGTGGGAGCGACGGTGGGAACTCTTACCAATACCGTGCTGGTGCTTGGAAGCGGTATCCTGAGGGGTTATCTCCCGGCCAGCGTTTTCTGGCCGATCACGCTGACCAACGGTCTTGCTGAGGTGGTGATCGCTTCAGTCATCACCGTAGCGCTGGTTGCAGGTCTTGAGAAAATGCGTAAGGGTTCGGTTGCAGGGTAAGCCTTTTTGTTGTCTGATTCATCCAGGGTCCGGGAGGTCTACCTCCCGACCCTGGATCCCTTTGAGAACGTGCTCCTTGTCTTAAGGAGGTGGGAACAGTTGATCAAGGTAGAAAACGCGGGTTTCGCCTACAACGCGGATTCCCCGAATCCCATCAGGGCGCTCGAGGCGGTATCCCTGGAGATAAACAAGGGTGAATTCGTAGCGATCGTAGGACACAACGGTTCAGGCAAATCTACACTGGCCAAGCACTTCAACGCACTCCTTCTGCCCACCGAAGGAGACGTCTGGATAGACGGCATCAACACCAAGGACAAAAAACGTGTCTGGGATATCAGGCAGAAGGTGGGCATGGTGTTTCAGAACCCGGACAACCAGCTGGTCGCCACGGTGGTGGAGGATGATGTGGCCTTCGGACCGGAGAACCTGGGTATACCGAGTGAAGAGATACAAAGACGCACTGAAGAAGCGATGGCTCTCATGCGACTCACAGAAGTCAGGGATAAGGCGCCTCATATGCTTTCCGGAGGTCAGAAACAGAGAGTGGCCATAGCGGGTATCCTTGCCATGAGGTCTGATTATGTTGTCATGGATGAGCCCACCTCGGTGCTGGATCCTCTGGGTAGGCTCGAGGTGATGGAGAGCATTCGCGTGCTCCGGCGTGAGGGCATCACCGTCATACTCATCACCCATTTCATGCACGAGACCATCGAGGCCGACCAGGTCATCGTGATGGACGGCGGGCGGATGGTGATGTCGGGCAGTCCGAGGGAGGTATTCGCCCAGGTGGACAAGCTGCGCTCCCTCAGTCTTGATGTGCCACTGGTCACGCAGGTGGCGGCAAAACTGGCCGGCATGGGCCTTGATGTGCCCCCTAACGTGCTGTCCGTGGAGGAGCTGATGGAATACCTATGATCATTCAAATCGAGAACCTGCACCACACTTACATGGAAGGCACGCCCTTTGAGACGAAAGTGTTGCACGGCGTGAACCTCGAGGTAAAAGAGGGAGAACTGGTCGCTATCGTGGGACCGACAAGATCGGGCAAATCCACCCTCGTCCAGTACATGAACGCGCTGTTCCTCCCCAAGACGGGCCGAGTGGTGGTGGACGGGCATGACACCTCAAAGAAGACCGTGGACGTACGTAAGGTCAGGCAGACCGTGGGCCTGGTATTCCAGTATCCTGAGCACCAGCTCTTCCAGGAGACAGTGGGCAAGGATGTGGCATTTGGCCCCAAAGTTTGCGGGATACCCCAAGAAGAGATCGACGGCCGGGTGCTTGCGGCGCTGGATGCGGTGGGTCTTGACCCGAAAGTATTCAAGAACAGGTATATCTTCGCCCTTTCCGGCGGCCAAAAGAGAAGGGCTGCCATAGCAGGCGTACTCGCATTGCAACCCAAGGTGATGATTTTTGACGACCCCACGGCAGGGCTTGATCCCAAGGGACGCGAGGAGATACTGGGTACCATCAGGCGAGTCCATGAGAAACAGGGCTTAACCGTCGTTCTGGTTTCAAACAACCTGGAAGACGTGGCACGAATGGCTAGGCGCGTGGTAGTACTCTCAGAAGGGAAAGTGGTACTGGAAGGAAGCCCGCACGAAGTCTTCTCTCAGGTCGGAGTCATGCGCCAGATCGGACTTGGGCTGCTGCAAACCGTGGAGATCATGTCAAAACTCAGGGAGCGCGGCTTTGACCTTCCTCTTGACGCGCTCGACGTCGACGAGACCGCCCGCAGAATATTCCAGTACAAGCAGGCACTGAAGGGAGGGAGTTCAGGTGGAGCTATCTAAGGATATTACTTTGGGCCAGTATGTGCCGCGTAACTCAGTCATACACAAGCTCGACCCCAGGGTGAAGATCATCCTATGGATGGTGCTAGTGACCGCCCTTTTCTTTATCCGCACGTACACCGGCTACCTGGTCTTCTTCCTGTTCCTAATGGGCGTGATTCATCTGGCTCAGATCCCCATACTTTACGCCCTTCGAGGCTTAAGACCGGCCCTGCCCTTCATCGTGGCTTTGTTCATCATCCAGCTGATGTTCTCGGGCAGCCTCTACGCAGACAGCACCAACGTGCTCTTCCAGTGGTCGTTCATCAGGATCACCACGGAAGCAGTGCGAACGTACAGCCTTACTATCTGCAGGGTTGTGCTGCTTTTCTTCTCCGTCACACTGCTCACGCTGGCCACCTCGCTGGTGGGGCTGACCGATGGCATGGAAAGCCTGATGAGCGTGGGTCGACCTATCGGCGTCCCAGCCAACGAACTGGCCATGGTGATGGTGATAGCGCTCCGGTTTGTACCCACGCTTGTGGAGGAGCTGGAGCGAATCATGAAGGCCCAGATGGCCCGCGGGGCGGAAGTCGAGACGGGCAACTTCATACAAAGGACCAAGCAGAGGATCCCCATCCTGATCCCGCTGCTTATGAATACCTTCCAGAGGGCGGAGGAACTCATCATCGCCATGGAAGCCAGGTGTTACAGGGGCGGTAAGGGCAGAACAAAACGCAAGACCTTACGCCTCGGGAGTCTCGATTACCAGGCGATTGCAGTCACAGTCCTGTTTTTGGCGGTGCTCTTCTCCCTGAGCAAGTACGTGATCCCCCCATCCTGGTGAGGAGGGAATGCCAATGTATTTCAACATCTGTGACGTTCCGGGTATCAAGGTGGGACACTGGACCGACCCTGTGGCGCTGACGGGATGCACCGTGGTACTGTGTACTGATGGCGCGGTTGTGGGCGTGGACGTACGAGGTTCGGCACCGGGCACCCGGGAGACAGACCTCGCGCGACCTGTGAACCTCGTAGAAAAGGCGCACGCAGTAGTCCTCTCCGGTGGTTCTGCATATGGACTCGATGCGGCCTGCGGATGCATGAAGTACCTTGAAGAGAGGAAAATCGGATTCGACGTGGGCGTTGGCGTAGTACCCATTGTTCCCGCGGCGGTGCTGTTTGACCTAACCATCGGAGACAGCAAAGTACGACCCGATGCCCGTGCAGGCTACATCGCGGCAGAGTCCGCCATTTCAGGGGATTTTCCCCAGGGTAACGTGGGGGCGGGGACGGGCGCCACCGTGGGCAAGCTGCTCGGTCCCGGCCAGGCCACAAAAAGCGGCCTGGGTTCCTACAGCATGAGGATCGGTAAAGGGATAGTCGTGGGAGCCATCGTCGCTGTCAACGCGTTCGGCGACATCAGGGATCCGGACACAGGGAAGATCCTTGCGGGAACGCGCAAACCGGTAGTGGGTGGCTTCCTTGACACCGAAAAGGCCATGTTGGGAGAGATCGGCCAAAGGGTTCTGGGCTTTGCGTCCAATACCACCATCGGTGTGGTGGCCACCAACGCACAGCTCACCAAGGAGGGTGCGAACAAGGTGGCACAAAGCGCCCATAACGGTTACGCGCGCGCTATCACCCCGGTACACACAATGTTCGATGGGGATACCATCTTCGCGCTGTCCACCGGAACTCAGAAAGGAGACGTATCCGCCATAGCAGCCGCAGCAGCCCAAGTCATGGCCCAGGCAGTAAAACGCGCTGCCCTAGCTGCTGAGTCTGCAGGGGGCCTGCCGGCTGCGCGGGACATTCGCTAAAGGGGGATTGAAATTGGATGTAAACAGGCTGTTTTCTGAAATCGACGAGCAGGAACTGGTCAGCCTTACCAGACAGCTGGTCAAGATACCCAGCGTCTACCGGCCCTCCTCCGGAGGTTCCGAAAAACAGGCAGCCGAATTCGTTGCCCGATACCTGGAGGACATGGGGCTTACGGTCAGCATGGAGGAAGTCGCCCCCGGAAGACCGAACATCATGGCAGTGCTTGACAGCGGCGTGCCCGGCCGTTGCCTCTTGTTCGAAGGGCACACCGATGTGGTGACCGAGGGGGACGCCGCCGACTGGACGTACCACCCCTTTGAAGCGGCGCTGGTGGACGGTAAGATCTACGGCCGGGGAGCCTGCGATACCAAGGCGAACCTGGTCGCCATGATCCTGGCGACAAAAGCCATCATGAAAAGCCAGACCCCGTTTAAAGGAAAGATTAAACTCTGCGTCCCCGTAGACGAAGAAGGCATGATGACCGGCATAAAACACTTCATCAAGCAAGGCCACGCAGACGACGTGGACGCCGCCATTATTTGTGAACCAGAAGAGAACCAGCTGTGCATCACTCAAAAAGGTGCCATGCGCGTGGTCATACGCGTCTTCGGTAAGATGGCACACGGAGCCATGCCGCTTTCTGGGATAAACCCCATACCCCGCATGGCCAAGATCGCCATCGCCGTCCAGGAGATGGAACGCCGGGAAATTGAAAAACACGGCGAGGACCCGTTCCTGGGTTATCCCAGCATCACCCCGACGATCTTCCTCGCGCCTGTGGGAGGAGAGCCTCAAATCAACGTGGTCCCCGCCGAAGCATACATGACGTTGGACATCAGGACCATACCGGGCCAGCAGCATGAACAGCTGGAAGCAGACCTACGGAAGATCCTGGATGACCTGGCCGCAACGGACCCTGATTTCAAGGCCACCCTGGAAGTGATCGAGCAGCGGCCCTGGACACAGACGGATAAGGACGAACCCGTCGTCAGGGCGATGGACAGAGCGTACACCATGATTACGGGCAAGGCGCCCCGGTACAACGGCGTACCCGGTGCAACCGACGGCACCTTCCTGTGGGCTTGGAAGAACATACCCATTATCACAACAGGTGCTGGGGATAGACTGATCCCTCACCAGAAAGACGAGTTCGTCCGGGTGAGCGAGCTTTTAGAGACCACCAGGCTGTACGCGCTGGCCGCGGTGCTCTATCTGAACGAAGGAAGTGATGGCGAATGGCGAAGGTAAAGGCTACCATCCCGGGCCTTCTGAAAGCAAAAAAGGAAGGCCAGAAAATCAGGATGGTCACGGCGTATGATTATCCTACCGCAGTGATCATCGATCAGACCGACATCGAGCTCATTCTGGTAGGGGACTCCCTCGGTATGGTCATGCTCGGATACGAAGGTACCGTACCCGTTACAATGGACGAGATGATACATCACACAAAGGCTGTGGTAAGAGGCGCCAGGAATACCTTTATCGTGGGCGACCTTCCCTTCATGTCTTACAACGTCTCCGTCGAGCAGGCGGTGACGAACGCAGGTAGGATTATGAAGGAGGGCGGCGCAGACTGCGTCAAGCTGGAAGGCGGGCTGGACTTCGCCGACACCGTGAGGGCAATCGTCAGGGCAGGCATTCCCGTCATGGGCCATATCGGGCTGACGCCCCAGACGGCATCTGCGCTCGGCGGGTTCAAGGTGCAGGGAAAGGACATGGAGTCAGCCAGACAGATCTACGAGGACGCGCTGGCACTGGAAGAAGCAGGCGCTTTCGCGCTGGTGCTCGAAGCCATACCCGCGCCGCTGGCAAAGATCATCACCGAGAAACTGCGCATACCGACAATCGGTATCGGCGCGGGCGTACACTGTGACGGCCAGGTGCTCGTGCTACATGACCTGCTTGGACTGTTTAACCGGTTCGTTCCCAAGTTCGTCAAGAGGTACGCCAAGATGGACGACTCGATACGAGAGGCGCTAAACACCTACGCCGCAGAAGTGGCATCTCAGGTGTTCCCAGGCCCTGAACACAGCTTCAGCGGAAACGAGGATGATTTGCGTAAGTACCTCAAGGTGTGACAAGAAAGGAGGAGCAATCGGTGGGTAAATCATTGAAGGAGCGGCACAGGGAGTTCATGCTTCCTTCGGTGACAACCTATTACAAGGAACCGCTCGAACTGGTGAGCGGAAGCGGTGTCCACGTGAAGGACGCAGAAGGCAGAGAATACCTTGACTTTTTCGGCGGGATCCTCACCACCAGCGTGGGACATTGTCACCCGAAGGTGGTCGATGCCGTGGTAGACCAGGTAAAAAAGATCGCCCATACATCCACCCTGTATCTGTCAGAACCCATGGTGAGGCTTGCAGAAAAGCTGGCGGAAATCACCCCAGGGAACCTGAAGAGATGCATCTTCACCAACTCCGGGACGGAAGCCAATGAAACCGCGGTACTGCTCGCTCGCACCGCCACCAGGAACTGCGAGATCATCGCTCTTCGCCACGCTTACAGCGGCAGGTCTCTGCTGGCCATGAGCCTCACCGGGCAGTCTAGCTGGAGGCTTGAAGGCACCCAGTTTGCGGGTGGCATCAAGCACGCGCACAACCCGTACTGTTACAGGTGCGCCTTCGGCCGGACGTATCCGTCCTGCGATCTCTTATGCGCGAAGGACCTGAAGGAACTGATCGAGACCACCACCACGGGCCGTGTGGCAGGTCTCATCGCCGAACCCATACAGGGCGTAGGCGGGTTCATCACACCGCCCAAAGAATACTTCCAGGTGGTGAAGGAGATCCTGAAGCAGTACGGCGGCCTGTTCATCTGTGACGAGGTACAAACGGGGTTCGGTCGCACCGGCAAGCGATTCGGCATCGAGCACTGGAACGTAGAGCCCGATATCATGACGTTCGCCAAGGGTTTGGCCAACGGCGCGCCCATCGGCGCCACAATCACCACCGACGAAGTGGCCGATGCATTCCGGGGGCTGTCCATTACCACCTTTGGAGGCAACCCCGTGAGCATGAGGGCCGCGCTGGCCACGCTTGAAGTGATCGAAGAAGAACATCTGGCGGAAAACTGCGCAGCTGGCGGCAAGGTGCTTGCGGACGGTCTGCGCGCGCTGCAGGAAAAGTACCCGATCATAGGGGAAGTGCGAGGAATGGGCTACATGCAAGGGTTGGAAATCGTGAAAGACCCGGTAACCAAAGAACCGGCCCCGGACCTCGTCGTGAAGATCTTCGAGAACACCAAAGAGCGGGGCCTGCTCATCGGCAAGGGCGGTTATTTCGGAAACGTCATAAGGATCACGCCACCCATGACGGCCACTAAGACGCACGTAGAAGAGGCGCTCCGGATCCTGGATAAGTCGTTCGCACAAGTAAGCTAGGGTGCATACAGGTCGGAGGACCCAAACACACGGGTCCTCCTTTCAAAGAAGGCAGGTTTTCATCGTTGCGCTTCGGCCATATTCACATGCTCCCGGGGATCGGAAACAGCAAGTTTCCGTATTGCACTTCATTGTACGTGGACGACGGCCCGGGTCTCCTCATCGACACGGGTGCTGACCCGTCCGCCCTGGCAAGTATTACCTCACGGGTGGGCATAGTGTTTCTCACCCACTATCATTACGACCACATCCGGAGCGTGTTTTCCTTTCCCGGCGCCGATGTGCATACGAACCCTATCGAGGCCCCGTACTTCGCTGACCTCGATAGCCTGGCAGAAGCCTTGGGCATGAAGCACGTATACGGGGAGCAGGGCATCTCCAGGTGGAAGCAGCTGCTCGCCGAAGGAGCGCCCGACGCACCCTACAGCACCGCGTTCCGCCGCATCTGGCTCGATCTCGAAAGGCTCAGGGTCACGGCGTACCCGATAGAAGAGGTGATCCAGGTGGGCGGCACGAAAGTGGTAATGCTGCATGCACCCGGGCACACGAAGGGGCACTCCGTGGCATACTTCCCCAGCGAAGGATTGGTCTACACAGGCGATATCGACCTGTCGGGGTTTGGGCCCTGGTACCACGGTGAAGACGGTGACCCGGACCTGTTTGCCGTCTCCGCAGGGAGGCTCTGCTCGCTGGATGCAGATGTTTACATCACGGCCCATCACAAGGGTGCCGTCTCAAAGAAACGCTTTGTGAAGGCAGTGCGAAAGTACCTGTCCGTGATAGAACGGAGAGATGAAAAAGTGGCGGAATATTTAGACTGGGGATTTACGCTAAAACAGGCGGCGCTATCCGGTGTCAGCTATCCGCCACACATGTGTCGTGACCCCTGGATCTTCATGTGGGAGTACCTGCTTTCGGCAAAGCACGCAGCAAGAGTCGGAATAATGCCTGCGGCGGACGAGGATTGGCCTTTCGTCTTCAAATCGCCCTTATCAGTAGACGGGGGGCGCCCCTCTTTCTGAGCGCCCCCGTTGCGCGCTATTCTGCGTCAAACCCAAACCCCAGCCATTTCTTCAGGGGAAGGAGGTTTCCATCCATATCCCGCAAAGCCATGGGTGGGTCCTTTTTCTGCGTCACGAGGGATACGACAACAAGGAGCACCACTGAGGCAATGAACCCGGGCACGGAGCCGATGTATACAGCGTCCCACACAGCCCAGTCCATGTATACGACGCCCTCTTCCACCACGCCTGTGTTCGCTTCCATTGTCCCGGGGAGGTAGTAGTAGATAGAAGCGATCCACACGAGGAACCCGCCTATCAACGCTGCCAGCGCGCCTGATCTGTTCGCCTTCTTCCAGAAGTAGCCCGCGGCATAGGGCGCAAACAACCCCACCAGGAGCACCGACCACGCAATCACCATAAGCTTGTATATCGTGGCTGCATAAAGAGCTAGGAGTACGGAGACAACCGCCGCTACCGGCACCATGAGCCGTGTCACCGCCAGTTTCTCTTGCTCAGATGCGTTGGGCTTGAAATACCTTACGCCGTTGTAGCCCACTACAGAAGCCACCGCGAGGAGCGCGCTGTCTGAGCTGCTCATAAGAGCCGCCACCATACCCGCGACAAATACGACGGTCAGTGCAGGAGGCAGATAGTTCATGGCGAGCCAAGGAAGGATCATCTCGGTATCAGCAATGGTGAGTTCCGGGTTGATCTGGAACATGGCGATTCCCATCAGCGCTGGCAGCATTCCGACGACGATGTACAGCACTCCCGCAGCGTAGGAGCTGTGGACAGCTACTTTCTCATCCTTGGCCGAAAGCACGCGCTGCATCAGGTCCTGCGCGGGTATGCTGCCAAAGCCTAGAGCGAGCCACGCTGCGATATAGTACATCCAACCCACGGCGCCGGTATACCCAAGATACCCCACCTCAGGATCAACGACCATAGAAAATGCGGGTAATCCGGCCCAGTTGGAAGCGGCCCCGACGAAGCCCTCCCAGCCCCCCACCCGGGAGATCACGGACGGAAAGAGCAGAACCACGCCAGCGGTGAGAATCACCATCTGAACCACGTCGGTCAGGGTGACAGACCACATTCCACCCATGTATGTGTAGAGGATGAGAACAAGACAGGAAATGATGATGCCGTATGCCAGAGGTAGGCCGGAAAAGATCTGTATGATGGTGCCAAACGCGACGAGTTGCGCTCCAACCCATCCTATTTCAGCTATAACCAGCACAATAGTGGACAGGAGCCCCATCGCCCTCCCGTACCGGATCTCAAAAAAATCCACAAGTGTCATATAACCGCCCCGGCGCATCATCCGGGCAAAGAGCAGTCCGGTAAGCACAAGGCAGAGTGCAGCGCCCCAGGGGTCAAAAATCACGCCCTGGTTGCCGAAGAGGTATGCGTTAGCTGTCCCGCCCATGAGTGTCCCTGCACAGAACCAAGTCGCAAAGAGCGTACCAGTAGCGTAGAAAAACGGAAGACGACGCCCTGCAACGATGTAGTCAGAAGCAGTCTTTACCCTGGTCGAACACCACCAGCCGATCCCTACCATGATAAGCATGTAAATCCCAAGGCCCAACAGCACCCATGCTGAATACGGGTAGGCTCCCAGCTCAAACATGGCCAGTCCTCCTTTTTTTCCATCTGTACCGAACAGTCGCGTGCCTGACCCAAATGGGGCCAGGGATGTCCTAACTCCCTGCTCACCTCCTCAAAGGTCGTTTCTCCACCTGGCTAGCGGAAAAGTCATGCAGCGCGGTCCGCCTGCTCCTGGAAGAAGGGCCGGCATTCTGAAGGGTATAATGTCGATGCCCTTCTTTTCCAGAGCACGCCTGGTGGACACATTGAGCGTATCTCCGTCAATAAATACCACACGCCCCGGTCCAACGCACAGCCAGTTCGTGGCGAGGGTTTTCTGCTCCTCCTCAGGTACCTCGATCACATCAAACCCCTGCTCACTCACAAAGCGCAAAAATCCTTCCGGCAGCGCGCCCTTGCAGGCTGCAGCCACCTTTTTCGAGGCGATGTTAAATACGGTATCAAGATGCATGATGTCCCTTGCCAGGGGCACGGCCACGACTTCCCGTACAACAGTTCCTTCAAGGAGCCTCTTGACCTGCGTGAAGCCCTCGACGTTCGTGCGATAACTGAGACCCACGAGCAGTATGTCTCCATTCAGGTACAAAACGTCGCCACCTTCCAACCTTCCTGAACCAAACACTTTGCCGATCACAGGTACGTCAAGGTCAAGTAGCCGCCTCGTAACGAAGAGCTCCTCCCCCTCTCGCGGGTGGTCGCAATTCCCAATAACTGCACCGTAGGGCGTCATAAAACCGTGGTCTCGCGTAAACCACTGGTTTACCGGGACTTCAGTGCGTGGTTCCCACGGATCCAGGTAGATGACATCGGCACCCTCTTTTCTTAACATCTCACACATCTCGTCATGTTCCGCCTGCGCTTTGGCGAGGTCAGGCTTGCCGTCACAAATCCAGCGCCACGGGTATTTCTCATCCATCCGGTTCACTTCTTCTCCGGGCCGGTGTACAAGTACACTCTGTAAATATCCAGTTTCGCTTTTCAGCCCGAACCCCAGGTGAGCACTTGGTGATAGTCTTCCTGAGGTGGCCTGTTCCTGCATGGCATAGCGCCTCCTTGAGATAAAGGACGTCTGAATTCAACTCATGCAATTGCTGTGCCAGTCCGGCAGTACCGCATAGCGGTTGTAATGGTCTTTTTGATCAGGCAGTCGTCTCATCACTGAGACTTATGGATCGCCATCGCCAAACAGATACCGGCAACTCCCCGTTCACTGCAGATGTTTCTAAAGAGCAAGAGATTCTCAAACTCAAGAAGCCTTCTCACAAATGGGACTTCCTTCTCTCTGCAAGCAACGGAACGATTGATTCCATAAGAATTTCTCCGTTTCCTTTAGCACGAAAAAATCCCCGCCTTCCGGCGGGGAGGTGGTAAAGCCGGTAACGCTAGATCAGCTGGAGTTTTTTCCCTGCAACCTCTACCGCCTCCAGTGTCCTGTCCAAATCCTCCTTTGTGTGCGTGGCCATGAGGCTCAACCTTATCCTCGAGAGTTTTCTGGATACTGCTGGGTAAAACACCGGGTTTACAAACACACCCATATCGTTCAGCATTCTTGCCATTTCCTTGACCTTGAAATCATCCCCTATTATGAGGGGGAAGATGGCGGTCTGCGCGTTACCCATATCCCACCCCATGTCAGTCAGGTTTTTCCGCATATACCTGATATTGTCCCACAGTCTCTGCCTGAGCTCAGGCTCCGTTTCAATCACTTCAAGCCCTGCGAGCAGCGCCGCGGTGACGGCCGGCGGTAGCGCAGTAGAAAACATGTACGACCTTGCGTAAAACCTCAGGTAGTTTACTACCTCCTTCGTGGAGGCGACGAATCCCCCGATGCATCCAAGCGCCTTGGAGAGGGTACCCGCCACGATGTCTACCTGCCCCTCCACACCCCAGTACTCAGGAGTGCCTCTGCCGTTTTCGCCGATTACACCGGTGGCATGTGCCTCATCGATCATCAGCCTTGCGCCGTGCTCTCTGCATATCTCGATTAGCTCGGGCAGGGGAGCGATATCCCCGTCCATGCTGAACACACCGTCAACAATAACGAGCTTGGCGTTGTAGTTTTCGTCCAGCCGCCGCAACAGCTTGCGGAGCGCCGTCATGTTATTGTGCGGAAACGCTTTGACCGTGCCGCCAGAGAGCTTGCAGCCGTCTATGATGCTTGCGTGGTTCAGTATATCGTTTATGACCACGTCGCCCTCGCGGACCAGCCCCATTACGCAGCCCACGTTTGACGAGTAGCCTGCAGGGAATACGATGGCGTCCTCACACCCTTTGAACCGGGCGAGCTTTGCTTCAAGTTGCTTGTGCAGAGTAATGGTACCCGCAAGAAGCGGAACGCTGCCTGCGCCAACCCCAAACTGCTCCATCGCCAGAAGGCCCGCCTTCACCACTTTGGGATGGGTGGTAAGCCCTAGATAATTGTTGGAGGCCATCATGATCATTTCCTTGTGCTCGCCAGTGTACTTATCCTGGACGACCACCCTGTTTCCGCTGGATGACACTAGCGTCCTCCGGTAAAGGTCGTGTCCGCTATCACGAATGAACTTAACAAACTCCTGGAACTCCCTGGTCTTGGCAAAAAGGTCCTTGTCTCCTCCCGGGTAGAAATCCGCCATTGACAGGTTCTTGTAGTCTTTTGCCACCGCCATCAGTTCTTGTCCTCCTCCCTGAAACTGAACGCACACTTGAAAACCTCTTGCCCCGCCTTGGATTGGAGTAGCGCGAACGCTTCCCTGTATTTTGAAAGCGGGAACCTGTGGGTCAGCAGCGGGCTGAGCCGGACCGCCCCTTCTGCAATCATGTCGAGCCCCCACCTGTAAGTGGAGGTTCGCTCGCCGGCTCTGACTTCGTCTCCATAAGCAAAAGACCCTGCGATGGTAAGTTCGTTGAGCCATACGGGCGTCCAGTCCACTCCTTGAGCCTGAGACGCAAGGCCAACGAGGCACACCTTGCCACCGCTGCGGGCAAACCTGAGCGCAAGATCCAGCGTCAGGTCATTGCCCACGCACTCAAACACTACGTCCGCCCCACCGTGAAGAACAGGCCGCCCCACTATCGGCTTTAGAACTCTCCCCCCCGTTGCCACAGCCACCTGTGCAAACAATGTGTCCAGATCCCTCGTGCTCCTTATCACCTCATCCGCCCCAAAATGCTTTGCCATCCTTTCTTGGTATCCGTATTTGGCGAGCACGATCGTTCTGCACTTTACAGAAAGAGCGCGTATGGCCGCGATAACGCACTGGCCTATAACCCCAGCACCTATCACCAGCACGGTATCGTTATTCCCGGGCCTGTGCCTGAGCACGGGGTGGAGTGCCGAGGCGAACGCATCGAGCAATACCGCTTCTTCGTCGGAGACGCTATCTGGAAGCGGTATCACCTGCGAAACATGGGCTAGATAATACTCGGAAAAGCTCCCGCCAGTATCCCTGCAGGCTCCCAGCAAAAGGCCGGGAGACAGGACACCGTCGATGAAGTGCTCGCACTGGGACGTATTGCCTTCCGAGCACCGCTGGCACACGGGCTCGATCCCCCTGGTGCGGCAGGGCAAGAGCGGATCAACCACCACTCTCGTCCCCGGGGCAAGATCGCACGCCTCGCCCGCGATATGTACTTCGCCGACATTCTCATGCCCGAGCACAAAGGGGTATGATGCGTAAGGAGAGGCCGACGGGCTATCGTGGAGCTTCACCATGTTGATGTCACTTCCGCATATCCCTGCGAGCCTCGTCCGGACCACCACCCAGTCCGGACCGGGAGGAACGGGTTCCGGGATCTCCTCATACCTCAACGGCGATGTGGGCCCCGTGTAGAAGAAAGGCGATACTTTCCCCAGGATGAGCGTGGATAGGTACCTCGGAACGCTGTAGTGAAACCGTAACGCCTTCATAGCACTCCTCCAATGTTTTGTGCACAATTTTGTGCTCGATCTTTATTCTAACATAAACAAACCTTCCCTGCCAAGGGCGTCCTGGGGAAGGGTTGTACTATGGTATTCATCCTTGGGAGGAAAACAGGTCGGGCAGGTAAAGCGCTGAAAGTTGCCCTCACGGAGCTTTCGGTTTTGGAGATTGCCCATCCCTTCTTGCGGAATCAGCATCGCGGGTTCGATTCTCCAGAAGCTGCGGAAACACCTCGGCCAGATACGGGTCGGACTGCGTTCCGGCGCACCTTCTGATTTCCGCCACAGCTTCGCCATTCTGCATAGTCCCGCGGTAGGTGCGGTCACTTGTCATGGAGTCATACGCGTCGACTAGCGCAAGCAGTCGGCATTCAAGCGGGATCTCCTCGCCTTTTAAGCCCAGGGGGTAGCCTTTTCCGTTCCACCATTCGTGGTGGGCCAGGATCCAGTCATCTATCGAAACCAGGTCGGGCGCTCATTGCGCGATGCGGTAACCGATCTCGCAGTGTCGCTGCATCCTGTTGGCATGTCCTTCAGTGATGAAATCCCTTGCCTCCAGCGTCTTCATGAGGATCTGGACTATAGTGCTCCTTGTGCTCCGGCTGTTGTGCAGCTTTTCCCGGTACATGTTGTTGTCCGCTTCTTTGAACAGGTCAGTAATGTTCTTGCAGCCTTCGCCGCTGGCCGCAAACCCGAAGGATATGCTCAAAGGAATCTCGGGGTTTTGCTCGTTGTGCGCCTCAATAGCTTTCCGGATCCTGCTGATGACGCTCTCCACGATGCTTCTGTCGCTGTTGGACAGCAGCACGGCAAATTCGTCTCCTCCGATGCGCGCCGCTATATCGCTCGCGCGGCAGGACCTCCTTATCACACCGGCTGCCGCGATGAGCAGGCTGTCTCCGGTATCGTGCCCCAGGCTGTCGTTGACCAATTTCAGTCCGTCCACGTCACAAACGATTATGCTACTTTCGCGCCGGCGAACCTCCTGTTAAAGTAGATGCGATTGTAAAACCCAGTGAGAGGATCGTGCAAGCTCGCGTACTCCAGTTGTCTCTCCTTCAGCTTACGCTCACTGATGTCGCGCGTTACTCCTATGGTTTCTACCGGCCGGCCCTCAGAGTCGCGTACAAAAGTCATATGGACCTCGGTCCAGGTTGCGGAGCCGCCCTTCGAACGAACTCAAGTTCCAGGGTGCGCGACCGGGTCAGGTCATTCTCCAAAGCCGCCTCTCTCGCCAACTCCTCCGAAAAGACCCGTGTTGCGATCTTTCGAGACACGGGTGTCAGCATATCCAAGGTGGCGGCCATTGCTTCTTCCACACTGCAGCCGAGCAGATGTGCCACAGAGGGGCTGAGATACGTGCAGCGTAAGTTCATGTCCACGGCCCAGATAACATCTCTAACATTCTGGGCAAGCAGCCGGTACTGCCTTTCACTCTTTTGCAATTCCGGCTTGGCCTGATTGCGTTTGGTGACATTCGAAAAGGACGCCACAGTTCTTTCCGTTCCCGGGATTATAGATACAGTGGCAAAGACGTCTCTCCTCTTACCGTCCCGGGTGACGAACGCGAACTCGTAGTCCCTCGGAGCGGACTCCGGGCGCCTGTGTCTGAGAAGATGATACTCCATCAGCCTTTCCACATCCTCTGGCGCAACAAATTCGGTCCATCTCCTCTTCCCTTCCAGTTTCTCTTTCAGGTAGCCGGAAAGTCGTTCGAATTCGGTGTTTGCTAGGGATATGATCCCGTCTTTCTCGACCATCAGCATGGCAGTACCGGCGGTCTCGAAGATGGTGCGGTACTTCTCTTCAGATTCTCTGAGGGCATCCTCCGCCCGCTTGCATTCGCTGATGTCTGTAAGGATGCCAGTCACGCCTGCAACCTCCCCATCTTTCACAAGCGGGCATACAGTAGCGCGCGTGGGCCACTGTGCTGTCCTTATAATTATGCGGAACTCACACACCTGCATATGGCCATCCAGCGCGCGCCTTATGCCGTCGGCAAAACCCGGCCTGTCATCCGGGTGCAGAATACAATCAAAGGCCTTATTTGTGACCTCGTCTGTACCGTAAAGGGATAGCCTTTCAATGGCCGGGCTGATGTACGTGATGCAGCCATTATTCTCCAGGGTAAAGATGACATCCTCAGTGTCTACAACGGAGCGGTATCGCCTCTCTGATTCCCTGAGCAACTGCTCCGCCCGCCTCTGCCCGGTGACGTCTATCGTTACTTCAAGCACGATTGAAATCTGGCCGCTGGCATCTTGAACCGGGTAGCCCCAGACCCTACCGTCCGGAGTAGTAATCTCGGCCTCCTCCCGCTCTCCGGTCTGAAACGCTCTCCGAACCGGACAACCCGAGCAAGGCCTGCTCGACTGGTACCAAATCTCGTAGCAACGACGTCCGACCAACGCGACAGGCCAGCTGATTCTCCCGCAGCCCGGTTTGCCCGCAGTATTCTGTGCTCAGCATCCTGAAACACTAAGAGCTCCGAGAGGCTATCCAAGATACTCCGTCCCGCTTCGGCCTTTCTCAGCAACTGCCTGGCCATTTTCTGGATTCGCTCCGTCTCGTCGACCGGCTCTCGGCCGCACGGCGTCTGGCGTTTCTCCCGAGCCCGATCTACCATCAATCTTCTCCTCATCAAGTCGCCTGTATCCGGCCACATACCCGTCCGGATCCATTGCCTGGCCGGAACGTCCTACCACGGTACCGCCGAGGGTCCGCCTGTAAGTCCGGGGGCCAGTTCACGCACGGCGTTAATCCAATATTCTTTCGGCCTTTTCGATATAGTCCCGGGCTTCGCGAAGGAGTCTTTTGGTCAGCTCGAAGTTGTGAAACCCGGTGCTGTTCTCAGAAAACACCCAGTCCCATCTGAAGTGCGCCTGAACCAGGTATGAAACTACGAGCGCTCTGTCGTAAGAGCTGATAGCCGAAAGCACCGCGACCCTGCGAAACAGCGCCGCAAGTGACTCGCCTACCTCACTGCGTTCTTGCGCAATCGTCTGCTGAATTTGCAGCACCCGCTGCCTGAATTCGCCAGGTGACGTGTTATGGCAGTAAAGGCAGCTCTCCTGCAGGTGGTTCAGGGGACTTGTCCACCAGTGAGAAGTATACCGCAGGTTACCGGCAGTCATCTTTGGCATGTGGCAGTCCGCGCAGCCAAGGCCAAGCCTGTGGTGTACGCTTTCCGCAAACGTCTCATACTCCGGGTGCTGCACTTTAACCAAGCCAACACCAAGGTCCGGGTGAGTCCAGTCCACAAAGCCAATGCCGGTGTAGTACTCCTCAATGGCCTCGGGATCCGTCCCGCCGTTCCAGGGGAGCGTAAGCTTAAGATCCGGCTTGGCGAAGTAGTACTCCACGTGGCACTGGGCGCACACCAAGGTTTTCATGTCCTGCCTCAAGAGCTGCATTGTGTCTTTCCCCAGCTGTTCAAGCCCCCTGAGCAAGGCCGGGTTGGTGATTGTAAGCGACATGTCTTCCGAACGATGACAGTTGGCACATCCGACGGGATGGGCTGCCAGAGATGACACGCTGGCAAAATCCGCCCGGAAAAACTCCTCCTCGCCCATCTGCTCCATGAGGCGGGGTACGGCCGCGCTCTTGCAGGTCAGGCAGACCCCACCTGGTCGAGGCCTTGCAGTGGCCATCACGTCCTTCAGGGAATAAGTGTGGCCCCGGGATGAGTTGAAATCCACGGAAAAGCCCGTCCCACTGTAAAGGATAAGAGCCTCGGGGTGATTCTCTAACTTGGAGATAAGTACAGACCCGCCGTAAGGCTGCGCTATGCCTTGATGGTTCCGGAGGTAACTCTCATATTCCAGCGGGTACCGTTTTCCCCAGAGAGCAGGGTCATCACCCAAGGTCGGGTTCAGCATCTGAACCACATACAGATTTGCGTACAGCGCTGCACCCACCAGAACTGAAACGAGGACTAAGGCAAGAATGGTTTTCCGCATTCTAGAAAGCTCCTTTCGGTGGGAGCTGTAGCAGGCAAACAGGGGCGTTTCTGATCCTCTGTGCATACTTCACGCTTCAACAGGCGTCAAGGGAGGTCGTCTATGTCTTTTCTGTCACCCCGATGCAACTCCTTCTTAGCAGTGGACAATGCATTTCCTCCCATCAAGCACTGTCCCGGACAGCATCACGCTCCATGGGCTGCGTTGCCACCGGGTGTTCCCAACATGCGCCCAGGCTGGGCGCATGCTACTCACCAGCTGATTCAGACTTCAGCCGCGTTCGTAGTATTGAAGGTCCAAACACAATCAGGGTGTAAGCCACGGATGCGACCGTAAGCCGGGAAGCCACGACAATCAAGGGGTTTGCCCCGAAAGAAGAGAAGACTGCGGTCTCTTCAACGAAGGCGTGTGCACACCCGAGCAATACAGTGATGGCTGCCATCTGACTTTTCGACATTTGGCCGCGCTCGCGCTCCTTTATTAAGAGTGCAGAGGCCAATACTATGCCGAACACCATTCCGGCAGCGATGATAGGTGCTGCATCAGCCGGTAGTTTGAGGTGTCCCATCACTCCACTGAGACGCTGCGTCAACCAGTCCAGTCCACCACGGTCCCGCAGTATCCGCAGGCCCACCATCACCGGGAACATGATAATGGCGATCCGGAAAACCACGCCCGACGCCGCTAGTATTCCGTCTCTCAATACTTCAAGCACGATCACATATCTCACCTACACCAGGAGGAGATTTAGGACTAACCCCGTGGTAAGCGAACCAAGAAGCCGGGTTCCGATGAAGACTCCGACGGGAGCGCCGGCTCTACGCGCGACAGGTATTTCAAGAACCGCAGAATGACAGATGCCCAGCATGGTGCCGAGAATAGCCATTTGCTTAAGACTCGGACCCAGCGCGAGTGCCATTGACAAGCCCGCAGTGGGCGAGACCACGTATCCAGTCAGCAATGCCAGAGAAGCCTCTCCGGGCAGGCCAAAAAGAACCATCCACGGGGACATCCAGGTGCCCACATGATGAATGATTCCGAACCGTGTCAGTGCCTGCATGACAATCATGGATGGGACGAGATAGACGGAAATGGTGAAGACCAAAGAACACGCGTCGAGTATGCCTTTGTACGTGCTTATGATCAGCTGCAGTTTGGCGCTTTCAGTTCTAGCTACAGGCATCTTCAACACTGTGCTTCCTCCCCTGGGGGGTTTGACTTTGCATCTTTTATCAATTATAGCGCCGGCTGGCAAAGACTTCCCCAAGAAAACGTCCCCGGCTGCATGGCTCCAGCTTGGGCCACGAAAACCCGGTGGGTGTTTCACATCACACGAAAAACAAGGATCCGGCTGCGTCCGGATATCCCCGTTTCCCAAAGCATCAGGGCATTCATGGTTGCTCAGATATACCGGGCGAAAAGCTCCTTCAATCCCGCAGACGCAAGAGTGTCATCGGAAGGTCTTCCGTCTGGCATAAGCCCACGTATACTGTAAAACTCTGAAAGCATACCGTCGATGTCCGGGACATTCCCCGCATTTGGTCCGTCATCCAGCGGGGTGAGGCACGGGACCGGGAGCCGATCGTCCTGTCTCCTCATACCCCTGATATACCCGACCATGCGTTTGGCAAGCCAGATACGTCTCCCGATCGAGAGTACATCTTCCACGCCCATCTTGCGTCCGGTAGCTGCGCTCAGGGAATCGACAATGTCCATTTCGTCAAGCGGCATCGCTGCGAGTTCGCAGAATATTGCGGCTGACCCAAGGACCATGCCGAAGTCTTGGGTGACCGCAACCATTTCCGGTTTGCCTTCCGCTGTCGGGCCTTCGTAAAGTTCGCGTAGGTTCAGTCCGGGGTAGTAGGAGCCGCCCTGTTCCACCGCAAGAGTCACGCCGGAGACGTGGCAGGCGCCTCTTACGGAAGTGGCATACGCCAGCCCCATCCCGTGGAAGGCGCGAGGGTCATGCATGGGTACTTCAAGCCTCTTGACGCATACGGCTTCATCAGGCACACCATATTCCTCAGCGAGCGCGCAGGAACCCCTGCCGAGAAGCCTACCCAAGCCTTCTCCCCGGCCTATCTGGTGAACCAGGCGGATAATGGAGTCCTTATCCCCGAATGCGAGCGTGAGTCCTCCCGTATGTTCAGCCGTAATGACGCCCCTTTCAAAGAGATCAATTGCAAGGGCGACGGTGCAGCCTGTGGATATGGTATCCATCCCGTACCGGTTGCAGATGTCGTTCACAGTGCACAGCCATTGCACATCGTCCACAAGGCACATTGTGCCAAAAGCAGCGCACGTCTCGTACTCGGGCCCAGGTTGCGTGTGCTCGGCGCCGGGTAACTTCACCACGCGCTTACACGCCACGGGACAGGATCTGCATGTCCCCCTGCTGGCAAGCACGGACTCGGAAAACGCCGGCCCGTTGATGTTGCTGGCCCCTGCCCACTCGCCCATCCGCCAGTTGCGTATTGGCACATCTCCGAGCATCAGCCCTATATCCATGGAGGAATTAGTCCCAAACTCCCCGAGTGCCTGGGCTAACAGGCTGTCTGAAAGCTTTGCACGTATCCGTGCCCTTATTTCCGCCAGTCTCTCGGGTACCTTCTGCACCGGTTCCATCCAGCCGCGAGCGGCAATTCCAAGAAGGCCCTTTGATGCCATCAAGAAACCAAGGCCTGTGCGGCCGCAGAAATGCGCTTTGTCATGGCATATAGACGAGTACAGAACTCCGCTGGATGCAGCGGGACCCGTAACCAGCGTGCTGAATTTACCGCCGCCTGAGAGCGCATCCACTCGTTCATAGCAATCCCTGTCAACGAGGTGTCCTGCGGGCAACAGCGAGATAGAATCCTTGCTGATCTCAAGGTACAGGCTTTCGGCAGAACGCCCTCGTATGACAATACCGTCAAACCCACAGCACTTCAGCGTTGAGGCGAAGCGGCCGCCGCAGCTTGACTCTCCCCAGATCGAGGTGTATGGAGAGATGCCCGCAGCCACCAGCCTGTCGGTCCCTGGGATGCCTGTGCCTGCAAGAGGACCTGTGAAGAACATGAGCGGCCCGTCGATAGGGTCGATCTCAGCTAGGTCCGCAGGATGTTCCTTCAAAAGCTGGCAGACGGCAAGGCCCGTCCCTCCCAGGAATCCCGCGTACCAGTCTTCCGGCAAAGAAAGATGAGATAGCGTCCTGGACGAAAGGTCTACCGACAGCACTTTCCCGGTGTATCCCAAGGTATTCCCCCCTTACAGGATCAGATCAGCCCGGCCAAGCGCCTTCAGATGCTCAGGATAAATGCTGTAGGCAGGTTTTATCGCCGGGAGCAGTTTCATGATTTGGGATATGGGGCCTACCGCCTTCATCTGTCCCCTGGTAAGGGCGGCAGTGAGGTTGACCTTGCCTAGCCAAAACCGGTGGGCGATGTCCGCGCTCATGGTCATCACCACATCCGCCTTCAAATCCGAAGGCCCGAACAGGACGCGGAAGTACTTGCCTTCATCCGGGTTTTTCGCATCAACGGTAATGGTGGCCTCGGGGTCGGAGTACTCAAACCGTACGACTATACGGGAATCGCGGATCTTAGGACCCATTTCTGGATGGCTGCTAGCACCCTGCATGAAAGTCCCCATTATGTCATAGAGTTCTTTGTCACTGGAAAATACGCCCATGGTGATACCTCCAGGTTTTAATCGTATGCGGTTTTCAACATGGCCAGGATCTCCTCTTCGGTAGCCTCTCTCGGGTTAGTTATGAGACAGCCTTCAAGCGCTGCCACGCCAGCGGCTGAGGAAAGCCCGTCTGCGGGCACTCCTACGTCCTTGAGCCGGGTGGGAAGCGAGCACTCTGCTAGCAGCTGCCTCACCGCAAGAGGGGCATTATCGGGGAGCGCATCCCTTCCGGACGCACGCGCGATCTCTGACATGCGTTCGGGCACGGCGGGCAGGTTGAACTCCATTCCGACGGGAAGCAGAACTCCATTGGCTATACCGTGCGGGATCCCGAACAGCCCGCCTACGGCATGCGCCATAGCGTGTACGCACCCGACCAGCGCGTTGGCGAAGGCTAGCCCCGCCAGGTTAGCGGCAACCAGCATGGCGTAGCGAGCCTCCAGGGCAAACCCTCTGGCGACTGCGACGGGCAGATGCTCAAACACCAGGGAAATAGCGTGGAGCGCAAGAGTATCGGTAACCGGATTGCTCTGGGTTGATACGAACGCCTCAATTGCATGGGTCAGGGCATCTATCCCTGTAGATGCTGTAAGTCTGGGAGGCATTGTAAGCGTTAGCTCGGGATCGAGCACCGCCAGTGTGGGTACGAGGTGGGGACTATTAAAGGATATCTTCACACGTTCCCGAGCATCCCTTATGATGGCAAACGGCGTCACTTCACTGCCCGTGCCTGCAGTAGTAGGCACAGCGATAACCGGAACCCTCTTTGGCGGGATCACTCCCACTCCCTGATAATCAAGCAACCGCCCTCCTGACCCCAGTAGAAGCCCCACAGCTTTCCCTGTATCAAGCACACTGCCGCCCCCCGCCGCCAGCACGGCATCGGCCCCGAATTCTGTCGCCCGGGTGGCTGCGTGCTCACAGACGGATATATCCGAATTCTCGGGTACATCAGTGAATAGTTCAACATCCACTCTGCCCAGGCCTGAGATGATCGAACCCAGAAGTCCCTGACTGGCGAGGATTCGGTCGGAGATCACAAACACGCGCCGAACTCCAAGATCCGCCAGTTCCGAAGATAGGTTGCCCGCGATTCCGGGTCCTGCCATCACCCTCGCGGGGGAACGAAACTCGAAATACTCGGGAAAGTTCACAATACCTACCCTCCTCTCTCTGGACAACATTCTTTATTGCGGTTGCCAAATCCTTCAAATGGACAGGCACATTCAGAGCATGTGAATAGAGGCAGACATCTGCCAATCAGGATAACACCGGTTCTGACGGATATGAATACCGCGCCGCTCGCCCTGATCATTACACCACTTGAAGGTATACATGGGGGTCTGCGAATATGCTCTTGGCAAAGAGGAACATTCCGACCGGTAGGGCATGGAGTGCAAGGGTCATGATGAAGTCTTGAACCAGGAAGAAAGTCTGGCATCACGAATATATCCCCAGGGGAGGGAACTTGATGAGCAACCGTTTTCTGGACTTTGACCCAAGGACTGATGCTTCAGAGCCGCCTCGAGTAATCGGTGGTGGCTCCCTGGGAGGCAAGGCAAAGGGTTTGATCTTCGCCAAGGAAATCATGGCAGAGGTGGATTCCGATAGTTTCGGCGTGTGTTTCCCTGAAAGCTGGCATATCGGCACCGAGGTCTTCGAGGAGTTCTCAAGCAGGGCGCAGGTGGAAAACCCGGAATGTCACGACTCGATCAAGGAGGCTTATGCCTGGACGCGCCTGCCTGAAGCGCTGATCCGGGACCTTGAAGATCTGTTGCATTTAGCCAGTTACCCCCTGGCTGTGAGGTCGTCCTCATATCTTGAGGATAGCATGAGACACTCCTTTGCGGGTAAGTACCTGACGTTGTTCATCCCTAACTCCGGTGACCTTCCGCAACGCCTCCGCCAGCTGGAGACCGCCATCAAACTCGTCTACGCCTCCACCTATAACCCCAACGCTGTGTCATACAGGAAAAAACACAACCTGCCTGAAGAGAAAATGGGTGTCATTGTGCAAAGACTCATCGGCAAGCAAAGGGGAAACCTGTTTTACCCAGAGGTCTCGGGCGTCGGGTATTCCAAGAACTACAGAAGGTGGACGGAACGAGTATCAAAGGAAGACGGCGTAGTAAGAATCGCCTTTGGGCTGGGCACCCGTTGCACCGGTCGGGGCTATGCGCGCACATTCTCGCTGACGAACCTCGCGCTAAGGCCTGAGGGCTACAACCCCGAAGATATCGCCAGGTACTCGCAGGAAACCTTCGACGCCCTTGACATGGTAACCGGAGAACTTGTGTCATATAATGTAAACCGTAGGCTCGAGACCATCTCTTACCACCCCCGTATGAACCGCTTCGCCGAGGTGTTCTCTCAAAGTGACAGGGCGCTCTTACCGCTTGTGCCAGGGATGCCGCTAACCAGGGACCACAAACTGATCTTCACGTTCCATGGCCTTGAAAAGTCCTATCCCGAGATATTCGTACACGTACACAGGCTATTTGAAATACTCGAGAAAACGATGGGTATGGCTGTGGATATCGAATTTGTGTTCGAAGCAAGGGATTCCAGCTTTTTCGTAGTGCAGGCTAGACCGCTCACCAGCTACGAGGAGTATTCACCAGTGCCCATTCCGAAGACCAGTTCGGCCAACCTGATCCTTCGGGGCAACAGGATGCTCACAAACGGCCGGTGTCAGAACATCAGGTATCTTGTTTACGTGGACTACAGGGAGTACCAGAGGTCCCCGGACAAGTTTGAAGTGGCCAGAGAGATCGGCAGGATCAACCGTTCGCTGGAAGGCGAGAGATACATTTTGGTAGGCCCCGGGAGATGGGGTTCGCGTGACAGGCTACTCGGCGTACCCGTCGTGTACAACGAAATCTCCAATGCCGGGGTACTCGTGGAGCTCGGGTTCAGCCGGGAAAACTTCGTCCCTGAGCTATCCTACGGGACCCATTTTTTCGCCGATCTCGAAGCGGATGGTGTACTGTACATGCCTGTATTCGATCACCTCGCTGGCAACGTGATCAACTTCGCCTTCTTCGCAAGACAGAGCGACCTCACCACATTTCATCCTGCAGTGTCTGTCTTCACAGGCAGATTCTCCGCGCATTTTTCAGGAGACGCCCAGATCGGAGTTGTCATTAACGATGCGTGACGAATAGACTGCCTGGGGTGATATCTTTGGGAACGGCTCCTCGTCTGGGCAGCAAGGGTCCACATATCCTGGATCTCCAGCGACGACTATCAAAGGCGGGGTTTAGTCCAGGACCGCTGGACGGGATCTTCGGGAAGAAGACGCTTGAAGCTGTGCGTGCGTTTCAAGAGGATCGCGGGCTCTCCGTCACCGGCCTCATTGACGAAACCACCGCAAGAGCGCTTGGAATTCTGCCTCAAGTCGGGCCCGCGGAGGTCCTGCGAAGGGTAGACCGGAGAGACGGGAGGGTGGCACTGACTTTCGACGACGGCCCCGATCACAGGTACTCATTGAAGATTGCGAACGCTCTTGCGGAGGGTGGGGCCCGTGGCACGTTCTTTTTTCTGGGATCTATGCTAGAATCAGCAAAGCTCGATCTGTCGTCCGTGTGCAGACTTGGCCATGAGCCCGCAAGTCACGGTTATTCCCACACCTCTTTTCGTGCGCTTCCCTTTGCGGCGATGGAACAGGAGCTTGTAAAGACCGAAGATGCGATCATTCGTCACTGCGGGATCCGACCCCGCTTCTTCAGACCTCCCTACGGGGCCTTTGATAGCAGGGTTATCCTGGCAGCCAGAAAAAGGGGTTATCCGTTTCTTGCTCTATGGGACGTGGATACGCGCGACTGGACTCGACCGGGCGTCTCGCGGATCATCGCGAGTGTTGAAAGAAACGCGTCCTCCGGGTCCATTATCCTGCTGCACGAAGGATACGAGTCCACGCTTCAGGCACTCAGCGGTATCCTCAGGGCGCTAAAGAACAAGGGGTTAAGGTCTGTCACCCTTTCTGAGCTGATCAACGGCCACTCCGGCTGACAGATACGTCTTGGACGCAGCAAATACCGGGCTCATTTTTCGGCAGCACGACTATCCAGGTCCGCAGGGCAGTCAGCGTCGTGTTCTATGCCGCAATGCAAACAAAACGTCTCCGGGTTCGGCAAGGCGCGGAGAAACGCGTCAAGCCCATTCTGCAGCGCCTGCTGAGACGCGCCGTCCATGCGCTCCACCACACTCCGTAAAACCCGAAGCCGCTCTTCGGTAACATCCTGTTCGAGCAGCGCTCCTTTGTCGGTTAGGCTCAAGACGCGCGCCCTCCTGTCAATCGCACTTTCGTACCTTTCCACCAGCTGTGCCCGGACAAGCCGATCGATCATCCGGGTGCAGGCAGGCATACTCACACCCAGCGCAGCAGACATATCGCTCAGCGTTCGTCCCGGGTTCCTCCTGATGTAGGTGAGGCAGAAGAGCTGCGCGGGGGTGATCCCTCGCCCCGCCGACAATTGGTGAAGCATCTGTTCGGAAAACCTGGATGTCATATCAAGCAGCCTGACAATACTCTCGATGCCGCCCACACTGGTACCCCCAGTCCTGAATACTTTCGTTGTAACAACCCTATACGCGGGCCAGTTGCATATTATCTATTCTTACCAGGATGAAGCCCTCCCTGATTTCCACTGACTTCAGCATGAATGTGATGCCCGTGCCCATCAACAGTTCTTTCAGGTCAAGTACGAGGTGATCCCCATCCCACCTGAGACCCTCTCGGTTGACGTAGCGCCTGATGAAATGTTTGAGCACTTTCCACGCTGCATTGGCAAACATACCTTCAAGGGCAGACACGGACAGTGTGATGCTTGACGGAGTCACATCTGTTACGGTCAGGCTGAGCGTTACGAGAAACCGCTTTACCCTAAAGACCAGTTCTAATACGCCTTCCCTGGTCCTTACCTGTTCCAACCAGGCCGTCGTGTACTTGGAAAGCGCCTCCCTGATGTCGTTATCAGTCACCGCCAGCACTACCCTTGATACTCTCATCTGCCAAGCCCCCCCTGGAAGATGAAAACTTATTGCACTTTTTTGGCGATCAGAGTAAGCTTTTAATGGAGCAGATCATCAGTTTGAAACCGGTGGCAGGCATCACGTGTGCGTTCCGCAAAATGGGCAGACCGTGGCTTTCCGCCCGGAGTACCACGGGGACACAGTTTTCACCAGTGGATCTCTACTCCCTATTGTACCTTCTTATACAATTCCTGACTATCTGTTAATGAAAAGTGCAGTCATCCTGAGCGGAGGAGGTGATATAAGTCAGAAAACAGGCAGCGCCTGAATCTGATTATGGAGTTTTTGGCCTGGGGCACCCCGTTGATAGGCCTGCAGTGGCCTCCAGATGAACGTGAAAGTTGTAGAGAACCTGGAAGCCTTAACAAGCAGGACGTATATCCCTATCGATGAAGGTTCCTTTTTTGCCCAAGGCTTTGGGCGGTTGAGATTTGGGCGAGCACAGCCAGAAGGTCGGGAAACTCCCGCCGGGGATTGGCTGTACCGAAGGCCACATTCCCGGGTTATTGTGGTCAAGAGCGGCCCAAAAAGTCTCCTGGCTGGCTATCCAAGCAAGGTGGAGAAAACTGTTTGGGTAATTAGTGCGGAAGCAGCTCTAGGGAAGGTCACTATCACCCTGATCAGCGGTGGACTTTTGTCTGCCAAAGGAGGCGTGGACTATGCAGTATACAGTCCTGGCAGTGGTCAGTTACCTGATGGGCTCCGTCCCCTTCGCCTACATTTTCACAAAGCGACTCCGAGGGCTTGACATTCGCAAGATCGGTAGCAGGAATGTTGGCACAACCAACGTAATGTTGCGTGCAGGCTGGCTGCCCGGTATTCTGACAGCAATAGGAGATGCGGGAAAGGGGATGCTGGCAGTTTCCTTCGCCCGAGTCAGTATCCCCGGCAGCGAAGTGGCCGAACTGGTCGCACTGCTCTTCGCAATCATCGGACATAACTGGCCGGTGTGGCTGAACTTCCATGGAGGCGGAGGCCTGGCCACCTATATCGGCGGCATGTTTCTCATCTCTATATGTGTGGTACTGCTGCTCTTAGCGATCTGGGCAGCGGCGTTCCTCGCCACATGCCACAAATACCTGAGCGCAGTGTTCACCTGCGCTATCATGCCTGTCGTACTGGCGGTCACGAAGGGTACGTGGCATCATATCCCACTGGGACTGGGCCTTGGAGCGGCCCTCGGTGCCAAACAAGTAACGGCATGGATCCGCTTTGCGCGCGGTTACGTCCGATGAACAAAGCAGAGAATCCAAGACTTTCGATTTGACAGGAGCAAGGTGAAAGACTCAGCCAGACTTGAATCCCCACAGTTTTTGCTTTCTTTATACTTTAATAAATGGTAATTTGGAGCATCAAGGCCCCGCGCTGCGAGGCCTTGCACTTTCTGCGGCTTTTCCTGCCACAATGGGTTAGCCCGTTTTTCTTGTGGGCTGTAAGGCCGCGGGTTTCATCGTCTTCCATTTCAAGAACCTGCAGTGCCAACCGAGGGCTTCGTCCAGGATATGCGGGGTGTGTTTCCCTCCGGCCTTCTCCGCCCTCTCCAGATAGTCAGAGAGCATGTCACGGTAGTCCGGGTGCGCGCAGCACGCGATAATCCGCCGCGCCCTTTCCCTTGGACACAGCCCGCGCAGATCAGCAACGCCTTGTTCCGTAACGATCACCTTAACATCGTGCTCGGTGTGATCAACATGCGACACCATTGGCACTATTGAACTGATATTGCCATCTTTGGCGATGGAGCGGGTAGTAAATATGGTGAGGTACGCGTTCCGTGCAAAATCTCCAGAGCCGCCAATTCCGTTCATCACGTTCGTGCCCAAGATATGCGTGGAGTTCACGTTACCGTAGATGTCGACCTCAAGCGCTGTGTTCATCGCAATGATCCCCAGCCGCCTAATGAGCTCAGGGTTGTTGCTGATCTCCTGGGGCCGTAAGATGATCTTGTCGCGGTACTTGTCCAGCTGGGATAGAAAGCGTGAAAGCACCCTACCAGAAAAAGTGATGGACGAGGCCGATGCCACTTTCAGGATCCCGACATCGATCAAGTCAAGTACCGAGTCTTGGACGACTTCAGAGTACATGGTGAGATCGGTAAAACCTGCGTCGAGCAGCCCGCGTAGTACCGCGTTCGCAAGTGCACCCACGCCAGACTGAAGCGGAAGCAGATTGGCGGGCAGCCTCCCAACCTTCGACTCATGCCGCAAAAACTCCACGAGGTGGCCGGCCATGGTCTCCGCAACCTCGTCACTGGGGACGTCTGCCGGTGGCGCGTCAGGGATATCGGTAATCACTATGGCCTGTATCTTCTCCGGGTCGGTAGGGATAAAAGGCGTCCCTATCCTGTCAGAAGGGTGAACCAGGGGTATGGGTTGCCTGGCAGGAGGATCTGCAGGGATGTATATATCGTGCATACCTTCAAGACCTGAAGGCTGGTTCAGATTAAGCTCGATGATGATTTCCTTGGCCTTTCGGACGAAGGTCGGGGAGTTCCCCACTGATGTGGACGGCACAATGCCACCGTCCTCGGTAATCGCCACCGCTTCGATTATGGCTACATCAATATCCCCGAAAAACCCGTAACGTACCTCCTGTGCCACATGGCTCAAATGCATGTCCTGATACTTGATAAGACCCTGGTTAATTGACTTGCGCGTGTCGTCGTTGGTCTGATAGGGAAAACGCCTGTCCACAACTCCGGCTCTGGCCAGTACGCCGTCCAGCTGATCACCTACCGAAGCGCCCGTCAGCAATGTGAGCCTCATGGGTTCTCCGGTACGTCGTACCCTGTCCGCCAGGGCCTGGGGAACCCGCTTTGGGTAACCAAAGGGTGTAAACCCGCTTGTTGCGACGGTCATGCCGTCCCTTATGTGGGCTGCGGCCTCATCCGCAGTTACGACTTTGTCAAGCAGAGGGGCATACCTGATCCTCTGTGTTAGCATTGCAGCTACCTCCAAGCACATTGCCATATTGGGAATTTACGTATTTATCAGTAAATACCACTGCTGAGCAGGCGTTTGCTATTGTGAGAACATTCACCAATAATGTAATATCACACTCTTTCAGACGGGTCAATAGCTATTGAGATATACACAATTGTTAGACACGTCCCGCAACAACCGGAGAAGGACGGCTGAATATACTGCGGGAAGGAGTGATAACCCCTTCCCGCTTACGCCACGGCCATATACTATTCAAGCAAACTGCCTGCCGCCCGCGCCCCTTCACAAAGCCGGCACCAGGCAGTGTTAAGGCTGCAACTGGGTCTACCCTTCCCCTCCGGCGTGGCCGCGTGCCCGCCCGAGTTCGCGGCCCACTAGGCTACCCGCTATTACCACAACACATGTGGTCACCAAAGCCACGTACATCGGATGTATCCCGTATGGATAGCGTCCCAATAGGTTCTTTGCCATCTCCCACCCGAGCGCGAAGATAGTGGTCAGTGCAAGTGCGAATACGGCAGATTTGGGACGGGTGTTTTTCCAGTAAACACCGAACAACAGGAGGATCGCGATAGTCGCCCTTAGGGTGTATGCGAAGTATACCTGATCCAGTATCACCTTGCAGTAAAGACCCCAGATAATTGCTATGATACCGCACGCAAGGGTGAACCACCGGGATACGGCCCTCACTTTATCGTCTGTGGCAGCAGGACAGATCAACCTCTGATACACGTCTTTTGAAAGCAGGGTACCTGCGGCCAGGATACATGGCGCCACCGTTGACAGGATCGCCGCAAGTACTCCTGCCAACACCACTCCACCCGCCCAGGGCGGGAGGCTCATCATTAGGACGGGGAGCGCGGTTCTTGAGGCGATCCCGGGGTAAGCAACTCTGGCATACATCCCCAGTAACGCGGCAATAATTCCGACCGGTGTGATGTAGATGGCTGCAAGCAGGGCGCTCTTTTGTGCAACGTTTTCATCCCGCGCACCCATGATCGGCTGTACCGCAGCCTGCGCCACTAAAGCCGCGAATACCGAGGCGGTAATCCACGCGATCACATTCGATATCCCGGCACCCGCAAGACTCATGTATGGGTAGGCCGGAAGGTTGAGGCTCAGCGTTTCGGTGCCGCCCATCCGGGAGGATATCATCCCAAGACCAAGGATCAATCCCACGTACATTACAATGACGTGCAATACGTTCGTGTAGCCGATGGCCCAGAGCCCGCCGGACAGTGTATAAACAAGGAATACCGCGCCCGTTAGCCACACTGCAGCTAGCATATTGATGCCTGTGAGTGTATGCATGAGCGCTGCTCCTGCCACTATTTGGACTGAAGCCACCACAATCATCACGAAGGTCAGGACCACACTGGATACGATCCTGCATCTCACTCCGAAATACTGCTCCATGAACCCGGTGACAGTGAACGCGCTGGATCTCCTGTACAGCTTCGCAAGTGTAAAGGCTAGTATGACAGTTCCTAGCGCATTCGCAACGGCAAACCATGCTGCAGAAATGCCATAAAGAAATCCCCCTTCCGCCGTACCGATGGTGGAGGTTCCCCCTATCCATTCGCCGGCTATCGCGGCAGAGCAGATGAAAACCCCCATCTTCCTCCCTGCAAGCAAGAAATCGTCAGATGAGCTGGCAAGTCTGGATGCAAGAAGTCCTACTACTGTGACAATGGCAAAGTACCCTAGAATAACGATTAGCTGCGTAGACAAGAAATGTGCGCCTCCCAACTGCAGGTGTATTCGGTTTTGAAATGATAAATAATTCGCCACCGCTTTTGCTCTTTCCTGCAGGATTGTTACCGATTTCACACGCTGGCCCGCTGCTCTTTGGACAGGCCCGCTAACTGTATGCGTACGATGCCGTGTTATTGGACTGCGTCCTCACTCCACCGGATTTCTTCTCTGCAACTGGATCGCCGGATAATTCTCTACCGATTTGGCTACAGATCAAATAGGTGTGGTGCAGCGTCCGTACCGCGTAAGAAAAAGTGGTGCGCGAAGGGAGTGTGGATATGGAGGGACCGGGTTCGAAGGTCGTCATCATCGGAGTAGGCAGGGTGGGCGCCACATGTGCCTTTGCTCTGGCGCTGGGTGGAACAGCCGAAGAGATTGTGCTCATCGACGCCGACGCCGTGAGGGTGGCCGGTGAAGCAATGGACCTCGGCCACTCTCTGCCGTACCTTCGGCCAGCCAAGATATACGCGGGAGATTACCCCGATTGCACCGATGCAGACATCGTCATCATCTCGGCAGGTGTCAGCCAAAAGCCCGGGGAGACTCGCATTGACCTTTTGAAACGGAACGTTGCCGTGTTTCAAGATATCCTGCCCAGACTTGAACGCTACGTCAACGCGAGCACAGTGGTCCTGGTGGTGACGAACCCGGTGGATATTATGACATATGCCGCTTTGAAATACATCCAAATGCCATGGCAACAAGTATTCGGCAGTGGTACCTCCCTGGACAGCGCCAGGTTTAGGCACGCGCTGGCACAGCTTTTTGGTGTTGACAGCAGAAATGTCCACGCCTACATCATCGGTGAACATGGTGATACAGAGGTGGCTGCGTGGAGCTCTGCGTATATCGCCGGAAGCCCTTTGGCAATGTTCTCCCGCGACATAGGTATTCAACTGGGGCCGGACGAAAAACTGCGCATCTTTGAAGACGTGAGGGATGCCGCGTACCGTATCATCGAGGCAAAAGGCGCAACCTATTATGCAGTCGCAGTTTCGGTCAGGCGAATAGTGGAAAGTGTTCTGAGAAACGAAAACTCCATCCTATCCGTTTCGTGCATGATGCACGGCGAGTTTGGCTTGGAAGACGTGTGTCTCAGCTTACCGGCAATTATCGGAAGAGGCGGAATCAAGAAAGTGATCACACCCAATCTAGACCACGGGGAGAGTGCCCTTCTGAGAGAGTCGGCGCGCAACTTGAAACAAATCATTTCTCAGGTGTTTATCAGTCCGTGAAATGGGGTACAGGGTACTCCGATGCCCACCTGCAAACCAAGGTACGGCGGTACCAGAGTTTGATGGAGTTTGCTATCTGTATCTACTAATAATCTGTTTTTCGGAGGCAATAGTAAACGTGCTTTCTCTGGGGTCTCTTCCTTGGGGCAACTCAGTTCACAAGCCATGGACGTGTCGAGATACTTTCAACCCCAGGCCTCCAGCATCTTGCACTTTCACCCTTTCTTCAGACTCTTAAGCGCCTGTACATTCAGCAATGCGGGTCGTGCTCCTGCTCTGCCAACTCGGCTAGCGCCGTCGATCATGAGATCCGCTAAAGGCCGTTGCCTTCTCACTGATGATCCTGACCAGGGGGCCAGGTGTCCACACAAGATAGGACAGGCCAAAACCTGTACGGTGTCTTGTCTGTGGAGGAATTCTCCACCGTGAAAACGAAAATGTTTTTTTATACTTTTTATCCCGGGTAAAGGAGTGCAAAATAGAGTGAGATATTACGGTAAAGCCGATTTGTTCAAGCGCTTTCTGGCATCACTGGTGGATGGATTCATCGGGCTTGTGCCTGGTTTCGTACCGCATATAGGCGCTTTGCTTTCTCTTGCATATCATCTCACGAAGGATGCCGTTGCGTTCGAGGTTACAAAGAACCCCGCTTTCAAGAACAGGAGCATCGGCAAGAAGCTCCTCGGACTTCAGGTGGTTTGCTTTGAGGGAAACGCTGATGTGGACTGGCTCGTTTCCATCAAGCGAAACCTACCCTTGGCAGTAGGGAGTTTTCTCATGCTTACGGGAAGCACGGACCTCGGGCTCAGGCTCGCCACTGTACTCGGTCTCATAGAGGTAGCACTGGTACTTACGGACAAAGGTGGCAGGAGGTTGGGCGATCGGCTCGCAAATACTCAGGTAGTCATGACCGAGGAGGTGGATACCTTCGGCGTATGAACATTGAGCCTTACAGTGGACGGCGCGTTCCCAAGCGCACATAGAGCCCACGAACAATATTAGCAGCAATGAGACAAGAACAAGGGTTATTCTTGTCTTTGGAGAATGGAGCGTGAAAACTAATGAGGCATGTAAACGTGGTTGGTACCATCGGGAATACACCCATGGTAGAGGTAATCGAACAGGGCACTCGCATATTGGCTAAACTGGAGGCGTTTAACCCGGGAGGTAGCGTGAAGGATCGTATCGCAAAAGCGATGATACTCGCCGCTGAACGTTCGGGCGAGCTCCAGCCCGGCTCTTTGATAGTTGAGCCTACCAGCGGCAATACGGGGATCGGTCTTGCGATGATCGCGGCAGCCAAGGGGTACAAGCTGATTTTAACTATGCCCGAAACTATGAGCCGCGAGAGGATGCTGTTGCTATCGGCATACGGGGCAGAGGTGGTGCTGACTCCTGGAAAGGAGGGCATGCGCGGCGCAGTCATGCATGCCGAGCAGATCGTCAAGACCACGCCGGGGAGTTTTATGCCGCAGCAATTTAGTAACCCGGCCAATCCCGAGGTCCACCGCCAGACTACCGCCCGAGAGATCCTCGAGGATACCGGGGGAAAGGTAGACGTATTTGTCGCCGGAGTGGGGACCGGCGGTACCATAACCGGAGTGGGCGAAGTACTGAAAGAGAGGAATCCGCAGGTCCACATAGTGGCAGTCGAACCTGCGGCCTCACCGGTGCTCTCGGGAGGGAACCCTGGAAGCCACCGCATCCAAGGCATTGGCGCAGGTTTCATACCCGCCGTACTAAACAGGGAGATCATTGATGAGATCATATGTGTGACTGAAGACGAGGCCAGATCCGCTGCGCGCGACCTTGCTCGCAGGCATGGTATCCTGTCCGGCATTTCTTCCGGAGCGGCATTTCACGCTGCGCGCCAGCTGGCAAAGAGGCGTGAGCTGACAGGAGCGACGATCGTAACCGTTTTCCCTGACACGGGTGAGCGCTATCTTTCGACCGATCTCTTCCCCGGGATATAGTTCACGTTGTACAAGGTTCCCTGATCGAAGCGCAAAGGGAAGGACAAAACAGAGTTCGTTGCGCCCGGTATATTGACTTTGATCTATGTATCGCCTACTATATAGTCAGGTACCATTGGGGGTATATAGATTCTGAAGGACGGTGCCAAAATGCCTCTGTTTGATTTTAAGTGCGACGCATGTGGTCATGAGTTTACAGAATTGATCTCGCTAAAGAACAAACAACATGTCAAGTGCCCCAAATGCGGTAAGGGCCCCGTACACCAGCTATACCGCCCGTTCTCCATTGGTTGTTGTTCAAGTTCGGGAAGAGCGGGAGGCGGCTGAAGGGTCTAACACTTGGGCCGTGTGCTCAAGCATCTCTTGCGCCAGGGTATGTTAAACCCTGGGCTTTTTATGTTATCATGTTACAAGAAGTAGGGATCTCACGTGGTTCGGAAGAGACGATTTACCACACTGCTTCTGTTCGTCATCATCCTGGTCAGTTTTTTAGACAATTTCGCCCAGCTGCCCCTCATAGCCCCATTTGCGCGTTACCTGGGCGCGACCCCTTTCTTGACGGGAGTCCTGGTGGCGGTGTACTCCTTCACAAACATGCTGGGGAATCTATTGTCAGGTTTTTTCCTCGATTCTTTCGGCCGGAAGGCTCCGGTCTTCGGAGGGCTCCTGGTGGCAGGCTTTTCCGTCTTTCTGTATTCGCTGGTAAGTAGCCCGAAGGCGCTCATCCTCGTCCGGGCCCTTCACGGGCTAGGAGGCGCCATCTTAGTTCCCGCAGTGTTCACGCTGGCTGGAGATCACTTCCCCCACGAGAAGAGGGGACAGCAGATGGGCTTTATCGGTGCGACAATCGCCTTTGCCGCGATTGTGGCCCCGCCTTTAAGCGGCATGATCCGGGACTCCTACGGGTTCGGGGCAGTCTTCCGCGCCGTGTCCGTGCTGTTTGTAGTAACCGCACTTGTTTCGTCAGCGTTCCTTGAAGAAACCTATGTCCGAACCGGAAAATCCCGGTACTTTCCGCTGCTCGCCATGTTGAACCGGCAAGACCTCCGGCCGATCTATGCCTCAAGCTTTGTGCTCACGCTCACGCTCGGAACCATCACTTATTACCTGCCCGTATTGCTTGAATCGGCAGGATATGGCTCTTCAACCACAGGTATGGCCTTTGGCATCTTTGCCTTGTCCGCCGCCCTCACAATGGCCGGCCCTCCAGGCAAGTATTTTGCAGACCGCAGGTTTTCAGCCATCGCGCTTGGGCTGGTGCTTGTCGCCGGCTCCATGCTGGTCCTGCCTTTTTCCATTTCACTGGCTGTTCTTGGCACCTGCATGTGGGTATATGGGGCGGGGTTCGGCCTGATGTTCCCGGCAATGAACTCAGAAATTGCGGACAAAACAAAAAAATCGGAAAGGGGAACAGCCTTTTCCGTCTTCTATGCCTTTTACTCGCTGGGAGTGGTGGTAGGACCGACAGTGGGCGGGTTAATCGTGTCCACAGGATTGGTCCAATACATCAGCCCGTTCCACTGGTCCGCACTGGCTTGTTTCGCAGGCCTCCTCTTTTTTTCACCCCTTCGAGCGAGTTAGCAAAATGCAAGCACCTGGCAAAACCGCGACCTCCCGTCGCTACTTACCCAGTATGCCTCTCACAGCTTCCAGCAATTTGTCCACGTCGAATGGTTTTTCTATCACCCCGACTATGGGGGGATAGTGTAACGCACCCTCGATCTCTCCGAGGTAGCCTGTGACTACCAGCACTCGGGTGTCATCACTCACCTCGTGTATCTTCCTTGCAACCTGAAGCCCCGTCATGCCGCCCAGATTCAAGTCGACTATGGCAAGCCGGGGCTTGTGTTCCTGAGCCATAGCGATACCTTCTGCGCCCTCGCCGGTTACCCGGTGAGGGATACCCGCTACAGACAGGATCTCTCGCATGATCCACCTGATACCGTAGTCATTGTCGATGACAACGACGTCTACCCTGTCCATGGACCCCATCCTTCCGGTAACCGCTTGTATCTTGGGGAACTGCATTCGTGGCTCAGGTGGCAACGGCAAAAATGACATTTCTAGGCAAGGACGAAGCCGATACTTGGTTTTACGTTCTACTCTCATTTCCCAATTTCCTTTCAGTGAAGGCCTAAGTTTTCTCACAGCAGGAACCCGGCGTATCACAAAACCGTCTGCTGCAGTGAAGGAGGAAGGCCGACCGTGAAAACCTCAAGGTGGATATTGTTCATTGCAATTGCAGGCGTACTGGTCGGAGCCGCCGGCTACCGGGCCGGTCTCTTTGGGCGCCTGGCACCGGACGGGAAGGCTCCTCACCCGCCTATGGCTCAGGCGGAAGCTAAGAAGCCCGAGGATTTCTTTCCGCTCTCCCTGGGGAGTACGTGGGATTACGAGGGGGAAGGAAACGAATTTGCCTCGTTTTCCAGGGTTGTGCTGTTTTCGGATGGTAGGCGGGCACAGGTAGAAGAGGATAACGGCGGGACAGTACTGGCCGTAATCTTTGAGGCCACCGACGATGCTGTCATGCGCGTGTTCACCCAACCTGAGCAGTACGAACGAAAGAGTCTGCTTGACGAACCACCCAATGAAGGCACCATTGTTCTCAAGGCCCCGCTAAACCGAAGTTCACGTACTCGGAAAGTAGGGAATCCCTGTTCGGACGCTGGTTTTCCACGTGATGCATGTTACGGGTTTTGGCTACACGAGGGTTTTCACCCCTAGGTGCTGTAGGATCCGCTGCTGTTG
>JBFMAL010000020.1:0-49810 GCA_040755615.1 Bacillota bacterium
GAGTCCATGAAGAAGCTAGAACGGACGCAACACTCTGAGACAGAGCTCGCGTTGGTGAGTTAACTTAAATCACTCGTCCGAAGGGAGCTGCTGAGCCAATTTCCACCACTTGATAAGACGTGACCCTAACCGTTCTTTTGGCTGGTTTGCTTTTTACGCCCGAGCGTATCAGTGAGCTAACTTTCAAACCATAGCCGCCAGTTTTTCCTCGCCCTATCTTTAAAGAGTGTTGTCTGACGGAAGGATGACCTACATCAATACATGCAACATTAGGCTACTCAAATCACTGTTTGAAGGGAACTTGCCCTATCAAACCTGCTGTTTCGCCAGCGGTAGCCTACTGGAGCGTGCGTGGTGGGCAACCGACGGGTGCGAAGCCTCCGGGACAACGTAACCGCAAGCGGACCCGCGAGGGAACGCAAGGAGAGTAGTGTCAACCCTCCAGTAGCTAAGTGCGAGCATGGCTCATGCCTCCCCGAAAAGAGATTCTGGCCCGTATCAACAAAGAGCTTGAGAGGATCGGGGATCTGAAAGGTGCTCGGCATACTAAGGCCTGCTGCGAACTGATCGCCTATCCCGCACTGGGTAGGTTTGTGAAGACCGACAAAAAGCCCAGGATGCCTTCAGAACCCTAAAAAGCACCCTGGACATCAGACCCATCTACCATAGGCTTGAGGACCGCATCCGGGCTCACATAGTGCTTTGCTGGCTTGCCCTGCTCGCCGTGAGGGTAGCCTCGATCAGGACCGGGGAGACATGGGCCAAGCTCCGAAGTTTACTCGAGAGAATGCATCCGGGCGAGTTCTCTTCCCCAGAGGGCAAGGTGTTTCAGCGAACAGAAACCACACCTGAGCAAACCAGAGTCTTCAAGAAACTCGGGGTATCCGAGCCTCCTCGCTTTCTCAGCATCATCCCTTCTTCCAAGCCCAAGTCATAGTTACACGCCTGTCGCTTCGCTCACTTTCTTTTTGTCCCCTTTACCAGCAGCGCCATTCGTTGTCTATGGACTGTCGAATCCGGGGTGGACAAGACTAAAGGATACCTTAGAGAACTGAGGCGCACCGTCGCTCTCAGGTCGTCCCTTCAAGAAAGGTCGGGGGTGGAAGTGTAACCGCCGACACCAGATGAGTCAGGATTTCTTTGCAATGTTTTGCCATGCGTGGAGTGCCAAAGCTACGCCGATGACCCCGTATGCAACGAATACCCTGAAGTATTCACCGACCTGGGCACTGCCCATCATGTTTTTGCCAGCAAGAGGAGATATGATGAATAGAAGATGAAACAGGAACGTTCCGAGCAGGGCCTGCCCCACAGTGGCTCTGGACACCGTGGCACCTCCTATGAGCAGAGCAGCCACGGCAAAAGTCCCAACCTGAACGTGGCTTCCATATGTATTGAGGGTACCTATGTTTTGCAGGAAAATGAGCTGCCCCCATGCGGCAAGCACTGTTGAGAAAATCACGGCGATGATCCTGACTCTGTCCACGTTTATGCCGGAAACCTCTGCTACATACCTGTTCTGGCCCACGCTTCTGAATTCCTGGCCGAGCTTGGTCTTAAACAGAAAGCGAATAGCCAGGCAGAGTAAGACTATGGAGGCAAACGTCGCCACGGGTATGTTGAGCCCCATAACCCCCACTTTGAGCAGGTTATCGAGAGCGTAATGGACCCCCTTAAGGTTCACTGTGTTTCTCAATCCAATGCCCGTTGAAAGCAGCATGTACTCGTTGCGGAAGGGAATGATGGTTCCCACGAAGAACAGAAACACCAGCTGGTATAACCCGTTGGCAAAGAAGCCGAGAATAAGCCCAGCTATCATCTCCTTCCCCTTTGCCCTGTTGAACAGGATGCCCGTTAACCAGCCAAAGAGGATGGCATAAGGGAGAGCCAAAAGCATGGAGAGAAGAAACCCCGTGATGCCACCAATTTCCCAGTACGTGACAGTAATCACCGCGATTTGCCCCGCCATCGCTCCCAGGACTATCCCGAAGTTAAGCCCCAGGCCTGCCAGAACCGGGATTATAAGGGATATTACGAGGAATGAGTTCCTCGCCATTCTGACGATGATGTCATTCAGAAGAAACTTCAGCGGCAACCTGGCGTAGTAGCTGCCCACGAGACAAAGCACAGTAAAAAGAATAGGCACCGCGTTTCTTATCAGGAAACGCGCCAGACTGGCCTCTACTTTTGAGCGTACACTTTCCGGAAGAAGCGTCTTCATCCCAGATCACCACCTGCCTCTTTGCGGGTAAGAGCATACAGTATCATGCCGTTGCTAAGGATGATCCTGATTACCTCTGACAGGTTATTAGCTATGGCTTCATTGGCAACCGGCAATGCCACGACAAGCAACGCCTGAAACAAGAACGTACCCACTAAAGCCTGCATAATCGTGGCATGCTTGATAGAAGCGCCTCCGATCAGGATGGACGCTACAGCGAAAAACGGCATATACAAGGGCGCTGTATAAAGCTGGAGAAATCCATAGCTCTGAGCATACACCACGATACCAACAGCACCCAAAACAGTGGAAAGCACAGTCCCGACCAGTCTGAACTTGTCCACGTTAATCCCCGAGCTCGCGGCAAACCTTGGGTTACTCCCCACAGCCAACATGGCCATGCCCGTCTTCGTCCTCAAGAACACCCACATAAGCGCGCAGCATATTGCCAGGAAGATCAGAAGACCTGTAGGAATCCGCACTCCAACTACGTCGAAAGCCAGCAGCTCGTTGAGAACCTTGTCAAAACGGTTCTGGAGAGTGATAGTGACCCTAAGCCCCTCCCCCCCGTATGGCCATATCATCTCCGGGCTCTTATAAGGTGCCATTAGCCAGAAAACACACATGAGCGAAACGACTGAAAAGCCTGTGTAGGTCCCGACAGTCATCTCCTGTCCCTTAACTCTGTTCAAAAGAAGCCCGTAGACGTAGCCCACCAGGGAACCCAGGATAGCGGAGACAGCCACTGCGAAGAAAAATGCGGCAAGTCCCACTAGGTCCAGTTCAATGCTTAAAGTGGCCGCCACCAGCCCGCACACGATACCCAACGAAATACCAAAGTTAGGGCCCGTCCCGGACTGGATTGACGGGATCATTGCCAGCACCAGTATGCCGTTCATACCAAACCGCACCAGTATGCTGCTGACCAGCTGCCCTATAGGCAGGTCGAGCACAGCTGCATACACCATTAAGGCCAACAGGAACGCCGTTATTATCAGTCGAGGATATCCGGCAGACTGTACAAGGGCAGGTATGTTCAAACCCGTCTGCGTTCGCCTTTGCTCCATTTCAGGAAACCTCTCTTCGTCCGGGTTTTTCTCCCGTCATCATGAGACCGAACTCCCTGTCACTGGCGTCAGGACTGAGTATCCCTTCAAGCCGGCCCCTGTAGACTATGGCGATCCTGTCGCAGATAGCCCGGAGTTCCGCCAGCTCACTGGAAGTCACTACGATAGTCATTCCAAGTTCTCTGTTGAGCCTGACGAGCAGCTCCAGCACGATTCTCTTAGCACCCACATCGATGCCGCGGGTGGGCTCTGATACAAACAGTATATCGGGCTGGAGCGTCAGCGCGCGGGCGATGCACACCTTTTGCTGGTTTCCCCCGCTGAGCCTGCGCACAAGTTGCTGCGGGCCCGTACACCGTATATCCACTTCCCTGATCATCCGCCTGGCGTGTTCGGTAATGGCCTTCGTGTCTATCAACTTCACGCCACAGAACGCCTTTACGAACTTGTCCTGGCACTGTACCGCAGTAACGGCTATGTTGAATTCTATTGACTGGTCAAGGAGCAACCCTACTCCCCTCCGGTCTTCAGAAAGAAAGCCAAGGCCGTTAGCCAGTGCAGAAGCGGCATTGTTTATCTGCACTACTTTACCTTCTTTTACCACCCTGCCTTCAGCAGGATACAGTCCCATAACCCCGTTGGCTATCCCGAGCTTCCCCTGACCCGCAAGGCCCCCGATACCGAGAATCTCTCCTTTGTACACTTCCATACTGATACCCCGGACCGCCTCGCCCGGCATTCTGACGTGGAGGTTCTCCAGCGCGAGGACAACCTGCCTGCCCGAGCCGGTTATCCCCTGGGTCTCTCTTCCCAGCGACACCTTTTCCACCTTCCTCCCCACCATCAGTTCGGCGAGCCTTTCCACCGTGGCATCTGCGGCCCTGAGTGAAGCGACGACTTCACCATCTCTCAGGACCGTTATCTCCTCGGAAACCTCCAGTACCTCTTCGAGCCTATGCGTAATGAACAATATGGAGACGCCCTTTTCGGCCAGCATTCTCATGGCGTTTATGAGCGTTTGGGCTTCGACTTCAGTGAGTACCGCTGTGGGCTCGTCAAAGACCAGCAATCGTACATTTCGCTTGTCAATTTCCCTCGCAATCTCGACCATCTGCATGTAACCCACCGGTAGCCCCGCCACCGGCAGCATCTCATCAATGGTGAGTCCAAGGACATCCAGGGCTGCCCGTGAGTCCGCTCTCATCGACTTAAAATCCAGGCTCTTCATCTTGGCGCCAAACATCCTGCTGACCAGGTTGTGCTTGGTTTGCTCTCTGTTCAGTTTAATGTTCTCAGTGATGGTGAAGCCGGGTATCAGCATGAATTCCTGGTGCACCATTCCTATACCGAGATTCATGGCATCCTGCGGAGACCTTATGTCTACTCTTTTGCCGCCAAACCAGATCTCCCCGGAAAAACCCCCGGTATTGTGAATCACAGGCATACCGAAGAGTATGTTCATCAGGGTGGATTTCCCCGCTCCGTTTTCCCCAACCAGTGAGTGGATTTTCCCTGCGGCGACTGCCAGGTTCACATCCTTTAACACCCGGTTTCCGAAGAACTCCTTGCTGACGTTCTTGATCTCCAGCAAATACTGCTCGTCCAATTGCTGACCCCCCGTCTGCTGGCAAACGACGGGGTTGCCCAGAGGGGCAACCCCGCACCTCATATGTTTTGCACTCTATTTTTTCCCAAAGATGATAGAATCCCCGACGAACATAAGGAAGTTCGCAGCCTTTGCCTTGTCAAATGGCTGAAGCCTTACCTCGCCGCCAGCTTCCTTGGAAAGCAGCTGCTGGATTTTGGCCGAGTCAAAGCCCTTGATCTCTCCCTTCGCCACACCTATGGCATATTCCACGGAAGCCCTGATAATGGCCATATTGGCGGGGGATCTCCACGTAGCGAACCTGCCTGCGCCGCCAGCTGCCACTATCTTTTCCTCGATAGCATTCAGTATGAACTCGAGATCCCCGGCCTTGTCAGGCGGTATCTTTATTCCCAGCGCATTGGGGTACGCATGGTAAGGACTGGGGCAGCATTGTTCCGGGAATATGGCACCTTCGTTCAGGGCGGACCGGATCAGTGGTTCCTGCATGGCACAATTGGTGCTAAACAACGCGATATCCTTTCCGTACTTGGCCACCTGACGCGGGACGTCTTCCAGTATGAATTGCTGGGCGCCGGGAATGCCCGCATCGCCCGTAGGATCAGGAGCGTTCACGAACACAAACTCGATACCCCTCTTGGCGCACTCCTCCATGAAGATATCTCGTCTCTTGGCCAGCAGTTCATAGGACATGTGCCTCGGGAACGAGTAATGGAGGAAGTACTTGGCTCCCATCTTCTCCGCCAGTTCAATAATGGTCACACCACGGGCAAGATTGTCCGTCTCTAAAATCAGGTCGGCCTTTTCCGAAATCAGGAGCGGATCCTCGTGAGGGACCCCAACTATGAAGAAGATGTCCTTTCTCAGCTCCTTTACCTTGTCGATGGCAGCAGCAGTGCCAGGCACTCCCTGGCAGATAACGATGGCTTTGACATCCGGGTCAGAAGCCATGCTCACGATCTGGGAAATCGTCGTCTCCTGCTCGTTCATGAAATTGTCCGGGTAGGTGGCGTGCAAGATCACATCAGCGCCGTACTTCGCCACCATGGCTTCAGCTGCCCTGTACTCCTCTTCCCCCTGCGACACAGTGCCGGTGATCAGGCCTATCTTTATCTTGGCCGGTTTTTCTTCACCAGCTGGAGATTTAGTCTCGGGTTTTCCGCATCCTGCCAGCCCTAAAACCAAGACCAGGATCAGAAACCAGACAGCCACCTTTTTCAACATCTTGACCCTCCCTTAAAAAGTTCTGCGGTCTTGACCAGATACACTCTCCAGCCTGCGACGATCTTTTGAGAATGCACCTTTTGCTCCGGTCCCGGTAACTATGGAGAATATATCCGTCACGCCGCACTTCTCTTTTCAACATTCCCTCACAATTTTCCTGCTACTTCTCTCCTGAAAACCAAGATCAAGCGGCTACAGTCTCCAGATCTTGGCGCTCTACCTTGAATCCGATAGCCTCAAGCCTCTTTTTGAGCCTTCTTGCAACCGCTTGCTGCTATAGGCGATCGAAGTAGTCTGACCCCAGATCCTGATAGCGTTTGCCAGTCTTGGTGATGTGGTAGACAATGACAAGGATAGCGTGGCCTACTGCCACAGCTGCTTTCTTCTTACCTTTGCGTGGTACCAAGCAATGATATAGCGCTGACGGGTATGCCCGCTGACTCGTTGTTCCCAGGGCACATACCAGCCCAGGAAGCCAGATGCCCGGAGGTAGGGAAGCGGTCCATGTCAACGCCGATTTCGGCAACGATCACCTGAGCCGCGCGCTTATATACCCCGGGGATCTCGTCCAGCCGCTCTTGGATCTCGGCAAAAGGGCGCATCTGTTCCTCGATTTCCGGATCCGGCCCAGCAAGAGCGGTGCCGGATTTCGAATGCTGCTGTTGTGCGGGTATGCAGCACCTGTGACTTAGGCCGGGTAGCCTCTCCTGCGGAGCAACCCATCGCACCATATAGGGCATCGGCCAGGCGCTTTACCAGTTACCCCGGTTCAGCTGAGTATGGAACACAGCCTTTCCAGCGCTTCTTCTTCGTCTTCCCCGTCCGCACATATAGTGATCACTGCTCCATGTCCCGCGCCTAGTGACAGTACCCCAAGGATGCTCCTGGCATCGGCCTCTTTCTCATCTTTTCTTACAACGATCTTTGAGGTGAATCGCGCTGCCTCCTGAACAAAAAGAGCAGCTGGCCTTGCGTGAAGACCCGCCTGCGTCTTGATGGTCAACGTCTTCTGTTTCATGATCATACCTCCAGGGCCCAAGATACGTCACGGATCAGAATCCTTCAGTGCAGTCACATGAGAGTTCTGAGTATCCTGGATAGTTTCCTTCAATCAGTGCCCTCTTTTACTCCAGACCCATCCCAGGAAGAAGTGCAATGAAGCCCGGTCAGTCACGCGCATTAAGGCGAGTACGGAGTGAAGAATCGCGGGTATCCTGGATGCCAGGCCCCGGGCAGGACAGTCTAGTTTCCGCCAGACTGTACGGACTCTGGGCCGACAGAGGGCGCTACCGGACCCCCGAGCCGTCCGTGGTCACACAAGTCCTCCGGGACACGCCGGCACAGCTGCCCTCAGTGTGAGATCAGCCCTGGGCCGGTGGCCCCAGGTACACGCTATCATTCCGCGACCTGTTGCTCCCGAACAGGCTCCTTACAACTTCCGCAGAACACAGGAACTCAAATGCCACACATACCTTACCGGCAAAGATGTTGAGGTCATCTCCCGGCCCGATAAGCACCCGCCTGAGGCGAAACGGGCTCACAGCGCAGGAGCAGTTGTGTGCGGAGAACTCAGTAGTGAGGGCACCCTTGAACAGCTTTCCTATCGGCTTGTGGCCTCATGGGAGTACGTCGCGGGGCTGACCCCACGCGTAAGAAAGCAGCGTAGGGGTAACTCCGAGGTTTGCTCTAACCGCCTCGATGTTTAACTTTAATCCTCTCACCGCAGCGAAAGGTAATCGCGACGCCTGGACGTGCGAATGCGTGTGTGCGCCCTCGTCCACGAGGTCACCCATCTCGCCGAGCTGCTCCCATCTTAAGGACCCGAGGCCTTCAAAGAAGCCGACGCGCCTTCCGAACTGCACCCCTGGCGGTTCTGTATGGATCGCGTCACCAGAAACAGCGTGGCGGGACATGAAAACTCCTTGAGTACGGGGTAGGCGTAACGGTAGTTGTCTTCATAGCCATCATCAAAGGTCACCGCGGCTGTACCTTCAGTCAATTCCCCCGTGAGCTTCCTTCTCACGTATTCAGCCAAGGAGATGACCTCGAAATTCTCTTTCAAGAATCTTATCCGCTCCCGGAACATATCAGGCCTGACCGCGAGAGGGTGATCCGGATGCACCGAGTGATAACCAAGAACCGGCGTGGTATTGTACTTGAGTCCGGGCATGCTGAGCCGGGATACAACTTTTTTCAGGAACGTAATCATCGGAAACCTTCGAGTTCTTCCCTACACGTACTCCGGTGTCTCCGAGTGCGGGTTCCCAGGACTTCGGAGGCTCCCCTGTCACCCGTCGGGTGGTGAGGCGCCAGGTGCGCAGCGGGTTGGGGACGAACCCGGCCTGCCGCATGCGGTCAGCTAACCCCGGCAGAGGCCACGTGGCTATCACTCTCACCCCAAGCCGTGCCGCATTCATTATCACCCGCCGCAGCAGATCAGTAGGATCAACCGCTCCTGGAGAGAATTGGACTACGCAGGCTCGTTTGAGTGCGGCGCTGCCAAGCCACCGCGTACGCAAACACCTCTTCCTTCGTCTCTTCCCCCAAGATAGCGTATCTTCGATTAGGACAGCATGCATACCGCCACTTCAGGTAGTCTGCGTCCTTGCATATGGATGCGCCCTTTGATTCTCCGTACGTCTTCCAGTGATCTGTAAACCGGGAGTCAAACCCATTTAGCGTGGCGATCCCGGCTTCATTCCGCCCTCGCGCGGGCCGGCAAAGCCCAAGCCACATCCTCGGCCTCGCGAGCACGGTCCATCCCATTGACCGGTAGATTGGGTATGACATTTCGTTAGGGAAGTTGAATACAAAGCTGCAGCCCCTTCGCTCTGCCTCTTTCAAGGCCTCTCCGGTCAGCACGCGAAAGACGCCGCGACCGCGAAAATCCGGGTGCGCGACCGCATCGGTAACCTGGTACGCGGTGACGTAACGCTGTCCGTCTCAGACCCGGTAAGGAACGAATCTTCTGAAACCCACGATCCGGTCATCCGCGACAGCAACCTTCAGTACAGCCGGGCCGGAAGGTCCAGCCCTGTAATACCAGCGCCCCCAGTCCACGCTACTTTCTCCATGAATACCTCGGACAACAGGCTCACTATAGCGGTCTCGTCTCCTTGCCGGTACTCACGAACAAGGAACTGTTGTTCCATGTGCGACCGAACCCGTTCATACAGTTCTCCTTCAAACCCAACCGGTACGGGGCTTGAAGTTCAAATCCTGCCTGGAGCTGGGTTTGCTATTCGTGCCTCAGGGCTTCGATAGGATCCATCGCGGCCGCTTTCCGTGCCGGGTACACGCCGAAAAAGAGTCCGACGCTTACCGAGAACACGAATGCGAGCAATATAGCCTCGGGCGAGACGTACGTGCTCCAGCCGGCGATCCTGGCGATGGCGCGTGAAGTGGCCGTCCCTGCAAGCATCCCGATCACGCCTCCTGTCATGCTGAGCACAATCGACTCGATCAGGAACTGCCCCAGTATGTCCCTTCGCCTTGCCCCTATTGCCTTCCGGATACCGATCTCGCGAGTTCTCTCCGTCACCGAGACCAGCATGATGTTCATGATACCGATGCCGCCGACCACCAGGGAGATGCCTGCTATCGCTGCCAGTAGCAGGGTAAAAGTACGTGTAGCATCGCCGACCGCCGAGAGCAGTTCGTCCTGGCTCGTGATTCTTACGGCGTCAGGCCTGGGGAACTTCTGGCTGTAGATGGCTGCGATATGGCTTACCGCCAGCTGTGCGTCCTCCGCACTCCGGCCCTTTGCGTAAATGGTATTGAGGCGGGTGGAACCGCTAAGTCTCTGTGCCACGGTCACCGGGATGTAGATGATGTCATCAGAATCCATACCAAAGCTCGAGCCACGGCGTTCCATAACGCCGATGACCGTGAAGGGCTGGCCCTTTATGGAAATGACCTGTCCGAGAGGCTGCTGAGACCCAAAGATCTCATTGACCACGGTCCAGCCAAGCACCGCAACCCGGGAGCGTTGTTCCACTTCGTAATAGGAGAGAAAGCGCCCCATGTCAAGATTCCAGTTCCTTACTGCCAAAAGACCCTCGGATACTCCTTCGACCGTAGTGTTATGCGATTTTGTCTGGTACTTCACCGTGGCCTGGAGTGTCAAGCTGGGCACCGCATACTCGATGGACGGCACCCTTTCTTCCAGCTCCCTCGCGTCGTTGACAAACAGCTCCCCTCCCAAAGAGCGTACCGGCCTGATTATGATCAAGTGCGATCCCATGGACTCAAAGGTCGAAGATATGCTCCGGGCCGCTCCTTGTCCCACGGACACCAGGGAGATCACTGCGGCGACCCCGATGATGATACCCAACGTGGTGAGAAACGAGCGCAGCTTGTTGGCGCCGATACTCCGCATTGCTATCCTTGTCCATTCAACGAGGTTCACCCGCCCAACACCCCCCTTTGTTCGCCCAAGGTCTGGTCCGAGGTAATCATCCCGTCTTTCAGCCGTACCACCCTGGCGGCATGCGCGGCGATTTCTTCTTCGTGAGTGACGAACACAATGGTGATGCCGCTTTCATGGAGGCGGCGAAACACCTGCATCAGCTCGTCCGACGAACGACTGTCCAGGTTGCCCGTAGGTTCATCTGCCAGGATAATGGACGGTTCGCTCGCCAGCGCTCGAGCGATGGCAACGCGCTGTTGCTGGCCCCCTGAGAGTTCCGAAGGCCGGTGCGACATCCTGTCCGCAAGACCTACAGTCTCAAGGGCTCGCCTCGCCCGGGCGCGTCGCTCGGGAATGGAAACCCCCCGGTAACCGAGAGGGAGTTCCACGTTCTCCAGTGCGTTCATCTGCGGCAACAAGTTGAAGCTCTGAAACACAAAGCCAATTTGCCTATTTCTGATCCTTGCTAGTTCGTCATCCGTCTTCTTGCTCACATCTTCCCCACCGAGCAAGTAACGGCCCCGGGTAGGACGGTCAAGGCAACCGATGATGTGCATCAGCGTCGACTTGCCCGAACCCGAGGGTCCCATGATGGCAACGAACTCACCTTGATCCACGCGGAGGCTGACTCCCCGCAGGGCCCGGACAAGCGTACTCTTCCCCAGCCGGTATTCCTTGTGTATCGTGTCGAGTTCAATCATTGCCCATTACACCCCTTATCCGGCAGAGCCTATCTTCTGCCCAGCCCGCCTCCGGAACCGGGCTGTATGCCCCGCATCATGTCGCGGAAGCTATCGGCAGGGAACATACCTCGCGCCGCCGAGGACGTCGTACCGGAGCCGACAACCACCTGCTCTCCCTCAGACAACCCGGCGGAGATCTCAACAGCCCGCAGTCCGACGATGCCGACCTCAACCAAACGAGTCTCCACCTGGCCGTCGACGAGTACCTGCACAACCCCACGCCTCCCACGTATTTCCACTGCCTCGGGGGGGACGACCAGGACGTTTTCGCGCCTCGCAACGATAATCGAAGCGCTTGCTGTCATCCCGCTTCTGATGGACTGGTTTGGGTTGTTGACTTTCACTGTAACGGGGTAGGTCGTAATGCCATCCTTAGCGGTACCCTCCAGGGAAATGTCAGAGACGACCCCGCTAAACACATCATTGGGAAGGGCATCGACAGATACCTGTACTTGCTGGCCCACATGGAGCTTTGCAATCTCCAGTTCATCCACGTTTATTACCACTTCCATCAGATCAAGGTCGGCGATGACCGCCACCTGATCTCCCTTTGAGAGCCGGTCCCCCACCTCAACGTTCAAATCTACAACCACTCCACCTATCGGGCTTATTATCTTGAGAGCGTCCCTGTCCTTAATTGCGGAGTCCAGGCGCGCCCTAGCCTTTTCCAGCGCGATCAGCTGGCTCTCAAGGGCGATCTCGAGCGCGTCTTTTTCGAACTTAAAGAGCAGGTCCCCTTCTTTCACCAGTGACCCTTCGCGGACGAGCACCTCCTCAACCACCGCACCCACCCGTGCGACCACCTTCTCCTCTGCCGGAGCGAGCACAGTGCCCGGACGGTTGACCGTGCCGCCCTTTCCATAGATCCATGCGTATCCCGTCATTTTGGGCTTCAGCACGGTGTTTCCCGGAACGGCAATCCATACCGGCGTCCACCAGGTCTCTCCATCAGATATGGTAAAGTCGGCTACCCCCTGTACAACACATTCCAGGGCGCCGTCAAACCCGTCCATCCTGATCTCGGCCCGGTCACCCGCGGAGATCAACTCCGCCTCGGGAGGCGTCACACGCACTTCGAAGGTAATTGTCTCGGTATTGGTGATCACCGCCAGCACCTGCCCCTGGCGCACTTCGTCCCCCCGGGCCACGCTGATGCTGCTGATCCGGCCTGACGCAGGCGAAGCGAGCGTTGTGATGGCACTGACGCCGGGCGAGGCAGATTGTGCCGGCGCACCCTGCAGCATTTCCTGAAGCTTCAGTTCTGCCTGACGCAGATCGGCCCTGGCTTCAACCACCTTGACCTCGAGGTCGTCGTTGCGCATCAGCGCGATGGTTGAACCAGGCTCTATCCTCTGCCCTTTCTCCACAAAAATCGCTATCACATCGCCGGCGACCTCGGCCCGCACCACTTTACGCGCCGCCGGCTTGGCCGAGCCGGAACCGCTCACCACCACCTCAACGGTGCCTCTCTGGGCGGCTATGGTGTAGTAGTTCGCGGGCTGGCTCTTGTTTGACGCAAGATAGCTCCAAGCGAAGAGCCCACCCCCGAAGACCAGCAGCAGCACCACAACGGAAACAATGATTGCTTTTCTCTTCACGCGCATGACACCCCCGGTCAACTACCGCTTGAGATCGTCCGGTACTCCCTGATTGAGGTACCGGGTTTCCCATCGCTTCTATCGTACACGCCATATGTAACAATTCTTTGGCTGATTACTAAGAAATGTTTAAACGTTAGCATCCCAGCTCCTGCAAGACCGAACGGCAGGGAGGACGGCGAATTGTGTAGAATTATCCTTACAACTACGGATTTCGTTAACATACGAGATCGGAGGCGGTATGGTTGGATGGGGGAATCCAGGTGATTCCGGTCCAGTCTTCGCGGCACCTGAAGCAATTCATCACGCTGCCCTGGGTGATTTACCGGGACGATCCCCTTTGGGTACCGCCGCTTCTTTACGACCTGCGACAGACTCTTTCACCCTGCGGCAACCCCCTCTTCAGAGCCAGTCCCAAGCACAGGCTGTTCCTCGCGTACAAGCACGGCGTGCCAGCAGGCAGGATCTGTGCAGGGATCAACGACAAAGCTAACAAACTGAGAGGAACAAACCAGGGGTATATCTGCATGTTTGAGTGCACGCACGACTATTCTGTGGCGCGTGCTCTCTTTGATTCGGCCCTTGACTACCTCGTAGAGCTAGGGGCGGATTCCGTCCAGGGCCCCATTTCCCCAACGAACGGCGACGAAAGCCGCGGGGTGCTCATCCAAGGCTACGACACCCCTCCCGTGCTCTTTCAGGCCTACAACCCTTCCTACTACCGGGAGTTCTTCGAACGTTACGGCTTCGTCAAGGACTTTGATTACCTGGCATACAGGAGCACGCTGGAGAGCGTCAGGGACCGAACGAAAGCGGTAGCGTACGCGATGAAACGCTACGGATTTCGAACCGACCCGCTTGATTTGTCTCGTCTTGAGAAGGAGCTCGCTGACATCAAGCAGATACTCGACAAATCCATACCCGAGGACTGGCCCGACTTGGTGCCCCCGGAAATGGAGGACCTGCTTGAAATGGGAAAGAAGCTGCGAGGCTTGGCGGTACCCGACCTGGTGCGCATAGCGAGAAAAGACGCGCTGCCCATCGGGGTCTCAGCGGCGCTGCCCGACTACAACCAGGTGCTGAAGATGATGAACGGCAGGCTGTTCCCTACCGGATGGCTGACATTCTACCGGATGAAGAACCGCATCGACGGCGTGTGCATGTTTATCCTGTTCGTCATACCGGAATTCCAGAAGAAGGGCGTCGCGTATGCGCTGTACCATGATACTCTCGAGGCTGCCAGGCGACTGGGCTACGCCTGGGGTGAAGGCTCCACCGTGGCAGATTTCAATCAAACCATGCGCAGGGAAGCGGCGAGTTTCGGCGGGGTACACTATAAAACCTTCCGGGTATATCGAAAGAGCCTGACGTCCTGAATACCGGCTGGGAACAACAGGACCTGCCGATGTTGCCTAACTTAAAGCCTGCAGGGGGGCGCGTATCCAGCGAAGCGAAAGGAACGAGGTCTTGTGACAGACCACATCTTCAGATCCGGAGCGCTGCAGGGTCCGGGGAGTGCCGGAGCAGCCGGGGGGGGGCAGTGCCGTGACACCCCTGCTCAGGTCCAAGTTTTGCATTCCGCGGGTTCGCCCCGCGGCACCTCGCATGCGCCTGGTGAAGCAGCTTGAAAGTGGCCTTCAATACCGGCTCATCCTGCTTTCTGCTCCCGCGGGCTACGGAAAGACTACGCTTTTCTTGCGGAATTCTGCTGGCATATCGCCCATTCCGCCGGACCTGGGACGAAGACGGGATTGGTATTGCTGACACTGGAAGAAGGCGACACAACCTTACGCGTTTCCTGCGCTATCTTGTTGCCGCCCTGCAGCCGGTGCTGGCCGGCATAGGTCAGGGCGTGCTGGTAGCGCCGGATGATTCCAAGCAACCTGCATTCAAACCGCTCCTTTCTTCACTGATCAATGATGAGTTGGAAGAAGCAGGCCGGGCCTTTGTCCTGGTTCTTGATAACTATCAGGAGATCGAAGAGGATCTGATCCACCGTGCAGTGGCCTTCCTCATCGAGCAGCTGCCTCATGGCGGGCACTTGGTGATTTCCACGCGGTCCGACCCGCCCCTGCCCCTTTCACGCTGTGGCGGCCGAGGGCAGCTGGACGAACTGCATCAGTCCGAGCTGTGCTTTACGGCAGCTGAAACGTCCGCCTTCTTCAACGAATTGACGGGCTTTGACCTGACGGAGGATGAGGTGTGTCGGCCTTGCTACGCCGTACCGATGGATGGATCACGGGCCTTCAAATGGCCGCGGTTTCCATGAAAAGGTGCGACAACGCCGGTCGCTTCATAGAAGCCTTTGCCGGCACTGACCGGCATGTGCAGGACTACCTGATCGAAGAGGTCCTGCATTGCCAGCCGGCTGATATCCAGACGTTCCTTCTGCACACCTCCGTCCTCCGCCGGCTCAGCGGACCGCTGTGCGACGCGGTGCTCGCCCGGCCGGCCGGGTCCTCCTCTTTGGTACTTCAGTACCTCGAACGCGCAAACCTCTTCATCGTGACCCTGGATATTGGCCTCGAATGGTACCGCTACCACCGCCTGTTTGCCGAACTGCTGGCGTCCCGGCTCGAGCGGGAACAGGCGCATCTGGTGCCCGAGCTTCACCTGCGCGCCGCTGCCTGGTTCAAAGAAAAGGGGCACGCTGCGGAGGCGGTGCACCACTACCTGGCTGCGCGCAGTTTTGAACAGGCGACACGGCTTATTGAACGCCAGGCAGAACACCTCCTTATGCGAAACGAAGGTGATACGCTGCTTCGCTGGATCGAAAGCCTTCCGGATGAAGTGGTGCGCGCCCGCCCCCGACTGTGTGTGTACCATGCGGTGACTCTCATCTTCGGTAACCGTCCACCGGAGGCTATCGAGATGCGCCTGCGCGACGCCGCTTCGCATTCAGAGGATTCATCTGACGGGGTGGCCGGCGAGGTTGCCGCCTACCGGGGCATTCTCGACATGTTCCGGGGGGGCCTGGAGCGCGGGGGCGAATGCTTCAAGCAGGCGCTGTTACAGCTGAAGCCGGAGAGCCGCTACCTCCGCGGCATGATATCCATCTATCTCGGCCTTCTATACATGATGCAGGGGCAGTACGAGACCGTTATCGAGGTGCTTGAAGAGGCGGCCCGGATGGCGCTACGGGTCGGTAACATCACCGCCACTGTCGGCGCCCTCTCTAACGTCGGCACGCTATACGCGACGTGCGGGAGATTGCACCAGGCGGCTGATTTCTACCGGCAGGCATTACGGACCGCCACTGACGACCGGGGAGAGTATCTACCTGTCGCCGGCAAGGCCCTGCTGGGCCTCGGCGACGTGGTGCGGCAGTGGAGTGAGTTAGAAGATGCGGAGCGTTACGTCACGCAGGCCATCGGCTGCCTGCGTCGCTACGACAGCCTAGGCACGGTAGCAAGCTACACGTGTCTTGCCTGGATCAGGCTGAGCCAGGCTAGGCTGGATGCGGCCGAAACCCTGCTGGATGAGGCCGCCGGCATGGTCGCTCGTCGTAATGCAACCGAACTGGATGACCGCCTGGTACTGGCCTGTCAGGCGCGGCTTAAGATCATCCGGGGGGACCTGGCGGCAGCGGCTGACTGGGCATCAAGGCGACAAGTGCACGGAGGACTGGCAAAGGCCTTCCCCGACTTAAAGAAGTCGAGGAGCTGACGGTCGCCCGGCTGCATCTGGCGGAGGGCCGTCACTGCGACGCGCTCTCGGTCCTTACGTCGCTGCTAAGGCGCATGCGCCGGGTGCCTGAAATTCTGCTGCTGCAGGCGCTGGCATGTGCGGGAATGAACGTTCGTGAGACGGCGCTCGGTACGCTCGGGCAAGTGCTGAGGTTGTCTCAGAAGCAAGGCTATATCCAGCTGTACCTCGACGAAGGCGAGGCGCTCCGTGCACTGCTACTCGACTTCAAAAACCGCCTGACCAGGGGCGGTGCCGACGACCAGGAAAAGATCGCGCATCTTCAGTATGTTGACCGGCTGCTTGCGGGAATCCGGGCGAAGACAGCAGAGGGGCTTAACTCTCTTTACGAAGGCTTGAGTGAGCGGGAACGGGAGGTGCTGCGCCACCTGGATAGCCCCATCTCCAGTACTGAGATTGCGAAAGCGCTGCTCGTCTCACCGAACACCGTGCGCTTTCACATGAAGAACATCTACGCCAAGCTGGGCGCGCACCGGCGCTCGGAGGCCGTGGAGCGCGCGAGGAAGATGGGCTTGCTCTAGCTGCTCACACTCCCGCTGTTCCTTCCCCCTGGCTCACTCCACAAGTGGTTGGCTTTGATGCCCTTCCGGAGGATTTTCGCGGAAACTACCCAATCCGAGTAGTGACACTCTGACCTTATCTAGGGTATGCTTGATCTACAAGGGGAAGAACACCCCACCCGGGAAACGGGGACTGAAAGTCTGATAGGAGGATCAGTGATGAGGGACGCGATGGCCATCGAGATCGAGGGTCTCAGGAAGTCTTACGGTCCGGTGGAGGCGCTACAAGGTGTGAACCTCGAAGTAAGGCGCGGCGAGATCCTGGGCTTTTTAGGTCCTAACGGCGCGGGTAAGACCACGACCATCCGCTGCCTACTGGACCTGATCAGGCCGCAGGCAGGGCTCATACGGGTAATGGGAATAGACCCCAGGAAAGACCCTGTCGCGGTCCGCTCCCGGGTGGGCTACCTGCCCGGCGAGCTGAACCTGGAGGGCAACCTGACAGTAGAGGGCACGCTACGGTATTTCAATGACCTGCGTGATCGAAAGAGCGACTGGCATTACGTGCGCCAGCTGGCCGACCGGCTTGAGCTCAGCCTTTCTACGCCCATCAGGAACCTATCAAAAGGTAACAAGCAAAAGGTAGGTATCGTGCAGGCGCTTATGGCCCGGCCCGAAGTCCTGCTTCTTGACGAACCAACCAGCGGCCTTGACCCGCTGATGCAACGGGAAGTCCACCGCCTGCTCGAGGAGGCCCGGGCAGGCGGCGCCACGGTATTCTTCTCGTCGCACGTCATCAGCGAGGTGGAAGCCATCGCCGAGCGAGTGGCTATCATCCGGCGGGGCGTGATCGTCGAGGAGACCCGCCCCGATCGATTGATCAACATGTCCATTCGCCGAATCCGGTTGCGGTTCAAACAGCCGGTGGACGTGACGCCCCTGACCGCTCTGGAAGGGATCTCTCTGGCTGCGAAAAGTAGCGATATGGATGTGACCCTCCGGGTGGAAGGCGACATGGACCAGCTCATCAAGGCCCTGGGCGCCTTCCCGGTGAGCGACGTTCAGACAGAGCACCTGTCGCTGGAAGAGGTTTTCCTCGCTTACTACAACGCCCATAAGAGGGAGGCGAAGTAAGATGATCGCGGAGTTCAAACATACCCTCCGTCGCCTGCACGGTCAGATTATCGGCTGGTCTGTCGGGGTCGCGCTGTATGGGCTCTGGATGGTCCTTCTGTATCCAAGTGTCTCCAAGTTAGGGGAAGACCTCGATGTTTTGTTGAACGCCTTCCCCAAGGAGATGCTCGCCTTCTTTCAGAACATCCGGGCTATCGGCACTCCGATGGGCTATATAGACGTGTATTTCTTCACATACATGCACCTGGTTATCGGAATTTTCGCGATCAGCGCCGGGGCAGGCTTGCTTGCGGCAGACGAGGAGAAGGGTATCCTTGACCTGGTGCTGGCACATCCCGTGAGTCGTACCGGCCTGTTCCTTGGACGCTTGCTCGGTCTCATCTGCGGCCTGGCTATCATCCTTTTGGCCGGCTGGCTCAGCTGGGTGTTACCCGCCGGCAGCGTTGGGCTCGGGCTCGGTTGGCTCCAGTTGCTGCTGCCGTTTATCCCGTTGTTCGCGGTACTCCTGCTCTTTGCCGCAGCGGCGCTGTTTCTCAGCATGGTGACGCCCGCGGCGCGGGTCGCCGGCATGCTTACTGGGGCGATCCTCGTGGGTAACTTCCTCATGCTTGGGTTATCCAATATCAACGAGAAACTCGAACCGATCATGAGGTTTACTCCGCTACACTACTATCAGGGCGGTGCAGCGGTGGAAGGGCTGAACGGGGAGTGGCTGGCAGGTCTGCTTGCGGCGTCGCTGCTCTTTGCAGCCGGTGCGTGGCGCTTCTTCCTCCGGCGCGATATCCGAGTTGCAGGCGAGCGCGGCTGGCGGGTACCGGGAGTCAGGCTGCCTTCACGGTCTGGCCGAAGAAAGAGAGACTGAGAAATTCACTGTCAGGGCGGCGTACCTTCTCACGGTGCGCCGTCTTTCGTTCCACGTATGGCATAAGAAACTATCGCGTGTGCTTTGCCTGCGGGGCGCGTGGCGAGGGCAACGTCTCCTTTTCATCTGCGGGTGAGGGGATGATCATCCTCCTTCTCTGCTCCCATTTACGCACGGGATGCCTGTGCCATTGCTTGTACTCGTCGAGTTCCGCACTGTCCAGAAAGATATCGCCCCACAGGTAGACCGCGGGAGCAGGTAGAGTCCTGAGTCCCCTGACGTCTTCTCTGAAGGCGTCCGCGACTGCCCTTGAGCCATACATCTTAAAAAGCACCTTGATCTGCTCAAGTGAGCCCCTAGCCAGCACCTCCAGGACGATGGTCTTTTTCATCCTGTCCGAGTCCATTGAGGCAGCATCATAGTTCCAGAAAACTGAGCTCAGTTCTTCAGGAAGTAGCATCCTTCAGCTCCTCCCAATAATACTCGGATAGATACTCGTTCACTTTTGCCTTCAGATAGGTTTCTACCGTATGAGTCGTTACGTTCTTGTCCAGAAGCAGTTGCTCCGTTTCTTTCTTGTCGGCGATATCCTCGGTGTACTTGAGCTGTTGCAGGAACAGCTTCTTTGAAAAGAGCGTTTCTCCATCCAGCACGTACTTCCGGTCGCATTCGTCTATGATTCGCCTAATGTCGGTCTTGTTTTTGGATAAGGTATAGTACAAGTCAACGTAATCCCTGAATTACGTCCTTCTACCTATAGCATAGGCCTTCATCAGGGCGATCTCCTCGGGTGGCGCTATCTTAAGCCCTGAAAGACGGGGATCAATCCTCTCGCCGCTGATCAGCCCGTTTATGACCTGGAATGGATAAGCGTTGAAACTGGTTCTTATGTGCATGATACGTACGTCAAGCTGATCTGTCCCCCTGAACACAATGTTCACTTCCCGAGCCGCGAAAACGCCGTGCAACCAGTCAATTACTCTGTCTACCCTGATTCCGCCGGGAGCAAAAAAGTCCAGGTCATTGGACTTGCGATGCAAGAGTTGCATGGCCAAGGCTGTACCCCCTGCCAGGTAGTAGTCTTGCATGAAGCTCTCCCGGTTGACCAAGCGGCATATTTCCAGCATGTTTTCACTGGCAATAGTGTCAATCATCTCGGAGTACCTCCCCGCTTAGGGATGGATCCTAGCCCATTATATCACATTGATGCCATTATTAAACAATCCTTGTACTACAGCTCTTTACCCGCCGACACACTTGGGTAGTGACAGGCCGTATACCATGTCGTACGTCGTCACCGGTCTGCACATAAGCAACCGGTTCTGCGGGTACCAAGAGAGTGCCAGGGGAGAATAGACGTCAGCAGGCTATCCACCGCTCAAAAGGCTGGGAAGGATGATGAGCTGGTCATGCGACGGTTTTGTGTAACGACTCATGTAAAAACAAGAATCAGGGGCCGGCTACGGCCTCAAACTGCGCGTCTCGCAGCCCGGCCTTACTGCCCTGCCTTCCAGGCTTTTTCGAATGTCCTGGTCAGCAGGATGTTCTCCCTGTGTCCCGTCTCCCTGTGACATTCAAGGCATGACCTGCTGTCCTTGATAAGGGCGTAATGATCTGCCGGGAGCCCTGTCACGCCCTGGTATTCGGCGTAGTCCCCTAGATGGCAGCCGATACAGTTCTGCTCGAAGATCCGCGCCCTGGTAGGCACCGTAAACTGGTTCGTGACTGTCAGGTAGACATAATTCAGCCCCCGGGCCTTTGATTCAAGTTTCCCGAGGAACCCCCTGAATTCATGGCAGCGTAGGCAATTGACGTCCCTATGTGGAGACTCTCTCCAGGAGTCGGTATACCCGCGCAAAAGGTGATGCGTAGCACAGAAATGAGACGCGGACGAGGCATGGTAGACGCCCATGAACAAAAGGTATGCCCCGCATACGGATATGACAATCAGGAATAAGATTTTTCGGGTTTTCCGCTTCATCTTGTCACCTCGGGATCTCCTGAAACGGATGACCTGTATCTATTCTCCTGTTTTTCCCTATATTCCATTCTTTCAAGGAGCGGAAATGAGGCGGCCCGGTGCATTTGGTGCACCTTAAGAAGACTTCACGCTCCCGGTAAGTGAGGCACAAAAGTTGCAGAAAGACTCAGGAGGTTTCCGCAGGAATGACGGGTTGATCAATGAATACACCGACAGAAGCGCGGAGGGCCCCGCTCTTGAAAAACGAGACCCTCTCTGCAGCAGTATTACCGCATTATAAGCGCCATTATCGCCTTTTGAGCGTGCAGCCTGTTTTCGGCCTGGTCAAACACAACGGAATTCGGGCCGTCGATCACTTCATCGGTCACCTCATAGCCCCTGTCCGCTGGCAGGCAATGCATGTAGATGCAGTCGCGTTTGGCCAGCTTCATCTTGGCCTCGTCGCAGATCCAGTGCTTGTTGGCTTCAAACAGCTTGGCGATCTCTTCGAAATTCGGTTCCGGGTTTCTCGGCGGCACCCACCGGAGGCTCCCCCAGGACTTCGGATACACCACGTCCGCGCCGCTGAACGCCTCTTCCATGCTGTAGCTCACGTTGAAGGAACCACCGTACCGCGATACATTCTCTTTAACGCGGGCGAGAACCTCGGGGTCCAGCTCAAACCCCTCGGGCTGGGCAAGTGTGATATCCATCCCGAAGAAGCTGCAGATGGCAGCAGCCGATTGGGGCACCGCGACGGGCTTTTCGGGACTCGGGGAATATGCCCAGGTAATCGCTATTTTCTTCCCCCTTAGGTCGCCCAGTTTCTCTTTCATCGTCAGGATGTCGGCCATCGCCTGGCACGGGTGATACATATCGTCTTCCATGTTGATGACCGGCACGTCAGACCACCGGGCGAACTCTCTGATGTATTCGTTGCCCCTCCCGTACACCCAGCCTGTCGGTTTGCCGTAGATCCTGATGGCGATCGCATTGCCGTAGCGTGACAGTACCCGGGCGACGTCCGAAACTCTCTCAGTGGAGTACGCCTTCTCCATGCCCTTGATCGCAGGCGTGTAAACCTTGTCCGCATCCAGGTAGTTCGCATGCCCTCCAAGTTGGGCGAAGCCTGCCTCAAAACTGTTCCGGGTCCTTAATGACTTGTTGTAAAAGATGAGGAACATGGACTTTCCGTCAAGCAGCTTGTGCGGACGGCCCATGACGTAATCTTCCTTGAGCCTTGAGGCCACTTCCAGAATGGTCTCAAGTTCCTCTTTCGAGTAGTCCAACTCTGTGATGAAATCTCTTCCCTTGAACGTCTCCGTCTTCACGGTTCTCTTCTCCTTCCCTACTTCTCTTTTATAATTGGATGATCTGCCGACGCTTTTTCAAACTCGGAGAGATCGGGCGGTAGCACTGCCGGTTCGCCCGCAGCCCGTGCCGCCTTGCCCGGCTCCTTCAGCCCATTACCCGTGACCACTACCACCGCTCGGTCGTTGCGTGTGACTACCCCCTCTTTTCTTGCCCTCTTGAGCCCCGCCACGCAGCCGCGTCCGCAGGCTCCGCAAACACGCTTGCCAGATTACCGAGGGTCCTCATGGCCTCGAGTATCTCGGTGTCCTGCACGGTGATGAAGGTGCCCTGTGACCTTCTCACACTCCTTAAGGCCTTCAGCGGATTTTTCGGTGGCCGCGTTTACGTCCCTGTCGAGCACCAGGCCGCATAATGGGCACTGGTGCATTCGCACGGTTTTGCCGCATCGGCTGCATTCCTGCGATGTGCCGCAAGGGTTTACCCTCAACACTCTACTGACAGCCTCTTCCGCTTTGTAGCAGAGCATGGAGAGGAAACTGTTCCATCCGGCATCTGAAATGCTTTTCGCCAAGTGATGGTTTTTGACCATCCCATGGATGTTAAGGTCTTCCACAGCAATCAGTCAGGTTTCTTTGTGCAGAAGTTTTTTCGTAGAACGTGCTCCATGTTACACACCGCCATTATCGCATGCGCCTGATTTTCCCGTCGTACTGGGCCACCTTCTGGTATTCCTCCTCCCAGAACTCGGGCCGTTTCATGGCATCCAGGTACTCCTTCTTGTAGCCGAACGGCAGCCAGTCCCTTTCCTTCTGCGCAAACAGTGCTTCCTTGGCTTTTGCCCGGCGGAAATCGTAGATCTTGCGCTCGTCGGCCTCAAGGAAAATGTCACGCGCCCAGCGTTCAAGCACGAAGTCCTCGATCTCCAGGCAGCGCGATTCAAGGTCTGAAAGCACCGAGCGGTGCCTATCCACCCCATCGGTGGCGACGGCGACCGGCCCGAGTCTTAAATACTTGGCCATCTTGATCGCCCCGATGATGTTACACATGCCTGAGATGCCGAACTGGCCGCGCAGCGCTCGCGCTTGTTCTTCCGGCACGCCCATTTTCGTCAGTACGCCGGTACCATCCTCGATCACCTTCAGCGCCTTCCCGCAATCGTCATCGTGAATGAGCACCACGAAATCGGTGTTGAGCACGTTGCAGGGTGCACATCTTGTCGCCTATGCCCTCGATGCGGTGCTGCCCCCTGCCTCCTGTGACCAGCGTGGAACACTCATACGGCGCAAGCGCCGCCACCTTGCATTCTGGGAAGACCTGCTTGATCTGATCGCCCGCAGCGATGGTCCCCGCGGAACCCGGAGCAGACGTAAAGCACCAGATCCGCCCGTTGCCTATACCCCGGACCGCCTCGACAGCCGAGTTCCCCGTAACATAGCGGTGAAAACGGTAGTTGGGCAAGAGCTCAAACTGCGCAAACGCCTTATTCTTCGGATCCTTGCAGAGCTCTTGCGTCCGCTTCAGGGTGAGGATGACGTCCGATTCGGTCCCGGGAGTCAGGTCAAGCCGCGCACCGTACCTCTGTATCCTCAGGTATCGTTCTTTGCTCATGTTGTCCGGCATGATAACGACCGCTTCATAGCCCATGAGCCGGCAGATATAGGCGACGCCTATCCCGAAGGTGCCGGTCGACGGCCCGAGGGGCGTATGCTCGTCTGGGATGATCTCGCCGTCCGCGCAGCCCTCTATCAGCGTGGCACAGGCCGGCCCCACATTGTGGGAACCGGACTGGATCTGATTTCCGAGCATGACGACGACGTTTGCATCGACCCCCGTCATCTCCTGGGGAGGTACGACGCATCTTGCGCGTCCGTCCGCGTCCTTCCCGTGATGTTGAAGAGGTTTATAGGGTCAAGCTCATCGGCGTGCAGCGCCTCCAGGGCCCTCTCCCTTACTCGCCGAGTCCACCTTCCGCACATCCAGCATTTCTTCGTACGCGGGTCCAAAAGGAAACTTGCCTTCGCTCACTTCGCTTTTCCTCCTCAGCTACCGCTAAAGAACATCAAAACCTCGCCGGATAAAACCGGCCGGTCTCCTCTCCGGCCAGGACCTGCCGCCCGTCATACACCATCCTGCCTCGTAAAAAGGTGGCACGCGGCAAAGCGCTCACGTCCATCCCTTCGTACGGCGTCCAGTCCACCCTGCTTTCCGGCCGCGGCGCCAGTTTCGCCGGGCGGTTTTCCCATACCACCAGGTCCGCGTCAGCGCCGATGCGGATGGCGCCCTTTCGGGGGTAAAGTCCAAATATCCTGGCGGGTCGCGTCGCTGTCACCTCGACAAAGCGTTCCAGGGTGATCCTACCTGAGAGCACCCCACGGTTCATGGTAAGGATCGCCCTCGTGTCAAGGCCGGGTACTCCGGCTTCAGTAGACCAGATGTCTTCCCAGCCTTTTCGTTTCTCTGCCCGGGTGGGCGCGTAGTGGTCCGATACCACCGCATCCACCCAGCCTTGCTCGAGCCCCTCCCACAACGTCTCCCTGTCCGCGGCAGACTTCAGCGACGGGTTCATCTGCAGAAACGGTCCAAGCCTCCTTATGTCATCCCGCGTGAACAGAAGGTAGTGGGGGCACGTTTCCTGGGTGACCCGCACTCCTCGCTCGCGCGCTGCCTTCACCGCCCGAGCCCCTTCGCCCGAGGAGACGTGAAACACGTGCAGCCTGCATCCGGTCTCTTGCGCGAGCAGGATAGCCCTGGTTATCGCCTCTACTTCCGATATCACTGTCCGGGACTCTGCGTGGTCTAGCGGGCCTGACCGCCCAGCGGCCTTCATCCGTGCGATCAGTACCTTCTGGATCTCCTCATTCTCCGCATGAACCGTAGCAACTCCCCCGACACGGGATACCACGCTGAAAGACTCAAACATCAGGCCTGTGAACATGCCGGTCATCCCATTACAGTCCGCCATGATGTGTTTGAAGGAGCAGGCACCCATCTCCGCGAGCCGCCAGATTTCGCAAAGCTCCCCCCTATGCTGGATCACCGCATGAAAAGCGAAATCAAGCGGAGCAAGACGCGATACTTGCTCTACCTTCTCCGAAAAAGCCGCGGTAAGACCATTCTCGCCAGGCTGTTTCACGAAGTCTATGACCGTCGTGGTCCCGCCCGCAAGCGCGGCCTTTCCCTCGGTGAGGAAATCACCCCTGTGGGTGCCTGACCCTACGGGAATGTGCACGTGAGAGTCCACGCCGCCCGGCGTCACCACGTTTCCGCAGGCATCGTAACGCGCCTTGCCGCCACCGAGCACGCCGGGCGCTGAAAGAGCGGCAATCCGCTCGTCCACGATACCGATATCAACGGCCTGGCTCCCGCCCTCAAGCACCGCGAACGCGTTTTGAATCACCAGGTCAAAGTCACGCATCGATCCCCTTACCCCCTTGCCAACGCGCCTTTAGGGCACAAAGTCACGCACAACCCGCAGCCAAAGCACCGGCCGGCGTCAAGCGAAACCCTGTTGCAGTCGAGGGACAGCGCGTCATAGATGCAGCTTCTCACACATATCCCGCATCCAGTACAGAGCGCAGGATCCGTCCGCGGCACGACCGTCTCGTACCCAGGTTTTTGTGCAAACTCCCGCGCGGCACACCCCTTCGCCTCGCACAGGGTCATCCCCATCTGAGAAAGCAGAGAGAAGCACTCATCGTTGATCTTCTTAAACACGGACGGTCCGTTAAGGATCGCCGCCGTGTGGACGAATACCAGGTCGGCGCCTGCCATGATGAACTCGAGCGCATCCCGGCCCGTGCTAACCCCGCCCCCGCCGATGATAGGCACCCGGACCGCCGCGGCGATCTCAAGCACCGTGCGGAGGGCTAGGGGTTTCAGCACCGCGCCGGAGAGATACCCGTAGCCGCGGGCATTTCCAAGGCGCATTGTGTTTGTGCTAACGTCCAGGCAAACCCCGGGCCCTATCGTGTTGACCGCGCTGATGGCGGACGCGCCGCCGTCAACAAGCGCCCTTGCAAAAGCGGCGGTGTCGGGCAGGCTGCTTCCGATCTTGGGTATCACCGGTATGCGCACGGCAGCTGCCAGCCGCTCCATCCGGAGCCCGGCTTCGCGCGGCGTAAACGTTCCGGGTATGGGTACCTCCAAGGCCTTTGCGCCCCTGTCCTCGGCCGAAGCCGCCATGTCGACGAGCTCCTGCGTGTCCCGTGACGCGATGCTCAAGATGACCGGCACGCGGCACGCCTGGACAGACGGCCAGTACTCGGTGAGCCAGGTGTCGATGCCCGTGCCCGACCAGTCATAGTTGATCAACCCCCCCGGTACCTTTGCCATGGTAGGCTTCGGGGTGTTTGCGTCGCGGCTATAGATCGTCTTGGTAACGACAAAACCCACGCCGGGAGTCTCTCCCCACCGCCTGACCGATTCACCGTCACGGGTAAGCGGTCCGGCAGAGACCCCAAATGGCGTGGTGGCAGAAAAACCAAGAACAGACACTGACTGAACCAATAGATATCACCTCAATGGATGGTGGTCAAGCGCCAGGACGGAGCCACAGGCGTTGCGTTGATCACTTTCAGCCATTCTTCTGCCGTCCGGTACACCTCTTCAAGCATCGCGGGGACATCCACCGTAAGGAGTTTTCCTCCCTCCACCACAACCCGGCCGTCAACCACGACCATCTCGACGTCCTTGCCCCGCGCAGCAAATGCGGCAGCCTCCCACACGTCGAACATGGGGTGCATGGATGGCTTGCCCCTGGTGTCTACCACAATAATATCGGCCTTTTTCCCGGCTTCAAGCGAGCCTATCATGTCCTTCATCCCGAGCGCCACCGCGCCGTTGATGGTGGCCATCTCAAGCGCCTGTTTTGCCGGAAGTAGGGTCCTGTCCACGTTGTGTATCCTTGTGAGGAACGCGGCGTGAGTCATCATCTCGTGCATGTCCATGATATTTATGCCATCAAGGCCGAGCCCCACCGTCATGCCTCTGTCCAGGAACTTGTGCACCGGCGAAACGCCGTTTCCCGCCCTCTCGTTGCTCTTCACGTTGAAAGATATCTTTACATCCCGCCTGGCCAGGATGTCGATTTCATCGTCGGAAACGTAGATGCAGTGCGCGGCTACCACGTCCGGTCCGAGGAAACCTTCGCGTTCAAGAAGATGCACCGAGCCCGGTACGCCGTGGTGCTTCCTTATGAACTCGACCTCGTAGGGGCTCTGGGCGATGTGCAGCTGGATGCCGCACCCGAGCTCATCCGCACACGCCCTCACCTGCCGGAGGTAGGCGGGCGATGACGAAAACGCCGTGTGGACGGCCAGCCTGCCGGTGACCAGTCCGTCTTTGCCGTTGTGTTCTCGCACAAACTCCACGTTTTCGCTGTTGCCCAGCTGGCCGTGTTCCCTGCTCACCCGCTCCGATGCCTCATAGGACAGCACACCCCGCATCCCCGCCTCAAGAAACGCTTTCTTTACCTGCCTGAGCCCCCCGGGGACCACGTTTGCACCTTCCAGCATGTCCGCTGTGGTGGTGACTCCGTGAAGGAGCATTTCGGAACAACACAGCAGGTTGCCCAAGTACGTGAGTTCATGATTGTTGGTGTCCTCAACTTTCGGCCAGTACCACCGGGTGAGCACATCGCCGAAATCCGAGGGGTCTACTCCCTCCATGGGAATCGCCATATACCTCGTGTACAGGTTAAATCCATGGTTGTGAAGGTTCACAAACCCCGGCATGGCGATACGCCCAGAAAGCCCGAGCGTCCGGTCTGCGCGGTATTTTTCCAGAAGTTCCTCTGTGGTCCCCACGTCCGCGATGCGGCTGCCGCGGACAGCAACAGCGCCGTCTTCGATGATCCGCCGTCCCGGGTCCATGGTGACCACAAGGGCGCCGGTAAGCAGCAAGTCAACTGTCTGCACGTTCGTTTCCTCCTTGGCAATGGTGCTTTATCTGCTCGGGCCGGACGGGGAGCCTCGAGGGAGACCAGCCGGTAGCCCGGTAAATCGCGTTGCAGATGGCCGGGGCAGTCGCGGCGGTGGGCAGTTCGGCCATGCCCTTGGCGCCCAGGGGACCGTCAGGGTGCGCGTCTTCCACGATGATCGAGTATATCGGCGGTACCTGGGTGGCGCGCGGGATGCCGAGCCGCACCAGGTCATCCGTAATCACCCTGCCCCTGTCCACCTTCAACTCCTCATATAGCGCGTAGCCAAGTCCCATGGCCACGCCGCCTTCGATCTGCCCCTCAATGCTCTTTGGATGAATGGCGCGGCCCACGTCGCTGGCCGCCACGATGCACCTCACCCGCACTTCTCCCGTCTCCGGGTTGACATCTACCACCGCCCCCTGGGCGGCGAAGCAGTAGGCGTAATGCAGCCGCTGTGAGGCAGGGTCCGCCGGCGGATCCTCCACGACCTCAGGGATAGGCGCTGTAGCGGGAGGTTCGTACGTGTAGCTCACCGAGAGGCGTCTACCCCTTTCCTCCAGCATGCCAGCAAGGTCAGCGAGAGACAGCGGTTCGCCCCTGACGAGTATCTCCTGCCCGTTTAATGATATGTCGTGCTCGCTCACCCCGGAGACGAACGCGGCGGCACAGAACAGCTCATCCCGGAACACCTGCGCCGCGCGGTAAACCGCGTTGCCCGACAAAAACGTCATCCGCGAACCCGTGGTGATGCCGCAATCCGGAGTGCACGCCGTGTCGGACGCGCGCACCTTAAAAACATGAACCGGCAAGCCCGCACCTTCCGCAGCTAGCTGTGCCATGGCGGTATCTGAACCCTGGCCCGAATCCACGCAGCCTACCATGAGGCACACGCAACCGTCGGGTAAAAGCTCGAGGATGGCGCCGGCAGACTCGGGACGTCCGGTCCCGAGACCGACGTTCTTGTAAGCGCAGGCTAGCCCTACGCCTCGTTTCATCCCTTCCGGAGAAGGCTCAATCTCTATATCGCGAAGCCGCTCCTTCACCGCCCTGATAACAGCCGGCAGCGCGTTGCCCGGGCCGAGCAGGTCCCCAGTAGCAGTGGTCTTTCCAGGCAAAAGCGCGTTCATCTCCCGGATCGTGAACGAATCAAGCCCGAGCCGTACGGCGAGCCTCTCCATCTGCGTCTCCGCTGCAAACGCCACCTGGGGAGAACCGAATCCCCTCATCGCCCCTGCGGTTGGGTTGTTTGTGTACACTGCTGAGAGCCTGACCCGGACGTTCGGTATGTAATAGGGGCCTGCAGCGAAGCTCGCCGAGCGCGTAGCGACCGGACCTCCGCCAGACGCGTAGGCGCCCGTATCAGTGAGGATCTCGATATCCTGCGCGAGTAGTTTTCCGTCCCTCGATGCGGCGGTCCTATACTTCAGGTACTCGGCGTGCCGCTTGGTGGACATCTTGATGGACTCTTCCCTGGTGAGCACGATCTTTACCGGCCTGCCCGTCACGCGTGCGCCCAGCGCGGCCTGAATGCACACGAGCGGCTCCTCCCTTCCCCCGAAAGCCCCGCCCGCAGGCACGTACACCACCCTACAACGCTCTTCTGGAATGCAGAGGCTTGCGGCGATCTGTTCCCGGTACGGGTATGAGCCCTGGGAGGGGCAGTACACCGTTACGCCGTCAGGATCCGGGACGGCAAGGCACGCCTCGGGCTCCATGTAGGCGTGCTCTATAAAGGGGGTGTAGTACTCGCCCTCTACAATGACCACGTCGTCTCGACGGAACACCGCTTCCGGGTCGCCCTTTTGGTAGCTCACCGTCCGCAGCACGTTGCCTTCCGGGTGCACCCTCGGCGCGCCATCGCGCAGCGCCTCCGCCGGCGAAAACACCCCGGGCAACTCCCGGAATGAGACCTTCACAAGAGATGCTCCCTCGGCAGCCGCCTCCTCAGTCTCAGCCAGCACCAGCGCGACGGGGTCTCCTACCATACGGACGCGGTTAAACACCAGTACCGGTTGATGCTTGGTGATGAGCCCGTAGGTCTTACGCCCCGGTATGTCCTCGTGGGTCAGCACGCTGACCACCCCGGGCACCTTATGGGCGGCTGATGCATCTATCTCGAGGATCTCTGCAGAAGCCACCCCTGAGAGCACCATCTTGCCAAAGAGCACGCCCTCGCACTCTAGATCTGCAGCAAACAGCGGGGCGCCCGTCACTCGCTCTAAGGCCCCTGCGCGTACAATGCTGCTGCCGATCACGGAACTTCCGGAGGCTACCCGCGGGACGGGAAGGTGCGTCTTGCCCTCTCGGATCAGCCTTGCCGCGGTCTTTACCGCCTCTACGATCTTCACGTAACCTGTGCACCTGCACAGATTCCAGCGGAGCGCCTTCCGGATCTGCTCCTCGGTAGGATCAGAGTTTCTGTCAAGCAAGGCCTTGGTGGCCATGATCATGCCGGGAGTACAAAATCCGCACTGCACCGCGTCTTCCACAATGAACGCGTATTGTATTGCGTGCAGCAGCTCACCGCGCGCCAGCCCCTCGACGGTCTCCACAAGCCTCCCGTTTACATCCTCGACTTTCAAAAGACACGACCTTTTTGCGCTGCCGTCCACCAGCACCGTGCAGGCGCCGCACTGGCCTTTGCCGCAGCCGTTTTTTGCGCCTTTTAAGCACCGAACTCCTCGGAGGTACGAGAGCAGACTCATCTGCCGAGGTACATCTGCCTGGACGTGTTGCCCGTTCAGCATAAAGGCTACACTCACACTACCATTCTGCATCGAGGCATTCACCCTTTGTCCAAAAGAAGTTTGCAGATACGCTCGGGTCTTGCCGGGAGGGTCCTCACCCTAACCCCGCACGCATCGGCGATGCCGTTCACCACCGCAGCGGTGACTGGCACCGAGGCAAGCTCCCCGACGCCCTTTGCCCCGAACGGCCCCACATCGCTTGCCTCATCGATCCATTCCACCGTCGTCCGCGGCACATCCATCGAGTAGGGCACCGTGTATCCCGACAGGGAGTAGGACTTGGGCACGCCCTTATCCGTCACAACGTCCTCACCTAATGCCATGCCGAGGCCGAACACCGTCCCACCTTCCACCTGGCCGACGAGCCCCTGCTTGCTTATGACGCGGCCCACTTCCACCACTGCATGGCTTAGCGGCACGCGGACTGCCCCGGTCAGTGTGTCTACTTCCACCTGTACCGCCTGGGCCATAAAGGAGAAGACGCTGTGCGGAATGCCCACTACCCCGTCGAACCCTCGCTCGGGTTTTGGAGGGCTGTAGCTGCCGTACGCAGTGAGTCCCACCGCCCGCTCGCCCAGGGCGCGCGCCTTCTCCCCGCACGATCGGCCCGCCCCCCCAAGGTCACTTAGCATCCTGGAAAGTGAGGATGCGGCGTCAATGATCGCTCCGCCGCCGAGGTACGTGCCCCTTGATGCTGAAGTGGGACCCCCGTCAGGGCAGAGCCCCGTATCGCCCACTGTCACTTCCACATCCTGCTGCGCGCAGCCAAGCGCTTCTGCCGCCATGATGGAGTAGGCCATCTGGCTCCCCTGACCCATGTCCTCGTACGGCACGTACACCGCGAACCTACCCCCGGGCAGGATCCGGATGATCGCCCGGCCGAGTTCATGAAGCCCAAGACCAAACCCAACGCACTTGAACGCGCAGGCCACCCCTACCCCCCGGCCAACCCGCCCGGTGGACGCTGCATTCCAGGTGTGCCGTTTGGTATACACGGGACTCTCGCGGAGCCTTTCTATGCACGCGACCATACCAACGCTGCCTGCGACGCTCTGCCCGAGCGGACCTTCGTCTCCCGGTCGCAGCGCGTTTTTCAGCCTGAGTTCAAGCGGATCCATACCGAGCCGCTCCGCGATCTCATCCATCTGCGATTCCACCGCAAAGCAGGCCTGGTTTACGCCAAAACCCCTGCACGCGCCTGAAAGCAGGTTGTTCGTGTACACGCACAGCCCTTCCACCTTCAGGTGGGGCACGCGGTAGGGCCCAGTGCAATGTTCCATTGCGAGGTAAAGAATGCTCCTCCCCAACGACAGGTAGGCGCCCGTGTCGGCCACTATTCGTACGTCCTGAAACACCAGTTCTCCCTGCCGGGTGGCGCCCGTGTCCATGTAAATGGTCATCGGGTGACGCTTTATGCCCGCCCTGATGGACTCCGCCCGGCTCCGCACCAGCTTCACCGGTTTTCCTGTCGCCTGGCAGAGCAGGGCGAGCCGTATCTCCTCGGTGACATCATCCTTTCCACCAAAGCCCCCGCCGAGGGGAGACGTGATTAGGCGTATCCGGTCTTCTGGGATACCCAGCGCCCGCGCCACCTGGAAACGGTTGGCATGCCCAGCCTGAGAGCCGCAGCAGACGGTAAGCACACCGTCGGTATCGTAGTAAGCGATGCCGCCTTCTGTCTCCAGAAAACCGGGCATCTGCCTTGGGGTCCTGTATACGCCCGACACCACCACGTCCGCCCGGCGCCTGCCGGCTGCGACGTCACCCTTTGTCAGCAACCTGTGCACGACCAGGTTTTCGGGTTCGTGGACCCTGAACGACCCGGGGCAGGCAGCCGCCTCCGGGTCATCGACCACGGGCAGCTCCTCGTATTCCACCCGAATGAGACGGCATGCCAAAGAAGCGATCTCCCGGGTGCGGGCGGCCACGCACGCCACGGCGTCGCCAACGAACCGGACTCTGTCTTCACAGAGTACCGGCTGGTCGGGTATGACCCGCCCGCAGCGGTTCAGCCCCGGGACATCCGCGTGCGTCAGCACGGCCTCGACGCCTTCCAGAGCGCGCGCGGCGGTAGTATCTATGCTCACGATCCGGGCGTGCGGGTAGTCCGCCCACCGGATGGCGGCGTAGAGCATGCCCGGCATGCTACGGTCTGTCGGAAATACGGTGTGCCCTGTGACCTTGCCTTCTGCATCTATCCTCACACCCACGTGCAAAACCTCACACTCCCGTCACGGACCGTCTTGGATCAACCGTTCGCTCGCAAGCTGCACCGCTTTAACGATACTCTCATAACCTGTGCACCGGCAGAAGTTGCCCGAAAGCGCCATCCTTATTTGCTCTTCGCCGGGACGGGGATCACGCATTAAAAGCCCCAGCGCTGCCATAACCATACCGGGCGTGCAGTACCCACACTGCACGGCCCCCGCCTCGATGAAAGCCTCCTGCAGCGGGTGAAGCGTTCCGTCGGACACGCCCTCGACGGTAAGTACGGACCTGCCGTCACATTTCCCCAAAAGCACAAGGCACGCGTTGACGGGCAACCCGTCGAGCAGCACGGTACACGACCCGCACTCCCCTTCCCTGCATCCTTCTTTGGTGCCGGTCAGCCCGAGCTCGTCGCGGAGGAAATCGATGAGCCGGGTGGTGGGACCGGCCTTGCACCTTACATTCTCACCGTTTACCAAAAGCTCCACAGCGGTCACAGCACCGCCACCTCCCTGTCGAGCACATCGCTCAAAAGGTCGAGCAGAACGCCCTGCGCAGCGCGCTGCTTGTAAGGTGCGGTGGGCCGCTCGCCCAACCGCTCCCTGATATCCCCTGCCAGCCTGGATAGCGCGCGCCTGACAGTGTCCTGGCATGTTACGCCCTGGCTCAGGATGTCTTCCACGGACCGGATGCGGCAGGCAGACGGGCCCACGGCACCCAGGGCGAAGCGCATCCCGGCCTCTGAAAGCCCGATGGCGCCCGAGAGCCTCGAAACCGCCATCGAACGCCGAAGGCCCAGTTTCACGTACGCGCTTTTTCTCCCCTCGCATTTGGGTATGACAAAACGGGTGATGATCTCTCCCTCATCCAGGTGCACTCGCCCGGCGCGCACCAGCTCCTCCACCTCGACTTCCCGCTCCCCCGCGGCCGACCTCACCTTCGCCCTCGCTTCAAGCACGATGAGCGCCGGCACGGAATCGGCGGCAGGCGCGCCGTTTGCCACGTTCCCCCCGATGGTCGCCAAGTTCCGGATGGCGGGCCCCCCCACAGTCGACGCCGCCTGTGAAAGCGCCCTCGCGTGCGTGCGCACGGTCCCGGATCGCTCGATCTGGTCAAACGTGCACGCCGCCCCGATCAGTACTTCGTGCGCGCTCTCGGAGATGTCCCGCAATTCATCGATGAAACAGATATCCAGGAGGTTCGCTCCCTGCCCAGCTCTTTCAAGTTCCAGTAAAAGGTCGGTGCCGCCGGCCAGGATACGCGCTCCCTCAAGGTTTGCCAGCCTGTCCACTACATCTTCCACGCTCTGCGCCTTGTAATAGGAAAGCCCTTTCATGAGATCACGAATCCACCTTTCGCTTGGCTACGCCTGCGAGGAAGTACACGATCATCCAGGTGCAGATGGACAGAAGCTCCGGCGTCTGCTTCGGTACCCAACCGATGCACAAGCCCCGTGCACCCTCCCGCCCGAGGGCAAACAGCATCTCGAATACTTCCGTGCACGAAAGACCTGCAGGCTCAATGAGGCCAAAGGCCGCACCAATGTCAAGTACGTCCAGGTCCACACTGCAGAAAGAGCTATCCGTGCCGGCGCACGCCACATCGATCACCTGGTTCACCAGCCATTCAACGCCTTTTTCCCGGACGTCCCTGGGGAATATCACCCGGCTGCCGCGTTGGCGGAACCAGTCCACCTGTTCCCGGAAATTGCGCGGGCCCCTCATCCCCACGTGAACGTGATGGCGCATGTCGATCCCCGGGATCTCGCTCATCCGGGCGATCCACGCAGCCCCCATCCAGCCCGAGCCTAGGTGGGAAGAAAGATTGTCCCCGTGAGCGTCCAGCGTGACAGCTCCCACGCGCCCGCCGAGGGCAGCCAGCGACTGTGCGAGCGAGTAGCTGGCGACTGTTTCGGTTCCGCCTACGACGATGGGTATTGCGCCGGCACCCAGGATCTGCCCGATCTTGTCTGTGGCGGAGGCGATGGCTTCCTCCGCGGGGGCCCTGACCGCGATGGATGCATCGCCGAAGTCGACCACCTTGAGATGGTCGAATACATCTATGTCCTTCTCGGGCAGGTAGCCTCCGTACATAAGTGACGCCTTCCTGAGCTCAATTGGCGTTAGCAGCGAGCGATCGTACGTCCTCATCACTCCGGGTGCGCCTTCAAAGGGCACGCCTAAGAACGCTGCATCCGCCACTTCAAGAGCCCGGACATCACCGGCAAAAGGTACGCCCAAGAACGATGGTACGTCAGGGTAAATGGTAGGTACTTTCCACTCATGAACAGGGTCCATAGACCTCCGCGCCGTTGCCAAAACCATCACCTTCTTCGCTTTGTGACCGCTCGGCCGAGGAATCCCGAGCGCGCGCCTCACAGCAGCTGCCGGGGGCACAAGTCAACCTGTATATTCAAAAGCTCATTTACATAATAACATTATCAAGAAGGCTCACCTTCGTGCATCAGCCCAACCCGGCCCGCGCGCACAGGTCCTTCGCTGCCCTGTCCGCCTCTTCGGCGACTTCCGCAGGGTCAAGGGTCATCGGCCTGCCGTGAAGCATCAGTACCCGACCGTCCACAATAGTGGTATCGACATCGGACGAGCTCGCGGAGTACACCAGCGACTCCAGGCGATTTGACCTTTTGCCTCTGATCCTGGGGAGCATGTGGGGTGCATCCGTTCTGACCAATATGATATCCGCGCGCTTCCCAGGGGTGATCGAGCCTATCTTCCCCGAAAGCCCAAGACACGCGGCTCCGTCTACTGTGGCCATCTCGAGCATTTTGCGCACCGGCAAGCATGACGCGTCACCAGTCATGAGTTTCTGAAGGCATGCACCAGTCCTCATTTCCTCGAAGAAATCCAGGTTGTTGTTGGACAGGTTTGAGTCCGTCCCAAGGCCCACGTTGACGCCCGAATCCAGCATAGCTGGCACGGGCGCAGTTCCGGAGGCGAGTTTCATATTCGAGGTAGGGTTATAAGAGACGTGCACGCCCCGTTCCGCAAGAAGCCTGATGTCCGCCTGGTCAACGTGGACGCAGTGGGCAAACAGCGTGAGGCCGTCGGCCGCCCCCAGCTCCAAGAGCGCGGCGACGGGCGTCCGTCCCCATCGCGACATCGCGTATTCTACTTCCCAACGGGTCTCGGCAACGTGCGTGTGAAGGCCAGTGCCGCGCTCGTTCGCCAGAGCGCGCGCCCTCTGATAGGTCCCTGGTTCGCACGAGTAGGGCGCGTGCACCCCAAACCACACGCTGATCCTGCCGCCGGATGCGCCGTGGTAAGCGTCAAATAGCTCCAGCGTATTCTCAAGCGTCTCTCCGGACTTTGGAGAGGAGTCAATCACCTGGGGCGCGAACACAGCGCGCAGCCCTGACCGGAGCGCCACTTCGGCTGCTTCCCCGGGGTACCGGTAGATGTCAAGAAACGTGGTGATGCCGCCCCTGATCATCTCCAGCTGGTTCATCAAGGACGCGGCCCTCATGTGCTCGGGCAGGTACACCGCGTCCAACGGAAAGCACACTTCACTGAGCCATCGGTCAAGAGGCAGGTCCTCGCACAGGCCGCGCGTCAGCGTCTCGTGCATGTGCGTGTTTACAAAGCCCGGCAGCGCGATGCCCCCCGGCAGGCGGATCTCCTGTTTCGCAGGGCCGGGCTTGCCGCTTCCCACCGCGCATATCCGGGCGCCGGTCACTGCTATCCAGCCGTTCTCTATATCACCGATGACCGGATCCATCGACAGCACCGTGACACCGGAAACAACAAGGTCAAACAAGTCTCACACCCCCGGCAGGAAATTCACGAACGAGGGAAGTCGGGTCTCAGGCAGAATGCCCATGGAAAGCCTCACGTCCTCCGCCTCCCGGAGGCTTCTTGTGCCCATCAGCCGGAGAGCAGGAGTGGCCACGACAGAAAGCAATATGTCCAGGTCAAAGAACAGGGTCACCGCGGTGAGCGGGGTCAGTTTAACGGTGGTGCCCCACGCTTCCATCAGTTTCATGTTGACGAGCCCGAGGTTCCCCTTTGCCGCCTCTGCGGGCCATTTCTCCACAGGGTCGGGAAACGCGCGGCACGCCCTGTCCATGTCCGCCACGTCCTTCGGGGTGAGTCCGAGCCCGCCAAGAAAGCCGCCTTTAGCCATGACCCGGGAAACGTTCCTATCAAGATCGGAGATCTCCTGCTCCCCGTCACACGCGTATCCGGAAAGCCCGTACACCCGCGGGATGTCAAGGCAGTGCACGGCGCACAGGCTCATGAAGTCGACCAGCGGAGTCCTGGGCTGCTTGATCTCGAAAGTGTGAGAGTAAAAGGAGTCCGAGCCCACGTCCATGGCGACGACCAGGTCCACCCCGAGTGTCTTCACCGCCTCGGAAAGCCCCTCCGCCATACCGGCGACCCCTTCTTGCAGCCCCAGCACGTACGTGGGGTGTCCGAGCACTTCCGAGATGGCGGCTTCGGCGGGTCTTTTCCCCGACACGGTGGACTCAGGGCCCACCCGGGCAAACGTGCGGGAAACCAGTTCCTTCGGGCTGAGGTCATCCAGGTCGTATACCGTCGGTGCCATTATATAGGTGTGATCGGTCGCAGCGTCAAACGGCCACCACTGGCAGCTCACCCCGGCGTAGTACACTCGTTTCACCCCGAGAAGCCTGAGGAAGTTGCCCACAGGTATGGTCTGGATGATGTCCCCGCCGCCTCCCACGCCCAAAAGCAGCGCACATCTTGACTTTATCGCGAGCTCCTGCAGCGATTCCTTCAAAGAATCCAGCCTCCTTAAAACCATGGTTGCCTCTGGGTCAAAAGAAGCCTTTCAATCGTTTCCGCAGTCGGCCGGCCGCGTTCGTCCCAGCCTCGGGACGCGTAATATTCTTCCAGCATCTCATCAAGCGGAGGGAGATGCGACGGCGACCCCCCGGAGCCCCGCGGCGTGCGAAGGATCCGCTCAGGCAGCGTGTCATCCTGCCCATCGCTACCGCATGACAACTTGTAAACCCGTTTCAGGTTGCAGATCCTCTCTCCCGCCAGCATCAACTCTTCCTGGCTCCAATCCTCGCCCGTCACAAGGTAAAGCCAGGAGCGGATATCCGCAAGCGGTACGCCTGCAAACGTCAGGTACTTGCAGAGCTTTAAAGAGTCGAAGACAGCCATCAGGTCCTGCAGTTTCTTTACCATATCGCCCTTTCCCCGGGGCGTGAACCTTTCGAAGACCTCTGTCATGCCCAGTTCAGGCATGGTGAGAAACGCCTCGTAAAGGTGGGAGAAGCCCTGGAGGTGGCATGCACCTCTGCTTGAGGTGGCGTAGGCCACGCCGAGGCTGCTGTATGCCCTGGGGTCGTGGGCGGGCAGCTCAAGCCCCCGCGAGTGGACCGCCGCGCGCGATGTAACCGGCCCCAGCGCCTCTGCAGCGCGCCGCACTCCTTCCCCGAGCAGGTAGCCTATCCTCTCCCTTCCGCCGATCATCCGCACCATCTCCACCAGGGCATTCCCGTCGCCCCACTGGAGCGGCACTCCTCCGGTATCCGCCTCCGTGATGAGCCCGAGGCCATAGCACTCAAACGCAAACGCCACGGCCGCGCCGCACGAAATGGTGTCAAGCCCGTATTCATTCGCCAGGCGATTGGCATAAAGCACCGCGTCCATGTCGTCGATCAGTAGATTCGCCCCGAACATCGCGGCGGTCTCGTATTCATAGCCCGCCCCCTCCACGCTCCCCCACCGTGTCGTGGCTTTCACCCGTCTGCCGCAACCGATGGGGCAGCTGCCGCAGTGGAATCTGCCTGTAAGCACTTTCCTTGCCATCTCCTGACCGGACAGGGCGTGCGCGCCCTCGGGCCAGGAGCCGATCTGCCAGTTCTTCACGGGAAGGTCTCCCACGGCCTCGATGGCGGAGATGGCACCTGCAGAGCCGTACTGCCCGAGCGACTCCGTCCGCCTGCGGATGACTCTGTTTGCCTCCCTCACCGCGGAAAGCAGCGCTTCTTTATCAAATACGGGTGTGGGCGTATTCCCTTCGGCGACTACCGCCTTCAGCCGCTTTGCGCCCATCACCGCGCCCATGCCGGTCCTGCCCGCCGCTCTCCCGTCCACACCGTCGTTGATAATGCATGCAAAGCGCACGAGCCTTTCGCCAGCAGGCCCGATGGAGCATATCTGCGCGCTCTTTCCATGCCGCAGGCGGAGCGCGTCGTCGGTCTCGCTGGTGGAGCATCCCCAGAGCGCGCTGCCGTCCTCGATACTTGCCCCAGCCGGGGAAAGCGTTATCACCACAGGCTTTTGTGCCCGTCCGGTGACCACGAGAGCGTCGTAGCCCGAGGCCTTCAGCGCCACCCCGAAATGCCCACCCGCGTCGCTCTCGCCCCAGAGGCCTGTGAGCGGAGAGCGCGCCGCTACCTGGTGCCTCCCGGAGGTGGGAACGGGGGTGTTTGTGAACGGACCCGTCGCGAACACCAGCACGTTCCCGGGCCCGAGCGGGTCTGTGTCCGGGCGCGTGTGGTCATACACAATCCTTGCAGCAAGCCCGCTACCTCCGATGTAACCTTTGTAGATCTCAGGGAGTACGGGGTACTCCTTCACGCACGATTTATCAAGATCTACCCATACCGTCTTTCCATGCCTGCCGTACACGGGTCACCCTCCCTGTGAACCGGAACCCTGGCCATACCGCCCGCTGACATCCTGCCGCTCCTTTTTTATGAGCTCAGGCGATAGTATGACGGCGCCGCCGAGCACCTGGGAAAGTACGTAGATCTTGGCGGTGACCTCCAGTATTTCGCAAACGTCAAGCGCGCGCGCTATATCGGCGCCGACTACGACTGCGCCGTGGTTGGCGAGGAGCACTGCGGGAGCCCGGCCCAGCGCGGTCGCGGCCGCCTCCGCCAGCTCTCGCGTGCCGATGGGCGCGTGATCCGCAACGTTCACTTCGCCTCCGAAGATTACCGCTGCAAGGTCCGTGATGGGCGGCAGTGGCCGCCTCGTGCACGCAACCGCAGTAGCGTACACAGAGTGCGTGTGAACAACCGCCCCCGCATCAGGCCTGGAAAGCAGAACGAGCCTGTGGAGTTCTTTCTCCACGGAAGGTTTGCGAAAACCCTCGAGCACCCGTCCCTCAAAGTCCAAGAGCACGAGGTCTTCGTTGCGGATGCTGTCGTAAGCCATGCCGCTCGGCGTGATCCAAAAACCCCGGCCTTCGGGATCTCTTGCGCTGATGTTGCCCCCCGTGCCCTGAACTAGACCCCGCTCAATCAGCAGTTTCCCCGTCTTTATTATCTCGTCAAGTATCTTCATAAGCTACGTACCTCCGCTACAGTATGGCGTGACCGAACCCGGCGATCCTGGCATATATGGCAAAAGCGAGCGCCGCCGCGCCAGACAGGATAAACAAGTAGTCACGAGCGCCCATATGACGCTCTACAAAGAACGTGCGCTTTTTATTCGCCCCGAACGCCTTAAGCTGCAGCGCCGTGGCGATGTTCTGCGCCCGCCGGAGCGTCGAGTCGATGAGGGGTATGAACAGAGGCACAACTGATTTCAGCCAGTGGACCACCCCGTGCCCCCGGATCACCGCCCCTCTGGATAGGAACGACTGCTCGATGGTAATGAAGTCTCCCATGAGTTCGGGCAGGAACTTGAAGGAAGAGATGATCATGAGCGGCCAGGTGAACGACCAGCCGAACCTGTTCTGGCAGCTCTCTCCCACAGCCGAGGCAAGCTCCATGATGTCTGTCGTCATTACAAAGAAGGTGCAGGCAGTGACAGCCATGACGATGCGAAGCCCCATCGCGAACGCATATATCACACCTTCCACAGTCACGTGGATAAACGCCCAGTCAAGTAGCACGCGCGTCCCGCCTTTGTAGAAGAAGGGCCATGTGAGCATGATGAATCCCACCAGCACCGGGTAGGTCGTGAGCAGGAGCCTGTACAGTTTCCTGCCTATCCCTGCCACGGGTGCAAGCAGCAAAATGAAAAGTGTGATGGTGCCGAGTATCCACTGGTTGGTGGTGACGATGGGCACGATAATTAGAAAGAACAGCCAGAGGCTCTTCGCCCGCGGGTCGACAGCGTGCACCGGCGACTGTTTCTTCGCTGTTTCCAGCATCTCAAGCACGGCTGACATTACGCTACTCCCCTTTCAGCAGACGGAGGAAGTACCGGGTCACTCCGTCCACCGTACAGTCGTCAAACTCGTGTGCCTGCATAAGGTCAGAGAGCCTGAACAGCTGCGGCGGGCTGACGAACGCCGTTTTCAGCTTCTCCACCTCTTTGAACACGCACGATGTGGGACCATCAAGGATCTTCTCCCCGAGCCGCAGCACACAAACGCGCTTCGCATACAGCGCGACGATGGCCATGTTATGGGTGGTCATGATGATGGTGTGCCCTTTTTCGTTGAGCGTACGCACCAGTTCCATCATCCTGACGGACTCGCCCCAGTCAAGGCCTGTCGTGGGTTCGTCGATGATCAGCACGGAGGGTTCCATGGACAGAACGGACGCCACTGCCAGCCTCTGCCGCTGGCCTCTACCGAGCGTGAACGGCATCTCATCGATGTATTCGGAGAGACCGACCTGGGCGAGAACCCGTTCGGTCGTCTCCTTGATACGGTTTGAGTCAAACCCGAGATTCTTTGGACCGAAGGACACTTCTTCACGGACCGTCTCCGCGAAGATCTGGTGATCGGGGTTTTGGAACACATACCCGACCGTCGAGGCGAGCTCTGAGACACTCGCGTTCCTCGTATCCTTCCCGTTCACTATCACGGCTCCCCGGGTTGGCTTCAAAAGCCCGTTGAAATGTTTGACAAGCGTCGTCTTGCCCGAACCGTTCTGCCCCACTAACGCGATGAACTCGCCCGGGTAAATCTCAAGGTTTACGTCTTTTAGTGCCAGCTGCTCCATCGGCATATACACGTGCCAGAGGCCCTGCACCCGGATGATGGGTTCGCTCATCCTCGCAACCCCCTTCCGGCCACCTCTTCGAAGGTGCTGCGCGCTTCTTCAATGGTGATGGGTATGCGGTCTATCTGGATGCCAGCCCTCGCCAGGTTGATCGCGACTTGAGTCACCTGGGGCGGGTAAATCTGAAGGCCGGAAAGCAGCGCTATGTCGGACAGGACATCCCTTGAGGGCGCGTCCGCCACCAGCCTGCCCCTGTCGAGCACGATGATCCTGTCCGCGTACTGAGCCAGTTCTTCCATGTTGTGCTCGATCAGGATGACGGTCTTTCCCTGCCGGTTGATCTCCGCCACGACAGAAAGCACCTCTTCCGCCCCTACCGGGTCAAGCTCGGATGTGGCTTCGTCTAGGATCAATACGTCCGGGTTCATCGCCAGCGCGGAGGCGAGCACCACGCGCTGTTTCTGCCCGCCAGAGAGATAAAACGGGTGGCGCTTCCGGTAAGGTGTGAGCCTCACCAGTTCCAGCACGTACTCGAGTCTTCTTCGCATCTCGCCCCTGGGGATGCCCAGGTTTTCCAGGGGAAACACCACTTCCTTCTCGATGTCGGTCATGAGCAGCTGGCTCTCGGCGTCCTGCTGTACAAACCCCACCGACTGCGCCAGTTCTGCAATGCTGGCGACCTTTACGTCAAGGCCGTTCACCGTGACCTCGCCCGACAGCTTACCCGAGTAAATGTGGGGCACCACCCCTGTCAGGCAGCGACACAGCGTGGTCTTCCCTGCCCCAGTGGGTCCTATGATCCCCACGAACTCGCCACGGTCGACCGAAAAAGAAATGTCCGAGACGGCCGGTGCCTTTCCATTCCGGTACGTGAAGCTGAGCTCACGCACCTCGATTACGGGCATGTTATACACCTCTTTCACCGAAGGGATGAGTACATCTCGCGAAGCCGCCGGTCAAGCATCACCCAGCGACGGTACACGCGCTCATACACCCTTGACACTTCCGGATCAGGTGTGACCACATGGGGCTTTTCCACCATGGCGCGCACCGCGTCGCTTAATGAAGAGTAAAGGCCTGTGCCGACAGCCGCGAGGATAGCCGCGCCTCTCCCCGTGCATTCCGCCTCATGCACGTACACTTCTCGCCCCAGCACGCCGGAGAGGATCTCCTGAAACACCCGGCCCCGGACCATGCCGCCTGTGACGTGCACGGCCGCGTCATCCGAAGGGCTCACCTCATGGATCTGTTCGCAGTTGCCGCGGATAGCGAAGGCGATGTTTTCCAGCACGCTCCTTGGGAAGATTCCACGGTTTGCCAGGTGGGGCTCAAATCCTGGTGTGATCCCCGCCCAGGTACCGGGATAAAACACCTGGTTAATGGTATTGCTCACAGAAGGGCCCATGAAAGACAGCGCGCCGTTGCTCCCCGGCGGGCATGCGGCCGCCTCATCGTTCATCTTTTCGTAGCCTTCCGGGTCTCCCGGAAACAGCGTATCTCTCAGCCAGCGGTACACCACACCGGTCGGCCGGCAGCTTGAATCCAGCACCCACCTGTCCTTCACCGCGTGGCTGCACGTCCACATGCGCGCGCCCGGGTCAAGCAGCGGTTCACCCAGCACCGTCTGGACGGGGGTGGAACTGCCGCAGACAGCGACCGTATAAAAGGGGTCGCAGCCACCAGTCCCCAGCACGGCGCACTGGGTGTCGCCTCCTCCCGCGCACACCAGCGTCCCCTCTAAAAGTCCTGTTTCCCGCGCTGCCTCGCGGGTCAACCGACCCACCACCGTACCAGGCCACACGATGTCCGAGACCACAGTACGCGGGATGTCCACCAGGTCAAAGAGGTACTCGCTCCATTTGTTCCCGTGGATATCGTAGAGCAGGGTCTCACATGCGTTGGATGGCTCGTGCAACATCTGCCCGGAGAGACGATATGTGATCCAGTCATTTATCAGAAGAAGGTGACGGAGGCTTGATACCACCTCTGGGGCGTTCTCTTTGAACCAGAGGATCCTCGCCGCGGCAAATATGCCGTGGGGCCAGTGCCCGGTGATGTCGTAGATCTCCCTGCCGTGCGCCCGCGCAAGGCGCTCCCCCTGCCCGAGCGCTCTGAAATCGATGTTTGGCCCGGCGTACAGCACACGGCCTGACCCATCCAGGAACAGCACGCCCTCTCTCTGGCTCGTGCACGTGATGCACGATACGTCCCGCGGATCCGGGACGGCCGACCTCACGAGGGAGGCGAGCGTGGTCCACCACTCCTCGGGCGAAAACTCCCGCCTCTCCGGGTCGTGAGGATCCGGAGTGATGTTCTGCCACTCCCGGTAGGCGCTCGCAACCGCCCGGCCTTCCCTGTCGTATACGATACACCTGCCGGCGCCCGTTCCCGCGTCAAGCACCACTACAAACTCGGACAAGGTCGGGCCTCCTTCCCGGAATATACTTCCTGGTTGTACAGATTCTTCGGCCTTGCGCCCCGAGCGAGGGCCAGCAGGTCCTCCGCCATCGCAATGCTGTGGTGGTATACCACGTCGTGTGTGGCGCCCCCTATGTGAGGCAGCAACACCACGTTCTCCAGGCCTTCAAACGCATGCCCTGCAGGCAGCGGTTCCTCGGAGAATACATCGAGCGCCGCCCCGGCGATCAGCCCGCCGGATAGCGCACGCGCGAGCGCCCGCTCATCCACGACGCTTCCCCTGGACGTATTGATAAGGTAAGCACTCTTCTTCATGTACGAAAGTTCCCGCTCGCCGATGAGTCCCTGCGTATGCGGGTTCGCGGGACAGTGTAGCGTGACGAAATCACTCAGAGAAAGGAGAGTGGGAAGGTCGACCACCCTGCACTCTGCCGATGACACGTCGCTAACGGACACATACGGGTCAAATACCAGCACGTCCATAGAAAAGGCCCGGGCCAGTCGGGCAACTTTTTGCCCGATGGCCCCGAAGCCCACGATGCCCATGGTCCTCCCGCAGAGCTCCTGGCCCCTGAAACGGACGTATGAGAGCATGTCGTCCTCTACCCACTGTCCCGCGGTGACATACCGCGCCGCCTCGAGTACCTTCCTTGACAGGCATATCGCCAAGGCGATGGTGAGTTCAGCCACGGACTGGGCGTTCCTGCCGGGGGTGAAAATCACCGGAATTCCCGCCTCAGTGCACGCTGGCACGTCCACGTTGGTCGGAGTGCCCCGTGTAGAACCTACTGCGCGAAGCCCCGGACACCTGGCCAGCACTTCCCCGTCTATCTGTTCCATCTCGCTCACGACCACGTCCACCCCGTCTATGGCGCGGATCAGTTCTTCCCGTTCAAGCGATTTGCCGGTAAGGCCCCACCCGGCAAGCCGCACGCCGACCTTGCCTTCGAGCATGGCCAGTCCCTTCGGGTGAAATGGTGCAGTGATCAATGCTTGCATACAGTCTACAACTCCTGCTCATCTGGATTGGGCGTTCAATAGTTGCTCAAAACTCGCCAGCGCGTCCAGCCTTTCGGAATCGACGCCCTCTGCCACGCGGAGAGCGTGTTCCATCAGTCGGAGCGCCGTCCTCACCGCGTCCTCGGGGGATTCACGGAACGGCGCCATGTCGAGAGAAACGAAACCCTCGTAGCGCTCGGCCTGCAGCACGTAGAAGAACTCGACTGTTTGCCAGAAATGCACGGTGACCGGAACCAGGTCGTCATCCCAGGTACCGAAGTTGTCGTTCATGTGCACCAGGAAGAGCTTACCCCTGGCGAGCGCGCACTGCGCGGCGTCTGCCGGGTTTTCCCCGGCCATGAGCGAGTGCCCGAAGTCAAGCGCCACGCCCACGTTCTGGCAGCCCGTGTCATGCGCGAGCAGCAAGGCGGTAGAAAGCCTGTCGATGAAACAGAATACCCTTGGCTCGCGGGGCTTGTACTCAAGAGCAAACATCAGGTCAGGCGCCCAGCTGGCTGCAGCGCCTATGGATTCCGCCAGGCGGCCGCGGGCGGATGCATAGTCGGTTTGAAACGGGTAGTCGTACCCGTCCTGCCCGCACCAGAGGGTAACCACTCCTGCGCCGAGGGCCCGCGCCACGTCGCACGCGTCGCGTACTGAGTCCAGTGCCCGAAGCCGCAGCTTCTTGTCGCTGCTTGAGAGCCCCCCGTACCTGAAAACAAAATCGTTTATGCCCGACGCCAGCACCGAGACGACCGACAGCCCAGAATCGGACAGCGCCTGCTTCACACTTTTTATGTCTATCTCATCGTAAGGGTGGATGATCTCGACACCTTGGATGCCGGGTATCTGGCCGAGCAGGCGGATCTTCTCAGTGAGCGGTCTTGTGGGCCTGTAATCCACAAACCGGTCGCGCTGGCTCCCGAACACCCAGCTGCCGCTTCCGTACTTAAACGACGCCATCGTGAAATCTCCTTCCCTAAAACTCGATCAACACTTTTCCTGATTGACCCCCGTAAAAGAGGTCCGCCCCCTCCTGCATCCGCTCTGCTGGCAGGATGTGCGTGATGAGAGAGCCTGCGCCCGAGAAGAATCCGGAAAGCCAGAGTTCCTGGTTTTCAGAGAACTCTTTCAGGGGGAAATACCAGGAGCGTATGTAAAAGAAGTCCTTCAGCCTCATGGCCAGGTCATACTCGATCTCGAATCTTTCAGGTAGTTCTCCAAGACCCAGCACAGTGCCGAGCGGGCGTACAGCACGGATACCCTGCGCTAGCGTCCCGGGAAGACCTACCGCTTCCACCACCAGGTCAAAGCCCTCTGCCGCGATGGACTCGAGTGCACCGGGAGCGGCGGGCACGGCCACTGCCCCTAGGGACTCCGCCTGAGCGAGCCGTGATGGAGACCGGTCCACCGCAAGAATCTGTTCCGCGCCCAATGCCTGGAGGATGACGATGCTGCCCTGGCCCACCGTGCCACAGCCGATGACGCACGCCTTCGTCAGAGGCCGGCCTGCCCGGATCGGTTCTGCCAGCCGGAGGCCATGAAAAGGCGTTCCCAGTGTGTCAAGCAGCAACACGCCCGCCTCAAAACTTACGCCTTCCCGAAGGTGCATTAATTGGTTCTCCGGCACCACCACAAACTCGGCAAACCCGCCCGGGACCGCCCATCCGAGGTTCATCTTGTGGCTATATACAGAGCACAGGTTGGTGAGCCCCTGCCTGCAGAATGCACAACGCCCGCAGTAGGCGGTAAGGTAGATCGCCACCCTGTCTCCCCGGTTCACAGATAGCACCCCAGGCCCCGGCTTTTCCACTTCCCCTACCACCTCGTGGCCCTGGTGATGGTGATAGCCGGAGAGGTACTGGGGCCTTTCTGAACCGCACAGCCCGCAATACTTCACGCGCACTCTAACCTCACCCGGACCTGGTTCCGGGGTGCGGACTTCCTCCAGGCATACCTTCATCCCGCCTGTAAACCGCGCAGCCCGCATAAAACCCATCACCCTCCCTGTTGTCTGAGCAGTTCGCGGGCCGTGCCCTCGTCCGTGACCAGCGCGTTGATAAAGCCGCCCCTTAATGCACCCAGTATTGCGGGGACCTTCCTTTCGCCTCCGGCGACCGCCAGCACGGTCTTGCCGTTTTTCAGATCGGAAAGACCGAGCCCTACGATGTTCTCATACCGCTCGCAGGGAATCACCTGCCCGGATGTATCATAGTACCTGCCGATCAGCTCGCCCGCCGCACCAAGCGCCTTCATGCCTTCGATCGTGGGCAGGTCATACAGCCCTTCCGACTTGTAGATCTCCTGAAGGTCCTCATCCGTGACGCTTCCCACGCCCACCAGTATGATATCGGCACCTTTGGCCAGCCTGACCGTACCCGCGACCGCCGTGTCAGCGAGCAGGGCATCCTTTATGTTCTTTGTGTCCACCCGGAAAGGCACCGAGAGGAGATTCGCCCGTCCCCCAAGCTGCCTTGCCATGATAAGCGCCAGTTCCTGTGCCCCCCGATCTCCCATCATTGACAGCCCGCCAATGATGTTCGTGACGACCAGGTTTTTCACGGATATCCTCGGAAGGTTGAGCACCATCTCGCGCAGCGTCCTCCCCCAGGCAATACCGACCACCGAGCCTGGCTTGACCTGGATGCTCACATAATTGGCCGCAGCCTTGCCGAGGGCTGCCCGGAGACCGCTCTCCGTGGCTGTTGAGGGGACAACCACCGCGTCTTTTAGACCGAACACTTCCCTGAGCTGCCGGGCCGTATCCACGTCGCCGAGGTATGATGAGTCAATGATGATACGAACGATGCCCATCTCCCGTGCCTTTTTGAGCTTTCTCACCACCTGCAGGCGGGATATGCCCAATAGGTCCGCGATCTCCTGTTGGGTGAGCCCGTCTTCGTAGTACATATTGGCTACCCTGGCAAGAAGGAATCTCTCAACGGAGTCGTTTTCCAAGGAATCAACCCCCCTTGGCGCACAAATGTTCATCAGGTGTACTTCTGTGTCTTTTCGACAGGCTTTTTGTGATTCCTGCAGGGAACTGGACCTTTTTTTAAACAAAGAAAAGAATTTTTTCCTCGTAGGAAGGAATATTGGGCTGAACCTAGAAATGAAATAGTACAATGGTTCTCTGTATGAACATTTGTTCAGGGCAGGAGGGGAGCCCCCGCACACGGACCCTAAATCTACAGGGAGGTTTTTGCGCTGTGAAGTTCAGACCGATCGACATTGCTCTCATCATCATCGGCGCGGTCATCTACGGGCTCGGGTGTTTCGCCACAATGGGATTCGCGATCGGATTCATAACTCTTCGTCCGGCAGCCTTCATCGCGTGCACTTGGGGTATTCTGTTTGGACCCTGGGTAGGCGGGCTGGCAGCGGCCATCGGTAACACCTTCATCTCTGACATACTCGCAGGCTGGTTTGGAGTCGGGGGAGTTGGGGGGTTCCTGGGCAATTTCATCATGGGCTTCTTGCCTGGTCTCATGGTGAGAAACCCACGAGATTGGAGGCAGGTGAGCTTCTGGTCAGGCCTGTCAGCCGTGGTATGTGCGGTACTGGTGGGAGGGTGGATCGCACTGATGGGATTCGCTCCGTTCATGGTGTTGTTCACCGCTGTTATCATGTCCAACGTACCGGTCAACGTCGTAGCAACTCCCATCGCTGTCCACTACCTGCTCGACCGCGTTAAGAAGCGGGGCCTTTACTGGAAAGATCAATCCGCGCAGGCCTAGGAAGACTCCTTTTATGCTGTACGGGCAGAGGCCCCTCCCCTCTGCCCTTGTTTCTTGGAGGTGGCTTTGATGCACGTGACGGATTTTCCGGTAATCATAGGTGGAGACCCGTTTAACCAGTTCCGGTGCCTTTACAAGAGGGAACTCTTCTGGAAGCTTCACGACCCGGAGTACTGCCTGTCGGTGATGATGGCGGCGTACGAGTCGGGCGCGCGCGCCTTTGATCTTTCGTTCCCTGAAAACGTAGAGCTGTTCCTTGAGCTGAAACGCCGGGTACAGGAAGCGCCGGTCGCTTTTGGTAACCCCACCTGGCTGCAGGGTGTACGGCTCGGCAGGCGGATGCTGCAATACAGCAGGGATCGGGTGTTAAAGACCCTGGTTCTTCGGTATTTCCCCGGTCCGATATCTGAACTTGTACCCAAGTTTGACACCAAACGGGCCTTTCGCGTGCCATGGGCGTTGAAAACTGCTGGGAGACGCAGGCCGGAGTTACGTTCGCGAAGAAAGCGTTGTGCCACGCTGGTGGTGCACGGGCTATTGATA
>JBFMAL010000021.1:0-49254 GCA_040755615.1 Bacillota bacterium
TCTACTACCCGTTGCAAAACAAAGGCCTTATTCAATTCAGACTGCGACAATGTCACCATCACCTTGTTCATAGGTGACATTTTCACAGACTTTTTTCAAGGTGACAATATCACAGCACGATCACACACCTTGAGACGGAAATTGACGATGGTTAAATGTCATGGTATACTTTCACTGTTGCAAAGAAGAAGCTGCCGCTTCTCACCTTACAACGCCGGATCGCTGTTCGTAAGGTTGTTACCGGACGATATGGGCTTAGATACTAGGGTGGGAAGGCAGTTCTTCTCACCCCTTTGTTGTTTTAAATAAGACTTAGGTCAAGGAGGTGACGACTATTAGCAAGGACCTTCGTGTAAACGAGGCCATACGCTCTCGCGAGGTGCGACTTGTTGACGAAGCGGGAGAGCAGCTGGGAATCCTACCGATCAGGGAGGCACTGAGGATCGCCCAGGAAAGAGGGGTAGACTTGGTGGAAGTGGCTCCGGCCGCTCGTCCGCCCGTATGTCGGCTTATGGATTTCGGCAAGTTTAAGTATGAACAGTCAAAGAAGGAACGAGAGGCACGGAAGAAACAGAAGATCATTGATGTCAAGGAAGTTAAAATGCGCCCGTCCATCGAAGAACACGACTTTGAGGTAAAGGTGAAGAGCGCTGAACGCTTCCTGAAAGATGGCGACAAGGTGAAATGCACCATAATGTTCAGGGGGCGGGAAATTGCCCATTCCGACCTGGGCAAGAAGCTGCTCGAACGATTTGCAGCTAGGGTGCAGGATATAGCCAACATTGAGAGGACCCCTCGCGTCGAAGGCAGGAACATGATCATGATTCTGACCCCCAAGCCGACGAAGGATTGACGAAGGAGAGATTACAGGTGCCAAAACTTAAGACTCACAGGGGTGCGGCCAAGCGGCTGCGTCTGACGGGAACAGGTAAGATCACCAGGGTGCACGCTTTCAAGCGCCACAAGCTGGGCAAGAAAGCAGCGAAACGCAAGCGCAGGCTGGGTCAGAGCACGCTGGTGCACCGGGCCGACAGCAAGAGGATGAGAAGGTTGATTCCCCATATGTAGGTCGGATTTACTAGGAGGTAGACAACATGCCCAGAGTTAAGACAGGCAAAACCAAGAGGGCCAGGCACAAGAAAATACTGAAGCTCGCCAAGGGGTATTGGGGTAGGAAAAGCAAGATCTTCAGGGCCGCGAACGAAACGGTCATGAAAGCTCTCTGGTACGCTTATCGCGACAGAAGGCGGAGAAGGCGCGAATTCAGGAGGCTGTGGATCGCCAGGATTAATGCTGCAGCGCGGAACAACGGCCTTTCATATAGCAGGCTGATGAATGGGCTCAAGAAAGCCGGCGTGGACATCAATCGCAAGATGCTCGCAGATCTTGCTGTTAACGATTCAAGAGCTTTTGGCCAGCTGGTTGAGACTGCGAAGAAGAGTCTTTAGCCAGCCCTGAGGCCCGGGGGGTATAAGCGCGTTGACAAGCCCGGCAAACACGAGGTTTAGTCTGAGTCCAGCACGCGTACTCGTTCTGGGATTTGCGGGTGCTATCGCGCTAGGGACGTTGCTGCTTTTGCTTCCTCTATCAACGGCCCCGGGCAAGTCTACAGGATTTATCGACGCGTTGTTCACTGCTACTTCGGCGGTGTGCGTTACGGGCCTTGTGGTCGTGGACACGGGGACACACTGGAGTACGTTTGGACAGGTTGTCATACTGGCGCTGATCCAGGCCGGCGGCCTTGGCATAATGGCCATGTCCACCATGTTCGCCCTGCTCATTGGAAAGAAGATTACTTTCCGCGAGAGGATCGTGATCCAGGAGGCGCTGGGCCAACCGCAGCTGTCCGGGATCGTCAAACTGACAAAACAGATCCTTGCCGTGACGTTCGCCATTGAACTGGCGGGAGCTGTACTTATGACTGTAAGGTTCAGCAGGGACTTTCCTCTCGGCACAGCAGCTTGGTACGGACTGTTTCACTCGGTGTCGGCATTCTGTAACGCGGGATTTGACCTTTTATCCAAGAGCTTTGTGGATTACGTGGACGACCCTTTCATGAATCTTGTGCTCATGTCGCTGATCGTGCTTGGCGGCATCGGTTTTGTGGTGATATCGGAGCTGTTGTGGAGACGGTGTGGAAAGAGGTCGCTGCATACGTGGATAGTCTTAAAGGTCACTTCCGCCTTACTGGTGGTCGGCTTTATCACCATATTCGTACTGGAGTTTCAAAATGAAGAGACTCTTGGGAAATTAAGCCTGCAGGGTAAACTGCTCGGAGCCTTGTTTCATTCGGTGACACCGAGGACTGCAGGGTTCAACACGCTCCCTACCGGAAGTCTCAGGACGCCGACACTATTGTTCACCATGGTGCTCATGTTCATCGGCGGCTCTCCCGGCGGCACTGCCGGCGGGATTAAGACCACGACCTTTGCGGCGCTGCTTGCATCGGTCTGGGCGACCCTGACGAGGCGCGAGACGATAGAGATCCACGGCAGGCGGCTCGGCCAGGACGCTGCAGAGAAAGCTCTGGCCATTATCGTCATATCAGTCGGAGTACTGATCCTGTCCGCCCTGGCCATATCGACAGTAGAACAATTCGATTTCATGGATATCGTGTTCGAAACGACTTCAGCGTTTGGCACAGTTGGACTGTCGACCGGCATAACACCGAAGCTGAGCCCTCTATCCAGGATGTTTGTAATCGTCACCATGTTCATAGGGAGAGTCGGACCCCTGACGCTCGCCTTTGCTATTGCTACCCCATCAAGGGCCAGGGCGCTCAGGTATCCCGAGGAGAAAATCATGATAGGATGATGTAAATGAAGGATTTTGCTGTTATTGGACTCGGCCGATTTGGCTCAAGCGTTGCCAGAACCCTGGCCAGTCAAGGTCATGGCGTACTCGGCATCGATTCAGACGAGTGCAAGATTGCGTGCATGGCAAACGTGTTGACGCACGTGGTGCAGGCAGACGCAACGGACGAAGAAACCTTACGGGCACTCGGTGTGAGGAATATGGACGCGGTCGTGGTGGCGATAGGTCAGGATATACAGGCGAGTATCCTGGTTACGGTTGTGCTGAAGGAACTCGGAGTGAAGCAGGTGATCGCCAAGGCAAGCAGCGATATTCATGGTAAGGTCCTCCTTAAAGTAGGCGCTGACAGGGTGGTGTTTCCCGAGCGGGAAATGGGTGCAAGAATTGCTCACAGCCTTGTTGCATCGAATATTCTGGACTTCATCGAGTTGTCTCCCGAGCACAGCATCGTGGAACTAAACGCTACCCGCGCGATGATAGGAAAGACGCTCCGACAGCTTGAGCTCAGGGCCAAGTTCGGCGTGAACGTTCTGGCTCTAAAGCATGGTAAATCGGTGAACGTATCGCCACGGGCCGATGATTCTATCAAAGAAGGCGACGTCCTGGTCATCATAGGAGAAAACGAGGCGCTTCACAGACTCGAGCGCCTGGCACAGTGAAAAGATGATTGAGAGTACGTCCAACCCCAAGGTGCTGTACGCATGGCGTCTTCTTCAAAGAAAGTGGAGAAAACGGGAGAAAAGGTGCGTCATCGAGGGGTTTCATCTTTTGGAGGAGGCGCTAAGAGCTGGTGTGAGTATTGAGTACGTGCTCGCCACGCCTGACGCCCTGAGCGCCGAACCCGAGATAGCGCGCCGCCTTGACTCCCGGAAGGTACCGGTATACAAATGCACCGAAAGGGTGCTGCAAAGGGTATCGGACGTGCAATCTCCGCAGGGGGTGGTGGCGGTATGCCAGATTCCTACTGTATCTTCCCCCTATGCGCTAAAGTTTTGCGTGCTCTTTCTTGAGGATATCCAGGACCCTGGGAACGTGGGTACCATCATCAGGATCGCTCACGCTGTCGGCGCCGATGCCGTCTACCTCACAACGACCTCGGCTGACCCGTTTGGACCAAAATGCCTGAGGGCGAGTATGGGATCGGCGTTTCATATCCCCCTCTGTACGGTGGAGAACCAGGCTGCTTTCTGCAAAAAGTTGCCACCAGGCATTCCTTGGTACGCCGCCCATATGTCCGGTAAGTCCGTGTTTGATGTGCGGCTCAAGGCGCCGTTCGCACTGGCGCTCGGTAATGAAGGAGCGGGGCTCGGCGAAGGCCTGTTAAGGCATGTGCACGAGCAGGTGTCGGTACCAATGCCGGGAGGAGCCGAGTCGCTCAACGTCTCCGTTGCATGCGCTGTCATTCTGTATGAGGCGCTTCGGCAGTTCCGCCAGGTGGCACTCTTGTAATCTGGCAGCGTGTTATGATATAATCGTACCAGCATAGGCTAGGAGAGACGAAAGGGCGTGGTTAATTGACCAACAGCGCCAGTCTTTTCTGGAAGTTCTTTGAGGTGACAGGTTCTATTGAGGCTTACCTGATTTACAGGCGACTCATCATGATGTAAACGTAAGAGGCGAGGAAGGGGAGAGTAGACCCGGATAACCTTCGTTCAGGGAGGAGGCGCCGTGACTGTGAGCGCTTCTACGGGGGTCGAGTCGAAGTTCACCCCGGAGCTCCGCGGCTGAAAACGGAAGTAGGCTGCGGCGGCGGTTCACCGTTATCAGAAACAGGACATGCTAGTGTCCTAAAAGAGAGGGTGTAAATACCCACTAAGGTGGTACCGCGGAAGTCAGGCTTTCGTCCTTTGGGCGAAGGCCCGTTTTGTTTTAGTGAGGAAGGAGAGGGAGCTTCATGATGAAAGAGGAACTGCTGGCCGCGCTCGACCAGGCAAAGGCACAGATCCTGGCTTCAAGCTCAAGCACCGAGCTGAAAGAGGTGAAGGTAAGGTTCCTGGGGAAAAAGGGTGTCATCACGCAGGCGCTTCGAGGCCTCGGACAGGTGCCCCCCGATGAAAGACCGGCGATTGGCAAGCTGGCCAACGACGTGCGACAATCCATCGAAGCGCTTGTGGAGGCCAGGGACTACCAGATCAAACAGGCTGAGACCGATGCTCGGCTGAAGAAAGAGGCAGTGGACATCACCCTCCCCGGTGTGCTGCCGGAAGTTGGCCGAAAACACCTGATTACAAGAACCTTCGAAGAGATCGAAAGGGTGTTCTCGAACATGGGATACCAGGTGGCCGAGGGGCCGGAGATCGAAACGGACTGGTACAACTTCGTCGCGCTCAACATGCCAAAGGACCATCCCGCCCGCGATATGCAGGCGTCTTTCTACGTGACTGATGATATCCTGCTCAGGACCCACACATCTCCGGTGCAGATCAGGACCATGCAACGGATGGCACCAAGGCTCCCCGTCCGGATCATCGCACCGGGCCGCGTGTACCGGAGGGACGATGATGCGACGCACTCCCCTATGTTTCATCAGGTTGAGGGGTTGGTAGTGGACAGGGGCATTACGTTCGGCGATCTCAAAGGCGCGCTGTTAACGTTTGCACGGGAGTTTTTCGGCGAGGAAACCGAGATCAGGCTAAGACCCAGTTACTTCCCTTTCACAGAGCCTAGCGCAGAGGTGGACATTTCCTGCACCATGTGCGGGGGTGGCGGCTGCCGGGTGTGCAAAGGGACCGGATGGCTTGAGATCCTGGGCTCCGGGATGGTGCACCCCGAGGTGTTGCGGCACGGTGGCTACGATCCCGAAGAAGTATCGGGATTTGCCTTCGGTATGGGTGTGGAGCGCGTCACCATGTTGAAATACGGGGTCGACGACTTGAGGCTGTTTTTCCAGAACGACGCAAGATTCCTGGAGCAGTTCTAAAGGGGGCGATGAGCATGCAGGTTCCATACCGGTGGCTCAGTGAATATGTGAAACTCGATATCCAGCCTGAGGAGCTTGCGGACAGGCTGACGCGCGCCGGGGTCCACGTGGATGAAGTAGCAAAACGGCGGGCGGAATTCGAAGGCGTACGAACAGGCATCATAAGGGCCATAGAACAGGCAGACGGGATGCGTGTCTGCAGCGTCAGCGTGGGCGATGCGGAGCTCTCCATCGTGACCGGTGCGACTAACGTTCGGGCGGGCGACAGGGTTGCCGTAGCCGTGCCGGGGGCCGTACTGCCGAGGGGACAGCGCGTGGAGACCGCCGTCGTCAGGGGCAGACGGTCAGAGGGAATGCTGTGTTGTGCCACGGAACTGCTACTGGGTGAGGGACCGGGGAACAGAGAGGGAGTGCTGATCCTTCCTGCAGATACTCCGATCGGTACGGACGTGGCACAAGCGCTGGAACTCTATGACGACGTACTGGTACTCGACCTTACGCCCAATTATGCCCATTGCCAGAGCCTGGTTGGCCTGTCCTGGGAGGTAAGTGCCGTGACGGGCGCACCGCTTCACACGCCACCGACGGGACCCTTAAAGGAACAGGGTGGAGCCCTCGACGGCGGGGGAACGGTCAGAGTGCTGGCCCAGGACCTCTGTCCCAGGTACGTGCTCAGGGTGTTCGAGGCTGTCACAGTTGCGCCTTCCCCGTTGTGGATGCAATGGAGGCTGCTGCTTTCGGGAGTGAGGCCCATCAGCAACATCGTCGATATTACCAACTACGTGATGCTGGAGATGGGGCAGCCCATCCACGCGTTCGACGCACGCCGGGTAAAGGACCGCGCCATCATCGTGAGACGGGCGGTACCGGGCGAAATCATACGCACGCTGGACGGAGAACAGAGAACGCTGTCAGACGACATGCTTGTGATCGCGGACTCCTCGGGCGCCGTGGGCATCGCCGGGGTGATGGGAGGCGAGAACTCGGAGGTTAGCGACGATACCAGCTCGATCCTGCTTGAGTCCGCTTATTTCTCACCCTCCAGCATTGCCTCGACATCGCGCCGGCTGGGACTGCGGACGGAGGCATCAGCCAGATTTGAAAGGGGCGTCGACCCCTCAGGTACCGCCCGCGCGGCTGACCGCTGCGCATACCTAGTGGAGGAGATGGGTATAGGCCGGGTCAGAAAGGGCGTCATCGATGTAGACGTGATGCGCCATGAGCCCAGGCGTGTGCTGGTGCGGCCGGACAAGGTTAATGCACTGCTCGGGACCGATATCAAAGAGGCCGAGATGCAGAGGATCCTGGAAAGGCTGAATTTCTCTGTGACCGCTGCCCCGGAAGGTTTGTGGGTTGAGGTACCACCCCGCAGGGTAGACGTGCTGCAGGAAGTGGACGTGGCAGAGGAGGTAGCACGGCTGTGGGGCTACGACCGGATTGAAACCACGCTGCCCTCTGGCAAGCTGACGCGAGGCGGCAAGTCTGCAAGGCGACGGTGGCACGACGCGATGAGAGACAGGCTGCTGGCCATGGGGCTTGACGAGATCATCACCTATTCATTCGTGGACCCCGCCACTGCCGATATGCTGGGACTTGGACCTCATGATGAGCTGCGCCGGGCCATACCGCTTGCCAATCCGCTAAGGCCCGAGCAGAGCGTCATGCGCACAACGCTGCTCGGAGGTCTTCTGGAAACCGCGGCACACAACCTGAAACGGCGGATCGAAAGCATGAGGTTCTTTGAACTGGGCCCCGTGTACAGGCCCCGGGCACTGCCGCTCTCCGAACTGCCCGATGAAAGAGTGTGCGTAGCAGGAGCAGCGTTCGGGCACAGAAAGCGACACTTCGGCGAGCCGGCAAGAGAAGCGGACTTTTTCGAGGTGAAAGGGTGGGTCGAAAACCTCGCGGCGCACGCGGGGGTAAGACCCGAGTTTATCCGGTCAGACCTGGTGTTCCTCCACCCTGGAAGACAGGCGTCCGTGCGCGTCGGCGAAAGCATTCTTGGATATCTCGGCGAGGTGCACCCCGATGTACTGGAGCGGTACGGTATCGGAAAACGCGTCGTCGTGTTCGAGATCGACCTCGATAGCCTTTATGCGTGTGAGGCTGCTTCGCCCCGGTACTCCCCGCTCGCGCGCTTCCCTGCTGTGGAACGGGATCTGGCAGTAATGGTGCCAAGGGTTGTATCGGCAGCAGATGTAGAGGCTATAATCAGGAGAGAGGGCGGTTCGCTCCTTGAGAAACTGGAGCTGTTTGACGTCTACACGGGTCCCCCCGTACCCGAGGGCTACGTGAGCCTCGCGTATTCGATGCGCTACAGGTCCTGTGACAGGACCCTTTCTGACGAAGACGCAGAAGCGGTGCAGGCGCGCATCAGGGAGAGCCTCATCCGGGAGATCGGCGCTTCGCTCAGGTCCTGACAAGGAGGGGGTTCTAGTGAAGAACTTCGACGTGGCCTATGCGCTGGAAGAAATAGCGGCGCTGCTTGAGATCCTCGGTGAAGACGCATTCCGGGTGAACGCATACCGGAAGGCGGCGCGAGGCGTCGAAGGCTACCCCGGTGATGTGGAGGACCTGGCGCGCCGTGACGCGCTCTCGCTGATCCCAGGCGTCGGGCCGGCTCTGAGTGCCAAGATCAGGGAACTGCTCGACACGGGCAGTATCCGCTACCTGGAGGAGCTCAGAAAGAAAGTGCCACCGGGCGTCTTGGGTTTTCTCGCCATCCCCGGGATAGGCGGGAAAACCGCTTCCATGCTGTTCAATGAGCTTCATCTTGAGAGCCTTGAGGAGCTGGAGAACGCCGCCAGGGCCGGGCTCTTAAGAGGTCTCCGGGGTTTTGGCGAGAAGAAGGAGGCGGCCATCCTTCGAGGGATCGAGGCGTTTAAGAAGAACGCGAGCAGGATTCTGCTTGCAGACGTGTTTGCTCTGGCGCATGACCTTCGCGATGCGCTGCTCGCCCATGCTGCAGTACAAAGAGCAGAGCTGGCGGGGAGTTTCAGGCGGCGCCGGGAAACCGTGAAGGACCTGGATCTGGTTGTAGCATCGGACCACCCGGACGCCGTTATGGACTACTTCGCCGGCCTGCCGTTGATCGCTGAGGTCACGTCCAGAGGGGACACTAAGCTTTCCGGTACGTCCCGGGCGGGGATCGGTGTGGATCTTCGCGTGGTTAAACACTCGGAATTTGCTGCGGCCCTGCTGCACCTCACCGGGTCCGCCGAGCACAATGCCAGCCTCCGGGGACTCGCAAAGGACCTTGGACTGAAGATCAACGAATACGGGGTATGGTCTGAAGATGGGTTGCTGCTCCGAACTGACGAAGAGGCAGACCTTTATTCGTTGCTTGGTCTGTCGTTTATCCCTCCGGAACTTCGCGAGAACAGGGGGGAAATTGAGGCTGCGGCCAGAGCGGAGATACCCGAACTGATTTCGCTTGACTGCATCCGCGGCGACCTTCACATTCACACAAGGTACTCGGACGGCCTTGGAACTATCGAAGAGGTGGCAGAGCAGGCAGCACGCTGGGGCTATGAGTACCTTGCCATCACCGACCACTCGCGTTCGCTCGTAATAGCCCACGGGCTTGACGCTGCCAGGCTTAAGGCGCAGGGCGAGCGGATTCGTCGGCTCAATGACGAAATGGGAGCGGTGAGGCTGCTCCACGGAGTCGAGGTAGACATACTGCCTGACGGGAGCCTAGACCACCCAGACGAAGTGCTCGCCGGGCTCGACGTGGTGGTTGCATCCGTTCACTCCGCTTTCAGGCAGGATCGGCAAACCATGACGAGGAGGATTATCCGGGCAATGGAGAATCCGCACGTGGACATCGTCGCACACCCCACCGGACGGCTGATCGGCAGGCGTGACGCCTACGAGGTGGATATAGAGGAAGTGATAAGGGCGGCCAAACGGACCAACACGGTCCTTGAGATCAACGCGTCCCCGGACCGCCTCGATCTCTCTGACGTACACGCACGGATGGCAGCTTCCTTCGGAGTAAAGATCGCCATCAACAGCGACGGCCACAGCGTTGCTGCCATGCACGACATGCAATTTGGAGTGTTCAACGCAAGGAGGGCATGGCTCACAGAAGAGCACGTGATAAACACCATGCCCTTCGAAAGGCTCCAGGACTTCCTCGCGAACCACAAGAAGTAGGGATGGTCGGCACCACTCGCGGTAACAGCATATATCCAGGAGAGCGCACCAGTGATATTATGTATTGTGAGAGCTTGCAGATGGAGCTGGTACACGTGGGTGTCTTCTTTGTGATGTTGGATGGAGTGGGGTTAGGGAGACCCGGCAGCTCAAACCCAGTTTCAGATCCGGGCCTACCCTCGCTGTCCCGAATACTTGGAGTACCGCTGGACAGCTCGGGTTTTAAGTCGGGTGAAGTCAGGACGAGCCGAGCAGTTGCGTTTTCTGTAGATGCAAAACTAGGAGTGGAGGGCATACCGCAGAGCGCCACCGGACAGACCTCGATTTTCTGCGGCATCAACGCAGCTTCTATTTTGGGGAGGCACGAAAACAGTCATCCGGGCCGTCATCTCACAGGCCTGATCGAGGATGGGAATCTGTTTCACGACGGTATCCGACGAGGGAAGACCACCTTCCTGAACGCGTACAGGCCGGAAGCGTTTTCCTGGATGGAACAGGGCACCTACACGCCTTCTACGACAACCGTTGCCGCGAAGGCGGCCGGGATCCCACTGCGCAGCTTCGCCCAGCTTCACCAGGGCGAAGCACTGTATCATGATATCACTCACTGGACGCTGAGACTCAAACAACCGGATTTCCCGGAAAGGCAACCCGCCGAAGCCGGGAAGATCGCGCTTTCGGTCATGCGGAAACACCTGCTCACAGTCTTCGAATACTTCGTCACCGATATCGCTGGGCATAGGCAAGATGAGGCGCTGGCACGTTACGTACTTTCAGTCCTCGATCAGTTTTTCGTGACCATCATAGGAGGCATCTCCAGCGAGGACTACCTGGTGATAACCGCGGACCACGGCAACCTTGAGGACCTTTCCACGTCGGCGCACACCCAAAACGACGTCTTCTTGGTTGTTATATCCGGGAAAGAGATTCCTGAGCTCCCCCGCCCGCGCGACCTTTCTCATGTGAGGCAACTGGTGGGCCAGCTGATAGAGGTGGTATCATGAACGAAAAGACCTTCGAGACCCTGGAGTTTGAGCAAGTACTGAAGCACGTCGCCTCCTACGCCACGTGCTCAATGGGTCAGGAACTGGTCTTAAGGCTTGCGCCCTCTGCCTGCTATGAGACGGTGAGCAGGCGAAGGGAGGAGCTATTCCAGGCCATGCAACTGTTCCAAAGATTCCCGGCAGTTCCTTTAGGTGGTATCCGGGATGTCCGTGACGCCATGGGCAAGGTGGAACGCGGCGGTCTGCTTCTTCCCTCAGATCTCTTGAACATCGTGTCCACCACAAAAGCAGCGAAAAATATGCGCACGTACCTTGAAGAAAAGGCGTCAAGTTACCCGATGATAGCGGCGTACGCGCGGACGCTTCACAGGTTTTCTGATATCGAAGCAGCTGTATCCCGGGCGATTACGGAGGAAGGTGAAGTGGCCGACGGAGCGAGCCCAGAGCTATCTGCGGTGCGTAAAAGAAAGCGCGCGGCGCAGTCAAGGCTCAGGGACTACCTGGAGGGGCTGGTGCGCTCCTCGGAAGTGTGCCGCTACCTGCAGGAACCCATCATCACCATCCGAGCGGATCGTTACGTGCTCCCTGTGAAGCAGGAGTACAAGGGCCATATACCTGGCATAGTGCACGACGTGTCTGCAAGTGGAGCTACGCTTTTCGTGGAGCCTGCACGGGCAGTGGAGATGACCAATGAAATAAGGACCTTGGAGCTGGCGGAAGCAGAGGAGGTGGAGAAGGTACTCAGAAAGCTTACCAAGATGGTGCACGCGGAGCTTTCCAAGCTACACGAGACGGTGTTGACTCTCGGAGAACTGGACTGCCTGTTTGCCCGGGTGAAGTACGGCGCTGATACGCGGGGCGTCGCGCCCGTTATCTCAGAAAGGCCGATGCTTCAGATAGTGGGTGGCAGGCACCCGCTGCTGTCCGGCAACGTGGTACCAGTGGATATCCGTATCGGCGACGACTTTGATATCCTCGTGATTACGGGCCCGAACACTGGCGGTAAGACCGTCGCTTTGAAGACGGCGGGTCTGCTTGTGCTCATGGCGCAGAGCGGCATCCCCATCCCCGCGTCGTCCGATTCTACGGTAGGCGTGTTTGACTCGGTCTTCTGCGATATAGGAGACGAGCAGAGCATTGAGCAGAGCCTTTCCACTTTCTCAGGCCACATGTCCAACATCATTTCCATACTCGCACAGGTGACGTCGAGGTCTTTGGTGCTCTTGGATGAGCTCGGAGCGGGGACGGACCCGACGGAAGGCGCTGCGCTGGCCATGGCTATACTTGAGCGGCTCCTCGAGATCAAGGCAAAAACCATCGCCACCACTCATTCGAGCGAGCTGAAGACGTTTGCCTACACGCGAGAGCGCGTGGAAAACGCCTCAGTACAATTTGATGTAGAAACGCTGTCGCCCACGTACAAGCTGCTCATCGGTATCCCGGGGTCAAGCAACGCGTTTGAGATCTCGGCAAGGCTTGGTCTGGATGCGCGCCTTGTGGCACGGGCCAGGGGGTTCGCACGTAAGGATTATAACAACGTGGAACTGGTTATCAGGGACCTGCACAGGGCAAAGCACGAGTTAGAACGAGAACTCGAGCAGGCACGAATTGATCGCGGCGAGGCACAGCTGATCCGCCACCGGCTGGAAAAGGAATTGGGTACCTTTGAGGCGAGACGTAGGGAGTTCATAGAAAAATCGGTTGGCGAGGCGCGTTCCATCGTCCACAGAGCGAGGGAAGAGACAAAGAGGCTTCTTGAGGCAGCCAGGCAGGCGGAAAAGGAAAGGCGGTTCTTGGACGTCAAGGCGGCCCATGACGAGATGCGGAGGCTAGCGCAGGAGGTGGAGGAATCATCAGTCCCTGCCGCGGATACGGCCGGTGAGACGCTTGAACGGGTGAATCCGGGCGACCCAGTATACGTAGCTGGCTTGAACATGAAGGGACGTGTGCTTTCCGTGTCCCAAGACGGCACGCGCGTAACGGTACAGGCCGGCATAATGAGAGTGGAAGTGCCTCTTTCTGACCTGCGCGCGACTGAAGACACCGGGGCACCTGAGGAGAGGCCTGTACCAAGCCGGCTCCCGCAGGGGAAACCCAGGGAGGTGCCTTATGAGCTGCACCTTCGCGGTATGATCGTTGCGGAAGCGCTAGAATTGCTGGATAAATACTTGGACGATGCAGCCTTGGCTGGTCTCCGGCAGGTCCGCATCGTCCATGGAAAAGGTACGGGCGCATTGAGGAGGGCTGTGGCTGACTACCTGTCCGACCATCCCCGGGTCGCTGGTTTCAGGCTCGGCGAGCACGGCGAAGGCGATCTCGGCGTCACGGTTGTCACACTTGACGTGTGATCAATCATCCCCGCCCCGGTCTTTATGAGGTTCACTATGCATTTGACAGTATTCCGTTGGGACCTCGAGTTGGGCGTCCTTCGGGATCCGCCCGTCTTTTGTCGGAGTGTAAGGCTCGGGACGCTTGATAAACACTTTTTCTATGACCCACGGGCAGTTTTCAGTCGCCAGCTTCGTAGGGTCGTCTGCACACACCTGCGCAAGCACGTGAACATTGCAGGTTGCCTGAGGTTCGGTACCCTTTATGAACAGCTCCGTTTTGATGGTGTCAGCCGGGCAGAACGGTCCGGGCAGCTGGCCTGATTTAGAACAGATCTCCACTTCGACGAAGTTCTTTGGTCTTTGAAAATCAGAAACGGGGATGTTCTTATGTGCCTCACCCATAACGGCCTTCCAAATTTCGGCAGGATACCTCCCGCCCGTCTGCCTATCCATGGGTTTTCTCTGGTGGTACCCCATCCATACCGCAGCGACAAGGTCTGGCGTGTAACCTACAAACCAGGCGTCGGCATGGTCAGAGGATGTGCCAGTCTTACCGGCGGCTGGACGGCCGATATTCGCGCGCCTGCCGGTCGCTCCCGGGCTGAAAATGACGCCACGTAAGATATCGGTCATGAGGTAAGCGATATCTTCACCCATCACGATTTCCATTTTGGGCTGGTGCTGCTCCAGGATGTTTCCCCTGCTGTCGGTGACTTTTTTGATGGTGTGCGGTTCAACGCGGATGCCCCTGTTGGCAAACACCCCATAGGCGGACGCCATTTCGTAGGGCGTCACGCCGTGGGTCAGGCCGCCTAGCCCCAGTGATAGCGTATAGTCGTTTTTCTGCACACCTTTTTGGGTAACAAGGGTGGTGATTCCCATTCGGGTCGCATAGTTCACACCGGTCTCCACGCCGATCCGCTCGAGCACTTTAACAGCCACCACGTTGATGCTCTGCTCGATGGCTTCACGGATAGTGATGAGCCCCTTGAAATCTCTCGTGTAGTTCTCCGGGCTCCACGGTGGCCCCGAGAATTGCGGGTATGATACGGGGCTGTCGTCAATGACCGTACCCGCCGAATAGCCCCTTTCGAAAGCGGCGGCGTAAACTGCGATCGGCTTGAACGCGGACCCCGGCTGGCGCGGGTCATGTATCGCACGGTTCAACGACAGCCTGTTTGTGTGGGTACGCCCGCCCACTATTGCTTTTACCTCTCCTGTCTTGGGGTCGATCACCACAACGGCCGCATCAGGCTGATCTTGTCCCTCCTTTAAGGGGAAGGCCTGGTCCATAACCTGGGCCACACCTGCTTCGGCGGCGTTCTGAATGTCCATATCGACCGTGGTGTAAATGTGCAGCCCTCCGCCATATACGGCGGATGCGCCGTACTTTTCGAGAACTTGTTTTAGGACTACGTCCACAAAAAACGGTGCAAGATTTGACTCATCTTTAGTGAATCCGGCGAGTTTTATTTCCTCTGCCTTTGCTTCTGCATGCTGTTCAGCGCTGATGAACTGGTTTTTTAGCATCTGATCCAGCACTACATCGCGGACGCTTTTCGCTGCAGCCATATCGTTATAAGGGGAGTACGTCGACGGTGAACGGGCGAGTCCTGCGAGCAGCGCGGATTCTCCAAGGGTCAGATCCTTCGCGTGTTTGCCAAAGTACAACTGCGCGGCTGCTTCCACGCCGTAGGTTCCGTGCCCAAGGTGGATTTGGTTCAGGTACATCTGGAGGATTTCCTTTTTTGTGAAATACCGTTCCACCTGGACCGCAAGTATGGCCTCCTGGATTTTCCGGGTATACGTGCGTGCGGGGTTCTTCAGCAGGGCGGTCTTTACCAGTTGTTGTGTTATCGTGCTGCCCCCCTGGTACGAGATCCCTCTTATGTTGACGTACAGCGCGCGGATGATAGCCTTCAAGTTGACACCACGGTGTTCGAAGAACTTGTCGTCTTCAGTTGCCACGAACGCCTTCTGCAGGTGATCCGGTATCTGGTCGATGCTTATGGGGATGCGGTTTTCTTCACCATGAAGTTTGGCTATGATGTTTCCTTTGGAATCATAGATCATCGAGGTCATGCTGGGCTTGGGCTCAAATGAAGAGAGCGCTGGGAGTCCTTTTACGGCGCTCATAACGAAGCCGATGCCCGCGCCGAGTGCTGCAAGACTTGCAAGCAGAACGAGGGTAAGAATCATCAGTCCCCACTTTGTGTAGGGTCTCTTCTTCCCCTTCTTCTTGGTAGTGGCCATGTCAGGGGTTCCTCCTCGGAAACGAACAAAATGGATTCACGTCAAATTATAACATAACAAAAGTGCAGTGTAAAAAGCCGCGCCTATGTGGTAAGACGGGCTGACCTCGGGCAGAGTTCCCTGAGCCCAGCCCGCACGGGCGTCTTCAGTTTGAGAGGCCAAGTAAACATATGCTATAATCACACTAAAGTAAGTCAGGGAGCGAGGGTGGCAATGGACGCGAAAGAACAGGTCAGGATACTCAGTCGTGGCGCTGCCGAGATCGTAAGTGAACTCGAACTTGAACAGAAGATCCAGCGAGGAAAGCCCCTCAGGGTGAAGTACGGGGCTGACCCCAGCGCTCCTGATATCCATCTCGGTCACACAGTGCCTATAAGGAAACTCAAGCACTTTCAGGAACTTGGACACGAAGTCTACTTCATTATCGGTGACTTCACTGGAAGAATAGGCGATCCGTCAGGCAGATCGGAGACAAGGCGGCAGCTCAGCGAAGAGGAAGTTCTGGAGAACGCAAAAACGTATAAGGAGCAGATCTTCAAGATTCTAGCTCCAGAAAAGACCAGGGTGCTCTTTAACAGTTCATGGCTTTCGCCGCTTACCTTCGTGGATGTGATAACTTTGGCTTCCAAGTACACCGTAGCACGCATGCTAGAACGAGACGACTTCAAAAAACGGATGCAGGAAGAAAAACCGGTAAGCATCCACGAGTTCCTCTATCCTTTGGCCCAGGCGTACGATTCCGTAGCGATACGTGCGGACGTCGAGCTCGGCGGCACAGATCAGACCTTCAACTTCCTCTTGACACGGGATATCCAGAGGGAGTACGGGGTAGAACCTCAAGTGATGATGACTATGCCGCTGCTTGAAGGTACGGATGGCACGCACAAGATGTCAAAGAGCCTGAATAACTACATTGGCATCAACGAATCTCCCCGGGACATGTACGGAAAGACCATGTCCATCCCCGACGAGCTTATGTTAAAGTACTATGAACTTGTTACAGATGTGCCTGTTCTAGAGCTCAGACAGATAGAGCGGCAGCTGCGGGACGGTACCGCTCACCCCAGGGACGTGAAGATGAGACTCGCCAGGGAAATCGTTTCGTTGTATCACGGGGCTTCCGCGGCAAGGCAAGCCGAGGAAGAGTTCGTCCGGGTGTTTCAGTGCGGGGGGCTGCCCGAGGAGATGTCCGAATTCCGGGTTTCTCCGGGCAGCGTCCGCATTGTCAGGCTCATGGTAGATTCGGGACTTGCCGCTTCAAACAGCGAAGCCAAACGTCTCATCGCACAGGGTGCGGTCAGGGTCAATCAGGACAGGGTATCAGACCCAGATCTTGAGCTCAGGGTTCAGGAGGAAATGATAATTCAGGTCGGAAAGAGGAAGTATGTCAGAGTGACTGTCGGGTGAGCCTTGAAATGCTGTCCCCCAGGTTAAACAGCCGACCCCATGCCCGGCTTTCACTGCAGCCCCGATGGATTTAATGCTGTGCATTTCACGAGCTGATCCAACACAAGGGTCTTCCCTGCAGTTTTCCAAGGCCTGGTCATAATGAAGAAGGGTGGACCCGCTTGCAGCAGCGGGTCCACCGTAGGTCAGTTCAGCAATCAGATCGCTTGCAAGGCTGACAGGGAGGTTATCCCGTGAGTCCCCGCCGTTTGGCATGGCGGGCCCAATCTCCCGGGAAGCCGTCTTGAAACAGCATTATGCATATTCGGCGAGGGGACTGTTACCTGGCTCGGAAAGAAGCCCAGGTTCATCGATGGCTGCGATCAAGCTTGACGTGCCGGGGTGATCTGCACAGAGACATCAAAGCGCTGAGAGAGGTGGTCCTCTGCTGTAAACGTTATCGTCGGTGACGAAGGCGGACATGCTCGTGTTTCTGCCTCGGTTGAGCGAGCAGTATTCTCCATACTGATGATGAGGCCGTTTGGTCGCTGCATCGTCAGTGGATGCTGACGTGGAGTTCGGCCGTTTGTTCTATCGGGTGAGGGGATGCAGAATGTTGTACAGGGAGAAAGAGAGGTGGTGGTAATGGATCTGCGGAAGCGCTACCATGGCTGTCTTCTGGGTCTTGCTGTAGGGGATGCGCTCGGCGCTGCAGTTGAGTTCATGCCTCCCGGCTCCTTTGAGCCTGTGCGCGATATGATAGGTGGAGGGTTATTCGGGGTACGGCCGGGCGAGTGGACGGATGACACTTCGATGGCGCTGTGTCTTGCGGAAAGCCTGATCGAGCGGGGAGGCTTCGACCCGAAAGACCAGATGGAAAGGTTCATTCGCTGGTACCGCACGGGGCACCTAAGCAGCAGGGGCTACTGCTTCGATATAGGCAACACGGTCAGATCCGCACTAGAACGCTACGAGCGCACCGGGGCTCCCTACTCCGGTTCGCAGCACCCTCACACGGCGGGAAACGGGTCCATCATGCGACTCGGCCCTGTCGTGCTGTTTTATGCTTCCTGTGCCCGCCGAGCGGTCGAACGTGCCGCGGAAAGTTCGCTGACCACCCACGGCGCCGCAGAAGCGGTGGACGGATGTCGCTACCTGGCTGCGTTGCTGGTGGGCGCACTGTCCGGAGTTTCCAAGGATGAACTGCTTTCGGACATTTTTGAGCCGATGCCGGGCTTTTGGAGAGATGAGCCGCTTGTGCCCGGGATCGCGGAAGTGGCATCCGGTTCCTTCCAGCGCCGGAATCCGCCTGAGATCCGCGGGACTGGGTATGTGGTGAAGTCGCTGGAAGCGGCGCTCTGGAGCTTTTACAGGTCCTCCTCGTTTGAAGAGGGGGCGCTGCTGGCGGTCAACCTGGGCGATGACGCGGACACCACGGGGGCGGTGTACGGGCAGCTTGCAGGCGCTTTCTACGGAGTGGACGATATTCCGTCGCGATGGCTCGAAAAGCTCGTGCAGAGGGAGATGATCCTGTCTTTTGCAGACAGGCTGTATGATATGCGGGATAATGCCCAGAACAAAATTACGGGCTGACCGCCGTCCAGCTCGTGTTATCAGTTATCATCAATTCATGCCTTGAGGGAAGCCTGCCTTTAGGGTGTGAGCGGCGTGTCATATTCCACGATTTTCGCGATATCCATCACTTTCAGAATGTTCCCGCCACATCCAGCTCGGCCAGCGCATCATAATACCGTCTGACAACGTATGCTGTACTCATCGCTAACGGTACCCAGTACGAGGATTGTATCGGAACGTACCACCCATTCTTCGCGACTCGCTTTCACGGCGTGAGCACTGCCTTGAGTACCTGCTTTACCTGCTCCAGATTTAAGTCTTTCCAGAAACTGTAGCCGTCCACGATGATCTCAAAATGCAGGTGCACTCCGTCCTGGCTGTTTGCCACGGCGTCACTTGTTCCCGAGTTGCCCATGTAACCAATGACGGTGTCCGCGTCCACTGCTTTCCCCGGTACGATACCGTCGGGAATGCCGTCGAGGTGACTGTAGCGCGTGATCACGCCGTCGCCATGGTGTATCCAGACCTGCCTTCCGTTCAGTCTATCCAGGATATCATCAGGCGTATCTGAAGAACTGGCAGCCTCCTTGAGAATGGCGGTACGCTCCGCGTCGGTGAGTTCTTCGTAATCAATGTCGGCGCGGATGATAACGCCGCTTCCTGCGGCGTATATGGGCGTGCCCTTGGGCGGACCGTAGATGTCCACTCCCTCATGGACGCCGTTTCTGTAGCTGCGGGGCGATCCGGGCAGCTGCCCGGCGAAGTCCGGTACCCGGGCGCCGCGGACAGGCATGCTGAGGAACGAAAGCCTTTCAATAAGTGCATCGACGTACTCGTTCGGGGCTGCCGTCTGGGCGAGCCCCTCCGCTCTGGCGATGTTGCGCTGGTGGACGGGAATATCCGCCGGTAGACTCACAGACGCATCACCTCCCGGCCGGTTGAAAGCCGGAGCCATGGCGGGGATATCGTCGTTTGACGGCAAGGCAAACAGGCCGAAAGCAACTACGAAAAGTGCAGGCACTGCGAGTAGAAAAAGCGATCTCAGGTTGTTCAATAACATCACCTGCCTGGCTGTGATTATTTCGGCAAATCAGCATTCAACACCTTCAGGAATGCGTCTTCCAGCACCTTATGCGGGACTCGCAAATGTGCGGCCGAGTCATGTCCCTGCGGTCTTGACAACACCCAGCTACATTCTTGGACGGACGGGCGTTGCCTCGAGGTTCCCGTGTATGCTTTATATACTCGCTTTGTGAGAATGGACGGAATTTTCCGGCTTAAGCTGTCCTACAGTCCAAAAATGCAAGGCTACCTAGACCGGGTCTACCTGGTTTCCGAAGGGTCTGAAGCGACGGAAACCGCCATGAAAATGGCAAGGGAGTATTTCCTGGAGCGGGATGGTGTCTTGCAGAAGCATAAGGTTATAGGCAGGCGGCACGCATTTCACGGCAACACCCTCGGTGCGCTGTCGATGAGCGGCACGGTGGGGAGGAGGCGGAAGTATGCGCTGATGCTGGTGGATTTTCCTCACATAAACCCGCCGTACTGCTACCGGTGCCCGCATAACGGGACCTACCCGGAGTGCGGCATCCGGTGCGCACACGAGCTGGAGGATGCGATAAAGAAAGAAAGTCCTGATTACGTCGCGGCCTTCATTGTTGAACCGGTAGGAGGGGCAGCAACGGGGGCTATCGTTCCTCCCCCTGAGTACTGGCGGATCATCAGGGAGATCTGTGACAGATACGACATACTGCTCATCGCAGACGAAGTGATGACCGGATTCGGCCGCACGGCCCGGCACTCTGCAATTGAGCACTGGGGAGTGGTGCCGGACCTCATGACCGTGGCAAAAGGGATGGGAGCGGGGTATTTCCTGATAGGCGCGGTCATTGCGACGGAGCGAATCTGGGAGGCGTTCTTCCGCGGCAGCGGCAGATTTGTGCACGGCCACACGTACGGGGCTAATCCTCTCGCCTGCCGGGCGGGCTGTGCCGTGCTGGATTACTACACCGAGCACGACCTCGCCAAGAATTCGGCCGATATCGGGGAGTACCTGCTCGATGGGCTGTCGGCGGCGCTACACTCCCACCCGAACGTGGGGGATGTGCGCGGCAAAGGGCTGATGATAGGGATCGAGCTCGTGCAGGATCGGGACACGAAAAGACCGTTTCCTCAAGGAGGAGGGCAAGCCGCCGAGCGGTTCACCCGTATCGCGCTGGAGGAAGGAGTCGTGGTATATCCCGGCGGGGGAGCGGTCGACGGGGTCCTGGGGGACCATTTCCTCGTGGGGCCTCCGCCTATTATCACCAAAGAGCAGGAGGACGAACTGATCGACCGCCTCGCCACGACGTTTTCCCGATTTCAGTGAGCGAGAAAGGAGGCCCGCTCGCACGGGCCTCCCGGACCACAGACTACCGTATAACCGTCGAGACCTCACTGACCGGCCGTCTCGCGCGGGGGGAGGGTCGGGAAGCGGGGATTCCCACGGGGATCATGGCGATCGGTCGCCGCACCTCAGGGTCTATCTCAAGTACCTGTGCCGCCCTCATCTCGTCGAACGCGCCGACCCAGCAGGTCCCTAGGCCAAAGCCGTCTGCCGCCAGCAGTATGTTCTGGACTGCTGCCGCCGTATCCTGGATGCAGTACAGCTCTCTGCCCCTCTTTCCGTACCTCTCCGCCGAGCGCTCCGGCTCAGCGCACACCACAATGACCCAGGGCGCTTCTTCCAGGAACCTCTGGTCGTAAGCGGCGCGGGCGAGGGCGCTCTTCACCTTTTGTGCGCGTACCAGATAGAAGAACCAGGGTTGCCTGTTGCCTGCGGACGGTGCCCTACACGCCGCCTCCAGCAGACGAGTGACCGTCGCTTCTGGCACGTCATCTGCTGTGAACTCCCGGATGCTTCGCCTGTCGTTTATCGCATCTATTACATCCTTGGTCATGAATGAATCCCTCCTTAGACGTTCGTCAGGCTGCGTGCGATACGTCTGCTCGTTCACCCATTATGGTCTTTCTCATTTTGACTGTAATATACAGGCAGAAGGGGAAGAAGATCGGGATGAACATGGCATAGTGCGCAATGTCAAACAGAGACGGTGACAGCACGAACACCAGCGCCAGGAATACCACCAGGAACGCCCACTGCAGCAGCGTGGCCCGACGGAGGAACGGAAGCATCTGAGCGTCTGTCCCCTGACGCCTCGCCAGAGAGCCGAGATAGATGTAGTAAAGGCCGAAGAACAGGTAGTCCAGCGCACCCATGAGCTTGGGCAGGAGCGGGTTTATCGCGACGTTCTGCCACAGGTGAATCTTGCTGGGGAGCCCGAACATCCCCAGGGGCCAGAGGATATCCACTCCGGAAAACCAGACCGCGATATCCATAACGATGTGCAGCAGAATCCCGGCGCCCAGACCCCAGGCAAAACTCTTGCCCGGCTTGCTTCTGTCTTTAATCAGGAAAAACACCGTAACCACGATCACCGCAAGCAGGCTGTGGGTGAATGACCTGTGCATGCTCAGCGCGAGCTTTGAGTTGAAGAAATAAAGCAGTGCGAGAGGGAAGAAGTCCACATCCGGAATGAGCGCGCCGAGCACCAGCCCGTAACGGAACTGACTCTCCAGGCTCGGTTTTTTCTCAGCCAGGTACAGCCCTGCTATACCGTGAAGACCCGCCTGTGCCATCTTGTACAAGCCTCCCATCCAACAATTTACAAGATTCAATTCAACGTACGACAGCAATTTCCTACCGGGAGGAGACGCCTTCTGCTGCGACGAATTCATCTTGAGTCCCGGTGACAGTCATTTGATGTAAACGAGAGGGGGATGCAGCATGAGGATCTACATTTCAGCAGACATGGAAGGTGTGTCAGGCGTGGTAAGCTGGGATCAAACCGGGTCGGAGGGCCGCGGCGAGTACGAACGCGCACGGCATCTGATGACCCAGGAAGTGAATGCGGCCATTGAAGGGGCGTTCAGGGGCGGGGCTACTTACGTCCTGGTAAACGACTCCCATAACAACATGAGGAACATTCTAATAGAGCAGCTGGACCCCAGGGCGGACCTCATCACCGGGTCTCCCAAACCCTACGGTATGATGCAGGGGCTGGATTCCACTTTCCACGGCTGCATGTTTGTAGGCTACCACGCCATGGCGGGGGCGCCGGGTGTACTCAGTCATACCTACGCCGGATCGGTGCTCCAGTACATTATAAACGACCAGGTAATGGGTGAGACGGGTATGAATGCCTACTTCGCCGGGGAGATGGGGGTTCCGGTGCTCTTTGTCTCCGGGGACGCTGCCGTCGCGCGCGAGGCGGAGGCGCTGATCCCGCACGTCAGGACCGCTCAGGTCAAGGAAGCTATCGGTAGATCTGCGGCGCGGTGCATGCCACCTCAAAGGGCACGAGCGCTTATCCAGGAGGCTGCAGCGGAGGCCGTATCCCTTATTGGAACAGTGAAGCCGTTGATCGCGTCGCGCCCCGTGGAACTGGCACTGCGTTTTACCACGGCGGGGCAGGCGAGAGCTGCCAATCTGATGCCCGGGACGGTGCCGCTTGACGAACTCACCCTGAGTTTTACCGCCCAGACCTACACAGACGCCTTCAGGGCAGCGAGGGCGATGATTAGTTTGGCTGCCAGAACCTGATTCAATGCGTGACTTTTCTTCCCGCGCCTTTCGTATAATTAAATATACCGGGTTTTAAATCGCGGGAAGGGGAGGGTCCACTTGCGGTGGCGCACGCGGAAGAGCCGAGTCAGCCTGTTTTTCTTTATCCTGATGATGCTGTTTATGCTCTCGGGCTACTTCCTCGAGCGCACGCTGGCGCCCACCGTGATCGCAGTGAGCCAGATGCGCGTTACAAAGCTGGCAACAGAGGTCATCGCCCGCGCGGTGTATGAGAATTTGGTCCAGACCACCAGCTACCGGGAACTCATATACATCGAGCGGGACGAAAGGGGCCGCATCGTATTCATGCAGCCCGACACCAACGAGGTGAACCGCGTGCTCGCCACGAGTATCCTGGCGATCCAGAGGGCGCTCCGGGACCTGTCCGAACTGGAAGTGAAGATCCCGCTTGGCCAGGCCATGGGCAGCGTGCTGTTTGCCAACTACGGGCCTCCGATTGGCGTACGGGTGGTGCCGGTGGGCGTGGCCCAAGTTAACCTGAAGGACAAGTTTGAGGACGCAGGCATAAACACCGTTAGGCACATGCTGTACCTCGAGTCGGAAGTCATAATCCAGGTGGTCATTCCATTGTTTTCTTCCGAGATACGGGTGGTGGTGAACTCCCCAATCGCCGAGGCAATCATCCCCGGCGAAGTACCCCAGACGTACGTTAAGATAGGCAATTGAGCGAGCGAAAGAGCACCGGTCCGGGCCCTGGGGGGTCTGGACTTTCTGTCTTGCCGGGCTTTGCTCCAGCGGTGCAAGCAGTGGTAGAATAGGGATTGTGGAGGTGCAACCGTGTCGGACATCGGTGAAATTGTATCTGTAGACGGTATCTACGCCACCGTGCGCATGCAGAGAACGGCGATGTGCAAAAGCTGCGGGAAGTGCGGGGAGTCGGCGCTGCACCCCGACCGCCAGATCCTGGTCCGGGCGACCAATGACGTAGGAGCGAAAGCGGGAGATCGGGTGCGAGTGGACCTTGAGACTAGGTACATGCTGCAGGCAGCCTTTCTCGTTTATATCTTCCCGCTACTTGTGGGAGCAGCCGGGCTCGTACTCGGATTCCAGCTTGCGAGATGGTTTTCGCTGCCGGCGGAAGGGACCGCTGCTGCTGCTGGAGCGGTGCTTTTCTTGCTGTCATTTTGGCTATTACGGAGAATAGACAGGCGAGCGGAAGCGGAAGGAAGATTCCGCCCCCGGGTAGTGGAGATCATCGAGTGTGACGAGGGAGACAGATGACGGTTTTCGACAAGGGTAGGCTCGAATCGGAGCTGTTACGCATTGACGGGAAGGGCTACCCCGCATACAAAGACATCAAGGGCGCCTATGATTTTGGCAACTACATCTTGTACATCGACCACGTGCAGGGAGACCCGTTTGCCGCTCCCAGCCGCATCAGGCTGCGTACCGCGGGGACGGATTTCCCTAGAGAGTTTTCATCGAACTGGTCAAGGCGCATCGCGTGCGAGGACTACATCACGCGAGCGCTGGGTAAAGCCATATCTCGCATATCCAGGGGCCACCGGGGGTCTGGAAGATCCGGCGCTATCTTTTGCATGAGGTGCGGGCAGCAAGTGCTCGAGCGCACCTCTGTGAGACTGACCGAGCACTGGGTCGAGGCGCGCCTCCGCGTCGGGCTGCCCGCGGACGGCCGCAGGGTGCTGGGCAGGCAGGCTCGCGACATGTTTTTCTCCGAGATTCAGGAGATCGCTTCGTCTTGTCTGTTCTACGCTGCCCTGGACAAGCGTGCGCTTCAACGGGCGGCAGACCTATACGAGGACCAGGAGGCCGTACGCGAGGCCCTGGATAGACTCGGTCTGGTCGCTTTCGTCGCCGACGGCGCCGTGCTTGCGAGAGAGAGCGGAGTTTCTGATCTACCGATGAGCCGGGAGAGGGCCGTTGCTTTCAAGACTCCGGACACGCTTCGGGTGACCATAAATACCCCGCATTCGGGACCCGTCACCGGAATGGGCATTCCGCGCGGCGTAACGATTATCGTGGGAGGCGGCTATCACGGTAAATCCACGCTGCTCAGGGCGCTGGAGCGGGGCGTATACAACCACATCCCCGGTGACGGCAGAGAAATGGTCATCACTGAACGCTCGGCGACAAAGGTGAGGGCGGAGGACGGCAGGCGCATCGAGAAAGTAGATATTTCACCATTCATCAATGGGCTTCCGAGCGGAGAGGATACCACCGTTTTCTGCACGGAGAACGCGTCAGGTTCTACGTCTCAGGCTGCGAACATCATGGAGGCGCTTGAGGCGGGAGCGAAAACACTGCTGATGGATGAGGACACCTGCGCGACCAACTTCATGATCAGGGATGAGTACATGCAAAGACTTGTCAGCGATGACAAAGAGCCTATCACCCCGTTTCTTTGCCGCGTGAGGGAGCTTTACGAAACGCTTGGGGTGTCCACCGTACTGGTCATGGGTGGCTCCGGCCTCTATTTGGGCGTGGCGGACACCGTGATCATGTGCGAGAACTATCGCGTATTGGACGTGTCGGCACAGGCGCGCCGCATCGGCGAGGAAGTACCAAACCCCGGAAGGCGCGTGCGTGGCCGCCCGCTGGTCCGGCCCGCGGGGCGGATACCTCTCCCTGAGAGCTTTAACCCGTACCGCGGCCGGAAGGTGAAGATCACGGAAAGAGGCGGCAACATGGTATTCGGCGAGCAGGAAGTGGTGCTTTCCTGCATCGAACAGATAGTGGACCCGGGGCAGGTGCGTGCGCTCGGAGACCTCATTCACTACCTTTCGGAGAACATGTTCGACGGCCGTACCTCGCTTTCAGAAGGAATCTTCAAGGCGTATAAGGAAATGGAGAGATCAGGTCTTGAGATGTTGTCGCCGTTTTCGGCTCCCGAGGGCGACTACGCCATGCCGAGACCTGAGGATGTGCTGTATGCCATTTCAAGAATGCGGAGCCTGAAGGTTTTTAAGGGGGGTGACAGGACGTGACACTCTCTGACGAACAAGTGCTGAGGTACTCGCGGAATATCGTGCTGGACCAGGTAGGCAAGCGGGGCCAGATCAGGCTGCTCGGGTCCAGCGTGCTTGTGGTGGGTACAGGCGGCCTCGGGTCCCCTGTCAGCTACTACCTGGCGGCGGCGGGAGTAGGAAGGATAGGTCTGGTCGACGGCGATGTTGTGGATCTGTCGAACTTGCAAAGGCAGATCCTTCACACTACAGCAGATCTCGGTCGGCAGAAGGTATTCTCTGCACGTGAGAAACTGCTTGCGCTCAATCCGGATATTACCGTTTCCGTTTATGAGTCTATGCTGAGCGAAGAGAATGCTGACGCGCTCGTTAGGGAGTATGATGTGGTGGTAGATGCCACCGACAATTTCGCCGCCCGGTATATCATGAACGACGCGTGTGTCAGGGCGGGCAGGTACATGGTTCACGGCAGCATATTCCGGTTCGAAGGGCAGGTGACCGTGTTCGGACGTGAAGGCCCGTGTTACCGCTGTATATATCCTTCGGTCCCTCCGCCGGATCTTATGCCGACGTGCGCCCAGGTAGGGGTGCTCGGTGCAGTACCCGGGGTCATAGGCTCTATACAGGCCCTTGAGGTCCTCAAGATACTACTTGACGCCGGGCGAACGCTGTCAGGCAGGCTGATCCTGTTTAACGGGCTCTCGATGGAGTTCATGGAGGTCGAGGTCCAGCCGGATCCGGCCTGCGCCTGCCGCGGAGGCACGGGGGACGCTGTCGTACGCCCGACATACAATAGATGTCAAAAGGCGAATCAGGGGTGATCCCGTATGGGTGAAGACTACGACGCGCTCTGTGACATAAGGGGAGACAAGTGTCCCATGACGTACATCAAGGCTCGGATTACGCTGGAGGACCTGAAACCGCAGCAGGTAATGCTTGTGCTCATCGATTACGCGCCGGCGGTGGACAATCTGAGACGCAATTTCACCATGGAAGGCCAGCAAGTTTACGGGATCGAACAGGTGGGACCGGGTGAATGGAGACTCCGTGTGAGAAAACTTACTGCTTGAGCGAGGCTCTCCGCGACGCCCTATGGGAAGCTGCCATCGCTGCGGCGCCCGGTGAGGCGTGCGGGATGGTTACCGGTAAGGGGAGGCGCTTTCTGGTCTTTTGGAAGGCCCGTAACGCAAGCGAAGACAAGAACTCGTTCCTGATGCACCCCGAAGACCAGTTGGCGGCCATTGATGGTGCTGAGCAGCAAGGCCACGACCTGGTGGCGGTGTTTCACTCTCATCCCAGGGGGCCCGCATCCCCTTCGGAAAAGGACCTGGCGCTGCTTGCTTACCCGGGTTACCTGTACATGATCGCCTCCTTGGAGCAGCGTGAAATGCACATTTACGAGGCATCTGAAGGTACGCTGAAGAGGACGGGATTGGTGGTGAAGGGATGAAGGAAATAGCGGATAGGCTGGTAAAATGGATAGCTGAACACGTGGAGGGGGCCGGTGCCCGGGGTACTGTGGTGGGCGTCAGCGGTGGCGTGGACTCGGCTGCGGTGCTTGCGCTATGCGCGAGGGCTACTCCAGGCCGTGTGACTGGCGTCATCATGCCGTGCCATAGCGCGGCACAGGACCTGGAGGATGCCGAACTAGTCATCCGGACGGTGGGCGTAGAGAGCCTGATCGTGGACTTGACGCCGGTTTTCGACCGGTTTGTTGAGACCCTGGGTGAATCAGCGATGCTTGGGGACCTGGCTCAGGCAAACATTAGGCCCAGGCTGCGCATGATTACCCTCTACCATGTGGCCGCAAGGCGCAAATCCCTCGTGGTTGGTACGGGTAACAGGGCGGAGATGCACGTGGGATATTTTACAAAACACGGGGACGGAGGGGTGGACCTTCTGCCGCTTGGAGGCCTGGTTAAGGAAGAGGTCCGGCGGCTTGCGTCGTACCTCGGTATCCCTGACCGGATTGTGAATAGGGTGCCTTCAGCAGGGCTCTGGCCAGGTCAGACCGACGAGGGGGAGATGGGTCTCACGTACAAGGAGATTGACGAATACTTGTTGACCGGAGATGCCAAACCCCGAGTGCAACAGATGATAGACAGCATGCACAGATTGAGCGAGCACAAGCGGAGGATGCCTCCGGTTCCGGTACTTTAATCTGTAAAGAACCTGAGAGAGGAGGCGCGTCCGAGATGTCAGGACACTCAAAATGGGCGAATATAAAGCATAAGAAGGCGAAAGTAGACGCGCAAAGGGGGAACATATTCTCAAAGATAAGCCGCGAGCTGATGGTTGCCGCAAGAGCAGGAGGGGGTAACCCCGACACCAACACCAGGCTGAGGATAGCCATACAGAAGGCGAGGGAGGCCAACATTCCCTCTGAGAACATCCAGAGGGCCATTCAAAAGGGCACCGGCGAACTCGAAGGCATAAACTACGAGGAGCTCGTTTACGAGGGGTACGGCCCCGGTGGCGTCGCCATAATGCTGGACATATTGACAGACAACCGCAACAGGACTGCAGGAGAGATCCGGCACCTGTTCTCAAAACACGGGGGCAACCTGGGCGAAACAGGATGCGTTTCCTGGATGTTTGAGAAGCGAGGATATATCGTTGTGAATAAGGAAGGATCTCCAGGAGAGGACGACCTGATGCTCATCGCGCTCGAGGCGGGCGCTGAAGACCTGGTATCTGAAGGGGATACATACGAGGTGTTCACAAAACCGGAAGACCTGGAGGCAGTCAGGGAGAGCCTAGTCGCATCAGGCGTTCCGGTGGCGCAGGCAGAGGTAACGATGTTGCCCAAGTCGACGGTGTCGGTCGCCGAGAAAGACGTGGAGAAGCTGCTAAAGCTGATGGACGTGCTAGAAGAGCACGATGACGTGCAGAACGTTTACGCCAATTTCGATTTGCCCGAAGAAGTGATGCAAAAGCATATGAGTTGACAGAACTGGACACACTGATCCCCAAAGGGGGGAAGCGGTATGTCCAGCAACGTCAGATGGAGAAGGCTGTGGATCGCTTCGGTGCTCTGCCTCGCGGTGGCGTTTGCCGCTGGCTATTGGTGGGGAGCAGGGCTTATCCCCAGAGACCTTCTGCCCGAAAGCATAAGAGGCCCGGGGCAGATGGGTATGGGTGCGGGCAACGTGGTGGCTCCGGATGCCGCCTTCACATACATTATCTCGTACTCCGAATGTGATGACGTGGAGGAGCACCAGGAGACCGCCGACGCCTACGTGGTCGGTATGACCGAGGACGAGGTAGCGCAGGCCTTTCCGGACTGGATGATCCTGTATTTCTCACCGAAGCAAGTGACGCTCGCCAAGGAAGTAGGCGGGATGTGTGAGGAGCACCTGTTATACAGAAGCATCGGGATCAAGGACGGCATAGTGACGGTATACTACGGCAAGAAACCTGACCCGGAAATGGTGCACACGGTTACCGGAATACCCGTGAGCAGACTCCTGTCAAACGACCGGGCACTGCTCCAGGCGGGAATCGTGGTTATGGGCGACGAAGCGGTGGCAGAGTTCCTTGAGGGCCTGTCAGAGTAGGTGAATGATCAGGCAGACCGCCGGAGCCAACAACCAGCAGACGCTCTGATATCCATGTCGTAACGGGGCACAGGAAGTATGTATCCTGTGCTTTTTTCGTTCGTGGGTAGTGCGGTATACTTGTCTTGCCGGGAAGTTGTATCAGCGGTTCGGTCTAAGAGCCATCAAACCTTGCTTTTATCCAGGAAGAGGCATTTGCATGTGGACGGGATACTGCTTCATTCCACAAGACTGCGCAGTAACGTGGGAGATGCCTTCAGAATGTTCACTGTGTAGACCCTGCTCCATGCCCGTACAGAATTTCGCCCGTTTTTGTCGGGGAACTATTCGTTTTTCTTGAACCCCCGTGGCATTGGCTATAAGGCAACATCATTGAGCCTGGAAAGCTAACGTCTCTTGAGGGGAAAGGATGGGGTTTCCACGAGTATATCCACGGCAGCAGGAACATCGGCTAAGACGCTATGAATCTGATGTGCCAAAGCACGGCGATCACCTATCCCCCGCTTTAGTACCAGGAGATCATAGTCACTATACGGTCTTTCCTGCCCCCTACTCCTGGACGCAAAAAGGATGACTTTATCGGGGTTTACAGCCTTTGCCGTCTCGCTTATCCGAGGGGACGCCTTCAGTGCCAGTCTACCGGCATGAATTCCTTGCTAATACTCCGTGTGTAGAATTACACCGTGGACACTGCTGAATAGTAATCGTCGTACCTAGTTTCTATTTCATGCGTCGCGCGACAGAACTGCAACATTGGGAATGGGGACTTTAGTTCTTAATGAACTGCTGCTGATCGTAATGCCAAGAGGAACAAAGAGGATGTATTCCCGCAATATGTATACAAATGAAAACTATGACCGCACACTGCAGGCCTAGGGAGTATACGGGGCCGTACTCTCTCTGTCATCTGGGCCTGGTCCCTGAAGGCGGGTAAATCCGGTGAGAAAGGAGTCGTGCGGGCCCGGACAGGAATTGGAGCACGGACCGTCGAAGCTAACTTGCCGGAGTGATGGCTCATGCGGGTTTTAGGTGTGGACCCGGGTACTGCGACGACAGGTTTCGGACTGGTGGAGCAAGAATCCGGCAAGATACGAGCGGTTGACTACGGCTGCATACGCACATCGCCGGACGTCCCCCTTTCTCAGAGGCTCCACGAGGTGCATGAGCGCATCCAGCGCATTATCCGGGATTTCAGGCCTGACGTCGTCGCAGTGGAACAGGTGTTCTTCAACAAGAACGCCCGATCGGCACTGCAGGTGGGACAGGCCCGGGGCGTAGTGCTGCTGGCCGCGAACCAGTCGGGACTCCCGGTCCTTGAGTACACGCCGCTTGAGGTGAAAATGGGAGTTGTGGGTTACGGCCGCGCCAGCAAGCGTCAGATCCAGTCGATGGTAAAGGTCCTGCTTGCTCTAGAAGATGAACCGCGCCCTGACGATGCCGCGGACGCACTCGCCGTTGCCCTGTGCTGCATTCATACCGAGACTACGTTAAAGGAGCTCCGCCAATGATAGCAATGCTCAAAGGAACCGTAGACCATCTCGGTCCAGACTACCTGGTGCTCTTCGTATCGGGGGTGGGATACCGGGTATTTATCACTACCGCGCTGCGCTCAAGACTTAAGGCGGGGACCGAGGTCACGCTTCACACGCACCTTCATGTAAAGGAAGACAGCTTGACGCTCTACGGGTTTGAGGATCAGGCTGAGCTCCAGCTTTTCTCCCTGCTCATTTCGGTCTCAGGGGTAGGGCCGAGGCTGGCGCTGAACGTGCTGAGCTGTCTGACTCCTGACGAGTTCAGAAAGGCGCTGGTGTTTGAAGAGAGCCGGGTACTCCAGCGGGTGCCCGGCATCGGGAAGAAAGGCGCCGAACGCATACTGCTCGAGCTCAAGGACCGTGTGACTGGTTCTGCAAGAGAAGCGGTTCGCGGCGCGCAGGGCGCCCCGGCCCCGCCCGGCCCTTCCGGTGAAGCAATGATGGCGCTGCTTGCCCTCGGGTATTCGCGAGCGGAAGCGGCGGCGGCACTGGAACGTGCTCTGCCTGAGGCAGGGGCGGAGAAGACGGACGAGCTCGTTAAGTTGTGCCTCAAGATCCTGGCTCGTTGAGGGGAGACGCTAATGGAAGAACGGATCGTTTCTGGGAAACCTAAGCAGGAGGATGAAGTGCTGGATCTGAGCCTTCGCCCGAGGAGGCTTGATGATTATGTGGGGCAGGAGGGATTAAAGGAGAGGCTCTCCATCTACATAGCAGCTGCCAAACAGCGAAGGGAACACCTGGACCACGTGCTTCTTTACGGACCGCCGGGGCTTGGCAAAACGACGCTGGCACATATCATCGCGAACGAACTGGGTGTGGGACTACGGGCGACCTCTGGACCGGCGATAGAGAGGCCCGGGGACCTGGCTGCAATCCTGACCAACTTGGGTCAGCACGACGTGCTGTTTATCGACGAGATTCACAGACTGAACCGGACCGTGGAAGAGATCCTTTACCCTGCGATGGAGGATTTCGCGCTGGATATCGTGATAGGTAAGGGACCGAGCGCCAGGTCGCTGAGACTTGAACTTCCGAGATTTACGCTAATCGGCGCGACTACCCGGGCGGGGTCGCTCACCTCACCGCTCCGGGACAGGTTTGGGGTGATAGCGAGGCTCGACTTTTACAACCCCGCCGAGCTCTGCCGGATCGTGGAACGATCTGCCGCCATCCTGGGGGTGCACCTTGATCCGGAGGGTGCAGCTGAGATAGCGGCAAGATCGCGAGGCACTCCGCGCGTGGCTAACAGGTTGCTGAAGAGGCTCAGGGACTATGCTCAGGTCAGGGCAGCAGGGAGAATCACAAAGCAGGTAGCGGAAGAGGGCCTCGCGCTTATGGAAGTGGATCATCTGGGTCTTGACGCGGTGGACAGGCGGCTACTGTTGGCTATAGCGAGGATGTACGGGGGTGGCCCGGTAGGTATCGAGACGCTGGCGGCCGCCATTTCGGAGGAGACCGAGACCATCGAGGATGTCTGCGAACCCTATCTCATGCAGATCGGTTTTCTGCAGAGAACCCCGAGAGGCAGGGTGCTGACACCCCAGGCATTCGCCCACTTGGGTGTAAGAAGAGACGATCAGGAGAGATTCTTTGAATGAGGATACTGGTGCATACCTGCTGCGGACCGTGCCTTGCGGGAACGCTTCAAAGTCTCAAAGACGGGGATATCACGGCGTTCTTTTACAACCCCAACATTCACCCGTGGACTGAGTACAAAAAGAGGCTGGAGGCGCTTTGGTCGTTTTGTGAGCAGATATCGATACCGCTTGCTGTGGATGACAGCTATGATCTGGATGCGTTTTTTCAGGAGGCGGCAAAGGACAGCGCTTACGGGAAACGATGCCTTCCCTGCTACAGGCTGCGTCTTGCTCGCACCGCAAAAGAAGCGAAGCAGAAGGGTTTCGACGCTTTTACGACTACGTTGCTCGTAAGCCCATACCAGTTGCACGACGAGATAGCCCGAATCGGGGCCGAGGTTTCTGAAGAAACAGGCGTACCCTTCTATTACGTAGACGCAAGGCCGCATTTCAGGCAGGGTAAGCTCGCTGCGAAGGAAGCCGGGCTCTACCTGCAGAAGTACTGTGGCTGCATATACTCGGAATTTGAACGATACCGGGGAGAGTGAAAATATCAGGCAGGCCGGGGTTTGCACTCTCCGGCATCGCTGCACTCGGGGTAGTTCTCGCGTTTGCCATGCAAGATACGGCACGTATAGGAAAAAGTCGTGATCTTAGCGTACTAGCTGGTGTTTCCTCAGGTAAGTGTTTCTCGGGGCAAGTGGACACGGGGCTGGGGAGTCAGTTGAAACCGAACTGCATCGAGAACAAGAGACAGGCTTGCTGGTTTTTAAGGGGGGAAGCCAGGCGTTGTTGAATCAGAAAGGCCGGGAGTCATAGTATGAAGGCAAATTCCATCCATATCCACGGTATGAGGCCACCGCTGAAATGGGCTGGGGGGAAACGGTGGTTGGTCCCCCACTTAAAGCCTCTTTGGGAGTCTTATTCAAGCCGGAGACTAGTTGAGCCATTAAGTGGTGGCCTGTCGGTCACTTTGGGTCTAATGCCAGAAAGAGCACTATTAAACGATATCAATGTTCACTTAGTTAACTTTTTCCGGTGGGTGCAGCAGGGCCTAGTCATTGCAATACCCATGGAGAATGACAAGACCCTCTATTATGCTCATCGCGAACGTTTTAATAAGCTTATTAAGGAAGGAAAGGAGAAGACCCAGGAAGCGGCTGAACTGTTCTATTACCTGAACCGAACCGGCTATAACGGACTGTGCCGCTTCAACCGAAACGGGGAGTTTAACGTTCCATTTGGCAGATACCATGCTATAAACTACGTGCGAGACTTCCGACCCTATCGGGAGATATTCAGCCAGTGGGAGTTCACCTGCACTGACTTTGAGAGACTCGCTCTGAACAAGAACGACTTTATATACGCCGATCCTCCGTACGACGTCGAGTTTACCCAGTATTCAAAGGATGGGTTTGGCTGGGATGACCAGGTCCGTTTAGTCACTTGGCTGGCCCGGCATCCCGGGCCTGTAGTCTTGTCCAACCAGGCAACGGACCGTGTTGTAGAATTGTATCGGAACCACGGGTTTGAGATATTGTTCCTGGATGCACCCCGCATGATCAGCTGTACCGGTGATAGGACTCCGACAAGGGAAGTATTAGCCTTGAAAGGACTGTAGCAGCATCGTTACTCGTCATACAGGACAGGTTGGATAATAGAACAGATGAATCGGCCTTTCTTAGCCCACGGCAGGTAACCCAAGTCAGTATCTGGAGCGTCACGTGAAGGAAGCCGGGCTCTACCTGCAAAAAGCGCTATGGCTGTGCATACTCTGAGTTTGAGCGAGGAGAAGGTGAGAAGCATGGAACAGATAGGCAGGACGTTTGTGCTGTTTGGTGCCATTATCCTGGTGTTCGGGGTTATTCTCATGTTTGCCGGGAAGATACCCGGTATTGGCAGGCTGCCAGGGGATATCCTGATAAGGCGCGGCAACTTCACTTTTTACTTCCCCCTGGCCACATCCATCCTCGTGAGCCTGATCCTTACGTTGCTCTTTTCCATCTTCGCCAGGAGATGACTCCCGTACCCCCTCAAAAACTTAATCAGGTTGCGAACTTAGTGAAGAAGGTTGTGAGGTGGCATTGGTGTCTTTGGGTTCACCCGAACTGATGCGACGCGCGCGCGGCGGGGATCCGGAAGCCTGGGACGACCTGCTCCGTATGTACCGGAACTTTATCACAAGAGTAGCTTCAAGGTGGTGCGGGCGGTACCTGAGGTGGGGGCGGGACGACGAGATCCAGGTGGCGACGGAGGCGTTTATGGAGGCGGTGAGCAGTTACAGCGGGACCTCAAGTTTCGAGGCGTTCTGTGCGTTGCTCATCAGGCGCAGGCTCGTCGACTACTACAGGAAGACAGAAAAGACGAGAGAGACTCCAATGACGGAGCTGGCATGGGAGAACACCGAAGGCGCTACATTTGACCCGGTGCTGGAACAGGTTTCCGCGAGCGAATACCACAAGGCGCTTGAAAGGGAGGAGCGACTGTGGGAAATTCAATCGTTCTCACAGGAATTGGCGAAGTACGGGCTCAGTTTTTCCGAGCTCGTGCGTGTATCTCCAAAGCACAGGGATACGCGGGAACAACTGGTGTCCATGGCCCGCATACTCGCCGCTGACGGGGAGATGCTCAAGTTTATAAAGGACAAACGCCAGCTGCCGGTGGCGACGCTTGTCAGCCGGCTCGGCTGCAACAGAAAGACCGTTGAACGCCACAGGAAATACCTGATATCGCTAGTAATTGTTCTGTCAGGCGATTTCCCTTACTTGAAGGAGTATATACCCGGAGAGGGAGACGGCTCATGAGGTCTGGAATAGTACTCGAGGAGAAAGGGCAGTTTTGCATAGTGCTTACCAGGGAAGGGGAATACCTCCGCATCAGGCGCCCGCGCGGGGCGAAGCCGGGGGACGAGATATGTGTGCCTGCGGAGCGTCGGAAGTGGGGATTCGCCGCAATGGTGGCGGTGGCCGCCATGATCCTTTTCTTGTTCATGCCTCTTCCTCCTGGCGAGATCAGCGCCTACGTGAGCATTGACGTGAACCCTTCCATCGAGGCGGGGATAGATGCAAGGGACAGAGTGGTAGAGGTTACCAGCTTCAATGAGGACGGCAGGCGGGTGCTTGAGGCGGTGGGGCACGTGCGGGGCCTACCCGCGGAGGACCTGATCAGGCGCGTGGCCAGGGCGGTTTTGGAGCTCGGGTATATGGAGGGGAAGCCCGGCTACGTGTTGATAGGCTATGCGCCGGCTCGGGAGGATTCCGGGGCCCAATCGGATGCAATGGTCTCTGCTAAAGTGGAAAGGCTCGCCACAGTGTGGGCGGAGGAAACTCCCGGAAACGTCACGCAGGTAATCACTCCGGTATTGCTCACTGCTGAAGCGCATAAAGAAGCGAGGAACATGGGACTCTCCATAGGGAAGTATGCGGTAATGCTGGCGCGCTCTGGCGAGGGACAGCCGTTTGAGGCATTGTCTGAAGAAGGTATTCCAAAGGCTGTCATAGAACGCATACTGGAAAAGGTAAGCAAGAAGGAAGAACTAGAACGCATCCGTACGGAGAAGAAGGAACAGGGCGGGCCCCCGGTTGAGCCACCCGGCCCATCCGGAAGCTCGGGAAACCAGGGGGCCGGGCAAAAGGATAGGGAGCCCCAGGTACCCGCCGGCGGCGAACCACCCGGGCGGTCAAAAGCTCCGGCCCCGGCCGCGCGGCCACGTTCCACAGGTGGGGAGAAGCCAGGTGATGTCGATCCCGGACGGGCAGGAGGTGTCAATCGAAGCGGACATGAGAGTGGATCTGTTTGATTACGAGTTGCCGGAAGAACTGATCGCACAGGAGCCGGTGGTGCCGAGAGACGCGTCACGGCTGATGATAGTTCACCGGAGCACGTCCAGTATTGAGCATAGTGAGTTCCTGTGCCTCCCTTCGTACCTTTCACCCGGTGACTGCATAGTGTTTAACGATACGCGCGTCATAAGGGGACGGCTGTACGGCAGAAGGGCCGACACGGGCGGGAAAGTCGAAGTGTTGCTTCTTGAGAAGACCGGGCCCAATCTTTGGAAAGCACTGGTTAAACCCGGGAGGCGGTTTAGCCCCGGTGCTGTCATCTCGTTTTCCGAGGGCGCACTCCGGGCGCGCGTTATTGAGAAGGCAGAGGAAGGCACCCGTATCCTGCTTTTTACAGATGGGAAAGATCCGGAGGAATACGGCGCGGTGCCGCTTCCGCCATACATACATACCGAACTTTCCGAGCCGGAGAGATACCAGACGATATATGCCAGGGAAAAGGGTTCTGCGGCCGCGCCTACCGCGGGTCTACACTTTACCGAAAGAGTGTTCGAAAAGCTGGATCAGCGCGGGGTGAAGCGCGCGTTTGTCACACTCCACATCGGGCTTGACACTTTCAAGCCCGTCAAAGTCGATGAAGTGGAAGACCACCGGATGCACTCCGAGCGTTACTGGGTGTCAGAGGCTGCAGCGGAGACAATTAACCGGGCGCACCGGGTGGTGGCGGTTGGCAGCACTTCGGTCCGGGTACTCGAGACCGTTTCGGACGCGGGCGGCACGGTGAAAGCGGGCTCCGGCAGCACTATGCTCTTCATCTACCCTGGCTACCAGTTTAAAAGGGTGGATGCGCTGCTTACCAACTTTCATCTTCCGAGATCCACGCTCCTTATGATGGTATCCGCGTTTGCCGGGCACGATCTCATCATGGAGGCATACAGACAAGCGGTTAAGGAAAGGTACAGGTTCTTCAGTTTCGGCGACGCCATGCTGATACTCTGACCGGACTTCACTTGCCCGCGGTACGCTCTAATCGTGACAGGACGTTGCATTGTTGGAGGTATGCCATGTTCAGGGTACATTGCACGGATGGCGACGCGAGGCGGGGAGAGCTCGTTACCCCCAGCGGAACGATCAAGACCCCCGTGTTCATGCCGGTGGGCACGCTGGGGCCGGTGAAGGGCGTGACTCCTGACGAGCTCAGGCAGGTCGGTGTCCAGATCATACTGGGCAACACTTATCACCTTTACCTAAGGCCTGGTCCCGACGTCGTCGAGCGCGCGGGCGGACTCGCGCAGTTCACCGGGTGGAAGGGGCCCACGCTTACCGATAGCGGGGGGTTTCAGGTGTTCAGCCTCGCGCCCCTTCGGAGGATCACAGAAGCGGGCGTGGAATTCAGGTCGCACATCGACGGGTCTACGCATTTTTTCACCCCAGAGAAAGTTGTGGAGGTGCAGTCAAGGCTAGACTCGGATATCTGGATGCCTCTTGATGTATGCACCCCGTATCCGTGTGATAGAGCTTACGCAAAAGACGCGCTTGTGCTCACTGAGCGATGGGCCCAGCGTTCAAAAGCGATCAGGCCCAACAGGCTGTTTGGGATCGTTCAGGGTTCGGTGTACGAGGAATTGAGGCGGGACGCAGCGAAGCGCCTGGTAGACATGGATTTCCACGGTTATTCCATAGGAGGGCTTTCAGTGGGAGAACCAAAGCACCTTATGTATCGCATCACCGAGGTGGTCGCAGCCGAGCTGCCTCCCGACAAACCGAGGTACCTGATGGGGGTGGGCGCTCCGGAGGACCTGGTGGAGTGCGTGGCGCGCGGTGTGGATATGTACGATAGCGTGCTGCCGACCAGGAACGCAAGACACGGAACGGTGTTCACGTTCGAAGGAAGGCTCACTGTGCGGAACGCCGAGTTTGCGGATGATCACAGTCCCATCGAGGAATCCTGTGACTGTTACACCTGTACCCACTTTTCCAGGTCGTACCTCAGGCACCTTGTGAAAGTCGGAGAGATCCTATCGATGAGACTTTTGACCATCCACAACCTGAGATTTATGACCCGTCTTATGGAGCAAATGGCGAAGGCCATAGAAGAAAAGAAGTTTTTCGCTTACAGAAAAGAGTTTTTGGATAAATTCTTAAACAGCGGGCAGAGGTAAAGGTATTTGTAAAGCCACCGTCGAAGATGTGAAAGAAGGCTTATAGGGTAAGAAAGGAGAGAGATCCAAATTGCAAAACTTACAGGCATTCCTTCCCTTCATCCTGTTGTTTGCATTTATGTGGTTTCTGATTATCCGTCCGCAGCAGCAACAGCAGAAAAAGAGGCAGAAGATGCTGTCTGAGTTGAAGAAAGGCGAAAAGGTGGTCACCGTTGGCGGTATCCATGGCACCATTACCGAGATCAAGGGCGACGTACTGACTCTACGGATCGCCGACAAGGTTGAGGTTAACATAAATAGAACAGGCGTGGGATACGTTTTGGGCAAGAGCGAGTGATACTGACTGCTTACATAGTTTTTCCTTCCGCGATCCAGTAATTCCATAGATGACATAAGCAGCCCAGCGGCGTTATAATCAGGTTACACCTGCTCAAGGAGGTAACTGATGGTTAGAAGACGACGTTACTGGGCTTTGCTGTTTGTCTCTATCTTGCTGCTTGCCACGTACACTGGGCCAGTACGGGCGCAAGGAGGCCTGCTTCTTCTCGGCAGCAGTGGCGCGGAAGTGGCCCAGGTGCAGAAGATGCTCGCCGAACGCGGGTACGACCCGGGCCCGGTGGACGGCATATTCGGACCGAGGACAAGGCAAGCGGTGATGTCCTTCCAGGAGGCACAGGGTCTCGCCCGCGACGGGATCGTCGGCCCCCTGACACTTGCTGCGCTGAAGTCAGCCAGTGCGCAACCCGGCAGGTCCGAGCGGACTGTGCTTTCTGGCAGAAAAGTGGTGGTAGATCCGGGCCATGGCGGGCCTAACCCCGGTGCCGTAGGTGCATCCGGCACACGGGAGGCGGACAATGTGCTGGCGATCGGGCTTAACCTCGCGCAGATGCTGAATGCTGCAGGCGCGGATGTGGTTCTCACGCGCGACGCTAATGTACAACCCCATGCGCCGCAAAAACCGTCTGCGGGGCAGCTGGAAGCGCGCGTGCTGGTGGCCAACGCATCGGGGGCCGATCTGTTCGTAAGCATTCACAATAACGCCCACAGGGATAGATCCATATCGGGCATGATGACGTTTTATCTTGAGGGCAATGAGACCGGGAAGGCAATCGCCCGCGTGATGCAGGAGGAACTGGTGAAGGCCACGGGCATGAAGGACAGGGGCATTCATGGGGCTAGGTTCTACGTGCTGAGAAACACGAAGATGCCAGCGGTGCTTGTGGAAGCCGGCTTCATATCCAACGCCGGCGATGAACGGCTGCTGCAGGACCCCGCTTTCCGAAAACGCGTCGCCGAAGGTATCTTCAGAGGTATCGTAAGGTATTTTAACGGCGGCTGAGCAACTGTGTCAGATCAGGCAATACATAATCCCCCTATCCCCGGGGGATTTTTTCGTGCACCAACGTGTAAAGATTCCCGTGCCGGCGGAGCACATAACACGCTTGCAATCTCGTTCGAGAAAAATTTCACAGAAAATCTCAACGACTGGCAGGAAAAACACTCTGGACGTAGAATATGTCTGAGCGGTGGGCCAATAAGGACTAATGACTGGATCCATTAGGCCAAATAGCACCAGTCCATTAATGAGGTGCGGGACGTGAAGGAACTGCCTTTGAGAGTCGATAAGGACGGCGAGCTGCCCATTTACTTGCAGCTCAAGAAACAGATAGAGCAGCTGATACGCACGGGCTACTGGCGCGAAGGCATGCGCATACCCACTGAGCGGGACTTAGCCAACGCGCTGGGCATATCCAGGAACACCGTATCCATGGCATACAGGGAGCTGGAATCGCAGGGTCTCGTCACTTCCCGCCAGGGCAGAGGCACTTTCATACTCTCCGGCATATCCAAAAACGAAGACGGCGCTGAGCGCTTGAGAAGAGCCATCGAGTCTTGTATCGACGAGGCTCTTTTTATTGGGCTCGGTCTTGACGACTTCCTAGCGATGGTGCACCAGCGGGTGGAAGAAAGAAGAGAGCTCTTCGGGCACGTCAAAGCGGCCTTTGTGGAATGCAACAAAGAGCAACTGGACTACTTTGCAAAACAGCTCGAGCTCGGGTCGGGCGTAAAAATTGTACCGCTGTTGTTCCCGGAATTGAAGCGGGATGTGGTGAACGCCCGGGCGATCCTTGGGAATATGGACGTGATCGTCACGACGTTCTTTCACCTGGACGAGGTGAGAGAAATGGCGTCGGGCACTGGCGTAGATGTTTTGGGGATTGCGCTTGATCCGTTGCTTGAGACTATGGTACGTATAGCCCGTATCGGAGACGGGAAACGTGTGGGCCTGGTGTGCTCGTCGAAGGATTTCGCAGAAAGGGTCATGAAGTCGCTCAGCCAGAGCGGTATCAGTACCGCGTTCGAGTATACCATAACCAAGGACAGGCAGGAACTGGAGGAGTTTGTAAGACCCCTCCAGGTCGTCATCACGAGCCCCGGGCGCAAGAAGGAAGTGGAGGCGTGCGCTTCACCGGGGGCAGAGATCATTGAGTTCATCTACAGGCCTGACGCGGGCTCCGTAAATCTCTTAAAGACGGCACTCATAGGAAGAAGACCCGGGTAACGTTGGGCTACAAATTCATGAAGGAGATGGGGGTAGTGGCCATGCCCAAAAAAGGCAAAAAGATCCCGAAGATCAGCGTAAACAGGGCATGGTGCAAGGCTTGCGGGATCTGCATCGCGTTTTGCCCTAAGAAGGTGCTTGACCCAGATGACGAGCACCGCCCGCTCCCGGCACGGCCGGAAGATTGTTCTGCGTGCCGGTTATGTGAATTCATGTGTCCTGACTTTGCTATCGAAGTTGACGGGGGTGACGGAGAGTGAGCGGCGAAGTAAGGTTTATGCAGGGGAACGAGGCCTGTGCAGAAGCAGCGATAAGGGCCGGACTCTCCTTTTTTGCAGGCTACCCCATCACTCCGTCTACCGAGATCGCGGAAAGCCTTGCCGACCGGCTGCCCCGCGTGGGAGGGACGTTCATCCAGATGGAGGACGAGATCGCGTCCATGGCAGCAGTAATCGGGGCCTCGCTGACAGGGGCAAAGGCCATGACGGCGACGAGCGGTCCTGGTTTCTCCTTAAAGCAGGAGAACATCGGGTACGCCGCACTGGCGGAGGTGCCGTGCGTAGTGGTGAACGTCCAGAGGATGGGACCTTCCACAGGCCTTCCCACGTCTCCCGCGCAGGGAGATGTGATGCAGGCAAGATGGGGAACGCACGGCGATCACCCTATTGTTGTACTCTCTCCTTTTTCTGTGCGAGAGACATATGACCTGACCATCTGGGCCTTTAACATCTCAGAACGGCTCAGGGTGCCTGTGATCCTGCTTCTTGACGAGATCGTTGCCCACATGAGAGAGAAGATCATCATCCCCGAAGAGGTCAGCATCGAGGATCGACCTTCTCCCACGACCCCTCCGGGCGAGTACCTCCCGTACGCCCCGTTGCCTGGCAGCGACATTCCGCCAATGGCCGCGTTCGGAGACGGCTACCGTTATCACGTGACAGGACTCTTCCACAGCGAGTCTGGTGCTCCCATTGGAAAAGGGGAAAAAGCTGAGCAGCTCCTCCGCAGGATCTGCCAGAAAGTGGAGAGACGGAGGGCTGAGCTGGTGAGGACCCAGGTGGAGAACTGCGAAGACGCAGAACTGATCGTCTTTTCCTACGGCGCCACGGCACGCTCGGCGCTCCGGGCATCTAGAAACCTGAGGGAGCGTGGATACCGTGTGGGATTTGCCAAGACGTCTGTGATCTGGCCTTTCCCTGCTGAGGCGCTCCGGGAGATCGCTGCCGGCGCGCACACGGTGCTGGTCCCCGAGATGAATCTCGGACAGCTCGTCCTTGAAGTCGAAAGAGCGCTGCTCCGCCAGTGCCAGGTGTTATCCTACTCCCGTGTGGATGGGGAGATGATAACCCCGGGCGAGATCGAGCGAAGGGTCCTGGAGGTGCTATCATGAGCGAGCACATTCGAGGTTATCTGAGAGACCAAGCGCTCCCGCACATCTGGTGCGCGGGATGCGGGCACGGCACGGTGCTGGGCTGTCTCTTGAGAGCGATTCAAAAAGCCGGCCTGGATCAGGACAAGACGGTCATCGTGTCGGGTATAGGCTGTTCTTCGCGGGCTACCGGCTACATGAATTTTGATACACTGCACACTACACACGGCAGAGCGCTGGCGTTCGCTACCGGGATCAAGCTGGCAAGACCCGAGCTTAAGGTCATTGTCATAACTGGCGATGGCGACGCTGCGGCCATCGGAGGCAACCACCTGATACACGCCGCCAGACGAAACGTCGGGATCACCACGGTCTGCTTCAACAACTATATTTACGGCATGACGAGCGGGCAGTATTCCCCTTCCACGCCCACGGGTTCGCTAGCGACCACGTCTCCTTACGGTAGCATCGATATACCTTTTGATCTGTCCAGGCTGGTGCAGGCTGCGGGGGGAGCCTATGTTGCCCGGGCGACCACCTACCATGTGAACCTGCTCATCAACTTGATCGCCGAGGCCCTCCGCGTGGACGGCTTCTCTTTCGTGGAAGCCCTGTCCCAGTGCCCTACGTACTTCGGACGGAGGAACAGGCGTGGTACAGCAGTGGACATGCTGACCTGGTTCCGGGACAATTCCGTAAACGTAAAGGCCGTGTCAAAACTCCCTCCGGAACAACTTGAGGGCAAGATCATTGTCGGTGAACTTTACAGGGCCAACCTCAAGGAGTATACACAGGCCTACAGGGAACTGGTGGAGCGCGCAAAAGGAGGCGTGAAACGATGAGCTACTGGCAGATCAGGCTGGCGGGCGAGGGCGGCCAGGGCTTGATATTGGCAGGGATAATACTGGCGGAAGCGGCTGCAATACATGAAGGCAAGAACGCCGTGCAGACCCAGTCATACGGCCCTGAGTCAAGAGGGGGCGCGAGCAAATCGGAGGTGATCATTTCCGACGACGAGATCGATTACCCCAAGGTTACCGTGCCTGACGTGCTTCTGGTGATGACTCAGGTAGCTTGTGATAAATATGCGAAAGATATAGCTCAGGGCGGAGTGCTGATCGTCGATGCTGGACTTGTTAAGCGGTTGCCTGATATCGACGCGAAGGTGGTATCTTCACCCATCACCGAAACCGCCATTGCTTGTTCGGGAAAGGCGATCGTGGCCAATATCGTGGCACTTGGCCTTTTAGTCGAACTGACGGGTATCGTATCGCCAGGCGCCTGCGAGAAGGCCGTGCTTGCCAGGGTGCCGGCTGGCACAGAGCAGCTCAACAAGAAGGCGCTGGAAGCGGGTTATGCCCTGGCAAGATATGCTGTGCCCGACCACAGAGAAGGAGGTAGGTAATCCACAACAGGACCCACCACAGTTCGCTACCCGCTACGCTGCAAAACAGATATTCAATTAAAAGGGGGAGAAACCCAAGAATGTCTACCGAACAGATGAATCCATTCAAGATTGTACAGGGTCAGATTAAACGGGCCGTTGACATGCTAGAGCTTGAGCCTGCGGTATACGAAGTATTGAAGGAGCCTATGAGATTCCTTGAGGTCACGTTCCCGGTGCGCATGGATGACGGGTCGGTGCGCGTGTTCAAGGGTTTCCGCTCCCAGCACAATGATGCGGTAGGCCCCACAAAAGGCGGCATCAGGTTCCACCCGGACGTTCACGCGGACGAAGTCAGGGCACTTTCCATGTGGATGACGTTCAAGTGCGCCGTGCTCGGCCTTCCTTACGGCGGAGGCAAAGGCGGTGTGGTTTGCAACCCGAAGGAGCTCTCAAAAGGCGAGCTCGAGAGGGTGAGCCGCGGATTCTTCCAAGCTATTTCCCAGATCGTAGGACCCGAGAAGGACATCCCGGCGCCCGATGTATACACGAACCCGCAGATCATGGCATGGATGGTGGATGAATTCTCCAAGATCAAGGAGAGTTTCCAGCCCGGGGTCATTACAGGTAAGCCCATCATCATCGGCGGCTCACTCGGGCGTAACGAGGCCACTGCGCGTGGCTGCGTGATCACGATTAGGGAAGCCGCAAAGAAGCTGGGTATCGAGATAAAGGGCGCGAGAGTCGCCGTACAAGGATACGGCAATGCAGGCAGCATTGCTGCAAGGCTCATGCATGAGATGGGCGCCATCGTAATCGCAGTCAGCGACTCAAAGGGCGGGATCATGAACCCGGCGGGGCTTGATCCTCTGAAGGTACTGGCCTTCAAAGACGAGACGGGCAGCGTTGTCGGCTATCCGGGAGCAGAGCCTGTTACCAATGAGGAACTGCTCGAACTTGAGTGCGAGGTGCTGATCCCCGCTGCGCTGGAGAACCAGCTCACAGCAGCCAACGCAGGCAGAGTCAGGGCACGGATCGTGGGAGAGGCGGCCAACGGTCCTACCACCCCTGAAGCCGATGAAGTACTGGCGAAAAATGGAGTATTTGTCATCCCGGATATTTTGGCCAACGCGGGCGGCGTAACCGTATCCTATTTCGAATGGTGCCAGAACCTATACGGGTTCTACTGGTCAGAAGAGGAAGTAAACTCAAGGCTTGAGTTCATGATGGTAAAAGCCTTTGAGAACGTATACAAAATGCACACCAGCAAGCGAGTGAAACCAAGAGACGCGGCATACCTTGTTGCAGTTGACAGGGTTGCGCAGGCGATGCGGGTCAGGGGCTGGCTCGGCTAGTATACGATCCCGAAAACCTCTTTCAGGGGGCCCGTTTCGGGCCCCCGTCCCACTTTCAGAAGATACCGTCTAATAACTCCGAAGGGAAAGCGTGTGCCAAGAAGGAAATGTATATGCTATGCGAACAATATTCGAAGTACGAACGTGCAACACGGGGGGGATACCATGCAAGATGTGAAAGAAGCGCAAAGGAAGTGGGAAGCAGGCACACTGGAAACGCTCAGGAGCCGTTTCCCTGAGAGGAAACACGAGTTTTACACGCCATCGGGCTTGCAGGTGAGGACGCTTTATACACCACTTGACCTCGAGGATTCTGATTATGTGACGAACCTGGGGTTTCCGGGCGAGTACCCGTTCACTCGGGGAGTCCAGCCAAACATGTACCGGGGTAGGCTTTGGACCATGCGGCAATATGCAGGGTTTGGCACCGCGGAAGAGACGAACGCGCGGTTTCGGTACCTGCTTTCACAGGGACAGACCGGTCTATCTGTGGCGTTCGACCTCCCCACCCAGATTGGATACGACTCGGACCACCCTCTGGCGGAGGGCGAGGTAGGAAAGGTCGGCGTGGCGGTGGATTCGCTTGCGGACATGGAGGTACTGTTTGATCAGATTCCTCTTGACCGTGTATCGACGTCAATGACCATTAACGCACCTGCAGCGGTTCTCCTGGCAATGTACATTGTGGTTGCGGAAAAACAGGGGATTGAGCCCTCCCGATTGTCCGGGACGATCCAGAATGATATTTTGAAGGAGTATGTGGCGAGAGGCACATACATATTTCCCCCGAAACCATCGATGAGACTTATCACCGACGTTTTCGAGTATTGTTCCGAATACATGCCGGAGTGGAACACCATCTCGATCAGCGGTTACCACATAAGGGAAGCCGGCGCTACCGCGGTTCAGGAGATCGCGTTCACCTTCGCCAACGGCATTGAGTATGTGAAGGCGGCGGTGGAAAAAGGGCTCGATGTAGACGTGTTTGCACCGAGGCTGTCATTCTTTTTCAACGCCCATATCGACTTTTTTGAGGAAATCGCGAAATTCCGGGCCGCGCGCAGGTTGTGGGCGCGGATTATGAAAGAAAGATTCGGTGCGAAGAACCCGAGATCGCAGATGCTCAGATTCCACACGCAGACAGCGGGATGCACCCTTACCGCGCAGCAGCCCGACAACAACGTGGTAAGGGTTACACTGCAGGCGCTCTCTGCAGTACTCGGTGGCACCCAGTCCCTTCATACCAACTCGAGAGACGAGGCGTTATCATTGCCCACGGAAGACTCAGTGAGGATCGCACTGCGGACCCAGCAGATCATTGGTTTTGAAAGCGGAGTGACCGACACAGTGGACCCGCTTGGAGGCAGCTACTATATTGAATCGCTGACTGACAGGATCCAGGCGGCAGCGCAGGAGTATATTGACAAGATCGATGCCATGGGAGGGGCGGCTGCCGCAATTGAGAAAGGATACATGCAAAAAGAGATCCAGGACTCCGCGTACCATTACCAGAAGCAGATCGAGTCGGGAGAGCGCGTCGTTGTGGGCGTGAACAGGTTTCAGGTCGAGGAGAGCCGCACAGAGAAGCTGCTGCGTGTTGATCCTGCTGTGGGGCATGCGCAGAAAGAAAAACTGGAGCGGTTGAGATCTAGCCGGGATCAGGCCGCAGTCGACAAGGCGCTTACGGAACTTGAGAACGCGGCGCTGGGACAGGAAAACCTCATGCCTTTCATCCTCGAAGCGGTGAGGCATTATGCGACGCTCGGAGAGATTTGCGGACGTTTACGCAGTGTGTTCGGTGAGTACAGGGCCGAGTAAAAAACGATGAGGTGAGCAGACGATGCAACTTGATCACATCGGAATAGCGGTGACCAGCATAAAGGAATCTAGTCGCGTCTGGACGGATGCGCTCGGACTCGTTTTGGAAGGCACAGAAGTGGTGGAGAGCCAGAAGGTCAGGGTGGCGTTCTTGCCACTTGGCAGCACGCGCATAGAGTTACTCGAACCAACCGCCGACGACAGTCCCATCGCCCGTTTTATCGAAACCCGACGCCCAGGGATACACCATATCGCCGTGGAGGTCGAAGATATTGACGCCGCAGTGGACAGAGCGAAAGGAGCGGGACTCCGGCTGCTGTCTGACGCGCCGGTAGAGGGCGCACACGACACAAGGGTGATCTTCATACATCCTAGCAGCACGGGCGGGGTGCTGCTGGAGCTGGTGCAGAGGCCTAAGGAGGGATAGACTTGCCAGACATTACCGAACTCATCGAACAACTGTATGCTGCCCGCGAACGAGTACGTGCGGGTGGCGGCGAAAAGCGGGTGGCCAAACAGCATGAGGCAGGTAAACTCACCGCGCGAGAGAGATTGAACCTGCTGTTTGACGAAGGAAGCTTCGTAGAGCTGGATATGTTTGTAAAGCACAGGTGCACAGCTTTTGGCATGGAAGACGTGGAGGCGCCAGGCGAAGGCGTGGTAACCGGGTACGGCTCGATAGACGGCAGGCTGGTCTACGCATTCGCCCAGGATTTTACCGTTATAGGGGGCAGCCTCGGCGAGATGCACGCCGGCAAGATCTGCAAGGTCATGGATCTAGCGATGAAAGCGGGCGCTCCGCTGGTCGGGCTGAATGACTCAGGCGGAGCCCGGATTCAAGAGGGCGTGGACGCGTTGAACGGCTACGGCAACATTTTCTTCAGGAACACCATGGCCTCGGGGGTCATCCCTCAGATTTCTGTGATTATGGGCCCCTCGGCCGGAGGAGCGGTCTACTCGCCCGCGCTGACGGACTTCGTGTTCATGGTAGAGGGCACAAGCCAGATGTTCATCACTGGACCGCAGGTGATCAAGGCCGTCACGGGCGAGGAGGTCTCGCCGGAGCAGCTCGGTGGCGCGTGCACGCACGCTACAAAGAGCGGGGTCGCCCACTTCCGAGCTGAAAATGAGGCGGAGTGCCTGGCGACCGTACGAAGGCTTCTATCATTCCTCCCGTCAAATAACATGGAGGACCCGCCGAGAGTCAAGTGCGAGGACCCTATAGACAGGATCGAGGAGCGCCTCCGGGATATCGTCCCGACAGACCCGAGCAAACCCTACGACGTGAGGGACGTTATCCGGCTGGTCGTGGATGATGGTAACTTCCTTGAAGTGCACGCCGGCTGGGCGCAGAACATAGTAGTGGGCTTTGGCAGACTCTCAGGGATGCCGGTGGGAGTGGTCGCCAACCAGCCCCGGATACTTGCGGGCTGTCTCGATATCAACGCTTCTGATAAGGCGTCAAGGTTCGTACGCTTCTGTGACGCCTTCAATATTCCCTTGCTTACGCTGGTGGATACACCGGGTTATCTGCCCGGCACGGATCAGGAATACGGTGGGATCATAAGACACGGCGCCAAGCTGCTTTATGCGTTTTCAGAGGCCACCGTACCGAAGATCACTGTCATACTGAGGAAGGCCTACGGTGGGGCGTACCTGGCGATGTGCTCAAGGTCTTTAGGTGCTGACCAGGTGCTTGCGTGGCCGCAGGCGGAAGTGGCCGTCATGGGACCAGAGGGCGCTGCGAACATTATCTTCAGGGACGAGATCGCTCGCGCGGACGACCCAGCGGCGGTGAGAAGGGAGAAGATTGCCGCGTACCGTGACCAGTTCGCCAATCCGTACGTAGCTGCCAGCAGAGGGTACGTGGACCTTATTGTGGATCCGGCAGAGACGAGGCCGCAGCTCGTGGCTGCATTTTTCGCCATGTCTTCCAAGCGGGAGGCACGGGCGGCGCGAAAGCACGGAAACCTGCCTGTGTAGACTCACGGTGTAATGTCAAGAGGAAATTAATGGCATTTAATTAGGGTTAAGGTCAAAAAGGCAACACAAATCCCTCCAACTACAGGTTAATTAGGTAGCTGGTAATAGATCCCAGTATAGAGGA
>JBFMAL010000022.1:0-47484 GCA_040755615.1 Bacillota bacterium
CGGTAGTCAGCATGATTGGCTGGAAGGTCGGGGACCTCGGCTGTGCCTGCATGCCGCCATCGATGACGCCACCGGTCGTATTCTTGCCGGCTGTTTCCGGCTTACGGAGGATTTCGAGGGGTACCGCTCCCTCCTCTATGACCTAGTCACCTAGCATGGTATCCCTGTGGCCACCTACTCCGACCGCCATACCCTCTTCTTCACACCTAACAGCAAAGAAAATACAGTTAGTATCGAACAACAGCTCCTCGGCGGCCTTGACAATCTTCCTGGAATCTACTTTTCGCAGCTTTGCATCCATAGGATCTCCCGTACTATGGGTTGCAATATGGGCACCGCCCGGCCGGCGCCCTTTCTTCCGGACCCTTAACTTCCTCCTGGGAAAAAGCACATCTGGCGCAGGTAAAGACTACCGCCATTATTTCCTCCGTAGGTCCGCCACACCATTCGCAGGGCAGGCCTTTTTTGGTTTTGGTCACGGAAAAACCTGGAGTGCCGCACCGGGGACACTGTCTATTTATTTTTTCCACCAGGTTCTCGGTAGCCTTTTGAATATTTCCCATCCTGGTTGGATTGGCGTGAGCCCGCATATCGGTCTCCAGAAATACTTTACCAGCAATCGATCTGGCAACACCCCACGCCACCGCTTCTTTCAAATGCTCCCAATCGTTAATATCTTTAACTATGGACTGATGTCGCTCATTATCCGGCCGTAGCACCAGCCAGTGCTCCGGAAACCCTACCTTGCGGGCGAAATTTTCGGCTTCCGTAAAGCTGGAAACAATCTCATGGGCATAATTAGTGTTAAACCCAGCATATTCGCCGTATATTTCTAAATTTGCCTTTTTATCCAGCAGTAAAACTATTTCCACATTCCAGGGTACCCACAGCATTACAGGATGGGAGCCAAAACTTCCTTCACTGGCCAGCCCGATGTCCAGGCCGGTCAGTTCCATGCCTTTTCTGGCCTTTAGTCTCGCCGTATCCAATTGGGACCCGGGCCGCTCAATCTCCCTGGTAAAGGTACCCAAGCGGTCGGTGTCAAAACCTGTTTCAACGATGACATTAACGCCTACGGCCTTCTCCAGTGTGGGCTTGATGACTTGTTCCTTCCTATGCTTGGTAAGGAGAACAGCATAACGCCCCTGGAAGAAGGTATTACTGCCGGCCATATACTACCTCCTTATACTGCAGCACTTTCGTATTTTGTCATGTAACCTATGTATGGCTACATTGGGGCCGGCCCTAAAGGCTGCTAACCGCTATGGCTCCTTTGGGGCAAACGGCCACACACAATCCACAGCCTTTACAGCGAGCTTCATCCACTTCCACCTTTTTAACCGTCTTTAGGTATTTAATAACATTAGGGTCGGGACAGGTAAATACGCACAGCCGGCACCCGGTGCACTTTTCTTCAGTTACCTTAGCACTGGCGTACACAGTTCCTTCCCCCCCATCCCTCTGACTTACCACTAGTAATGACAAGCTCCTTAACAATATCAGCGGCTTTTTCAATTACTGCCATGTTTTTCTCCACCAGCTGGGCCACCTTGCCATATTTGTTCTTCAGAGCGTCGTCCAGGACTGCTGTGGTGGCAGAGGCTACGAACTTACCGCCGCCAAACCTCTCCTGGATAGATTCCTTCAGAGCCTCATGTGAAACCAAATTGGTAATGCCTGTTAAACCACCCAGCATGGCCATATTGACGGATAGTTCCGTCCCACCTACCTCGATGGCGATCCTGGTGGCGGGAACATAGAATACCCTGGCGTTTAACAGGGCCAGCCCCGCCAGGTCATCCTTGTTCAGTTCCTGCTGGCTATCGGTGTTAATAAGTACCTTGCCCCCGGGCTTTAGCCCTTCATAAAACGGCATGGTGTAACACTTACCCATAGTGATGACGTGAGGGTGAAAGATCATAATGATATCCGGGAAGAGCACTTCTCCCCGCTCATCAATTCGCTCCTTGGAAATACGCACATAACTTTCCGCCGGCGCCAGCCTTTTTTCCGCGCCAAAAAACGGATTAACCGTGCTTTCCATACCGTCCAGTACCGCCGCCATACCGAGGATGTGGGCAGCAGTAACCACCCCCTGGCCGCCTAAACCGGACATCCGGATGGAGATCCGATCACCCATTAACCATTCACTCCTTTTTAACTGCCTCTGCCTCCAGACGGCTTAACATTTCCTGCGCCGCCGGCGAAATATATTCCCGGGCAATGTATGTTTCTTCCCTTTCCCTGTTTTTAACTATCTTAAGCGCTTCCCGGGGTTGAAACTTATAGTTGGTCGGACAAGGGCAAAACACCTGCACGTAGGTTGGCCCCGTTTCTCTGGCCACCAGAATAGCGCGGCGCACCATCTTCTCCATTTTTTTAGGATTGAATGGCGAGCAGACAGCCACATAGGCGCAACCGGCTTCCCGGGCAATCTCAGGCAAAGGAATTTTAGGAAACTTTTTGCCCCTGGGGGCCATGTTGAGCACCGTCCCAAGCCAGGACATGCCGCTTTCCTGGCCGCCCGTGTTGGCATAAGCCTCATTGTCAAGCATAATGGTTGTGATGTTTTCCCTCCGGAACCAGGAGTGAAGCACCATATCCAGGCCTATATCAGCGGTAGCTCCGTCTCCCGCTATGACCACCACATCTTTGATTTTATCCGGAAACCTTAGTTTCAACGCCCGCTTTAAACCGGTGGCCACAGCGTTCTGATTGCCAAAAAGGGAATGGATATTGTGCACAGCTACCTGGGGGAACGCCAGGGAATTGCATCCGGTTGAGCCCACGATTACAGTGTCTTCGGGGTTGGGCAAGGAGGCCAGGATCAGACGCAGGGAAAGCGCTAACCCGCAACCGGCACAGAGAGGGTGTTCTTCAAGCAGTTCTTTGAAAGTTCCCAGGTCGGAAACACCCAGCCCCTTGCCGAAAGGTCCGTTCTCCACCAATTCCCGATATTCGGGAGGCATTACATCTTCAAAACCGGGAGATATAGTGAACAGGTTCTTATTCATCACCGATACCTCCTTATCTCAGCCAAAATCAATTCGGGGGGCATGGTCATCCCGCCAAATACCCTGGGGCCGCCCACCACTTTAGTAGCATCATCTATTGCTGCCTTAACTTCCCGACACAACCAACCCACCCTATTAAACTCAGGAACTATGACCACCCTGGCATTTCGGCTCAGTTCCCTTAATTCATCCGTTGGAAAGGGCCGGATGCTTTTTATCTTTATCAGGCCCACATCCAACCCTTCCTCCCGGGCCAGTGCGACCGCTTCCCTGCTCTGGGAAACCGCCGTTCCGGAAGCTATGATGAGTATGCCGGCCCCTTCGTTTTCCGCTTCCACCAGTCCGCCCAAATACTTATGGATATATTTCCTGGCCCTTTCCGCAGCCGCCAGTATTTCCTGCTGCCAGGAGGCATGGGAAGCATAACTGATAAAGTTGCTTTTCATAATAAAGGGGTCCCGCATCTGCCGTATGGGAACATTTTCCATATCCATCACCGGCACTGGCGCGCTGTATGGATTATAGGGCGGCAACTTGAGATCCTCCGGCGCTACTTCTACGTTAACTCGCGTATGGGTTACAAAAAAACCGTCGACAAAAACCCCCACCGGGATATGGACATCCGTTTGTTCGGCAATTACAAAGGCCTTCAGAAGCATATCGTAAAGGTCTTGAGCCGTTTCAGCATGGAATATGATGATCCCCGTATCCAGCATAAAGGCCATTTCAATGGTGTCCGGCTGAATGGAGAGGGGAGAATTTACCCCCCTGGTCATAAAGGCGCAGACAATGGGCAGCCGGGTCCCAGCCCAGGTCGGAAACATTTCAAAGGCTCGCAGAGTTCCAGGTCCACCTGTAGCAGTAAAGACACGCACCCCTCCCATAGAAGCCCCGGCAGCTGCTGACATAACGGCAAGCTCGTTTTCACCCCGGAAATAATCCTGGAGATATCCTTCTGCATATATGTCACCAACCAGATGCATGCTTTCCGATTGGGGCGTAATGGGATAGGAAATGGCAATATCCACATTAGCCCGTTTAATCGCTTCTTTAACTGCTTCGCTGCCGGTAATGAATCTCTTTTCTCTCTTGGCTTCAAAAAACAGGTAATCGGGTTCTACAACCCGCTGTACGTTCATACTGCCGCCCCCTTTACCCCATTGATGATCTCACAAAGTCGATTTAATTGGGGCACACCCACATCCCTCAGGGAGATCATGGCATCCTCATGGCCGGCCGCCCCACATAAGGCTATAGTATAGCAGTCCGTGCCTCCCCTTATTATCTTCAGAGCTATATTGGCGTAATGACAGTGGACACCTACAAATACACAAACATCGATCTTATTATGCCAGATAGTTAAGTTGGGGTGGTTAGGGTTAATTTCCACGGCAGGATTAATCATGGGATATTTGGGGCGGTAATCTGGCATGGGAATGATCTTTGCTCTCACAGATTCCGCCAATTCCTTGACCGCGGCAGCTTTTTCCGCCACACCGTCCTTCCAGGCCCACAGAATTTGGGGACCGGGGAAAAATACAGGATTTTTAGCCCCCAGCAGCTTCTCGGCGATCTTCTGCATCGCCTCTTCTTCCGGAACCACTTTGCCCTCTACCAATGCCTCATTTTTTTCGGGCAGCACCACACCCATGAGAGCGGCCGGCGGCGGCAGGTAACCTTCCGGCCCGGCTAAAACCTGATATGCTTTCCCTGGCACCTATACTCCTCCTCCAAATTAATCATTTATGATATCAAACCTAAAAGTCCCCCAATATGCCCTTTGGCTTCTTGGGTTCTCCGAACAAATTTACCTTAACGGGCTCCATCAAAACGCACTGGCAAAAGCACGCAAAAGGGTGCGGAATATCGATCTGAACATCAATGATGGGCTTGATACCGTAGTGTTCCCAGAGCTTCTCAAGGAACTTACTGTCGCCGCACGATTTGTCCCCGCCAAAGCCTCACATTTCAGGTCAGAGGCCAGGAAAAGGCGCCCAGAATGGGCAGGAAATTGCGATCAGCCCTGCCGCGGCAATGGCAGCGCCTCCTTCAATCCCAATGGCCCGTTAAAAGAAAGATGCTGATAAAATTGCTGACTGTGCGTGGGAACTCCACTTTACACCTAAACCCAAAAAGAGCACCACCAGCGATGTCAAGTTCGTTTTCGCCAGTTAAAACATGCTGGCCATGGCCTAAGCTTCCTCCTTCGCCTGGCAGGAAAAATACCACTTATCCTCAAATTCTCTTATGGTCTCGTCTATTTCCTGCGACCCGCCTGCTTTAATAAGCAGGTGTCCCATTTTTCGCTTCGGCGCGGGATTACCAACTTTTCCGTACAGGTGTATTTTTACGTGTCCGGGAAAACCGGGTAGTAATGCCAATACCCTGGGCAGGTCACGGCCCAGGATGTTTATCATAACCGCTGGAGTCATCAATTGCGTGGACCCCAAAGGCAGCCCGCAGACTGCGCGGATTAACTGTTCAAACTGGGAAGTATAACATGCGTCCAAAGTGTAATGCCCTGAATTGTGGGGCCGGGGCGCTATTTCGTTAACCACTAAGCCTTGGGGAGTAACAAAAAACTCCACCGCTAAAACACCTACTATCTGTAAGAAATTGGCCACCTCTCTGGCGATTTCTATGGCAGACGCTTCCTCCTGCGGAGAAATACGGGCCGGAACGACCGTCATGTGAAGAATATTCTCGCGATGTATATTTTCGGCCACCGGGTACACTGCCATTTCACCCGTTCCCGTCCTGGCCACTATAACCGAAATTTCACAGGTAAATGAAATCATTTTCTCTAAAATCCACTCATTATCACCTGCTGACACCAGCTCGCAGGCTTTGTTTAATTCCTGGGGGTTGTTTATGACCAGCTGCCCCTTGCCGTCATAGCCTCCCTTGACTGTTTTCAGCACGCCGGGGTATCCGATTTCTGCCAATCCTGCCGTAAGTTCTTCCGGGTTCGTAACCCTAAAGAATTGTGCCACCGGGAAGCCCCCCTGCCGCAACTGCTGTTTTTCCAGGATACGGTTCTGTGCTACAGCCAGAGGGCGGCTTTTTTGGGGCAGATGATAGTGTTTTTCCAGTTCTTCAACCACCCGCACGTCGATGTTTTCAAACTCATATATCATCACATCCACCCTTTTAGCCAGTCTGACCGCCGCCTCCACATCGTCTAAACCGGCGACTATCTGGCCGTCAGCCACCTGACTGCAGGGGCAACCCGGGGTCGGGTCCAGACAGAAGATGCGGTAACCCATCTTTCTGCCCTCAATGGCTGTCATCCTGCCCAATTGACCGCCCCCCAGGATACCAATAGCGGAACCAGGAAGAATTGTCTTTTCCATATTACTTAAGACCACCCCTCGTTTTCCAGAACCTGCCGTGTCATCATGTCCCGGTGGACTTGAAGCCTGCCGGCAAGCTGCTCATCATTTAAGGCAAGGATCCGGGCCGCTAAAAGCGCAGCGTTTTTCGCCCCGCTGGCACCGATAGCCATAGTGGCTACCGGCACTCCGGCCGGCATCTGGACAATGGATAACAGGGAGTCCAAACCTTGAAGATGGGCGGAAGGCACCGGCACGCCGATAACGGGCAGCAAGGTCTTGGCGGCGGTCATGCCCGGCAAATGAGCAGCACCTCCGGCCCCGGCAATAATAACTTTAATCCCCCGTTTCTGTGCCTGCTCGGCAAAACTGAACAACCAATCGGGAGTGCGGTGGGCGGATACTATTTTTTTTTCATAGGGAATAGCCAGCTCTTCCAGGATAAGGCTTGCTTCCTTCATTACCGGCCAGTCCGATGTACTCCCCATAATAATTGAAACAAGTGGCTGTATTTCTGTTGTAGTTTTGATAGAACGAACTTTATCCGTCATTCTAATCACCCCTTTAATAAGAAAATCCAACACAAGATACTTCATTCTATATTCCGCACCCTTTCGCATGCTTTGCCAGAAATTTCGATGAGTGCGTTTTGATGGAGTCCGTTACGGAGGAGTCCAAAAGAGGTAGAGTTGCTCGGAGAACCCAAGAAGCCAAAGGGCATGTTGGGGAACTTTTTAAGTTTGATGGAAGAACCCGTTTTCCATCCACGTATGCCACCGTCATGTTGACGAAGGGGTCAAGAACGCTCCTCCCTGTGGGCTCGAAAGTATTCCTGTTGTCGTAGATTAAAAGAGGGTTGTCCTGGCCTTTCAACGCACGCCTCGCTCTCAGCTGAATGAGGCTGTACACCAACGCCATGAGAAAGACGTAGGCTAAAGCGGCTAACCTTTCTGGGTTCTTAAGGTATATGGCCCCTACGACCTTGGGGCTCTTGACGAAGGAGAAGTGCTGTTCGACCACGGTCTGCTCCTTGTACTCCCGTAGGATAAGCTCATCCGGCCGGACCTCTCTATCGAAGATAGCGAGGACAAAGCAACTCAGAATAGATTTTCTTTTCTGTATGGCATGCTCATCCCTTTCAAGGTTAGGCCTTATAGAGTAAAAGCGGTTTGTCTCGGGGTGTAGTCCTTCGGAGGCCGGCCCCTACAGCAGCGCTTTTTGGCTCTGTCGTTGACCATAACCCCATAGGAAAGGGTAAGGTACGGACTTTTGCCCCTGTCAAACTCCCTCCAGGCCTCATCCGCGTCCGGCTCGCAGAAAAACTCCCTCTTTTGAATCTCCTTGAACTTCTTTTTCAGACCTCCTCTTCCCTCAAGAGCTCTTTCTCAAACGTCTTTTCTTTCCTTTGCTCCAGCTTCGACGAATGCACTACCACGAACCTGCACCAAATGCCGTTTAAAATGCCCTCGTGGGAAGAGATCCTGTAGGCGGCGTCCTTGCGCTTGCTAAGTACGCCTGCTTCCTTCCATGACCCATCATCCCATGCTTTTTCCTTCAAGGCAGCGTCTGTGGCATAATTGGCAGGAAGCCTCGATATGAGCCGGATGCCCTCACTGTCCATCTTTTTTAGGTTCGGCCCGGTAACGAGGCTCGAATCGGCAACGTACACAAGCTCCTTCAGGTCGCCTAAGTGCCTTCTTAACGCATCCATCGTCTGGTAGTTCCAGGCACGGTCAGATTCGTTTCCGTCTGAGACATCCCCTATGACCGGGATGCCCTCCTTTGTCACGCCCAGTTCGTAGAGGAACTCTTCAAATCCGGACGGGCCCGGCCTTCCGCCAACTTTATTTAAGGCACGGCCTTGATAATTTCTTCGCCGTAACGTTTGGTGCTTTTACTCCAAGTAGTCGAGTCCGGTATCGGGTCATCCAATTTCAACCTGCAGACGGTACGCCACGCCACTTGATGCTATCAGCAACTTCCTGACCCAAGGTCTCGTAGCCTAGCCCATAGCGATGTTTTAAATACGTCAGACGCAAGTATACTTCTGCTGGTACGGTAGGCCGGCCGGTATGGGTGCGGAATCTTTTTACAAACGGCTCAATGAAAGCACCGTCGTCCAGCAATTGGTCGACCTTGGTCAACTCTTAAGTTTCAATTATTACCGGCTCCGTTCCATAGATGGTATCAGACGGTATCTATAGATTCTCCTCATAGTCTACACTATATAGATGAAAACCGCTGCGGCCTTTTAGCTCTTAAAGACCCAGATCAGCCGCCTCCTACTCTACGAACAGGATAAATAAACAAGCGCTTTTCCGCCACAGCGTCTGCCTATCCCCCCCTGGTGGAAAAGAGCACTGCAACAGCAATCAGGTAGCCGATCACGATGAAGATTGAGTCGAAGCTGAGCCACCCGATAGTTCTTCGAGAGCGATAAACAAGTCCAGTTATGGCCATGGAGGTGAGTATTATCGCCATCACGATCGTCAACAGGTGTCCCGGGGAAATCGCCTGCAAAAGAGGTCCAGGGAGGTAAGAAATATCGATAATAGATAGAATGAACATGTTATAAACGTTTGCCCCAAAAATATTGCCGATTGCCATATCCAACCTCCCCAGCCGTGCTGCCGTCGAAGTAGTTACTACCTCTGGCAAGCTGGTCGTCACGGCAAGCATTATTGAACCGATAAAAGTCCTTCCCAGGCCTGTTTCCAGGGCAATAATGTCAGAAGCATCAGTAAGAGCAACCCCGGCAAAAAGAATTACTGCCGAAGCAACGACAAAATGCACAAAGGCCCGTCGTGGCGGGATTGAGGGTAGATAATTATCTTCTTCATCTGTTCTTCCCCCGTTACGAACGGAGCTATGCTTCCTCAGGGGCGAATTGTGCTTTTCGTAACGGGTAAGCAATCTGGCCGCTGCTAGGTAGCCGCCTATTAGAAGAATCGTGTCTAGGCCAATCCAACTCCCCCAGAATAAGGGAAAGGGAAAGAGAATCCCGATTCCGGAAATGGACATCAACATGATGCCGAGGGAAGCCGCCAAAATATGTCCTTGCTTTACGCGTAAAAAAATTGAGCCTTTCCCCTGTATGAGGTCAACCAGGGCAATAATGGTAACATTAAAAAGATTGCTACCGAAGAGGTTTCCCGCAGCCAGGTCTGGGGTCTGAATCATTGCAGCCCGTAAACTGGTCACCAGTTCGGGAAGGGATGTTGCCAGGGGGAGTAGCAGAACTCCCGCCCAGCCTGTCCCCAGTCCCAGAGTTCTTCCCAGAACGTCTGCGCTTCTTGTCAGCCTTGTTCCTGCAACAATAACCAGCAGTGCTCCTACAAAGAATTGCAGCCAGATCATGGATTACGTTTCCTTTCCGCCTTGTACTTGTAAATAAAAAACCTTTATTTCAGGTATGCGTGAAATAAAGGTCTCACTCTTTAAGTACAGCCACCGCCCGGATGCGTGCGGCACCGTGCTGACGAGCGGAGACACCATGATCTACATGGCGAGTTACTCCCCTTTGACAATTCAACCTTATAGGCACAATATACTATACCACGCCAGTTATACCGTGGTCAATATTTACGAAAAACTTTCCAGAGGTTCCGCAAACCGCTCCATTTAATGGGACCTGACTATGGTGAGGTGCTTAAATCTTTGAGTCCAGTTCCTTGGGTATAGCAAACTGTGACTTTAATCCATAAAGTCTACTGCTCTTTGAAACTATTACCTGCTGTCTGGCACTGCGCCTGGCGAGAAGTGGCAACCTATCCTGGCTCAACTGTGACCTTATATAAAGGACCGTCTATGTGCATCATCCCGACGAAGATTAGCGATGCGGCAGTGATAAACGTGTCCACGGGCTTTTTCAGGTTCCTGATCACGAAAAGCCTGAACAGGTTGAACGCGATGGCCATTAGCAGCCACATGGCAGGTACTGCATTCTGGTCGTGACAAAAACAGTGTTCAACTTGAGCGTACCTTGGAATTCAAACTGAAGGCCTTAACAGAAGAAGGGCTATCCCCGGAAAGGATTCGGGAAGCCCTCAACTCTCTACCCTTCGCGGAGCTCGAGACGGAAGGTAGGAAGTTCTACATAAAGACCAAGGCCACGCCGCTGGCAGGTAAGATATTAAGAATCCTGAAGATTAACCCACCAAAGACTGTCATGCCCGTAGAGGAATTCACTCCGTAGAGACCCACTTGTAGTGGCAATTTGCACTGCTTCCCTGTCTCTTTTCCCACATTTATCAGGCATTCTATAATTGCATCTGACAAACTGGGGACGCGGGCTTCAGTGAGAGAATATGGGCTTTGCAGCAATCCCTCGTTCAATACACCTATCTTTCGCGTGAAGAAACGGCTGAATCTTCGCACCTGCTCAATGCGGTACTCCAGTACGCTGGTTGCATTTGACTATGTCGACTATATATATAGATGCTGTTATCAAGTACCTGAGCGAAATGATGTGGCAGCATTTGCTCCACAGTTCATAGGCGAACAGTGCTAATCTTGATGGGTTACAGGTGGTGTCAGGGGCTGTGGCTTGGCAGGGTGCTTTGTGAACCGGATTGCCATAAGTAATGCGTGTGATTGATGAGGCATTACATTGCTATTCAACGAAAACCAAAGGCCGCTCCGGCAGGCGTCTCATGTCCAGGCGCGGTGTGCTGTCTCGATATGGGACTCCTGGCGCAATTCGCATTCCGCTCGCCCCGGAGACTTGCGGGGAACGCTGGCGTGTCTTGATGGATCGCCCTTTGTCTTGGGACCTCCATTTCACGGCTTACTTAAAAATCTTCCTCAGAGCGCGACCGGTTGCTTTTCCTGCCGCTCTCCTGGCTACCCTCTTGGCCATCTTCCTGGGATTGCCGCTCGATATGGCCTGGATATCCCCAAGCAGCCTGGCGATCCTGTAAAGCATTCCGCGAGTCTTGCTGATGCTCATCCCATACACCCCCTTACCCGGGATATACGCTTTTTGAGTATGGTTTCCCTCCAGGTTCTTACACATAGTCTACTTTTACGCTCTTGCCTTGCTCCCTCAACTTCTCAGCGATCCGACCCACAACCTGGCTCCTTGAGGAGAACTGGGCCAATTCTTGAGAATCGAGAGCGGGGTTCCTTGCCGTGCCGACGACAAAGTGGATATCATCAGAAAGAAGGAGCCTGAAGGCAAGCTGGCTCGCCCCGTCTCTCTTTGACCTCAGCTCTCTGGGGAACATGCCCAGCTTTTCTGCAGCATGGCTCAGGGTGATCACCCCTTCCGTCACCAGGTCAACACCAGGCATCCTGCCCATTGGCGGTACGCTGCTTGAATCCGACGACAAGTCGACTTCCAGCCTCTCGCCTGTGAGACGGGAAATCATGTTGCTTGTGGAGCCTCCTGCGACGATCTTCCATCCTGGCGCCTCACCGAGAATCCGGAGCACCCGGGCATCGTCCCTCCTGTCAGCGGGCGGACCCGTTAACACGAGGCAATGCCTTCGCTCGCGCGCCCGCAGCACTACAAGGCTGGCATCGTCGCCTGGTTTTCCCCCATAAAGCTTTTCGACCACGTGCATCAGATCCCATGCCCATTCTGCCGCGGTATCGCAGGGGTTGAGATTGCTTTTTATATACGCCTTCACCCGTTCGAAGCCCCAGCCCAGGTTCCACACCCCCCCAATCCCCGCGTGCAGCACCCCGTCCGAGACCAGCACGATCCAGTCTCCCGGCAAGAGCTCGAAGAATCTCTCCTTTACGGTCTTGCCTTCAAGCTCCCTCTGGCGCAAAAGGAGCAGTCGGGTTTCGAGCCCGTCGCTTATAATCGCCGGGGGATTGTCGTATTCAGCGAGATAAACCAGTCTACCACGCGCTGATACGATAGTGAAGGTGCTGTAGGCGAGGTGCCTTACCCTGCACACCGGAAGCGTATGTGCCAGGCACTCGATGACCGATTCTAGTTCCTCCCCGTGCTTTAGCATGGTGCAGGCCATCTTTGCAGTTAAACTCGAAAGGATGCTGGCCTTGACACCGCTGCCCAGCCCGTCTGCCAGCACGATCACACTGTGTTCTCCTGCACGTGCGATCTCTATGGTGTCGCCACAGAGCTCCTCACCGTATTTGTTCTGCTGCAGTCTGGCAATGTCCAGTACGATGTCCACGCGTCTCACTCTTTCATCAGCCTTATGAGCTGACCCAGGAGCACCTTGGTCTCAGCCGTCGTCTCACCGAGCAATCCCGCTATCTCCTGTGCCACCTTCATCTGCTTGGAGATAACCTCAGCGGCCTTTTCTACCGTCTCTGCTTTCATCCTGCCAAGTTGCTCTTTATGTTTGTACTCGTCGGTTACGTCGGCAAAAACCCCAATTATTAACTTTTCTTCTTTCAAATGAAAAACAGAGTGAGATAACGTAAGACCGCTGTCCTGATATGTGCAGGTACCCTTCACCAGGCGACCGCTGTCCCTGGCTTCGATGAAGTCTTGGACGTCCATGATTTCGGACAGCGCCCGCCCCGCGAGCTCCTGCCCGTGCCTTCCGAACATTTGCCTGGCCGCAGGATTGATCTCTTTGATTACCAGGTCTTCTCCCACCGTGATGATGCCGTTTGGTGTAAAGTTGAGCACCAGCGCTGCCGTAGATTCCGCCTTCTTCCTCATGTATGGGATGCACATTTGCACCTCGGCGTAGCCGTGGTAGACTGCCCGGGCCTTTTCCCTGCAGGAGGAGTAGCCGCACGCGCCGCAGTTGAGCTCATCCTCCGCCCGGAACTTGTCAGTCTTCTCCAGTATACGCCTTATATCTTCTTCCCCTGGTTCATCTTGTGGTAGGGGCTTTCCAGAAAACGACCTTATGAGCGCCTCATTGGCTGCATGGGCTACCGGAGTCGCATCGGTCCGGGAAGATGCGGATCGCCGGTACCGGACCAGGCTGAGCCGTTTTGCGAACAGGTCCTGGCCCAATACTTCGCCGACTAGCGGACCGTTAATGCAGCCGCCCTTGCACGCCAGGAGTTCCATGAAAACCGGCCGATCCGAGAGCCCGCCACTTCTTAGTCGTTCCAGCGCCTGCATAGAGCTGTCAATACCGCTTGCAGCGAACACTTCAGTATCAAGCATGTCCGTACTGAGGCCCGTGGTGCCCAGCTGTCCGCCCTCTATGCAGAACAGGCGCCCCGCATCCGGGATGGCCCCGTCAGGCTCTTCCGGCGCAAGTGTGCCGATCTCAACCGAAGCGTCGGCGAACCATTGCTTCACCTCTTGAAAGCCCAGGCAGGCATCCGGGCCTCCCTGTAATTCGGGTCTTTTGGCTTCGGCCAGCTTCCCGATGCAGGGACCGATGAACACACATGAAAGCCCCCGGCGAACCGATTTTAAGTATCTTGAGTGGGCGATCATCGGCGATACGACCGGGGAGAGGCAATCCACCAGCTCGGGATAATACTTCTCCACCAGGTTTACTATGGCGGGGCATGCGGACGAGATGATCTGGCGATTGTCGCGCTGCTTCAACAGCCGTCTGGAGATGTCGGCAACCATCTCAGCACCCACAGCTGTTTCGTGTACCTCGGAAAACCCGAGCCGCCGAAGTGCCGCGACGACCTGGCCCGGCTGGTATGGCGAAAAGGCAGTAACGAAAGAGGGCGCCAGCGTGGCCGCCACCGGTTGGCCGTTCGCCAGCATGCGCAGGACCGCGGGCATCTCCGACCTGACACGCTTGGCTTTTTGCGGGCACTCTGCCACACACCTGCCATCATGCAGACAACGCTCGTCCACCACTTCTGCATGCACGCTCCCGCCAGGACCAGCTCGTATCCTGATGGCCTTCACAGGGCAGGCCCGGACACAGCGGTAACAATCCCTACACCGAGCTTCTATGGTCGTGATCAACGGCTCCATCAGCAAATACCTCCCGGAGGACATCATTCACGGTCTCGGGCGTTACGCGTGTAAACACTCTCCCGCGCGCCTGCACGGTCACGCCGTCGGTACACTTGTCAAGGCAGAAACTGCCTTTCAGCGTCACGCTGGCTTCTATACCCTCGGCGGCGAGATATGACTGGATTGCCGACACAACCCGGGCAGAACCCCTCAGGTAACACGAGCTTCCAAAGCAGACTGATATCTCAATCAATTGATCACCTTCTTGGGGTAGCCGTTTGTGAAGTATTTCTCTAAGTCCATTGTAACACCGGCCGGACTTGGAAGGAAGCAGGTTTTTTCTGCCTTTGCTCTCGGGGAGCAAAAAAGTCAGAAGGAGTGTTACCGCTCAGACTCAAGGCCTAATCCAAAGCGGTTGGCTACGGCCTTGACGATTCGCCAGGATGCGTTACCGTCGCCGTAGGGATTGGACGCCCTGGACATCCGGTCATACTCCTCAGGGGAATCAAGCAGCAGGTTAAGGGTGGCCAGGATGCGCTGCTTGTCGGTGCCGACCATGCGCACGGTTCCCGCCTGAATCGCCTCGGGCCTTTCGGTGGTCTCTCTGCAGAGCAAGACGGGAGTTCCGAGCGAAGGCGCTTCTTCCTGGAGCCCGCCCGAGTCGGTAAGGATTAGGTAAGCGCGTGACAGGAGGTTCGCCCACTCAGGGTACGGGAGGGGCTCAAAAAGGTGTACCCGTGGTACGGACGAAAGCACGGTGCGGGCGATCTCCTCCACCTCGGGGTTTCTGTGGACTGAGAATATGAAGTAAATGTCGGGACGTCGCGAAGCCGCTTCCGCCACCGCCTCGCATACGTTGCGTATGCCCGGGCCGAAGTTCTCCCTCCTGTGGACATCCACTACGATAAGCCGGCGCTCCCGGTCGAGCACATGTCCCACCGTGCTGAACCGGTAGCCGCTGTCCACGGTGAGAAGCAGCGCGTCTATGGCAGTATTCCCGGTAACAAAAATGCCCTTCGGGTCGATACCTTCCCTTAGCAGGTTATCCCGCGCCCACGTGGTCGGCGCGAAGTGAAGGTCGGACAGCGCATCTGTTAACCGGCGGCACATCTCCTCAGGGAAAGGCGCGTACTTATCTCCCGTGCGAAGACCTGCCTCCACGTGTCCGACAGGTATCTTCTGGTAATACGCTGCGAGCGCGCCGGCGACTGTGGTCGCCACGTCGCCATGAACCAGCACAAGATCGGGGCGGTGGGCCACCAGCACCCGCTCTATGCCCTCGAGGGCACGGGTCGTAGTCTGCGTGAGCGTCTGTCTGGGCGTCATGATGTCCAAGTCCCAGTCTGGCACGATGCGGAAGTGTTCGAGCACCTGATCCAGCATCTCGCGGTGCTGTGCCGTGACCAGTACTTTAAGGCTGAACCGGTCAGGGTGTTCTCTGAACGCCTTTATAACCGGTGCCATTTTTATCGCTTCAGGACGTACCCCGAAAATTGCGGTGATCTTAAGCACCACTCGGCATGACCACGCAAATCTCCCGATATTTCCCGGGAAATTGCCGGAATCCTCCCTTCCTTTCAAACGTTGTCAGGCCGGCAGCGGCGGTAGGACACCGTCATTGCCCCCCTGCATCCTTTTCACGGATGTTCAGCACACCTGTTTTCATTCCGAGGATGAGTACGGAACTGAGCGAGAGCACGAGTATAATGGCTGCGTTAACAGACGAGGCGCCGGCTACGAGCACCGCGCCAAGACCGAGGTACGCGCTGATAAGGTACATAATCAGTACCACTTTCCTCTGGCTCAACCCCCGGTCGAGCAGGCGATGGTGGAGATGGCCCCGGTCTGCTTGAGATATGGGGCGACCCTGCGCGAACCGCCTCACTATGGCAAAAGACGTGTCGAATATGGGTAGCGCCAGAGCGAGCAGCGGTACAACCAGCGCGATAGTGGTGGCGCTCTTTAAAAGCCCCTGGGCTGACAGAGAGGCGAGTGCAAACCCGATGAAATGGGAACCTCCGTCTCCCATAAAGATCTTTGCGGGGTTAAAGTTGTAGGGCAGAAAACCCAGGGCGCTCCCGGCCAGCGCTGCCGTGAGCAACACCACGGCCGAATTGCCCAGCTGAAGCGCAGCAAACAGGAGCGTAAAAGCCGCGATGCTGGCGATCCCTGCTGCCAGGCCGTCAAGACCGTCTATCAGGTTTACCACGTTGACCACTGCGACGATCCAGGCGACCGACAGCGGCACGCCCCAGGCTCCAAGCTCTATAACGTGGCCGAAGCCTCCGAAGGGATTGGTGATGAACTCGATCCGTATGTCAAAAACGAGCACGGAGATGAGCGCGATGACGACCTGCCCGATGAACTTGGTACGGGCCTTCAGCACGGCGAAGTCATCCCAGAGTCCAAGAAGCAGCATCAGTAACCCGCCCGCCACGATGCCGCCCACGTAGCTCTCAGCTGAACCTGCGCCGAACAGCGCGACGAGGCTGAACGCGAGAAATATGGCTACGCCGCCCAGGTGCGGCGTGGGGGTTGTGTGAACGCTTCGTTCATTTGGCAGGACGACGGCCCCAATACGAAGGGCGATTCTGCGTACAAGGGGAGTAATACAAAGCGAAATAACCAGGGCGATAAAAAACGCGAGCATATACATATACCGTACGGCCTCCTCGGAACCATTCTACTTCCTGCCCGGTGTTACGTCAACTTATGAACCTTTGATCTTGATGTATCCCTTCCGGATCAATTTGGCGATGTGCTCTGAAAGCACCTCTTGAACGTCTATTCCGTGCTCTTCTTCGAGTACAAACATCATGGTGATGGCAGTCTGGGCCACGTCCAATAATTCTCGACAGACAACCCGGCGCAAAAGTTCCCGCTCAGGCCCTTCCGCATCCTTGTACCTGCTTATGGCCGCTCCGAGTTCTCCGGCCTCTTCCATCAGTTTCAGAGCGGTCCCCTCCAGCGTTGGGCTTAAGTTATTCAGCCTGGGCAAAGATATCGTCTTGGTCTTTTGCTCCATCCACGGCTCCCCTTCCGTACCAGCACGTAACCACTCCCGCCTCCTCCAACATGCGGCTGGCCAGGGGGTCCGGGTACCTCTCGACGTATACCACGCGGCGGATACCGGCGTTGATGATCATTTTCGAGCACGTTATGCACGGTTCCAGGGTGCAGTAAATAGTTGCTCCCTGTACGCTGAACCCGTACAGTGACGCCTGGATAATGGCGTTTTGTTCAGCGTGAAGCCCCCTGCAGAGTTCCTGCCGCTCACCCGATGGGATCTTCATCTTTTCCCTCAGGCACCCGACGTCAAGGCAATGAGGCAGACCGCTCGGTGCCCCGTTGTACCCGGTAGAGAGGATCCGCTTATCCTTAACGATCACCGCGCCCACCATTCGCCTGAGACACGTGGATCTTTTTGCCACGACTTCTGCGACTTCAATAAAATACTGGTCCCAGCTGGGTCTGTCCATCCATTTAACCTCCGGTAGTTACTTCGTGCCGTACAGCCTGTCCCCTGCATCGCCAAGACCCGGTACGATATAGCCGTGTGAATTGAGGTGAGAGTCCACCGCGGCGACAAATATCTGGACGTCAGGATTGCGCGAGTGCACTGCTTTTATGCCTTCCGGCGCCGCCAGCAGCGATACCACCTTGATGGTCCTTGCGCCCCTGTCTTTTAGAAACTCTATGGCGCGGTTTACTGAGCCTCCGGTCGCCAGCATGGGGTCCACGAGTATTACGTCCCTCTCAGACAGGTCATGAGGAAGCTTGCAGTAGTAGTCGTGGGGCTTTAAGGTATCAGGGTCCCGGTAAAGCCCGATATGCCCTACTTTCGCAGCGGGGATGAGCTTTAGTATCCCTTCCGCCATGGCAAGCCCCGCCCTCAGAATGGCTACCACGGCCAGCTTCTTGCCCGCCACCATGTGGCAGGTCGCGGTAGCCAGGGGAGTCTCAACACTGACCGCCTCCCGAGGGAGGTCGCGCGTGACCTCGTACGCCATGAGCATGGCCACTTCCTCGACCATCTCCCTGAACTCCTTCACGCCAGTGTTCTTATCCCTAATGAAGGCCAGCTTGTGCTGGATGAGGGGATGATCCAATACGATTACCTGTGACATCGTAAGCCCCCTTCCTTACTTCTCTCTGACAGGGCCGTAGACGGCCCTGTGTCCGCCGATCAGCCTTGGCCTGGTACGAGCCAGCACGAGGTTGGCCTCTCCGATACGTTTTTTCGCTATCCGGACCGGCACCGCAACCGGCCGCAAGTGCATGCCGATCAGGGTGTCCCCGATGTCTATGCCCGCGTGCGCAGAGATCGACTCCACCACCACAGGGTCCTTGAACATGGACATGGCACAAGCGGCAGTTGCGCCTCCCGCGTGGGGAACCGGCAATACGGTAACCTCCACCAGTCCATATTTCTCCTGAGCTTCTCTCTCCACTACCAGCGCCCTGTTAATATGCTCGCAGCCTTGTACCGCAAGGTAGACACTGTGCGCCCTGCAGACGTCGAGCAGCGGCTCAAGCACCGCGCGCGCATACTCCAGTGAGCCTGCTGAGCCGATCTTTTTCCCCTGGATCTCGCTGGTGGAACAACCGAGGACAAGCAAGCTGCCCGGTCTTAAATCAGCTGCCGCGAACAAAGCTTCCGCCGCTTCTTTTACATCTTTTACAACTTGATTTGGGCCAATGAACTCCATCGCTGTTTCAGCACCCGCTCTCTACGTTCCCGATCTTATCCACACGGCGCTGGTGCCTGCCCCCGGTAAACTTCCCAGAAAGCCATGCCCGAAGTACCTCGCGGGCCAGTTCCGGGCCTATGACCCTCGCGCCCATGGCCAGCACGTTCGCATCATTGTGCTCCCGTGACATCCTTGCGGAATATGTATCGTGACAGAGAGCCGCCCTGATTCCGCGCACCTTGTTAGCGGTGATGCTCATACCTACGCCGGTGCCGCATACCAGCACGCCGAGAGAGGCCTGTCCCGACTGGACGCTTTTTGACACGGCGAGGGCTATATCTGGATAGTCCGCGGGCTCGTGAGAGTGCACGCCCATGTCCAAGACGTCATACCCCAGCGCCTCTATCTCCTCTTTCAACAGCTGTTTCAGTTCAAATCCCCCGTGGTCGCTGCCGATGGCCACGCATGTCCGGGCCTTGTCCAGACCTGCGTTAGTATTCTTCTCCGAGTCCGACCTTCCCTGCAGCAACTCTTCAATCACTTTTTTTGACGCCTCCTGTATTTGCCGTGCGACAACACGGTATGCCTCAAGGTCTCGCCCAAAAGGATCTGCTATGTCATCTCCGGAAGAAAGCATGCGCACTCTTCCCTGGGCTTCCGGAGCCATGGCCCGCACCTGGTTCAGGTGAGAGCGGGTCATGACGAGCACGAGGTCTGCTTCCTTCACCATTTCCGGGGTAAGCTGCGTGGCAGTGTGCGCGGTGAGGTCAAGCCCCATCTCCCTGGCGACCAGCATTGCATTGTCCGAAGCGGGCTGGCCCGGCACCGCGGCAGTGCCGGCAGAGCTCACGTGCACTTCGTGAAGTCCCATCTCCTCGGCGAGCTTTTCGAAGATAACCCGGGCCATGCTGCTCCTGCACGTGTTGCCCGTACAAACCAACAACACTTTCATGATAGATCCTCCCCTGCTTGCAGCACCCTGCCCCCCGAAGCCCTGTGCAGGCGGTCGCAAATCGCCTCGCCGAGCCCCTCGCGCGGGAACCCTTCAGCCAGTATGACGTTGATCTTGTGTGAATCAAACTGGCGAAGGCAGGTATAGAGGTTTCGTGCGATCTCGGAAAGGTCATCCCTGTCCCCCAGCGACAGCACAACGTCTGCGGTATAATGCTGCCTGGTCTGATTCGTCGCCAGGATCCCCACGCGGTGCCCGCCCCGCCTGCGCTCTTCCGAGAGCCTTTTGATCTCACGCACGACGGCGTCCGTGTCGCCCTCCACCACCCACATCTCCGACCTGGGTGCATAGTGGGTATGCTTCATACCAGGTGAGGCCAGCCTGTCCCCCTCCAGGAAGTGCCTTACCCGCCCGGCTCCCAGCACCTGCTCTAACTGCTCCCGTGTGACCCCCCCGGGCCGCAGTATCACGCACACCTGTCCTGTCGTATCGATAACAGTGGATTCAACGCCTATACCCGTGGGGCCAGCGTCCAGCACACATCCGATCCTGCCACCTAAATCCTCCAAAACCTGCTGGGCCGTCACGGGGCTTGGTCTCCCCGAAGTGTTGGCGCTTGGTGCCGCGATGGGTACACCGGATGCGGATATCAGTGCAAGCGCCACCGGGCAGTCCGGCATCCGGAGCGCCACCGTGGGGTGCCCGGCAGTCACCTCTACTGGAATGGACGGATGCTTCTTAGCGACTACTGTGAGGGGTCCTGGCCAGAACTTATCGATCAGTGTCGTTGCCATATCACTCAGACCCTCCGACAGCTCGCGCGCCTGCTGCCGGCTGCTCACGTGTAATATTAGGGGGTTATCCTGCGGCCGCCCCTTCACCTCGAATATCTTCCTGACAGCAGGCGGATAAAGGCCGTTCGCCCCTAGTCCGTACACGGTTTCGGTAGGAAACGCGACCAGCCCGCCGCTTTGAATGACGGATGCGGCTTCACGGATAGCCCCGGGATCGGGCATGTCACGGTCGACTTTAAGAAGCTTTGTTACCGTAGTGTTTTCCTGCAACACACTACCCTCTCAATTCCCTGGAGATCCATAATGGACCGGGGTTCAGTAAATCCCATCTCCCCGGCGAGGAGAATCACGCTCTCTGCCTGACTTGCGCCCACTTCGAGGTACACGCGGCCTCCAGGTTTTAAGCAGCGGTACGCCTGGGGCAAAAGCCTCCGTATGAGCGACAGGCCGTCCGGACCCCCGTCTAGCGCCAGAGCAGGCTCATACTGTACACCGGCGGGCAGGCGCTCCATCTCCCCCGTGGGGATATACGGGAGGTTGGCCGCCACCGCGTCAAACCCTTCGTCATAGGACACGCCTGACAAAAGGTCTGACAGAAGCACGGCAACCCGTTCGCTCACCCCGTGCAACACCACGTTTTCCTCGGCCGTCTTCAAGGCGGGTTCAGAAATATCCACCGCCAGCACGCGTACGTCGGGGCGCAGCACAGCAAGGGAAACGGCGACGCAACCGCTTCCTGTGCCTACGTCAACCACTAGCGCTCCCCGCCCGAGCTCGGACAGCATCGTCTCTACCAGTATTTCCGTTTCGGGCCTCGGGATGAGCACACTTTCGTTTACTCGAAATTCAAGCGACATAAACTCCCGGATGCCCGTCAGGTACGCGATAGGCAACCCCGCAGCGCGACGCCTGATATCCATCCGCAGCCTTTCAAGCGCAGGCGCGTCCATCTCTTCCTCCGGATGGGTGTATATGTGGTACCTCGAGACGCCGGCCGCCTTCGCTACGAGTAGCCCTGCATCCAGTGCGGCGCTTTGGATCCCGTGCCCGGACAGGAAACCGCAAGCCTCGGTATATGCCTCAATTAGAGTCAAGAGACACTCGCCTCTTCCAACTTGCGCTCTCGGTCCGACATGATCAGCTGGTCAACGATCTGGTCGATATCGCCGTCTAAGAATTCGTCGAGCCTGTGTATGGTAAGGCCGATGCGGTGGTCCGTCACGCGCCCCTGCGGGAAGTTATAAGTGCGGATCCGCTCTGAACGGTCTCCTGTTCCTACCTGCGACTTCCGCACGTCGGACAGTTCCTGCCTTTGCTTTTCCTCGGCCAGCGCAAGCAGCCTCGCACGGAGCACTCGCATCGCCTTGTCCTTATTCTTATGCTGCGACTTTTCGTCCTGGCAGGATACGACCAGCCCGGTTGGGATGTGGGTTATGCGCACCGCGGAGTAGGTGGTATTGACGCTCTGCCCTCCGGGACCGCTCGAGCAGAACGTGTCGATTCTCAGGTCGTCAGGGTCGATCTCGATATCCACTTCCTCTGCTTCCGGCAGCACAGCCACTGTAGCGGCTGAAGTGTGTATCCTGCCACCTGATTCGGTGACAGGGATCCGCTGCACCCGGTGCACCCCGCTCTCGTATTTCAGCCGGCTGTACGCTCCCCTGCCTTCCACAACGAAAATGATCTCCTTAAACCCGCCGATGTCAGTGGGGTTTGAGGAAAGCACCTCTGTGCGCCAGTTGTGCAGCTCGGCGTAACGCGTGTACATCCTGTACAGATCGGCTGCGAACAGCGCTGCCTCATCGCCGCCCGTACCCGCCCGGATTTCCACTATCACGTTCTTTTCGTCATTGGGGTCCCTCGGAAGCAAGAGCGCCCGCAGTTCCTCTTCGAGCTTCTTCTGCCTAATCTCAAGAGCTTCTAGTTCCGCCACCACCATGGCCCTGAACTCGGGGTCGTCGATCCTGTCTTTGAGGAGTGCCTCCGTATCCTCCATCTCTTTAACCACTTTCGTATACTCATCATATTTGGTCACCATCTCCGACAGAGCGGCGTGTTCCTTCGCCATCGCCGGCCACTGGCTGCTCGATAACATCTGGGGGTCTGCCATCTTCTCCGAGAGCTCAAGATACCGTTTCTTTATTGATTCAAGTTTATCCAGCATGTTCAAAGCCCCCCGCTACGTTCTTGAAGGCTTCGAGAGCGACTTCAATCTGTGAAATATCGGGCTCGCGGGTGGTGAGTCGCTGTATCCAGACACCCGGGAGCGTGACGACCTTGGCGAACGTGCCTGCGCGTCTCCCCGCAAGGCGAATGATTTCATACGAGAGCGCCGCAACGACCGGGAGCAGCCCTAGCCGGAGCAGCACCCGCTGGAAGATTCCCGGCCACCCGAAGGTGGAGAACAAGAGCACGCTGATGAACGCAACCATAAAAAGAAAACTTGTCCCGCAGCGCGGGTGAAAACGGGGGTACCCTGAAACCGACACCGGATCCAGGGTGGCCCCGTGCTCGTATGCGTTGATCACCTTATGTTCTGCTCCGTGGTACTCAAGTACTCGCTTTACCTCGGGCGAGAGCGATATGGCTGCGATATATGCCACGAGTATAAAGATGCGGACCACACCTTCTAGGATATTCAAGACGACGCTTGAGGTATCAAGCGCACGCCGCAGGAAGTCAACGACGAAGGTGGGCCCCACTATGAATGCCAGCACTGAGAACACCAGTGCTCCGGCGACGGTCAGTATAGTCTGGGTCCGGCTGAGCTGTTCCTCTCCCAGCCCTTCCTGTGCCGAATAAAGCAGGGCATCTATCCCCAGCACGACCATCTCCACAAGGGAAACCGGCCCTCGAATGAATGCGAGGCCAAGCGCGGCATGTTTTTGTACCCATGAGACAGCGTGCTGCAGGCGTGTGGTTATGCGGCCATCGGGCAACCTTATTGCTACGGCAACCTTATTCGGCCCGCGCATCATCACACCCTCGATCACCGCCTGTCCGCCATAAATCACCTTATCTGGCAAGACTATCCTCCGATCTGCAAAAGGCAGAGCCCGTGGGCTCTGCCGTTGCCTTTAATGTAGTCTTTCCCTATTCCATGCCGTACTTCTTCCTGAACTTCTCCACGCGGCCGCCGGTATCTATAATCTTCTGAACACCTGTGAAATAAGGATGGCATTTGGCGCAGATCTCTACCTTCAGGTTCTTTTTTGTAGACCCCACATGGTATACCGCCCCACAGGCACAGCTGATGGTGGTCTTTTCATATTTTGGATGAATCTTGGCCTTCACTGTTGTTTTCACCCCTTTAGGACAACCCCAAGATCGCACGCTAGTTATTATATCACAGTGCACCAGGCAAAGCAACAAATAACCTCATGCTGGTAACATAGCCAACTTTTGTATTATAAACGCCCTGACCCCTCAAAAGCCGTTCCGCTTATCCCCCATAGCCTGCAGCTCTTTAAATATGCTCTGCAAGAATTCCTTATTAGATCTGGTTTTCTTCAACCGCTCAATAAGCAGCTCGGCGACCTCGGTGTTGCCCATGTTGTTGGTGACCTTCCTGAACGCCCAGATGCTCTCCATCTCCTCGGGAGAAAGCAGCAGTTCCTCTTTCCTTGTGCCCGAGCGTTTTACGTCGATGGCGGGGAACACGCGCCGTTCCGCGAGCTTGCGGTCAAGGTGGAGTTCCATATTACCCGTACCCTTGAACTCCTCATAGATCACATCGTCCATCCTGGAACCGGTGTCGATGAGCGCGGTGGCCAGGATGGTGAGACTTCCGCCTTCCTCGATGTTCCGGGCAGCGCCAAAAAAACGCTTGGGTTTGTGGAAAGCCGTGGGGTCCATGCCGCCGGACAGCGTCCTGCCGCTCGGAGGAACCACCAGGTTATATGCGCGGGCGAGCCTTGTGATGCTGTCCAGTAGGATAACCACGTCCATTTTGTGTTCTACGAGCCTCTTGGCCCTCTCAAGCACCATTTCCGCCACTTTAACGTGGTTCTCGGGCACCTCGTCAAATGTTGAGGCGATCACGTCTCCCTTCACCGAACGCTGCATGTCGGTGACTTCTTCGGGACGCTCGTCTACAAGCAGCACCATGATGTGCACATCGGGATAGTTGTTGGAGATGGCGTTTGCGATCTGCTTGAGGAGTACTGTTTTACCTGCTTTGGGCGGGGCGACGATGAGGCCTCTCTGGCCGCAGCCGACAGGGGCAATGAGGTCGATGAGCCTGCACGCGATGTCCCCCTTGGCTGCCTCCAGTTTCAACCTGCGGTTGGGAAAAATAGGTGTGAGTCCGTCGAAGTGAAGTCTTTCCTTGGCTGTCTCGGGGTTTTGACCGTTCACCGCCTCCACCCGCAACAGGGCGAAGTATCGCTCGTTATCCTTGGGGTGGCGCACCTGGCCCGAGATGACGTCGCCTGTTCTTAGGTCAAACCTGCGGATCTGGGACGGGGATACGTAGATGTCCTCCCGGCTCGGGGTGTAGTGAACAGGGCGGAGAAACCCGTACCCTTCGTCCATGATGTCGAGCAGGCCCTGAGCGAACATCAGCCCGTCTTTTTCCGTCCTGGCTTTGATGATTTCGAATATGAGTTCTTTCTTTCGTAAGCTGCTGTAGCCTGAAATGTTAAGTTCACGGGCAAGTTTATAAAGCTCCGACAGGGTCATTTGCTCCAGTTCGCCAATGGTCAAGAAATTCACGCTCCTCAATATGACTGGCTTGCGAAAATGAAAGAATAGCAGAGAAACAGGTGAGATATAAAGTCGAAGAGTTCTTTCTAATTGTTACCAAACCCCAGCCGTTGTATTCCATGCCCTGGCTAATGCATGGAGCTCATCCGGCCACAGTGAGCCGCAAAACAACAGAGATGAGGGAACACCATACAGAGACAACGGGGTCAATACAGAAATCCTATGGTCGAAGTAGCCTTTGGGCGAGCTGGTCCGGGAGCCCTCGAAGCAATCCGCGCGAAGGCCCCCCGCGGACAAAGCAGGTAAGAGATCCCCTGCCAAGTGAATTCTATGATCTCGATGGCTTTTCGTCAAGCCTTAAGGTGAACAGAGTTGACTCTGACAGCGCTGATCCTGCAAAAGCGGCTACACGAGGTCGGATTACTGTTTTACAAAAACCGAAGCCCAATCCTTCTTGAAGCGCTGGATCCCGGTATCCGTCAGCGGATGACGGAACATCTGCAGAAGGACTGAATAGGGAACGGTAGCGATGTGCGCGCCGGCCAGAGCGGCCTCAACCACATGCATGGGATGCCTGATGCTCGCGGCGATGATCCGTGTCTGAAGCTGATGAGTCTCAAAGATAGCGACGCTGTCCCTTACGACTTGCAGCCCGTCACTGCCCACGTCGTCAAGCCGCCCCACGAACGGGCTGACGTAAGTCGCACCGGAAAGGGCTGCAAGGAGCGCCTGGGCAGGAGAAAACACTAGCGTGACGTTGGTCCTTATCCCCATCTTCCGAAGCTGGCTCGCGGCCTTCAACCCTTCAGTCGTCATGGGCAGTTTGATCACCACGTTTTCATCGATCTCCGCAAGCGTCTCGGCCTCCTTGACCATGCCGTTGGCATCATCAGCCAGAACTTCCGCGCTAACAGGTCCGGGGACGATCTGAGTGATCTCTGCCACCACCTGGTGAAAATCCCTGCCCTCCCTGGCGATGAGGCTTGGGTTGGTGGTAACCCCGGAGATCACGCCCCACGATGCGGCTTCCCGTATTTCCTCGATGTTTGCGGTGTCAATAAACAGCTTCACTGTCGCTCGCTCCTTCTAATACCGAGGATTGACCTGGCTTCATCCGGAGTGGCTGGCTCCCTGCCGCACTCTCTCGCAATCCTTGCGATCCGGGCGACAAGCTGTGCGTTGCTTTCAGCCAGGACGCCCCGTGAGTAGAAAATGTTGTCCTCGAACCCAACCCTGACATGACCGCCCATCACGATAGCCATTACCCCAAGCGGCAGTTCAGTCCTGCCGATACCAGCCACGGTCCAAGTCGACCCGGCCGGAATGGACTCGACCAGGTGCAAAAGGTGCTTCGGGGTGCCCGGAATCCCCCCCGGAACTCCCATGACGAAATCAAAATGCAGGGGCATTGAAAGCAAACCCCTCTTCACAAGCCTCAGAGCGCTATCGATCATCCCCACGTCGAACACTTCGATCTCGGGTCTCACCCCGTATTTCTTTATCTCACTGGCAAAGAACTCGATGTACTCGGGGGAGTTGAAAAACACATCATTGCCGAAGTTCACTGTGCCCGTAGTCAGCGTGCACATCTCCGGCATTAGCGAGAGCGGGGCGGCCCTCTCCTCGGCAGTCATGCCTACGGCGCCGCCTGTTGATACCTGGATGACGGCATCAGTCCGACGCCGGATCTCCTCCATGGCCCTGCGGAAGACTTCCTTATCCTGGGTGGGTTTTCCTTTTTCGTCCCGTACGTGCAGATGGATGACGGCAGCGCCCGCTTTCACGCATTCTGCCGCGGCTTCGCCTATTTCCTCGGGAGTAATGGGAAGGGCGGGGTTATCCTCCCGCGTCACTTCCGCGCCTACCATCGCAGCTGTTATTATGATCTTGTCCAACGGTAATCCACCTCATCTATTGTATCTTTGGCGTTTCTTTGGAACCACGCACGTGCCGCTGGCCCTCGCTACCAGGATGGGGGTCTTTAGCACTTCCGCGGCGGAAGGCTGCTCGGGGTCGTTTAAAGAGCTGATCACCTTCCAGGCCTCAAACCGCATCTTCCTCGAAGTATTCTCCACGCGCTCGATCCATCCCTTGATCTCGAGGTAGTCTCCTCCATACACCGGGGCCAGGAACTCCACGCTGTCATATGCGGCGAGCAGTCCTTCATCGCCGTCATGCCTGATGAGGAGCTCGGTAGCCACATCACCGAACAACGAAAGCACCTTCGCGCCTGCGACCAGGTTTCCGGCGTAGTGCACGTCTCCAGAACCGATCCTTACCCTGATCATTGCCTCTATCATTACTTTAGCCCTCCAGTTTCACGGGGTCTGCCCACCCGCCTGCCAGATCAGCTTGTTGTGCAGGTTTGTCAGTGTCTTGTTTGCTGAAACACCGGGCGCGGGCAGCACGTGGCCGGACGGCCTGAGCGTGAATACGTGCTCGGTGGAAGCAAACCGTGTGTCGTGAACCCGTATTACCAACCGGTATTCCTCGCCCGTCCCCACCAGCTCAAGGTACGTCCTGCCGTCAGATACCTCATAAAGCACCCCGTTCACCAATAGTGTTGTTGATACTGGTCTCTTCGTATGTTTTTCCCGTACGGTAATCTCTACTCTGTTGCTCGCCCCCGGTTCGAGAACGCCAGGGAATACCGAGATTGCCAGTTCTGCGCGGCCCCTTTCGAACGTGAGCGGGAGAAAACCCACGCTTCGTGCGCCTTCAACATCCCACACCAGGATTGCCCCGTAGTACGTACCGTCGGCAGCCGGAACAGTCACACTCAGGTCAGCCTTGTAGGTTTCGCCTTCCTGGAGGGTTCCCTGTCCGCCGGTTACCTTCACCGAGCCGTCGTCCGTAGCGACAAGGTACGAAAACTCGAAGGTGGTGGCGGACGCCACCATGTTATATCCTTCAACATATGCCACGTACTGCCCGGGTTCAGGCTGGAGCATCTCGATAACCTCGGATGACCTCCCCCTTTGTGCGGACTTGGCCACTTCTCTCCACTCGCGGGAGTCGCGATCGTATTTGTACAGGTAGAGGTCCAGGTCCGTCTGGCCGTCCCCTGGGCTCCCCACGGACACCCTCAGGTAGCCAGCCCCAGTAGGTACTTGTGGAAGGTTCTGCATAGTCGCTTCCCTCTGGGTGATCACGAGGGTCTCTGTCTTCTCAGCCAGCCTGTTCTTTGACAGGCCCAAAGGCACGAGCCGCGTGGTCAGCTGCCCGGCATAGTTCGTAATGGTTACCCGGTGTTCGATAGTCCCGGAAGAACCGGAAGCCAGCGATTTCGTTACCTCGGGCGTGTCGAAGAATACGCCTCGTGCCCTCACACGGAGCTGGTACGACGTGAACGTCCTGTTATATAGTGACAGGGACGGAGCGGACTCCACGACTGCCTCCCATACACCTGCTTCCGGTAACGTGATCGAGAGGGTCTGGCTGTCAAAGTCCGCGCCCAGCCCTACAAAAGGCGTGTGCGCCACCAGTCTTCCAGCAGGCGAAAACAGATAGAGTTTGGCACGTCCAGCCGGCCGGCCCTGACCGTCCCTGGGGACACGCAGAGAGACCGTGATCTCTCTGGCACCCGGGGGTACCTTGAAGAACTCCCGGGCAAACCTGCCCGCGTCCAAGTCCCCGTTAACAGCCACCCCCCACAGGTTAAGATGGGACATCTCGTGAGACACCACGGTAGTTGTGGGGAACCTCAACACGTCTCCAGGTGTGGACGGGTCCTTTGCCCGGATCAAGGCGCTGTATACCCCCGGTACGAGCGGAGGGTTCATCCTCACTTGGAGCCGCCCCTCTTGTACGGGAGGCAGTGTCATCACCCGCCTGTCAATGGACAACCACGGTGGCAAGTTCGCGAACTCAAGTCTTAACGTATTCGGTGAGAAGTTCGCAACGTAAATGTTCTTTGAGCCTGTGAGATAACCGCGGGAGTAGATCCCGCCTTCGTGGTAATCATCCCTGGAGTAGAGTATGGTTCTGATCTCCGGCCCCTGGAGGGACTGGGCGAGGTGCTCCCACGCCCGTACCGCATCGAGCACGCCGTGGCCCTGCTCAAGTAGAAGGGCTCCGGGAAGAGGGACTGCCGAGCTTTCAAACGCCCGTTTCATGGCCCTGGGGTTAACGCCCCCGGCCAGCTGCCCCATCAGGGCAGCCGTGCCGGCCACGTAAGGGACGGACATGGATGTCCCCTCAAACACGCTGTATCCAAGAGGCGAATCCCAGTAGGGAACTGTTGACAGCGCAAGTCCGGGCGCGATCAGCTCGGGGCTCAAGCTCCCATCGGGCCTCGGGCCCACTGCGCTGAAATGCCAGATGACCGGGTAGGACAGCTCATAGGAGTACTCCTTGTAAACCACATCCGGAGTGGCATACGCGCCTACAGATACGGAGAACCATCTGTCGCCTGGGGTAAAGGCCGACCCGAGCCCAGGTCCCGTATTGCCTGCGGCAGTGACGAACAGCACACCGTACTCTCGCCCCAGGTCTTCCTTGAGGTTTGCCTCAGGCCCCGGGATTCCGGCGCTGTCGTAGTATGAGCCGCCCACACTAATGCTCACAATATCAGCTCCATGCTCGGCTGCGTAGACCATGGCCTGGGCCAGGCGCTGCCAGGAGCCGTCACCCGAAGAGCTGAGCGCCTTGATGGACACAAGCTGCGCGTCGGGCGCGACTCCCCTCATGCCGCTGTCTTCGCCCCACGCTGCAGCGATGCCCGCCACGTGGGTTCCGTGCCCGTTGCCGTCAAACCCCAGTGTGACCGTGGAACCGTCAGGCGCGATGTCCGCGACTACAAACGGGATCCGCTCCTCCACCTCTGTAGCAGGGTCATCCTTGCCGAAATAGCCGAACCTTCCTGTCTGCCTGAACGGGCCGAGGGCAATCTCATCAGTCATATCCATGTTGCCGTTTGTATCAACGTACACGCGGTCATAGATGCCGGCGTAGGTCGAATCGACTACCAGCACGAAGAACTGATCCCTGGTTGAGCCATTTCGGTTCAAGTCCTGCCCGATGTATCCTGAGGGGTCAAGGCCTGATTCCCGGAGCACACCGTAATGGAACCTGCCGCTTTTGCTCTGGATAGAGCCTACCCGCACGTCGCCGTAGATGGTGGTTAGAACCCCCGAGCGCGGCAACCCCACCCTTCTTGTATCTACCTCGCCTTCCCCGCTAAAGTCCACCCAGTCCACGATCTTCCTGCGGGCGTCTGCAGTCCTCCGGAGGTCGGGGTGCGCGGGGTCGATCCCGGTATCGAGTATGGCAATGGTGACGCCTTTCCCGGTTGAACCGGTCTTCTCCGCCAGCTGATCCGCACGTACGGCGCTCAGGTTGGATTTATGCAGCGCGCTGTCGTAAGCGCTCTTTCGGTAGGCGCTCAGAGTCACGCTTCCTTCGCCTTGAGCCATCGACCGCACCAGGGGATGGTCCTGCAGGTAAGCTACCAGCGAACGAGGGACCCGTGCTATGAGGTAGTTCACCCGGTCGCGGGAAAAGAGCACCTCGCCCCCTGAATCGTGGATGATCCCACAGAGAGCCGCCACCGCTCCGGGGACAGTGGAGATCCTGACTGTATCCGCGCTCACTGTCTCCGCCACAGCAGGCCATGTCCAGGCGGCGAGAAGCAGCACGAGCAAAATCCCTATATATCGGCGGACAAGCAGAGCGCGCACCTTCATCTCTCGGCCTCCAGGTAGGTGATCTGGTTATTCTGTACCGTAGCGAAGCTAACCACATCGCCGGGCGCAAGGCTCGCGAGCGGGACGGGCTTTCCGTTCAGGAACAGGAGCGCATCGGATAATACGGGCCATTTTCTGGACTGGCCGTCCACCATCTGAATGAGCAGCGTGCCTTCGATGCTGCTCACCTGCGTGATGGTACCGGTATACTCAAACCGCGTGGCGTCCACGTACCGCACGGACCTGTCAAAACTGCTGTAGACTACATAAAGCCTGTCACCGACCTGAATGTCAGTGATCCTGGCCGACCTTCCGTTTTTGAACACTTGCGTGCTGTCAGATAGTGTAATGGTCTTGTCGGTAACAGAGCCGACTGGCAGGAACACCAGCGCGCGATTCTGCCAGTCCACCTGACGGACCCTGCCCATCTCGTCAAGGAACACGGCCTCGATGAACTCTACGGTGCCGCCTGATCCAAACACCACAAATAGCTCATCGAACAGCTTGAGTCCGAACATGGAGGCTTGCTTACCATTCCTGAATACGGTAGTTCGGGGAGATAGCGTGATCGTCTCCGATGTCCCTCCGTTGCGGATGGTCACGCGGCTACCCTGGATACCCGTAATCACCCCGTACGCATCGGCCCACAATCCCCTGCTTCGCAAAAACCGCATAATAATCACGGCGGCTTCCGCTCTTGTGGTATGTTCGAATGGCCGGAAGGTACCGTCGGGAAACCCAGAAACCACTCCCCTTTCCTGCGCGAGCGCAACGTAGCCTCTCGCCCAGGCGGGAACGTCAAGGAAGTCAGCGAACTGCGATTGTGGGTTGGACTTCACCTGGTTTTCCAGTTTCATTGCCCTGATAACGACGGCAACGAGCTCGGCGCGGGAGATAGGGTTATCAGGTCTCATTCTCCCGTCGCCGTATCCCATGAATAGGCCGAGGTCGTAACCGATCTCCATGTACCCAAGCGCCCAGTGCTGACCAAGGTCGACGAAGCGGGACGGTACGCGCGCGAGCTGTTCGGCCTCGTCAGCATACCCGAGAGCCAAGACAAGCATCTTGGCAAACTGCGCGCGAGTTACCGGGACATCCGGAAGAAAGGTGCCGTCCTGAAACCCCCGTATTACGCCGCGGGCGTTGAGCGCCCGTATCTCGAGCTCCGCCCAGTGGGAATTTACGTCTGGAAAGGCAAAGACAGGATGAGCAAGGAGCATCACGATAAGGAATGCGGCGCATATGGGTAAGATGCGAGAGAGTTTCACAGTAACACCTCATTAGACCATATAGGCATCGCCTGTGCCGCCAGCGATCAGGCGAAGTCTATGGTTACATGGATACTTCGCCGATTCAGGGATCAAATCCTTCACAGCATCAGCGGGCCTGCCGTATCTTACAGGTCACAGACATCATCTTTCACACAGGCATCCGAAAAGCACACGTGGAGCACAAACCTTGCGCCGCGCTGTTTTCCCAGCTCATAGAGCTCTCTGACCTTCTGCCAGACGATGTCTTCAGGCCCTACAAGTAAAGTGCTCATCATGCCCACCTGGACGGTGAGGCAGCCCGGATCAAACTGATTGAGCACGGCCTTTACGTCATCCGCATACTCTTTTCTCAGTGGATAGAGGGCAATCTGACACGAAATGTTTTTCATGGCGTCTTCACCCACCTTACGCAGATAAAGCCCGGAGGCCGATGGCCTTTTTCCATCGCCAGCGCCGCCTCTCGTGTGAAGTCCTCCATATCAGGCGGGAATCGAAGTCCGGAAAGTACCGTAGTCTGACCCGCAGGCAGAAGCCGAAGGAGGTTTTCCGCAGTGTAAAAGGTAGCGTAATTAAATACTGAACTGGCGTCTTCCTTTGCACGCTTCCTGTAAAACTCCGCCCACGGACCTTCCGCGATCACGCCCACCACCATCCGGCCTCCGGGCTTTAGTGACCTGTAGCACTTCGCCAGTACACCTGCAGGATCCTCGAAAAACTCAAGCGCGGTCACACACAGCACGGCGTCGTATGACTCAGGCAAAAGGTCGATGCTGCTTATGTCCCCGTGGATCAGCTGCAGCTTCACACCCATGGCTCCCGCTTTTCGTTCAGCCACGTCGAGCATGGCACGGGAAACGTCTACCCCAGTCACCTGCACCCCCATGCGAGCAAGTTCCAGCGCGTAGTTGCCGGTACCGCACCCCACATCGAGCAGCTTAATACCTTCACGGGGCTCAAGCAGTCGGTACACCATGTCCTTTTCTATTTCATCGATCACCCGGCCTGGTTCGCGCTGATACCAAGCATCATACGTCTCCGCGATAGGGCGAAACACATCCGGCATGGGCTTTACCCCCTCTCGCTTTCGCTTTCGAATCGAGTTTAGCATAACATTTCACCACAGGCAACCAGTATTTGCCACTGACACAGGCGTCCTCTTTCCGTAGCTGTCAGACGAAGAGAAGGTGTGTAGGGTTTCAGTGAGGGGGGTAGAGGCTTTCACGTCACATGCATAGACCGCAGCATCAACCGGCCGAGGACCGCAGAGCCCTCCGTGTGCGGAGAGACCCTCAAAGAGGGGCAAGGAGGACCGGAGCGCCGGTCCTCCCTGTTGATTCCCACTACTCGACGATGGGCACCTGGGGCGGAGTGGAGATCTGGCTGCCCCCTCCGTTGCACTCCAATTTACCTGTGAGGTATGCGTCATACGCTGACAGGTCGAAGTGACCGTGCCCGCTCAGGTTGAACAGTATGGTCTTGCGTATACCCTCTTGTTTGCACCTCAAGGCTTCATCAATGGCGGCCCTGACGGCGTGATTTGACTCAGGAGCCGGTATGATCCCCTCTGTCCTCGCGAACATAATGCCTGCCTCAAATACCGAAAGCTGGTTGTAGGCGACTGGTCTGACCAGGCCGTCTTCCACCAGCCGGCTGACAATAGGCGCAGCACCGTGGTAGCGCAGTCCTCCCGCGTGGATCCCCGGGGGTACGAAATCATGTCCCAGGGTGTACATGCGCACGAGCGGCGTCAGCCCTGTGGTATCGCCGTAGTCATATTCCAGCCTGCCCCTGGTGAGGCTGGGGCAAGACTCGGGCTCAACCGCCACTATGTCGATCTCACGGCCGTCCATTTTGTCAGGAATAAAGGGGAGCACAAGGCCTCCGAAGTTGCTCCCGCCTCCGTGACACCCGATCAGTACATCCGGGTAGATGCCCATCTGTTCCATCTGTTGCCTGGCTTCAAGCCCTATGACCGTCTGGTGCAGCAGTACGTGGTTTAAAACACTCCCGAGCGAGTAGTTCACTTCAGGCGAGCCGGCGGCCACTTCCACTGCCTCACTGATGGCTATACCGAGACTGCCCGGGGACATGGGATCCCTTTCAAGGATCGCCCTGCCGGAGACCGTGGTCGGACTCGGGCTGGGAGTGACATTTGCACCCCAGGTCTGCATCATCAAGCGCCGGTATGGTTTTTGCTCATAGCTCACCTTAACCATGTATACTGAGCACTCGAGCCCAAACAACCTGCAGGAAAACGCAAGCGCGCTGCCCCACTGGCCTGCGCCAGTCTCTGTTACTAGTCTCTTGATACCGGCCTTTTTATTGTAGAAGGCTTGCGCGACTGCTGTGTTGGGTTTGTGTGAGCCTGCGGGGCTTACCCCCTCATACTTGTAATAAATGTGCGCGGGGGTGCCGAGCACCCTCTCTAGGTTCTCCGCCCTGCGCAGGGGGGTAGGCCTCCAGCCCGCGTAGACTTTCAGTACTTCCTCCGGTATATCGATGTACCTTTGTGTCGATACTTCTTGCTCGATCAATGCCATCGGAAAGATGGCTGCCAAATCCTCCGGCCCTATGGGCTCGCGGGTTCTTGGGTGAAGCGGCGGATCTAGCGGTCTCGTCAAATCCGCAAGCACGTTGTACCATCTGAGCGGAATTCCTGTTCTTTCTGATATGATGGCTTTGCCTGTAGTCATGTCGATCCTCTCCTTATGCTTTTAAAGTGTCAGGACTTCCAGGATGCGTCTTGCGAGCTGTTCTGAACATCGCACCTGCGCTTCATATGTGGCGCTGCCTAAGTGCGGAGTGGCGACCACGTTCTCAAGTGAAAGCAAGGGGGACTTGCCCGGGGGTTCTATCTCAAACACGTCAAGCCCTGCGCCTGCAAGGTGCCCTGATTGTAGGGCCTCGTACAATGCGCCGCTATCTACCAGGGCCCCCCTCGCAGTGTTTAAGAGCAGGCTCCCAGGTTTCATCATGTTGAGCCGTTCCCTGTTCAGGAGGCCCCGGCTCTCTGGAGTAAGGGCCGCGTGCAGTGAGACGATGTCGGATGTGCTTAACAGCTCGGAAAGTCCGACCTGCGTTACGCCCTCCGGTGCTCTGGCACATGGGTCATACCCAATTGCGCGCATGCCAAATGCGATGGCCCTTTTCGCAACTTCTGTCCCTACCCTGCCAAGCCCGATTATACCCAGGGTCTTGCCAAAGAGCTCGATCCCCATAAACCGCGATCGGTCCCATCCGCCGTCCCGCAGGTGCGCAAAAGCCTGACACACGTGACGCGAGAGCGCAAGGAGCAGCGCGAAGGTGTGCTCAGCCGCAGCCAGGGTATTGGCCCCGGGTACATTGACCACTTGTATACCCCTGCTGCTAGCAGCCGCAAGGTCGATATTGTCGAGGCCCGAACCCGCCCTGCCGATGACTTTCAGCTTTGTGCCCGCGTGGATAATATCTCCCGTGACGCGCGTACAGCTCCTTACCACCAAGCCGTGATATTCCGGGATGGACCGAAGCAACTGCTCGTAGCTAATCCCCGGGGCGAGGTGTATGTGAGCCCTCTCGGAGAGCATCCTGAGGCCTGGCTCTGCCAGACGGTCAGTTACCATTATCCGGTACATTTTCAACCTCCCCTTTTTCTCTCCAGGTCGGGCGAGCGGTAAAAACAAAAAACCTTTCGTCAAAGGGACGAAAGGTTTTCTTCCGTGGTACCACCCATCTTAAGCTCAAGATTGAGCTTCACTCATTCACAGGGTACGGGACGCACAAGTCCGATACCCGCTTCCTTTTAACGGTGGAAGTCCCGGTGGAGCCTACTCGGTCATCTTTCGGTCCACGGCTTTGGTGTCCATTCGCCATGCCAGGTAGACATCGGACTCGCACTGCCACCGACTCGCTGCAGTCGCATCGGCATGGTTACTATTCACCGTCATCGCCCGCTGCTCTTGTTGAGTTTGTTGCTCTTCATGATATCATCTGAAGGGGAGCGCGTCAAGAGGAACAACAGGAAAATCCGGCGGAGCAAAATAGGGGCGAATTATACCATTTCTACCCCGACAGAATCACAGACGAATTTAACCTGACATTTTCATTGACCCTTGACACGCTGACCATGCCAATGGTCAAAGGCTGGTTGTAGCGTCTTTGGCACCTGATAAACGAATGCATCCGCAGCAAGCGCTTTGATGAGGTTTTGTACCATCTTAGGCTGAGCATTGTAGCACACCTGTCTCACCAGACCTGCTAGCGGTGAATCGTAACGCTATCTTCGCCGCAGTACCAAGTGCTATATCCCTTGCTGACTCCCGCCGATTCAGCCGTACCTCGCAGCACCACTTGTCAAGTTACTCGGCTCTCGGCCGACCTCCCCGGATAGGAGCGCTCTGTTTCCTCTCATACGCGCCGCGTTTACCCCCGCAACCCTTGGGGGTATTGGACGCAATTCGTGTTTCTCGGGTCGGGAGTCTGCCTCCGGCTTCCTGAGATTCCGCCTTCCGACGGACGCCCTTGCCTTCAGCTGGCGGTTGGTACCAACCCCCGCGGGGCCCTTTCACCCCCAAGATAGCGCCCATGCCTGGCGTATCAGAAAGGGGCTGCCTCTCTTTTTGAGATAGCCCCCTTCAGTATCTTGATTTGGTCAGCTTCAGGATGCGCCCTCAAGGCGGCAGCTCTGCCGGAGCTGCCGACGAGAGAGCTCCGTTCCATTGAAGTACATCCTTCTGCGCCTCGTGCATGACCGCCGCGCTCGCTGGGAGGTCTTCGAATGGAGTCGGCCAAATGTCGACAACAGGCGCCGTATTATCACCTTGAGAAACTCATGGAGGGCTGACCGCCAGGTAGCCATTGTCAGGTGAGGGGTCTGGTTGATTACTGTTGGCCTCCCGCACCGCTTCCCCGGTCACTGTCCCAGGTTTTCCTGCTCCACAAGCCGGACGAGGGTATCGACGGCCGCCTTCTCATCGGCGCCTTCGGCCGCGATGCTGACCACTGCGCCGGCAGATATCCCCAGTGAGAGTACTTCCAGTATGGACCTGGCGTTGACGGTCTTGCCTCCTCTGGTCAGGGTGATTCGCGACTGAAACGTGTTTGCCGTGCGGACGAAAATGGCGGCCGGCCTGGCGTGTAAACCGTGTTCGTTCATTACTACCGCATCCCTTGAATACATGTCCCGCCCTCCCCCATAACTTCCTCCAGCAGACGGCGTACTTCAGCAGCGGTAGCCAGGCTGAGGGCCCTTTCCGCCATCTTTTTTGCCAACTCATAGGAGATGTTTCGTATGGCGTTCTTGACGGCGGGGATAGACGCGGCGTTCATGCTGAGCTCGTGCACGCCCAATCCTACCAGTAGCACCGCTGCGCGGGGGTCCGATGCCATTTCGCCACACACCCCGGTAAAAATGCCGTGGGCACGAGAAACGTCGGCCACGTGTTTGATCAGTCTCAACAGTGACGGGTGGAATGGCTGGTACAGGTGTGAGACCGCACTGTTTCCGCGATCTACCGCCATGGTATACTGACAAAGGTCGTTCGTTCCAATGCTGAAGAAGTCGACAGCCGGGGCCAGCAGGTCCGCGGTCACAGCGGCGGAAGGCACCTCAACCATGATCCCTACCTTTATCCCGTCATTGAAAGGTATACCCTCCCGGTCAAGCTCGCGCTTGGCTTCATCGAGCAGCCGGTTGGCTTGGTATACTTCCGAAATATCCGTGATCATCGGGTACATGATCAGGATGTTTCCAAACGCGCTCGCCCTCAGGATCGCCCGGAGCTGAGTCTTGAACATGCCTGCATGGCCAAGGCACAACCTGATGCCCCGATACCCTAGGAAGGGGTTCTCCTCCCCAGGCAGGCTCAGGGCGGCCAGGCGTTTGTCTCCACCCACATCCAGGGTTCTGATGATGACAGGTCTCGTCCCGAGAGTGAGGGCGACTTTCCTGTACGCCTCGAATTGTACATCCTCGCTGGGGAGGGCGTTCTTGTCCAAATACAAGAATTCGGTTCGAAACAGCCCTACCCCTTCGCCGCCGTTCGCCAGGACGGTGTCGGCCTCGCCCGGATAGGCGATGTTGGCAGCAATTTCGATCCTGTAGCCGTCCGTAGTCTCGGCCGGGAGGCCGGCCACTCGCCGTAGTTCTCCGTTCAGTGCTTCGCTAATCTGGTGCAGTCGCAGGTACTCGTTCCGCTGGCCTTGAGTCGGGCGGACGATGACCTCTCCTTTGAACCCGTCGACGATTACCTGGTCGCCGTCATGGACTCTGCCTGTGATACCGTCCACCCCCAGCACCGCCGCAATGCCCATCGCTCTCGCTATTATAGCCACGTGAGAAGTCTCTCCACCAGTCTCGGTCACGAGCCCGCGAACGCGGGCTTTGTCCATCATGGCGATGTCCGAGGGATTCAGCTCGTGAGCCACGACTATAGCGTCCTCATACAGGCTGTCCAAGATTTTGGCCGCCGTCACGCCCAGTATGTTGCGCACCAGCCGGTTTCCCACGTCCCTCAGATCGGCGGCCCGCTCGCGGAAGTAGCTTTCTTCGAGCTCGGCAAGCATTGCCTCGTATTGACGGATCACGTGTCCCGTGGCGCTGGCGGCGGAAAAACGGTGTTCCCTGATCAATGCGACTACGCCGCCCACAAGCGCCGGGTCTTCCAGGATCATCAGGTGAGCGTCGAAGATCCGCGCTTCATTCTCTCCCGACTCGCTCAACGCTCGGGATCGGATGCCTAGGACCTGGTGCCTGGTGACCTCGAGCGCCGCTTTGAACCTGGCGACCTCTTCCTCAACCTGTTCGGAAACAATTGACTGGTTTTCTGGCACGATCTCCTCTCTACCCAACACAATAGCCTTCCCGATACCTATTCCTTTCGCACCGCACACACCTGTAAAGATCATCCCAACACCCCGGGTCGGATTTGATGAACAGGTTCAGGCACTGCCCCGTAGTGGATCATCCGATATCCAGTATGCTACGTTTCTGGCGGTGCCTGAACCCTTTTGGCGCGAGAAACTCGATTAACTTACCCTATCAAGATATTCCCTGCTCGCTCCCGCCGCTATCTGCCAGGCGATGCGATTCCTCTTGAACAGGAAATAGACAACCAGGTACACGGCAAACGACGCTGCAATCGTGAGCGCCCTGACGGTGGCGGGCGCTGCGAACGCCTTGTAGACAAGCCAGCAGATGGGACTTACACCGATCGCCCAGCTTGTCACCATGGTACCGGCGGCCGGGATCTGAACGCCCACATTCACCGCGGCCTGGGTGAATACGGCGGCAATGTCAGAGTTTGCCCAGTTGCCGAGGACGTACCACAGGGCGCCGGCGATCACTGTGCTCAGGATGTTGCCCCTCATCACCGCGATGATACCAATCACCATGAACGGCATAGCCGGGAGGTCGGCCAGCGGCAGGGTATTGTTGCCGGGAACCAGTATTGACAGTGCCAGGATGATCGGAATGAGCACCAGGCCGCTGGTCAAGGTCGCTTCCTCGCCGAAGAATACCGCCGGGTCGATGGCGATATAGAAGTTCTTCCTCTTCAGTTCGCCCTTTCTCAACCGGGTGTTGAGTGTCTGGCTGATCGGGATCAGGCCCTTGACAAACAGCCCTGATACCGCCGGGTAGATAGCCATAACAGCGCCGGTTACGATGGCGGTCTTCAATACCCCCGCCCAGGTGTCCACCGAACCAAGGTTAGACCACTTGGCTAGGATGGCAAAAGCGAGCCCGATGATTACCCCCATGCTCACCGGTTCGCCCCAGAAGCCAAAGCGGTTCCTCAGATCCTCCGGATTGAGCTTGATCTCGTGGAGGCGCAGCTTCATCAACACCCACTTCACCAGCACAGCGAACGGAGCGCCGTTCACAGGGGCGTAGCAGGTGCTGGTGACGCCGTCGTAGCCATAGTATTCTTGCAGCGAAGGGGCGAGCCAGTCGGCGATGAGAAGCAGGATGAGGTTCATCAACATGGCCGCAAGGATGCCGAGCCAGAAGCTGCCCGTGGATAGTTGGACGATGGCCGCCCAAAATACAAATTGATAGTAGTTCCAGATATCGGTTGGGTGGAAGGTATCTGTCCACTTGGTCAGGAAGAGCACGAGATCGAAGGCCAGGCCGAAAACTAAATAGAACATACCGATTTGGTTGGCGTACACGATCATTGCCGCCGCTGGCCAGCCGACGTCGATGGTGGGTAAGTTGATCCCGGTATTGTTCACCATCTCGGATACCACGGGGGCCAGGGAGCTCATCAACCCACCGAGGATGATGTTGAATGCCGTCAAACCGATGCCCATGTATAGCGCCCCCTGGAACGCCTGTTTGCGGGGGACTTTCAGGAACAGACTGAGCACGAAAACGACGACGGGGACGATGATACTGGGTCCAAACAGATCCAGGACAAGTTTAAGGGTTTGCATTCTTCTTTTCCTCCTCTATCCTTCTGACTTCCCTGAGGAACTGTTCGGTGAACTCTTCCGCTCCCACGCCCGTGAACAGGGGCATCCCGATCAATACCGGAATGTTGTTGGCGTTCCTGGTGGTGGTTTTTCCGGTGACCACTATCAAGTCCGCGTCTCTGAGATTAGCTATTTCCGTGATTTTCGCGGGAGTTATGGTGAAGCGGATCTTTTCCTTCCATAGGATCTCCTTGATCCGGTCGGTGACGACGGTAGTAGTGAATATACCACCTCCACAAGCGACGACAAGCCTGACGGTCATCTCTCTGGACCTCCTAACCAGTGATTAGACACTCGCCCAAGAGCGTCTTCAATAGGCGGATTGCTTCCTCGGGGTCGTCAAGCCCGATCATCCTCTCCAGGCTACACCGTTCCTGGAAGACGCGAACGAACCTCTTTAGCACCTCCACCTGTTCCTGGGGATTCGTGATGCCGAACAGGAAGACGATCCTGACACCAAGCTCGTGTTCAGATCCATCCATCGCCCCGAACAGCACGGGACTCTTCAGTGTGGCAACCGACAAAAACGACTTACGGCATCCCTCCCCGATGTGCGGTATGGCGACGGGGACCCCTGTGTCGAGGCCGGTCGGGAACTCGAGTTCTCGCCTGAGCACGTTGGGTATAAACTCCTCGGAGACCAGGTCCTTCGCCAGCGCCAGTCGGCTAAGTCTGACAATCACGTCGTCTCTGTCTTGTACCTCAAGGTTGACCAGAACCAGATCCTTGTCTATGTATAACCCAGGCAAAGTTAAGAAAGCACCTCACTTTCCTGATCCGGCGGTCCCCCGTGGCGGACGGCGTCGTGATCAGTCGTACCAGCCGAACTCGTCTCGTGCCTTCTGCATCAGGTAAATGTGGTAGGGCGGAGTGGTAGGAGGCAGTTCGCACCCTCCCATAAACACGAAGCGGCCTTTACAGTACTCCTTGCCCCGCTCTATGGTCTGCCGGCAGGCCTCGTAAACCTGTTCCGGGGTACCCGTGGCGATTATCTTGGGATCGACGTTGCCGGCAATGATCTGGTCCGGGAAGTACTTGGCCGCCGTGGCAAGATCCACCTCATGGCCGAAGCTGAGCATACCGGGGTCACCAAACGGTACTTCCGCCCAGAGCGGGAGGTTCTTGTTCTGTTGGCCGCAGATGTGGCAGTATATACTTTTCACGCCCATCGCCAAGACCTTGCTATGAAGCTCCTTCAAGTAGGGCAAAGCGAATTCCTCAAAGTGCTTGGGGGAGATGAGGCTGTTACTTTCAGTGGGTGCGGCCGACCGCGCCATCACCCGGCCCACCCCAAATGTCTCGACAAAGTACCGCGCCACGTCGAGGATGTGGTCGGTCATCAGGCGCAATGCTTTGTGAACCGCTTCCGGGGCCTGTGTTATCCAGAGCATGAACTGGTCGACCCCGCACAGATTGGCGGCGTGGGTGAACGGGCTGCCGCAGATGAAGGCGATCGGCACGCCATGCTTCTCCTGAAGCCTCGCAAATTCCATCTGCTTCGGGACGCATCCTGCGTGGGAGACGTCCGGGAGTTTGAGCTTGTCCAGATCTTCGGGTTTTGAAACCGGCCGCCTCACGACCGAGGGGCCGGACTCATACCTATCAGCCGGGTACTTTATTTCTCCGCCAAACTCCCACGAGCCGTAGGAAACAAAGGTGTAAAAAGGAGTACCGTCCGAGTCGTACTGTTCGGCGGTCCGGAGCTGGGCCTCGAAGCTGCGTTCCGGATGCTCGTAAATGTCAGCAATGGCGTACCCTACGTTCTTGGCGCAGAATCCATATCCCCGATGTACAAACGCGACACGGTCGGTCGGTTGCCGCCTGTAGAGAGCCTCTATCCGTTCTGCCGGCGTCATTTGCGGTGCTCGTTGAGCCATGGCCTGGGTTCCCTCCAATCCTAAGGAGCGTGTTATGGCCCCCCATCGTTCATTGCTACATCGATGTGGGATCGATCGCATACTTGATAGCCTTCAATTCTTTCACCCAACGGAATGCGTCCAAGAGACGGGAGAGAGGAACAGTCTCCTTGACGAGCTCCCGCCCGTCAACGAGGCGAGTGGATAGCAGTTCCAAGGAACGCCTGAAATCACCAGGCGTCTGATGAAACACTCCAAGCAAGGTCATCTCGGAATAGTGAAGCTGGACGGTATCTACTATCATGGTCGTGCCGCTCTTGCAGCCGCCGAAGAACGTGACGGCTCCCCCCTTACGCACCAGCAGCAAGGCCTCCTGCCAGGCTTCGGGTTGCCCGACGGCCTCGATCACCACATCGGCCCCACGCCCGGCGTCGGTAAGCGAAATGGCCTGCTTGACCTGTTCATCGATGGATTCGTACCGCGACACGTCCACGACTTCGCTTGCCCCGAATTCGCGTCCTTTCTGAAGCCGTTCTTCGCCTTTCCCGAGCAGTATCACGCGGGCGCCCCTCAGGTAAGCGAGACGGGTAATCATCAACCCCAGCGGGCCGGACCCGATTACCGCCACTGTATCGCCCTGCCTGATAGGGGTCAACCTCATGGCGTGGACTGCGGTTCCCAGCGGTTCCGACATGGCCGCCTCCTCATAGGACAAATGATCGGGGATTTCCAGCAGGTTAAAGTCCACCAGCGGCCGGGGTACGACGATGTACTCCGCATAGGCCCCGTTCAACACCGTCAAATCCTCGCAGAGGTTCTGTTGACCGTTTTTGCAGTAGAAGCACTTCTGGCAAGGTGCCGAATTACAGCAGGCCACGCGCATCCCGGGTTTAAACCCGCTGACGCCCTCGCCTACTTCCACAACATCTCCGCTGAATTCATGCCCGAAGGTGCTCGGGATCTTCTTTATGATCGCGGGGTGTCCCCTCTGATAGGTTTTGATGTCCGTCCCGCAGGTCAACGCCGCCCGGACTTTGACCAGCACTTCGCCGGGACGGGGTACAGGGACGGGCACGCGCTCGAATCGTACGTCCCCGGGTCCATAAAACATTGCCGCGTTCATCATGGCTGTAGTCGCCCCTCCGATCTAGAGAAAACCTTCTCGCTCCCTCACTTCGGCCGCCTCGACAATGGCTTGTGTCGAGCGCGTCCCCTGCCTGGTCGCGCCGGCGCGGTGCAGGGCCAAGAACTGGTCCAGCGTACGGATCCCTCCCGCAGCCTTTATCTGGACTTTTGGACCGCAATTCGCCCGCATGAGCTGGATGTGCTCGACCGTGGCGCCGGTACCGGCATAGCCCGTGGACGTCTTCACGAAGTCAACGCTTAGCCTGTCGCACAACCGACAACACTGGACTATCTGTTCCGCGGTGAGATAGTGGTTTTCGAAGATGACCTTGACGATGACCTTCCGTTGGTGGGCCTTTTCCAGGACGCTCCCGACTTCTCTCTCTACGTAGCTCCAGGCCCCGGAGCGAACCTTGCCGATCGGCAGAACGACGTCAATCTCGGCAGCACCGTCGTCGATTACCTGAAGAGTCTCAAACACCTTGGTTTCCGTAGCGCTGTTGCCATGAGGAAACCCAACCACCGCGCTCACCAGGACGTCGGTTCCAGACAGCAGTTCCTTGCAGACCTTCACGTCGTACGGTCGAACACAAACCGAGGCGACATCAAACCGTCTCGCGATGTTGCAACCCTCAACGATATCCGCGTCTGTCATGTCTGGCTGGAGCAGGGAATGATCTATCATCTTGGCGATTGCCCTTGCAGTTAGTGGAGTTGGTTCCATCTCGCACCTCCTCCCCGCGATTGCTTTGGTTGCCCTGCATTTCTCGGAGCCTCAGCCCGTCACGAAGCGGACGACCAGCTTGATGATGTATCTTCCGGTGACGTAGGTAAGCGGTATACCTTCCACCGTGTACGTGACGCGGGTCCGCAGCAGGGCCGGCATGCCCTTCTCCATGTTGAGGAGCTTTGCGTCTTCCTGTTCCAGTGCAACCGCCGACATGGTGTCGACGGCCCTGTGCAGCCTGAAGCCGAAGTGTTTCTGAATTACGTAGTAAGTTGATTGCTCTATTCCTTCTTCTTTGAAATACGACCGATTCAGCCCGGGAAAGTATCGCGCCGGTGCGTACCAATCCTCCACGCAGACAGGTTCACCATCGACGAAACGGAGGCGAGTCATGAACACCAGGCTCTCCCCTGGGCTCACCTGTAGGTACTCGGCGATCTTGCCGGGAGCTCGGAACGTCCGGAACTGAAGAATCTTTGACGTCAGGGTCCTGTTCTGCTTTAGAACCTCATTTGTGAAACTGCAGAGTTCTTGCAGTGTTCCCTCGAGCATTGGTCGGGAGACGGTAGTACCCTTGGACCGTCGTCGTTCAAGGAGACCTTCATACACCAGCTCAGAAATCGCTCGCCTGACGGTAGCCCTGCTGACTCCAAACTTCTGCTGCAGTTTCTCTTCCGTCAGGATCTGTTCTCCCGGCTTCACCTCCCCGGAGTCGATCTGCCGTCTAATGTACTGCGTAATCTGGTAATAGAGAGGAATGGGGGTGTTCCTGTGAAGCTCGGTCGGCTCGACCCGCTCATTGTCGTTTTTCACTTGTGCCACCTCCAGAGACTCCGGGCCTTGCGGCTATTTTGTGAGTACCTCTGGATTCGCACAGAACTTTGGTATTTCCTTTCCGGTTATGAATTTGCTTACCTCCTCAGCGGCGATCCTGGCGCCCATCTCGGCGGCTTGCAGGGACGCACCGCCAAGATGAGTTGTGACCGTCACGTTGTCCAGTTCGTAAAGTGGGCTATCGTCCGGTGGCGGTTCGCCTTCGAATACGTCCAGCGCCGCGCCGGCTATACGCCCGGACTTGAGGGCATTGTACAGCGCCCGATGGTCGACCAGTTCCCCGCGGGCGGTGTTCACCAGGACCGCGGTTCGCTTCATAAGCCCGATTTCCCGTTCGCCGATCATCCCCCTCGTCTCCGGGGTATACCGAGCATGAAGCGAGACGATATCCGCTTCGCTCAACAGCTCGTCCAATGGGACAAACCTGTACTGGCTGTCCTCCTGCCTTGGCTGTATATAGGGATCGTAAACCAGAATGCGCGCTCCAAAGGCGGCGAGTATCCGTGCGACTTTCCCGCCGATCGCCCCGAGGCCGATAAGACCGATTGTGGAAGCGCTCAACTCCGAACCGACTTTTTCCAGAACGTACAAGTCACCCCGCCAGCGCCTGTCCCGCATGAGGGATTGATGTGCCCGGGCGATGCTTCTCGTCTCCGCCAGGATCAACCCGACAGTGAGTTCTGCCACCGCACCGGAGTTTCTCCCAGGGGCGTACAACACGGGAATCCCCCGCTCTGAGCAGGCACTGACGTTGATATTCACCGGACCCCCTCTTGCTGCTCCAATCACTTTCAGGCGGTTCCCCGCCTCAATGACGCGCCGCGTGATGCACGCAGTATGGGTGAGGATGATGTCGGCATCCTTGACCAGGGGGATAAGATCCTCGTCCGGTCCGCAGTATTCCCTCACCTCATCGTTGTGCTCGACTGGTTTTACCGGCCATTCATTGGCCCGGAAGTCGTAAGTGAATCGAATGCCGGTCCCGCAAAAGGCGTCTTCAAGGGCGTTTTTCAGCAGTTCGTTCGTGATGAACCGATCTCCGAGGATAAGAGCTTTCAACTCGCTGCCTCCTTAGCCCAAACGGTGGGCCATCTGGTCAGATGTCCAGTTCGTATCCGGCCTTGAACAGATAGATGGCGCGGGAACCCTTGATTGGGATCCCTTTATCGGAAAGGGTTACCCGAAAGCGTATCAGGACCGGGGTACCCTCATCCATCCCGAACAGCTCCGCCTCGCGCTTCTCCAGGGCGGCAACCGTCACTTCGTCGACCGCCCGAGCGGGGACCAATCCAAATCTTTCCTGCATGACCTTGAACGAAGACTGTTCTTCGCCACCGCTTTCAAACATCTCGCGTGTTACGCCTGGGTAGAATTTCGCCGGCATGTAGGAGAACTCCAGGGCCAGGGGGCGTCCTCCCGCCGTGCGCAGCCTCTCCATAACGATTACCTCTTCCCCGGGCTGAAGCTGGAGCCGCTCTTGAACCTCATGCCAGGCGGGCTGTACAACGAAGGTCAAGATGTTCACTCCTGGGACCATGTTCCTTTTCCTGGCTTCCCTGGTAAAGCTGTGGTTGCCAGTGATCGTGCCCCAGAGCGTATGCTTCGGTACGCGCACGATATCCCTGTTCGCCGGATCGCGCTCCAGGATTCCCTCGTATATGAGGTCACCGATGGCCCTCTCTACCGTGGCGGCATCGGAATCGAACGCCCGGCAGAGTTCCTCGACGTCGGGAAGGGCTTGACCTGGTTTGTACCGCTGCGACTTAATCTGGTCGTGGATACGCTGCGCTACGGTGTTCATCTCGCTCCCTCCTATCTCGTATACTAAATTGAGCTCTTCGTTCACTATGGAACGGTGTTTCTTACATACGTTTATACGTTTGTACGTACAAAGCTATTTGCTCCTATAATAGCATTGATTGGTAGGCTTGGCAATATCCAATCCTGGAAAAGCTATTGCGCTGTGAGGGTTTTCGCTTGTTGGATATGAAGAGAGCGCATAGATATGGCTATGTTTCGTGAGGAAACACAATGTTTTAAGCCAGTATTTGACAGTTCATGCCCGCCAAAGGGGATACTTACCCCTTGGTGTATTGTTGTTGTGGGTCCTTATGTGAACTAGGGCCGCTGTCAGGCGGCTTTTACCAGGCTCCTCATATTTGGGCTTTGTTTTTCCCGTATCCGG
>JBFMAL010000023.1:0-46870 GCA_040755615.1 Bacillota bacterium
TCTTGTGCTTTACCTTGCCATTTTCACGGTAAGTCTTTCGAAGCAATACTGCGGTGTATACCTTGCCTTTATAGGGCCTGCGGACCTCCTCGATGAACATGGCTACATCACCTCGCTATCTATATTCTACATTGCATGCCATAATCCCTCCTTTATGACATAATCTTAATGGCTACATTTTTCACACAATAATGGCCTCCAAGCCCGTAATCACGCGGTTAGGAGGCCATTACAAAGGTGAACTTCCGACTAACCCTTTCCGCGAAACGTCCCAGGGATCTGATGAGAACCTCAATGTTACCGCTGGCTCGCAGGTGATCTAGCCGGCCCAGGGTTCCCACCACTCTTTGGCGACTCTTTTTCCCCTCGCGCCGGTTCTCGACCACCTGGAGGTACTGATAATCACCGACTCGCTTTATGCGAACGAACATCGGGGCGACCTCATTTATCACCCTAATTATGACATACCACACCCTGGCTAGTCAAAATTCTTCTGGCATTTATTTGGCACCGCCTTTTCGTCCACCCAAGAAAACGAAACGCTTAGAACAGGCATTTTGTTTCTATCTATGCCTGAAAAGCAGGGTTTACTGTAGAAGATGAGGCAGGGACATTACTTGCCATCGTCAACAGCAGCGGTTTAGCGAGGAAGTGATAGATGGGCTTGAAGAGCGGGGTATGGAATACATCCTCGGTGCGAAGTCGCGCCTGGTGAAAGAGGTACGAGAAGAGGTACTCTCCAGGGCTGGACGGTATCGGGCCGTTGACGACAAAGAGGTGTTTGTTGGACAACGGCGTTACGTGGTCTGCTATAACCCATTGGAAGCCCAGAAGGGATCGGGAGGCCATCCTGGTGGCGCTGGAAGAGCAACTGAAGAGGATCGGTAATAGAGCCTTCACGTCCGTTTGGTTACCGGGTAACACCTCGCAGCTTACCGGCCGGCCATCCTGGGTTAGCAGGGCTCTCACCACAACCTGACGATGGTCGCTTCGACCATGCTTAGAGTGCCCCAACTGTCCCAGGGTTTCCCCACCCTTACCTTCAAAGTACAAGCTCGTTGTGTCAAAGAACACCAGCGATAACTCAGTGAACAGGTCCCGGTGGGTATAAAACAGGCCCTCTTCGACCAGGTCCTTTTCCTCCCCAAGCCAGCGCATGGCTCTATACACATGATGGAGCTGTACATCTTCGGCTCCCGATATCCAAGTGCCGGACCTCCACCGCATCCCCTGGCGGTCTGACCCCGACTCAAACAGGCGGTGTAGCACTGTTATGAAGATGGCGGGTTTTAAAAAGGCCTGCTTCCTTAACCGGAACAGGTCTTTTTATTGTCTTTTCCCGTTCGAAACTGTAAAAGCTAACGATTTGCTAGTTTCTCCACTTTTGGCAATTTAAAATTCCCCACCCTGAGCAATGTGTAGCCAAAGCCACCCCCTCGGTCAAAGCAACCGCTAACCTTTGAAGCGGTTAGAGCATTAGCCGCGGGTAAAATCACTCCCGCCGACATCGTTAACATCTTTGAAGGTAAAAGCGTCACTTCTGGAATTCAGAGCTTTTACAGCGAGTTGCCGGATGACTATGCCTTGTCTATTGGTTACGGACAGTAGTGTCTGGTAGAATGGTGTAAAAAGAGGCCCAGAGAGGAAGCTGAAGGAGGAAAGGCCACCCTCTCCCTGGTAGATGGAGAGGTGGAAGTACCCATATTGACCAAGAGGGATGAGAGGATGGGCGAATACAAGATTACAATAGACGAGGCGGTAATGCAGTAATTATTTGCCCGTGACAATGGGTTAGCCACCTTGGTAGAGCAGGTGGTCAATCAGGTGTTGGAAGCCCAGGCTGCTGAGCATCTGAAGGCAGGTCGTTACGAGAGGAATCAGCAGCGCGAGGGCTACCGGAACGGGTATACTGGCTCCTCGGGGTGCGGACCCCTGCCTGAGTTTGGGTATCTTCAGCGTCACTTCACCCACCCCGGTTACCAGGGCTCAGCGTTGAGCCGTTCCGGTATGTGACCCTCAACGACATCGGCTCAAAACTTACCGGCGCCTATCTTCTCTGCGGCCCATTTCGATCAGCGCTTGAGCCCACTATCCCAATGGTTTCCTTCAGACTACAATTCCGGCCTCGTATTGCCTCCAAATGCGACAGATCTGATCGGCAGATGCCTCTGTTGGCTCTTTCCCTCAGAAGTCGGATTGCTTCGAGCTCCGAAAGGAACCACTGGCGGCTGCTCATGTCAATCCCCTCCCCGGGGAATTTCCACCATGGACTAAGACTCTAACCCATGGACCACTTACATCAGAGTTTGCGACACTATTTGGCACAGAATTACAAAATGTGTCTTTTTTTGTAGAAGACATCTTTCGGATGATGTATAATAGCTCACAAGTGGCAAGTTTTGCTATGTACCGTGTTGGCAGGAATCGGAGAAGCCCAGAAAGGCAGGGGTTGATACAGGCGGATTGGCGGGTGGAACAATCCTTGGCTGCCCGCCAGGTACAATGTTCAGTTTTCAAGACGTTGTCAGACGGGCAAACCTGCCGAAAGGCAGGGACGCGAAGCTATGGATCTAAGGCGTCAGGCTAGGATTGCCAGGCTACAGGCATATGACAATGCCTGTCGGCCTTTTCTTTTTGCGCCGCTTACCCAAGCAGTAGAGCAGATTCAAGTGCAATATGGCAGGGTTCATGTGAGGTGATTGAACGGCTATGGAACTTCCCGCCGAGCATGGTGCACTCACAAGAATTGAGAGTCTTGATAAACTGAAGAAGGTTCTGGACAGTATCAGTGCCATCATTTTCATCATAGACAGCGAAAGTCGGGATATACTTTTTGCAAATCAACACACCGCGGAAACATGGGGGAATATTGCCGGGAAGAAATGCTGGCAGGTGATGGGAGGAGGGCGTACCAGGCCGTGTGACCTTTGCGCCGATGGACAGCTGATGGAAACAGCCGGTTCTTTGCCGGGCAAATGTGTCAGCGATTCTTTCTGCGAGAAAACCGGCAGATGGTACGAGTGTCGCAGTCTGGCCACATGGTGGGTCGAGGGGCGCATGATCCGCCTTGGGATCGCTCACGACATTACTGACCGCAGACAAGCGGAGGAGCGCTTGAGCGAAAGCGAAGGGCGTTATCGGGCTCTGGTGGAGACTCAGATGGAGGGCTTATGCAGGTGGCTTCCCGACACCACCTTAACCTTTGTTAACAAAGCATATTGCGATTTCTACGGAAAAGACGCTTCTTCGCTGCTTGGTACCAGCTGGCTGGAGCTGGTACCGGAAGCAGCGCGCAAGACTGTAAAGGCCATGTGCGAGAACCTGGTCGCTAACCCGAGATTACTCTCATATGAGCATCCGGTGGTAGGCCATGACGGGAACATCTACTGGCAGCACCGGACTGATTGCCCCATATTTGACAAGAGCGGTAATCTGGTTGAGTTCCAGTCTGTGGGACGCAATATCACGGATCGGAAGGAGGCTGAGGAGAGGCTCCGGATAAGTGAGGCGCGCTGGCAGTTTGCGCTGGAAGGTGCTGGTGATGGAGTATGGGACTGGAACCTAACCACCAACCAAGTGTTTTACTCCTCCCAGTGGAAGACCATACTAGGCTACTCTGATGATGAAATTGGCAACACCATTGACGAGTGGGCTTTGCGCATTCACCCGGAAGATAAAGAACGCTGGTATGAAGACCTCAAGAAGCATTTCCGGGGCGACACGAAGGTTTTCCTTAACGAGCACCGGATCCTCTGCAAGGATGGTACATATAAATGGATGCTCGACCGCGGGAAAGTGGTCGAGAGGGGGCACGACGGAGAACCCCTCCGCGTGATAGGGACGTGTTCAGACATCACCGAGCATAAGCGCTATGAGGAACAACTTAAGTACTTGAGTCTGCACGACCGGCTGACTGGCCTCTACAACCGCACGTTTTTTGAGGAGGAGTTACGACGCCTGGTGAAATGCAGAGAATACCCAATCAGCATACTGTCCATCGACGTAAACGGACTCAAGTTCATTAACGACACTCTTGGGTACGAACGGGGTGACGAACTGCTCAGGTCATGCGCTGGGATCCTCAGACAATCTCTCCGGGGGTACGACATCGTCGCAAGGGTCGGGGGAGATGAGTTCGCCGCCATCTTGTGCCGCACAGATGAAAAAGCCGGGCAGCGAATCGCGGATCGGATATGCAGTAACGTGAACCTTTATAACACCGAACACGTTGACCTGCATCTCAGCATCTCAATGGGTGTCGCCACCGCCGACCCTGAAGGTGCATCGCTGCAGGAGGCATACAAGAAAGCGGAAGAGCTCATGTACCGGGATAAACTGAGGCACAGCGCCAGTACGAAAAGCCAGATCGTCAGTACTGTCATGGCCACTTTGGCCGAGAGGGATTTCATCACTGAGGGACATGCCCAGAGATTGAGTGAACTCTGTCTGCTGCTCGGTCAAAAGATTGGCCTTTCCCCCCGCCAGCTCAATGACCTGGCCTTGCTCGCACAGGTGCATGATTTGGGCAAGGTCGGCATACCGGACTCAATCCTGTTCAAGAAGGGTCCCTTGGCAAACGAGGAATGGAAGATCATGCACCAGCACCCGGAGAAGGGCTACCGTATCGCCAGTTGCTCGCACGACCTGGCGGGGGTGGCGGACCTTATTCTCAAGCACCATGAAAGGTGGGACGGTACTGGCTACCCGCTGGGGCTCAAGGGAGAAGAAATACCCATCGAATGCCGTATACTCGCAATTGTTGATGCCTTTGACGCAATGACCAGTGATCGTCCTTACCGCAAAGCGAAGAGCAAAGAGGAGGCTATCAGCGAGCTCAAGAGATGCTCCGGGAGCCAGTTCGACCCGGTGCTCGTAAAGGCGTTCATCTCGCTCACGACGGAGATATAATCGCCCAGGACAGGACAAAGACCTGTCAGGCGTAATCACAAAATGACAAGTGAGTCAGAAAACTCTTCCTCTTCTTGAGCTTCCGCAAATGGGTCCGTCTACGCTTGGTGGATGTATGCGGGTGCTCATCGTGCGCGCAGCCGGCCTTTGCGTTTCTGGCTGTGGCGCCTTGCGCGGATACCCGGGATAGACAAAAAATCCTCTATTGGGTCCCCTTTTCGTACCAGCCTGCTGTTGGCGATTTCACAGAGGTTTTCCCGTGCAAGAGGGGAAGTTATACGTACAGATGTGACCGGTGCCTGATCACTCATCGGCAAGGACCGGGATTTCCGGGGAATGTACCCTTTTATTAGTCTTTTGACTTAATCGCCCGAAGGAGGAAGCAAAGCTGTGTTTCAAATCTCAAACCTAAGGTTCAGGTATCCCCGGGCAAAAGAGGATACCATCCGGGGCATCTCCTTTGAGTTCAGGGAAGGCGAGATCTTTGGCTTCCTAGGCCCGTCGGGTGCCGGGAAATCAACGACTCAGAAGATCATGACCAAGATACTCAAAGGTTTTGAGGGGCAGATCCTGTACCGGGGGAGGGATCTGAACGCCTGCGGCCGGGAAATCTTCAACGACATAGGCGTCGGTTTTGAGGTACCGGTCCATTTCTCCAAATTGACGGCGATGGAGAACATCGACTTCTACAAACGACTTTACCGCTGCAGTGCAGATGTGGAATGGCTGCTTAAGAGAGTAGGGCTCTGGGATGACCGCAATAAGAAAGTGGCCGAATTCTCCCAGGGCATGAAGATCCGGTTGAACTTCGTTCGCGCCTTGCTGAATGATCCGAAGGTGCTTTTCCTCGATGAGCCTACGAACGGCCTCGATCCAAAGAACGCGAGGATAATAAAAGATATGATACTGGAGTTCAAGCAGTCCGGAGGGACTGTATTCCTGACCACTCATATGATGCACGACGCTGATGAGCTTTGTGACCGGATAGCATTTATCGTTAACGGAGAAATCCGGGAGATCGACTCGCCGAAGAACTTGAAACTGCGCTTTGGTAGACGGGTCGTTGAAGTCGAGTACAGGGACGGCGAGACGAAGAAAGCTATGTTCAACATGGACGGCCTCGGATTTAACGAGCAATTCCTCGATATTATCCGGAACAAGGAACTTGTGACCATGCACAGCGGGGAGACTACCCTGGATGACATATTCATCAAGGTGACAGGGGTGAAGCTGCATGAATAGGCTTTTGCTGCTTTACGCTGGAGAAGTCACGAGAATGAGGAAGTACGGTATCACCCTGGCAAGTCTCGGCGTGGCGGTATTATGGGTGCTTCTGTTACACTTCTCTGAGCTCCAGGATATAAGCGGCATTTTCCCGCTGGTACTGTTCGTAGACACCACTTTGATGTCTGTGCTCTTGGTCGGAGTATCAATGACGTTCGAGAAACAGGAAAACAGCATAAAGTCCATGCTCGTACTCCCGATAAGCAAGGACGATTATCTCCTGTCCAAAAGTCTCAGCACCGTCACATCGTCCATCACTACCTTGCTCCTTCTTCTTGTTTACGGCTTTTTGATGAAAGGCTTGCGGGTGAACATCGTCGGCATGTTTGGGGCTGTATTGCTAGTTTCGTTCGTGTTCTCCCAGCTCGGGGTACTGCTCACGTACAGTTCCAAGGATTTTACCTCTCTGCTTACCTCGATGTTCAAGTTCACCCTATTGCTTACTATCCCTACCGTCCTTCAATTCCTCAAGATATTCGAGGCTGACTGGTTTGGCTATCTTCAATACTTGAACCCGACAAAGAATGCTCTGGTACTTCTGCTTGCACCGGCAATTGCAGTGGAAGCTAAAGATCTGTTGATCGCCATCATTTACCTCGCCGTGCTGGGTATGCTCTCGTTCATCGCAGCGAGGAGAGCTTTTGACGGCTACGCAATGAAAGAGAGTGGGTGTTAACATGTTTTACCTGACCTATGCGGCATATGAGCTAAAGAAATGGACTCGTGACTCTCTGACTGCGTTTATGCTTATTTATCCTCTGATGTTCGGTGCGATCGGGAGGTACCTAGTGCCTGTTGCGGAGGAGCAGCTGGGTTTTGGCCTCGGACCCTACTATCACGTAATACTCGCAGTGATCGCCCTGGCAACAGCGAAAGTTACGGGTACCCTCGCTGCCTTCTCCATACTGGATGACAGGGATGATAGGGTATTTTACGCCGTAAACGTGGCTCCGCTCAGTTTGTTTGCATTTATCAGTGTTAAGCTCTTGCTGGTCTACGTATTCAGCGCTGCAGGTACGGCCTTTGTTATATGGTTTTCCAACTTGGCCAGTCTCCCGGTAGCCGTCATACTCCCCGTCTCGATGATCGCAGCGCTGGCGGCACCGCTGTTTGCCCTGCTCATCAACTGCCTTGCATCCAATAAGGTCGAGGGTTTTGCCGCTTTGAAGAGCCTGAACGCGCTCATCGTGTTTCCTGTGGTATCACTATTCTTCCAGGATGCCAGGGAGTTCATATATGCGTTCGAACCGGGTTTCTGGCCGGCGAAAGCGCTCAGCCTTGCCGTGATCGGCAAAGATGTCTACCAGCTTTCGTACAGCGCCTACCTGTCCATCGGGCTTATGTACGCCGTTGCGCTGAATCTGTTGGCGTACAGACTCTTTAAGAAAAAGGTAGGGTAGCCAGCTGGGAAGGGAGTGATGCATGGTGATTAGCATTTTGCCTCCGCGAAACGCTTGCGACAGGGAATGGCTCGCTTCTGTATGGGCTGAGAGATGGGACGGCCGCCTATGGTCGTCAAGGCCAGGAGATATTGTCTGGAGGATATGGCGGCCCTTATCGGCTGGGATGAAGGTCGGAAGATAGGCGCGGCAACCTTTCACATAGCAGAGAGCAGCTGCCAGCTCGTGAGTATCGATGCCTTCTCCCGCGGACAAAGCGTCGGTTCTGCGCTGCTCGCCGCCGTCGAAGACGCAGCCACGTGGCCGGCTGCCGGAGAGTAAGGTTGGGCACATCTAACGACAACCTGGGCGCAGTTTTACCAGCGTCGCGGCTATCGGCTTATCGCCGTATATCCCGGAGCCATCGATCAGGCAAGGCTCCTAAAGCCGACTATTCCCGAAGTGGGGTGTTATGGTATCTCCGTCCGCGACGAGATCAAGGTCATGGAGGTTGTTGCCAACACTCAAGAATCAGGTTTTGCGCCGCGAGATCTTGTCGGTGGGGTTTGGTACTGAACCATTTGGTTGAAGGAGTGAAAACGTGCTCGAGTTTACGAAGATGTCCGGTTGTGGCAACGACTTTATCATTATTGACAACCGGAACGGGGTATTTACCAGCCATACTTTGAGCTCATGGGCCAAGGCGCTGTGCCGGCGCCGCATATCCCTTGGTGCTGACGGGCTCCTGGTTATTGAGGCCTCGCGCTCGCGCAGCCACATGTTCATGATGAGACTATTTAATCCGGACGGCAGTGAGGGGGAGATGTGCGGGAACGGCGCTCGGTGCGCGGCGCGCTGGGCGTACGAGAACATTCGCCCGGCATCCAGGGAGTTCGAGTTCAACACACTTGCGGGCCCTGTCAGGGCACTGGTACGCGAAGACGGTTTGGTTAGGCTGGAGATGCCGCGGCCTTCGGAGATTGTAAGGCGGAAATTGATTGTGGGGGATGGAGAACGAGAAGTATACTTCCTGAGAGTGGGAGTTCCCCATACCGTGGTGTTAATGAACGGCGCGTGGGAGGCATCTGATGAGTATATCAGGGAAACCGGAAGAAGAATCAGGTACGATGCGCAGTTTGCTGACGGTACGAACGTCAACTTCGTGGATTCCGGGCCTCATGAGATCCGTGTCAGGACATACGAGCGAGGTGTAGAAGAGGAAACCCTAGCGTGTGGGACGGGTGCAACCGCCTCTGCTGTCGTATGCCGCGGGTTAGGACTTGTGGATCCCACGGTAAAGGTGAGGACCAAGGGCGGGGTACTGGTGGTCGACCTTGCTGCTGACAGGCCCTACCTTACGGCTGATGCAAGGTTTATCGCGGCGGGGACGGTGTGTAAAGATGCGCTTTCAGCAACGTGATATGTGTCCAGCGGACAGCAGCATGGTAACAGGCGGCCTCATACACTGGGAATATATGGAGCCAGACGACAGGAGGGACGCGTTATCACCGTAACAGTGACGAAAGCAGCGCTCACCGTGCGCCGGGCGACTGCCGGCGAATCCAAGGCGTTGACCGATATTGCATGCAGGTCCGAGGCATACTGGGGCTATGACCCCGTTTTCATCGAGCGGTTTGAGTGCGTGTATCAGGTAACCGAGAAGTTCATCAATGAAAACCCGACCTTTCTGATGCAACAGGACAGTGAAATAGTGGCGTTTTACGGCCTCCTAATGGGACCGGAGGTGTCCCTTGAATACTTCTTTGTCGAGCCCAGGTATATAGGGAAAGGATACGGCAGGTTGTTGTGGAAACACTTGGTTGAACGCTGTAAGGAGTTGGGCATTGGAGAGTTTCACATAGTGACGAGTCCGCAGGCAAAGGAATTCTACGTGAAAATGGGGGCGGTACCCCGTGGTGAGGTCGAGTCTCTCCTCAGGAAAGGGCGAATGGTTCCGTTACTCGCGTACACTGTGTGCAGGAACACCTGACGTGTCAAGCAGGCATGCTTAAGGCAGAGCTGTGGAGCAAAGGAGGAGGGGTCGGAAGATGACCGAGATCATTCAAAACCGGGAGTACAGAAAGAGGGCACTGAAAGAACTGATTATGGAACTTCACGAGGGACGAAGCGTGGAGGAGGTCAGGAGCCGGTTTGAAAAGCTGTTCAAGGGAGTATCTGCGCAGGAAATCTCCGACATGGAGCAGGACCTCATAGCCGAAGGACTTCCTGTGGAGGAAGTCCAGCGCCTGTGCGACGTGCATGCGGCGGTGTTCAAGGGGTCGATCGAGGAGATACACCACCCCGACGAGACGCCAGGGCATCCTGTTCACACTTTTAGGCTTGAAAACAAAGAGATAAAAAAGCTCATTGAAAACCGGATCAAACCGCACCTTGAAGCATTCAAAACCTCGGACAGCCCGGAGAACGTCTCAAGACTTGCGGACGACTTCGAAAAACTATGGGAAGTGGATAAGCACTACAGCAGGAAAGAAAACCTGCTGTTCCCGTTCCTCGAAAAGGCGGGTATTACCGCTCCGCCCAAGGTGATGTGGGGAGTTGACGATGAGATACGCGCGGGCATAAAGGGGGTACGGGAAGCGCTCGCCGGCTACCGGGGTGACAAAGACTTACTTGCGGCGAAAATTGAGCAGACTCTGAACAAAGTATCCGAGATGGTTTTCAAAGAAGAAAACATACTGTTCCCGATGGCACTGCAAACACTCACGGAAGCCCAGTGGATCGAGATAGAAAACGAAAGCGATGAGGTGGGGTACTGCCTGACCGAGCCTGCCGGCAAGTGGCGGCGCAGGGTCATTCAGGACGCAGAGCATCACAGAGAACTGATGAAAGAGGCAGAAGGATCTGTCCGCTTTGAAACGGGAGCGCTCAGCGCAAAGGAAATCGAAGCGATTGTCGATCACCTGCCTGTCGACATTACATTCGTGGACAAAGACGACAGGGTTAAATACTTTTCCCGGGGACAAGAGCGCATCTTCGTCAGGACCAAGGCGGTCATCGGCCGGAAGGTCCAGAACTGTCATCCACCAGGGAGCGTGCACATCGTAGAAAAGCTAGTCAGCGATTTCAAGTCAGGAAAGAAGGACCACGAAGACTTCTGGATCAGACTGGGGGAGGCATTCGTATATATCCGGTACTTCGCTGTGAGGGGTAAAAACGGAGAATATCTCGGAACTCTTGAAGTCACCCAGAATATTGCGCCGATCATGGAACTGAAGGGAGAGAAGCGTCTGGTTACGGATTGAGGCCAGTGCCGGCGGGCTTTCGCTGATCAATCAGGGCCTGGCGCAGGCACGTCCCCATAAAAACCGCAGGCGGACTTGCCCCGCACAGGCCTTTACATTCCATCCGCAGTCTCTTCAATCGCGTGAGATCCTTCTTTGGCGGGTGGCACCTCGAGATACGATCAACCGGAGCCAGCAGAAGCGGACCGGACCCAGTTCCCGGATTAACAGCCGCCCGAGAGCGGAGCGCAGCTTCTGCGCTGAATCTATGGCCACGTGCGCCGTCGCAGGGTCGATATCGCGCCCGTAGCGGGCCTGGCCGTACCAATCCGCCAGGGCCCGCAGACGCAGGCCTTCATCAGGAAAACGCTCTGCCAGTCTGGCAGCGTACCGCGCTGGTGTCTCTGCGGGCAAAGGGGAGAGCCCGAAATCCGCAAGCAGGCTCACGAGCCCGGCATATGCCCGTCGGACCGAAGCGGCAGGATTGATATGGGCAGCGGACGCAGAAAGCCTCTCCCGGCGGCGGATGCCGACGGCTGACCAGCCTGCACGCGCTCCCAGCAGGGCCAGCGCAGCGGCGAATATCAAGACCGGGGATGGGCCGTTCCGGCTTGCGCGTGCACCTTCGCCGCTCGGGAACCTGATATCGGAGTCGTCGACCAGGTCGCGCAGGGAGGGAAGGGCGAGCGTAGCCCCTCCGGGCCCGACGGAGACCCCGCCTGCAGCGGTCGTCTCCTTTGGCAAGCTCTGCTCGTGATCAACCGGCGGAAACGATGGGGTCGGTTCAAACGGTACCCAGCCATAACCTGGGAAGTAAGCTTCGACCCAAGCGTGGGCGTGGGCGTTGGTAATATCCAGGGTTTCATGATCGGCAGTGAATTTCACGGCGTATCCCTCGACCCAGCGACTGGGAATACCCAGCGTTCGAAGCATCACCGCCATGGCGGTCGAATGGTACGAGCAGTATCCCCGCCTTAGATCGAATAGGAAGAAGTCGACGAAATCACGACCGGGAGGTGTGGGAGGAGGATCCAGGGAGTAAGGGATCGTTCGGAGATAGGTTTCGACCGCACGGGCTTGGTCGTAGGGGTGTCCTTCGCCTGCTACCTGCCGCGCCAGGTCGACCACACGCTGCGGCAACGGCGCAGGGAGGCGAAGGTATGGCCCCATGTCCGGGTCGGCTTGCCATGTTCGATGCTCGCCAGATAACTCTCTTATCTGACCTGAACTATACTGAGGCACCCTAGACAGGACAGAGTACACTTCGCCACGGTTCAGGGCCCGCGGTGACAGTAGATTGCTATCTTGATCGGCAAGGAAAGGCCCGTCGGCCAGCCGGGCGGTTTTCGGCTCAAGGACAGCGAATAGCGTTGTCACTGGACCCTCCAGTACAGCAAATTCAAGGACCAAAACGTTCGCGGGAACTGACGGGGCCGGTCCGGCGCTGATAGCAGCACCACCGGCGTACTCACCATACTCGCAACCGCGACTGTACCAGGCCCGCCCAGTGTAAGTATTTCGGATCACCCCTCGCAGGTACAACGTCTGTGGCACGGCCTCGCCGCGGACGCGGAGTCGCAACACCGGGGTGTGATCGGTGCTGACCGGTCCGCCTAGTTCATCAGGGTTCTTTCCAAAGCCGGAGCGGGCAAGAGAGAACTGGAACCGGAGGCCGGTGCCGTAGCCTTCGGGGCCACGCAGGTCTTGTAAAGAGGGGAAGGCCTCCGCAAGGCGCCTTGATACTGCGTCGATAGTGATAGGTCGGAAATGATTGGGCAGGATCTGGGATACGCCGGCCACAACAAACACGATGAATAAACCATAGACGGCAGCACGGCGGGCACTGTGCCCCACATCGCTAACTTGCCGCTTCACTGCCAGGTAAGCCGAAAGCGACATACCGGCGATGAGATGCACGACCAGATAACGGAAAGCGACATCTACGTAGAATAACCACTGGACGGTGAACGCAGTGCAACCAGCGGCCACCAGCCACAGCACATCTCCTTGCCAGAGGATCAAGACAAAGAATGAGATGGATATCAACAGACACAGGGTGACGTGAAGCAGCGGGATGGCTGGGATCACGCCCCAGGCCAGGGCGGTGACCCGGTCCGGCCACAGCCGCCAAGCGATTGAGACAACCGTAACCGACACCATGGTCAATATCAGAACAATTCTCGGATAGGTGCAGATCGCGTATCCGAGCAGCGTGGCAGCTAACATCCACGCGGCAAGAGTCGGCGCTACATGAGCATACCCAGATCCCAGCCCAGTCGCGATGGACAGGCTGAGCGTACCCGCCAGAACACTTACAGCCATCAGTACTATCATGCGATCAACGGCCTGTCGCATGACGTACCCCTCCCACCGTGAGCAGGTCCTCGGTCCGATTCAGGATCAGCACGTCTATCCCCGCCTGTCGTAAATACCCGGTTGACGTTCCTTGCGCTGGCCCGATCAAAAACAGGATAACGCCGAACCCGCCGGTCGCGAGGCGCAACAGCGATAGCACTAGTTCGGGCGACAGGGACGGAGTGACTACCGCGATTGTGGACCGTAACGGTAGGTGCCTGCTTTCCACGGCCAGGACCTGGGCCAACGGCACCCGCCCGTCAGCGGTAACCCTGGCCAGACCTTCGAGGTACTCGTACAGCTTACGCTGGCCCTTGCCGGAAGGAATCGCGAAGCGATCCGAGCCATGGGCAACAAGACCTATATCAAACCCCCTGCGCAAAGCGTAATGGGCAATGGCCAGGGCAACCTCCACCGCCATATCCTTTGTGGTTTCGGCGACGGCTGACGTTGCCAGATCAAGAAAAATATGCATCTGAGTGGTTGCTGTAAGTTCGTATTCTACCACGTACGGGCTCTGCAGGTGGGCGGATGTCCGCCAGTGGATCCGCCGCGGGTTATCACCGTGACGGAAAGGCCTGAGCTCAGCGGGGTTGGACGGATCCTCGAACGCTTTCTGTCGGGTCCGGAGCCTGCCGAAAGGCTGACACACAGGGACTGGCAAATGGTCTACGACCACGAGACGAGGGTAGACCGTGAGGTGGCCAGATCCTTGGAAATTTAACCGGACCCGGAAGATTCCGAACGGATCCCCGGTAACCAGTTCCACCGGACCGGGCATATAGTGGCCACGCCGGCGGCAGGTAAGGGAGTAAGAGGTTACTGCGCTGCTGAGAGGTCCCGGGTTCAGGTGCAGCACCGGAGCAGCCTCGCCTGAGACCAGGGCTGCGAAGTGGTCTGTGAGCGTCGCCCATGGTAATGGGTAGAATCCATCGTTATATAGCTTGAGGCGGACGGTGATGGACTGGCCGGATGAGACTCGCTGGCGGTCCAGGTCGTAGGAAAGGCTGAGGTTGCGCGTCAGCGCCACCGCCCACGCGTAAGAAACGAGCAGGATCCCGCTGAACACGTACAGCAGGAAATAAGGCAGCGGTCCGCCTACGAAGCGCGCCAGCGCAAGAGCGAGCACGGCCAGGACGAAGTAGCGGCGGTCTCTAACGGCGACCATGACTCGACCTCTCCGTTGGCACGGGGGCCTGCCCGAGGATGTGGCGCACAACTTGTTCAGGGGTCTGCCCGTACAGCCGCGCCTCCGGCTTTAGCAGTATTCTATGAGGGAGCGTGATGGATGCCACCTCTATGATGTCGTCAGGTACGACATAATCGCGCCCTCTCATGAGGGCCAGTGCCCGGGCACAGCGGAACGTGGCGATCGAGCCACGGGGGCTTGCCCCCAGGTAAACATCTGCATGCTGCCGCGTGCGCTCAACGATACGTACGATGTAGTGACGCAGGTCAGGGTGGACGTAGATGCTACTCACCGCGTCCTGCAGAGCAATCACATCGGCGGCGGTGACCACGGGCTCCACCTTTGCGAGGGGGTGTTCCCGTTCCAGGCGAAGCAGGATTTCGGCCTCTTCCGCAGCGTGCGGGTAGCCTAGGCTTACCCTGATCAAGAACCGGTCGAGCTGGGCCTCAGGAAGAGGAAAGGTGCCCTCGTACTCGATGGGGTTCTGGGTGGCTAAGACCAGAAACGGCCGCGGCAAAGGATAGCTCACGCCGTCGACCGTCACCTGCTGCTCCTCCATGCATTCAAGGAGGCTCGACTGCGTCTTGGGTGATGCCCGGTTGATCTCATCCGCGAGGATGATCTGACCCATGATCGGACCCGGCCGGTACTCGAACGTCGCTGTTGCTTCGTTGAACACTGTTACGCCGGTGATGTCAGATGGCAAGAGGTCCGGCGTAAACTGGATCCGCCGGAAATTACAACCCAGGGCCCTGGCCAGGGCACGCACGAGGGTGGTTTTGCCTACCCCCGGCACGTCCTCCACCAGGACGTGCCCCTGGCAGATCAGTGCGAGAAGTACATACTCAATCACGCACCTCTTTCCCACGATGGCCTGTTGAACACTATCCAGCACCGCGGAGATCTTTTCCCTGGCCTTACCTGTCTCCACTTGTGCCGACCTCCCGAAGACTCACTCATCGCGCTTACCTTCTACGAGGGCGGAGGAATTCCTTCCGACTGTAACACGGCGCCCGAATGTGCTTGCCAGGGCAAAGGGCTACATGAGCTGGCCAATTCTTGCGACGCTACGGGCCAGATGATCGTGATGTTGGCAGACGGCTCGCCGCTCATGCAAAGTCACACCTCTCGGACTCCACCACGAGCACGTCAAGCCTTTATACCGTCGAGCACCGATCACCGTGTCCACCCTTACCTGGCGCCGGGGGCTGCATTCATCTTCAGCTCATCTGACCAGTATTAACTTTCACCTGGTACATCTGGGTCGGGCCGACCGCTCTGCACCGCCCAGCAATGACGGACTTACTTGGTTTACTAAGATCAGGGATGTGCTGTGCGACTTGTGGGGGAGTGATACTATGAAAGACGTCATTGCACAGCTGTATGGCGATGGAAACCTGATGAAGTATCAGGGTAATGAACTCGATCTACCTTTCATCCTTGCCGCCATTCACCTGCTAAGGCAGGGCGCCATGGCGGCTGCAACCAGGTATCTCGGGGTTGTGAACCGCTGGAGCAAGGATGCTATTGGCTTGATCAAGGCAAGCGTTCCTCAAGATGTCCTGTTGAACGCAGCTGCTGAGGATTGGCATGGTTCTTTTGATGGTGCCCACAGGGATACACTGGCTCTTTTGTGGGGAGCGGTACTTGGAGACTGCTGCAGCGATATCTACGACTATTATCTAAAAACAGCGAAGTTTTGCACACGGGTCGTCGGCCTCGGCTATGAGGACAGACTGCATAACCTTACGTACGTGTCTAAAGGGGAACCGGTGGCCTTAGTGTGGGAGCCTCAGAACCCGCATGACCCGTGTGCCGTAAAGGTGGTGGCGCCGCGAGGGGGGGCTCTAGGTTACCTGCGACGCACGATTTCAAAGCATGTAGTAAGACGCATGCAGCAGGGTGAGGTGTTTGCAGGGTCCATCGCGGCCATCCTCGGAGAGGAGTTTTCCGTGAATGAAAGGTTGTACCTGACTGTAAAGAGCGCAGTCTTTGAGGATTCACCGGAAGGCGAATGAACGGGCGTAACGAACCGGAAATGCCAAGATATGTAAACAAGTAGTGGGCCGGCATGCCGGCCCACTACTTTCAGGGCCCTGATGCTCCGGTCAAATAAGGCTTTACTCGATGATAGGTTGGGATAGGACCCTAAACACACCCACCGTAACTATGGCGGATAGAAGGAGGCACACAAGCACGGGCAGTCCCAGGGCGATACCCACGTACCCTATAATAGCTCCGCCTGCTGCGATCAGTGCATATGGTATCTGGGTGTTCACGTGGTCCATATGATCTGATCCCGAGAACATTGAAGACATGATAGTGGTGTCAGAAATCGGACTGCAGTGATCTCCAAACACCGCGCCCGCAAATACCGCACCGATTGTGGCGAACATGAAGTGCATCGGGTGAGTTCCCGTAAGGACAGACGCGTTGTATACCAGCGGCAACACGATGGGCATAAGCACTGCCATGGTGCCGTACGATGTGCCGGTGGAGAACGCAATGATAGCGCCTGCGATGAAGGTTATGAGAGGGATAATGCCCGGTGTGAGTATCCCCTCTGTAACGCTAACGATGTACCGCGCCGTCCCCACCTCTTTGACCGAAGCGCCGATCCCCCAGGCGAAGATCAGTATGAGTGTACCATAGAAGATGGAACGCATGCCCTGGTAATAGGCTGTGAAAAGTCGGTTCCACGAGGCCAGGTTCTGTAGCCTGTAGAATATGATGGTTATCCATACGGACGCAAAAGATGCCCAGGCGAGCGCCTTGGAGGTACTTCCGTTAGCTATACCCTCTGAGAAGGATACATCGGGCCATCCGCCGGTCCTTGCGAGGAGGAACAGTATCAATCCAATGAGGGTGACCAACGGGAAGACGAAATTGATGAGGTGCTTTGGGCATGTCTTGTTGCACTCGAGATCATCTGATTCCTTCGAGATCAGCGGTCTTGCGCCTTCCCTCAGGAGTTTTCCAGTCTGGCGCGCCCGCCTTTCCGCTCGTAGCATGGGTCCCACGTCCCGCTCCGACAGCAAGACGTAAGTGAGTAATACTAGAGCCAGTATGTTGTACAGCACGAACGGGATGGACTGAAGGTATGCCGAATAGGCTGACAGACTGATCCCGAGGTCGTTGAACTGCATGCCTATCTGCCCCGTCATGTAGGCGATCCAGGAGGATACGCCGGCGATGCATGCGATCGGTGCGGCGGTGCTGTCAACGATATAAGAGAGTTTCTCCTTGGAAATCCTATACTCACCGGTGATGGGGCTCATGGTTGTGCCTACGACCAGGGTGTTAACATAATCCTCGAAGAACACGATGAAGCCCGCGAGTTCAGTGGAGAGCATGGCACCTTTGGCCGATCGCACCCTCTTGGTGATCCATTGCACGGCAGCGTCGATACCTCCACCTACCCTCATGATGCCGACCAGTCCCCCCATGGTCAAGCTGGTGAGCACTATCCTGGCTGCCCACGGGTCCCCTAACTGGTTCCAGATAGTTTCGGTTCCTCTTAAGAAACCGGCTACAGGATTCCAGCCAGAGAGCATAGTGCCTGCTACCCAGACCCCCAAAAATAGCGATGCCAGCACTTCCTTGGAAATGATGCATAACGTTATTGCAATGAGGGGGGGCAGCAAGGACAGGATCCCAAAATCCAGCGATGGGCCTTCTTGTTGAGATGCCAGTACTGGACCTGCTGCAAACAGTATCAGTATTGTGGTGATAATTGCGGCTGGGACAAGCACTGCACGACGCACGTTCATCATCTCCTTTCCTTATTACCTCATATTGCTCCAACTGATAAAACATTCCAAGAATTGCTACCGCCTGACATGATAACCTTCAGAACCCCGGGAGTATCCTGTATGGGGCTGGGGGGCGGCAATGACAATCCGGGTCATTACTGCTAATGCGCTGTGCGCGGGGTGCGAGAAGTGCTTCGTCTTTTGCCCTACTGGGGCAGTTAAGGAAGGTGCTGCCTCTGATTGCATCGGCTGCGCGCGTTGCGTCAAAGCCTGCCCGAAGGGCGCAAGGAGATTCCAGGAAGACTGGCGAGAGGTGCGGGGAGCGATTACGAGCGGAAGAAGGGCCGTGGTGAGTTTCGCCTCTGCTTTTCTCGCATGGCTGTATCCCCAACCCCCTCGTATCTTTAGCCTGCTTTTATCACTGGGATTTATTGCAGCAGAAGAAACGGTGAACGCTTTGGCGCAGCTGGTTTCGTATAGGGATATGCCGCTCGGTCAGGGCAGAGTGGAGATTGACCTCTCCTGTCCGGCGGTCGCAGGTCTGGTTAGGTAAAGATACCCGCGGCCTGCAGCCCGGGCCGACTCGGTATCTGCGATGGTCATACACGCCCGCCAGCTCAAGCAAAAGTGGGGTGGGGAAACGCTCGTGGTCTTTATCGGTCCGTGTCCTGCAAAAAAGCTCGAAACTTTCCCCGACGCAGCTGCGCTCACCTTCTCCGAAATGGAGGAGTGGTTCGCTCATGACGGAATGGATACCGACACCAGCGGTACCTGGGATAGAAACAGGGTAATCAGGGAGGCAGCGGAGTGGGAGCGAATGTACGTGTTGAAGGCGGGTACGCGTGCGAAGGCGGCTGCCTGGGAGGGTGTGGTTTTCCCGACGCGCTGAACCTCGATGAGCGCAGGCGCCCGGTGATCGAATACGCGGCAGCTCTGGACGTGGCTGGCGAAGGGGTAACGCTGTCTTCAATTTGCGGAAATATGGGGGGTCGCTTGGGTGGGACCAGGAGGTGCTCCGGGACAGCAGGAATTTCCTCTTCGTCGTGAATGGACGTTTGGTGAAGGCGGACGCCGTTGCCAGACCTGGGGATGAAGTCGCCATATGTTACCCAACTGTGGCCGTATAGGGAAAGAGAGAAAATGGATCCACCGTCACTTTTGACGGTGGATCCAGCAAAGCAGTCTGCTTCAGTCAGCCGGAACCCGAAGCACGTCTTGCGCTGCGCGCGGGTACCGTCCGCGGACTACATAATGCGTGTGCAGCAACTCATGGGACTTGTGTCCGAGCGGCCGGCCTAAGAACTCCTTATAGAGGGCCACCACTGCAGGGTTTTCATGTGATTTCCTGATCGGCAGATCTCTGTCGGCCTGGTAGATGCCCTCGATGCGACGCATGCGTTCCTCGATGGTAGTGGGTATGGGCTGCCCGCCTCCTCCGATGCATCCGCCGGGGCAGCACATGACTTCCACGAAGTGGTAGTCAGCCTCACCTCTCCTCAGGCGTTCCATTACCGCCCGGGCGTTGGACAGGCCGTGAGCCACAGCCACCTTGAGGGTGATGTCGCCGAGTTTCACCTGAGATTCCTTGACACCCTCAAGACCCCTGACTTCCGTGAAGTCAAGCGATGGCAGCGTCTCCTTGGTGACCACCTCGTACGCGGTCCGGAGGGCTGCCTCCATCACTCCGCCGGTAGCGCCGAATATCACAGCCGCTCCTGTGCTGATTCCCAGGGGTTCGTCATACTCCTCGTCCCTCAGGCTGGTGAACTCAAGGCCCGCCTGCTTGATCATCCTGGCGAGTTCCCTCGTAGTGAGCACATAATCCACGTCCCTGTAACCGCTTGCATTCATCTCGCTTCTTGATGCCTCGAATTTCTTGGCGGTGCACGGCATGATGGATACGACCACTATGTCTGCCGGGTCGATGCCAGCTTTCTGTGCGTAGAACGTCTTGGCTAGCGCCCCGAACATCTGCTGCGGTGACTTGCACGTGGACAAATTCGCCAGGTACTCAGGGTAGAAGTGTTCCATAAACTTGATCCAGCCGGGGCTGCACGACGTGAACATGGGGAGCACTCCGCCCTTTGTCAGTCGTTGGATCAGCTCATGGCCTTCTTCCATAATGGTAAGGTCAGCGGTGAAATCGGTATCGAACACCCGGTCAAACCCGAGAGCCCGCAGAGCGGCCACCAGCTTGCCTGTGGTCACCGCACCGATGGGTAACCCGAACATCTCTCCGATCGACACTCTTACGGCGGGAGCGGTCTGCACTACCACGTGCTTGTTCGGATCTGCAATCGCTGCCCAGACATCGTCAATGTATTCCTTTTCGTGCAGTGCGCCCACTGGGCACACCAGCGTGCACTGCCCGCAGAGCACGCATGCGGCGTCCATCAGGGATTCCCCGAAAGCCGGGCCCACAGTCGTGGATAGCCCGCGTTCGAGCATGCCCACCGCAGACACGCCCTGGACCTTTTCACACACAGACACGCACCGCCGGCATAGGATGCACTTGTCTTGGTCGCGTATGATTGACGGAGTTGAGACATCCGGTACGCGGTGTGTCCTCTCGCCCTGGAACCGCACGCCTCTTACCCCAAGCGACTCTGCCAGTTGCTGAAGCTCACAATTCAGGTTACGGACGCATGTCGGACACTCGTACGGGTGATCTGATAGGATGAGCTCAACTGTCAGGCGTCTTGATTTGCGTACCTGCGGGCTGTTGGTGCGAACCACCATGCCGTTGGAAACTGGGGTAACGCACGCTGCCTGGAGCGTTCTTGCGCCCTTCACTTCCACCACGCATACCCGGCAGGCGCCGATGGCGTTAATGTCTTTCAGGTAACACAGAGTCGGAATATGCACGCCCGCGAGCTTTGCGGCTTCCAGTATTGTGGTGCCCGCCTCCGCCTGTACTTCCTTGTCGTCAATAGTCAGTTTCACAAGGGCCATCATCCATCCCTCCTTTATATAGACTCTACTCCCGGATATCGCACCTCAGGCAGCGCGCAGCTTCCCGCATCGCTGCATCGGGGGTGTAGGAAAGCTCTACCTCGCAGAAAGAACACAGTCGTTCTGAAACGGGAACTGTTTTGACTTTCTCTCTGTGTGTGACGTCTTCCAGAAGTTCGTGGCTGACAGTTCTAGTAACTTCAAGCTCGGGCAGTAGCACCCCGTCTCCTCCGAGGAATTTGTCGATGGACGACGCGGCAGCCTTACCCGCGGCGATGGCTTCTATCACCGTGGCGGGCCCGGTGACGCAGTCCCCGGCCGCAAATACCCACGGCACGTTAGTTGCGTAACTATCAGGATTCACCGATAGCACGCCGCCCTTACCCACCGCAAGACCTTCGTCTGCGAGGGGGTCAGACTCCGGCACCTGGCCAATGGCGGGTATGACCACGTCCGCCTTTATCAGGAACTCTGACTTGTCAATGGGAACCGTCCGGCGACGCCCGCTGGAATCGAATTCAGCCGGCCGCATCATGACACACTCCAGCGCTTCGACCTTGCCGTTACCTATTACTTGCACCGGGTTCACCATAGGAGTGATCTTAATACCCTCGCGTTCCGCTTCTTCAATTTCAGCCGCTTCGGCCGGCATGTCTTCTTTTCTACGCCGGTAAACGATGGTTACATCTGCGGCGCCCATACGTTTTGCTGATCGGGCGGCATCTATCGCCACGTTACCTCCGCCCACGACGACTACTGCCTTGCCGCTGACGTCCATACCTCTGCCAAGGTTCACATCGCGCAGGAAGGACGCTCCCGGAACTACTCCCGGCAGGTCTTCTCCCGGTATCGCGAGACGCTGGTCTTTGTGGGCGCCGATAGCGATGAACACTGCAGCATATCCCTGTTCCTTCAGGTCGGTTAGGCTGAAGTCCTTACCCAGCGCCGTGCCAGTGCGGATCTCCATGCCGGATTCGCGGAGTATCTCGATCTCCTTATTCAGGACCTGCTTGGGCAGCCGGTACTCGGGAATGCCCACGCTGAGCATGCCTCCCGCTACGGGCAGCGCCTCGAAAACGGTCACCGAGTAGCCCTTTAGCGATAGGTAGTAGCCGGCGGTAAGCCCTGCAGGACCCGAGCCCACAACGGCCACCTTCTTCCCGTTTCGCGGCGCGGGGGTCACACGCGGCCTTGCACCGTTGGAGCCGAGCGCGTAGTCTGCGGCAAACCTCTTTAATGCCTTGATGGCCAAAGGCTCATCGATCTGTTCCCGCCTGCACCTTGACTCACAGGGGTGGTGGCACACCCGGCCGCAGATAACCGGCAGCGGGTTGTTCCTCATGATGGTCTCATAGGCATCTATGAACAGTCCCTGCCTTATCTGGTCGAGATATATAGGCACGTCCACTTCGGCGGGACAGGTGTTCTGACATGGTGAGTGGAACAGGGACGCACATACGGATGCGGGACACTTCTTCTTCCTAATGTGCGCCTCGTACTCATGCCTGAAGTACCTGATGGTGCTGAGCACCGGGTTAGGCGCCGTCTGCCCGAGACCGCAAAGCGCTGAGGCCTTTATCGATTCCCCGAGCTCGACGAGCAGATCGATGTCGCCCTCCTTGCCTTCGCCGTGAGCGATACGGTCAAGGATCTCAAGCATCCGCTTGGTCCCGATACGGCACGGCGTACACTTGCCACAGGATTCATCCTGTACGAACTCAAGGAAGAATCTGGCCAGGTCGACCATGCACGTGTCCTCGTCCATGACTATGAGCCCGCCTGAGCCCATGATGGTGCCCAGCGCGCTCAGAGACTCGTAGTCGATGGGTGTGTTCAGGTGCTGCACGGGGATGCATCCGCCTGATGGGCCACCCGTTTGTGCTGCCTTGAACCGCTTGCGCCCCGGAATGCCCCCGCCGATATCGAAAACAATATCACCGAGAGTCGTACCCATGGGCACTTCTACGAGCCCGTTGTTGTTGATCTTTCCTGCTAGAGCGAATACCTTGGTACCTTTTGAGCCCTCCGTGCCTATGCTCGCGAACCATTCCGGGCCTTTCAGTATGATGGAAGGGACGTTGGCGAAGGTCTCCACGTTGTTTATAATTGTTGGACGGCCCCAGAGCCCTGAGTTAGCCGGGAATGGCGGACGCGGCCTTGGTTCGCCTCTTCTGCCCATTATGGATGTGAGCAGCGCGGTTTCCTCGCCGCAGACGAACGCTCCCGCTCCCAGCCGGATCTCGATATCGAAATCAAACCCCGAGTTGAATATGTTCTTGCCGAGGAGACCTTTCTCCCGGGCCTGCCGTATGGCGATGACCAGCCTGCGCACTGCGATAGGGTACTCGGCCCGGATGTATATGAAGCCGCGCGATGCACCTATGGCGTACCCGGCAATGGCCATGCCCTCGAGCACGGAATGCGGGTCTCCCTCAAGGGTGCTCCGATCCATGAACGCACCCGGATCACCTTCATCCGCGTTACACACCACATACTTGGGTGTGCCCTGGGCCTTTGCTGCGAACTCCCATTTCAGCCCGGTAGGGAACCCGCCGCCGCCTCTGCCGCGCAGCCCTGATTTCCTGACAGTTTCGATGACGTCCTGGGGCCTCATCTCTGTGACCGCGCGGCCGAGTGCCAAGTAGCCGTCGCGGGCGATATACTCTTCGATGTTCTCCGGATCGATGACGCCACAGTTCTTCAGTACTATGCGGTACTGTTTCTTGAAAAACTCGATGTCGTTGAAGTCAACTACGGCTACGTTATCCGTCGGTTCGTGGTACAGAAGGCGTGTGAGCGTACGGCCCTTGATGAAATGCTCCTCCACAAGTTCGGGTACGTCTTCCACCTGTACCTGGCAGTAGAATACGCCTTCCGGGTACACCATAATATTAGGACCGAATCTGCAAAATCCAAAGCAGCCGGTTTCCACTACCCGAATCTCTTTATCCAGACCGCGTGAAGCGAACTCCTCGCGCAGCGCGCGCCTGAGCGCCTCGCTGTTTGATGCTTCACAACCGGTACCTGCGCAAACAAGTACGTGAGAACGATAAAACTCCATTTTGAGTAACTCCCCCCTTCCCTCTGTTGGCTATTCCGATGACCGGGTATCTACTGGCTTCACGTTGACTGCCCACTCAGTGATGGGCTGCCCGTTGACGACGTGCTGGGCGACGATCCGCCTGACCTTGTCGGCCGTGATATTTCCATAAGTGACAGGTACCTGGCCTGGAAGGATAACGTCAACCAGGGGCTCGCGGGCACACAGCCCGATGCACCCTGTCTGGGTCACTGATACCGTGCTCAGCTTACGCTTTTCCAGCTCATCCATGATCGCGGCCACTACTTCACGGGCGCCCGCGGCGATACCGCAGGTCCCCATACCTACCACAATGCGCGGGTGTTCACTCATCTCACGGAGCCTGATAGTCTCCAGAGCCCGCTCTTTAATGCGTGCCAGATCTTCAAGGGACTTCAATGTTTAGCTCACCCCTCTGGTTGTTTTCCGAGATCCCTTCATAGATCGAATCTTTGAGCCACTTAATGACCATAGGGTGCGTTATGGGTACCTCACCCAGCTGCACTTTCATCTGCGCCGTGTCCACCTCGAACTCGCGTGTGCCCCACTTGTACCGGAGCCTCAGATTGACCTGGGGAGTCGAGGCTACGATCACCGCCACAGTACCTGCCAGGTCACCGAGCGGCGGGCGATCGATGTGGTTCAGCCCGAACCAGGCGTGGACAGTAGTGCCTTTACCAGGTTCAGAGTGTACGGCCACACCGCCACCGCTTGCACGCGCTGAATCCTGGAGCAGCGGCAGCCCAAGCCCTACACGCCTAGTTTTCCGTGTAGTGTAATAGGGGCAGAGCACGAGGTTTTGCGCCTCCGAGGGGATGCCCCTACCGTTATCGGTCACCACTATATCGATACGGTCACGCTCAGGATCGCAAGTGATGTCCACAGCGACCCAGGTGGCGCCCGCCTCGACGGAGTTGCGGAACAGGTCCAGAACGTGCAAAGCCAGCTCTTCCACGATTACTTCTTCTTTCGGTACCTGTCCAGGATGCCGCTCACCCGGTCCGGTTTCATCCTGGCGTGGGTGTCCTTGTTCACGGTAATTACCGGAGCCAGCCCGCAGGCGCCCAGGCATCTGACCACCTCGAGCGAGAACTCGCCGTCGTCGGTGCTGTCCCCCGCTTTAATGCCCAGTTCTTTCTCGAATCGCTCAAGCACCTTCGGGGCTCCTCTTACATAGCAGGCGGTGCCGTTGCAGCACGAAATTTGATGTCTACCCTTGGGTTTCAGTGAGAAAAAGGCGTAGAACGTCACGACCCCGTAAACATCTGCGAGCGGGACGCCGAGCCCCTCTGAAATCCTGACCATGATGTCTTTTGGGACGTAACCCAGTGATTCCTGGGCCGTATGAAGCACTTGGATCAACCCGTCTGGCTGGTTTCTGTGAGATTCGATCGCCTTGTCGACTTCCTGATACGCCTTCTCACAGGCGCATGCCGGTTCAGCCATTTTCGATTTCTCCCCCCATCCTTTCATTTTGCACTCGGCGTTGGCCCTGCGACTACACCCAGGCGACTGCCCGGCGACCATATGCTCCCTTGAGGGCCATGCGCATTTCGGAAACTGACAGTTCCCTGACGTAAAGGGCCGTTCTGCCCTGCCGGATATCACTGGGTCTGTGCGCGTCTGAGTTTAAGAGCAGGGCGTGTCCGCCATGTCTTTCAGGATCCGGTCTTCTACCGTACCGCTCCGACACCTCAAGCCCATCCGCGGCAAGACCTGGGGGCAAAAGCCCGAGCACGTTCAGGAGTCCTCCTCTTTCCCTGTTGATGTGTGCCGGGATACATAATCCTCCTGAATGCCTGGTCATAAAGGCCAGCTGATCAAGACCCAGGTTGCAGGCACACGAAAGAAGCCAAGTCTCTTCACCTGTCATGATTCCTTTCTCATCGAATACTGTCTGACTGCCGAAAATCGAGACGTTGTTTTTCCTGCATGGCAGGTTGGCATAGATCACCTCCTGAAATCTTTCGGCCTTCGCTGGGTCGTCGAAGATGCAAAGCACATGAACTTCTTCTCTCGACGTCACCTCAAGCCCTGATAGCACTTGAAGACGTGTATCCTTCGCTGTGTTTACCACGGCCCGGCAATTCTTCGCGCTGTTATGGTCGGTAATCGCTATGGCATCAAGGCCGACCTCCAGGGCACAGCCTACTATATTCCCGGGAGTCATGGCATCGTCCGCACATGGCGAAAGCGCAGTGTGAATGTGCAGGTCCACGATAAACCAGCGCATCACGTATCCAGTATCCGGTGCAGCCTTCCCGCTACCTCAAAGGAGGAATCCCGCGTGCATAGTATGGGGATGCCGTCCCGCTTCGCTCTTTCCAGGGTATCTTCGTGAGGTTCTCTGCCACCGGCAATGATAACAGCGGAGAGATTGGCCAGCACTGCAACGGCCACAATGTTCTGATGAGTCTGGATGGTGATCCAGATATCTCTCTCATTGGCGCGTGCCATGACGTCTGACAGCAGGTCACCGCAGTAACCGCGGCGGACGGTCTTTTCGAGCCCATTGCCTGCCCTAACCTCCAGTCCCAATTCTCGCGCAATCTCCTCTACAGTCATTCGGCGTCATCCTTTCTGCTTGAGGGAATCTCCCGAGGAGCCATGGCGGGAGGGACTTTGCTCGCTAGGTCGACCATCTCCTCGGCCAACTGGTGAACCCGTTCCCGAAGTTTGAAAATACAGTCTGTCTCATACGCGCGGTTGTTTACGATATCTTCAGCGAGGGCCCGGCAGCTCGGCGAGCCACATGAGCCGCAGTCAAGTCCTGGGAGGCGCGCTTCTGTGGCTTCCAGATGGTTCATCTTGGCTATTGCTTGTGATAAATCTGTGTCCAGCGACAGTGCAAGCCGCGGCGTCACCCGCCTTGTATACCGGAAGACGTCAAGCTTGCCGGATGTTGAGAACGGGCGCGGGTCTGAGGACTCCGCGAGTTTCCTCACGCGAATTCTTGACACAAAGGGGTTTTCCACGGTGAGACAGCCGCCTACGCATCCGCCGACGCAGGCCTGGGCTTCAATGAAGTCCAGGTCACCAAGGCGCCCTCTTTCTACCTCGTTCAGCACCGTGATGACGTTGTGAATGCCGTCCACTGCCAGGCTGTTTACACCCACGGCCTGCATCTCTCCACCAGCTCTGCCCCAGCCTACTCCGGACCTTGACCCCCTGGGGTAATCAGTCAGGGGTTCGGCTTTCTCGATCAGGGGTCTTATTAAGGCAAAACACTCGTTCATCGAGACGATCCCGTCAACCGACGAATCCGTGACCCCCACAGGCTGCTTGGATGCGGTCACCTTCGCCGGGCAGGGAGTGATGAAGAACGCGCCTACGCGACCGGTGATGCCCCTTTCGAACGCCCTCCGCTTGGCGATGCGGGCTGCGACCTCCATTGGGGCGAGCACAGGGATGATGTTTTCCACCAGCGCCGCGTATTTGACCTGCACTAGCCTAACCACAGCGGGGCAGGCGGAAGAGATGACGGGCCGCGGCTGCGGGTGGCTGTCGAGGTAGTCCAAAATGGCTGCTGTGACCACATCGGCTGCTGCTGATACCTCAAACACGTCATCAAACCCAGCCAGGACAAGCGCGCCGGCAACCTGCGCAGGATTGGTACCGGTCTTGAACTGTCCCATAAAAGAGGGAGCGGGCAATGCCACCGAGTAGTCGAAGGCAGACAGAAGATCCATCGGGTCGGTTACCGCGAGTTTGGCCTTATTCGGGCATATCCTGATGCATTCCCCGCAGTCAACGCACCGCTCTTCCATGATCCGCGCCTTTCCCGCGCTTACCCTTATGGCCTCTGTGGGACAGCGCTTGATGCAGTTGGTGCAGCCCTTGCACTTTTCCTGATCCAGCCTGACGGAGTGAAAGTACCGGGTCACGGACACGACCACCTTTCGCTATTGCCCTACCAGGATCACCGAGTGCACTCTGGTACCCACACCCACAACGGACTCTATCGTAAGGGCATCTGAATGGGCCTTTATATTCGGCAGGCCCATCCCAGCCCCAAAACCCATCTCCCGCACCGAGGGCGGAGCGGTAGAAAACCCCTCCTCCATTGCCCGGTCAATATCCGGGATCCCGGGGCCCTGGTCTACCGCTTCGATCTCAACCTGCTCCGGCGTAATGGTTGCCTGCAAAGTACCCCGAATCGCGTGTATGACGATATTCATTTCAGCCTCATAAGTGACGATAGCAACCCGCCTGGTGACGGAAGCAGGCAGCCCGAGCTGCACACACACCCCTCTGATGCGCGCAGAGGCCTCACCTCCGGATGCAAAATCCATTCCCCGGATATGAAACTTCATGCACAGGCTCGTATCCTCCGGGTTCACCAGGCGGTCGGCCACGTTTGCACCTACCTTGTCTGCCGTCTCCATGCTGATGACTGGATGATGATTGCTGCGACCAAGGCTCCTCCCAGGGCTGTGAACAGCTGGTTAATCGTCAGCGTGGTTACTAGTAGGGGAGGCACCTTGATGCTTGGCGCCAGCACCAGTTTGACGCCTGCCGTCATTACCGCGTACTTCACCACCGCTGCGCTGCCGGCGGCGATCCAGCAGGCGGGACGGGCGTCTAACGACCTGGAAAGCACCGTCCTGAGAAAGTAGAATGTAAGCACCAGCGCTGCGTTACCTGCCATGATCACGGGCAGTGCAGGCGCAAACTTCATTATTCCGGTTGTCAGCGCCACCCACGGGGTAATCAACCCGACAATGATCCCGAACACGGGGCCGACGAAGGCCGCGGTAAGGAGCAAGATGGCGTTGATCACCGGGCCTGTGATCATCTGGCCGAACCCGGCGCTCTGCACCGCAAGCGCAAGCGCTAAAAGCACTGCCGTCTGCACCATGGGTTTAAGCTCGAACTTCACGTTGTTTACACCCCCTGTTCGGATACTATCGTTGTAGGCGATTTGTAATTAAAGAGAAATCTATACGAACTAATTGACTAAGTAATGTGATAACGTTCACAAAATTCTGTTTTGTTATAGCCCCTGGCATGCGGGCCTACGGGGCTATTAGAGAATGTGAAGACATTCACAATAAATTCAAAATAAAATTGCTGTCACTTCATTATAACTATATTCACCTGCTGTTGAAAAGTACCTTTTTGTTCCTTACGGTCGTACTGACTCATCATTCGAAGCGACGGCTGAACTTATAGAATAAGCCCGGCACCAGTATTTTTGAGGTACGCCACGCCTTTTTTAAAAAAGGATTTCATCGGGCTTTGAGTAATATGAGTAGTATTGTAGCCGCATAACGAACCGCGGAGGGATCCGATGTGATAGTGGGCGAAAGGGTTGTGCTGAGGGAATACCGCAAGGAAGATATTGATGACATCGTAAAATGGGTCAACAACCCAAGAATGAGGAAGTACCTGGGATTCTCGGTGTTTCCTCAGACGAGGCAGCAGTGCGAGGATTACGTGGACCGGCAGCTCAGACCCAGCGATGATGAATGCGCTATGGTGATCTCCCTGAGAGATGATCCCCAGCTCAGGTACATCGGAGGCGTTGGGCTTCACCGCATCAACTACGTGCACAGAAACGCAGAACTGGGGATCGCTATCGGACGCGAGGAACTGTTGGGCAGGGGCCTTGGGGCTGAGGCCATTGTGCTCATGTGTGCATTCGGCTTTCTGCGCCTCGGCCTTCACAAGATAAACATCCGCCATTACGAATATAACCTGCGGGGCGCTGCCTGTTATAACAAAGTGGGTTTTGTGGAAGTCGGCCGTCTGCGACAGAACGTATACTTCAACGGCAGGTTCCACGATGAAATCTATATGGATATGCTCGCTGAAGAGTTTTTCAGTCGCTACCCCGACAAGGGTTATCTGTTCGAGTAGAGAGGGGCCCGCCTGCGGGCAGCGGAACAGGGTGTGTTACAGGCCGCCTGTTGATGGGGGAATCAACTATGCAGGTGGCAGGGCGTTTCCTGTGGCCATGGACGTTCAAGCGCTGAAATAAAGAGAGAACCTGGTATGAACAGGTTCTCACTCTTGTCGCTGACCCGGCGCTTCTAATAGCCTCGTTTTCTTGCTGGCTGGTAGCAGTCCCTGCAGTATACAGGTCTGCCGGGCGAGGGCTCAAACGGCACCTCGGCCTGCGCGCCACATGAAGCGCATGTCGCCTGGTGCATCCTTCTCGGCTGGGTGTTGCGCGTCTTCTGCTTGCGAGCGCTCCTGCAGTCAGGGCAGCGAGAAGGGTCGTTGGTAAACCCCTTCTCAGCATAGAACTCCTGCTCACGAACAGAGAACGTAAACTGGGACCCGCAGTCTTTACAGACCAGCGTCTTGTCCTTGGGCATATGGATTATGGACCTCCTCTTTTTGACCCAGTGGGCCGTTTGTCCTCAAATTGAAACTGGGCTAGAGTGGTCCTTATCAGGCGTTATTGCTCCATACCCTTCTCAATTTTGAAGACTGTAATACTATTGTACCACGGAGTGTGCCGGGCGCAAACGCTTTTTCCAAAATACATGAAAGATGATCTCGAGTAATCCCTGAGTCAGACGAGAACCGGCAGTATATGGCGTATGGGGGGTGTTAAACGATCTGTCCCGACCGTAAGACGGCGTCTGTCCTGGCGTCGGCAGCGCTTTTCCTTTTGGCGTTATGCATCCGGCATCGTCTCGGTCTGCCCTGGTCTTCTGGATCTGGCGCTGTCTGGCTTCGCCTATTATTGGTCAAGCCTTGCGCTGTCAAAGCGCCAATAGTCAGCGTGACGCGTGAAGGGTTCTTTCACGAAGCACCAGTCACCGGCGTGGGGCTCATCCCGTGGAACAACATAGACGGGGCGGAGCTCGGCAGATGCCTGGGCCTTCCTGCCCTGAGCGTACGGGTCCGAAATGCCGACCGGCTGTTGAGCAGGCTGCCGGGTTGGAAGAGGCAGGCGATCAGGTTTCACTCGCTGCTTACCGGCTCCAGCGTATCTATCTTCGGAAGCGCTACTCCTCGTACCGGTCGGGTATATCCTTTCCCGGACCAATGAGTACCTGACGAGGCCGCTTGAGGGCGCGTGCGGTGACTGGTGCGGGAAGTGCCAGCACCTGGGGCGCGCGTGCAACGGCTGCATCCCCGAGGATAAAGCCAACTGCTGTTTCATTGAATGTACAGCGAGGAGAGGCATCCGGCACTGCGGGGAGCGTGCGGATTTTCCCTGCCCGCAGCTTCGGGATTTCGTACCGGATGACAGGATGCTGAAGGCTATCATATTGACTTGACAGCGCAAGGCTTCGGCGCGAGCTCGCGCTTTTCCAATGGCTCGCATGGTGGCAAAAGCAGCAGCGGTGAGCTGCCGCGAGCGAAAGAGTGGGAGGGAGGTTACGGAAGTGGACGTCTTTCAGGCGATAGTTGAGAGGAGAAGTTGCAGGAACTTTAAGAAGGCGAGCATACCTAGGGAAGACCTGGTCCGGATTGTAGACGCAGCGCGGCTTGCGCCTTCAGGCGCAAACGCACAGAAGTGGACGTTCGTGGTGACGACGGACAGCGACACGGTGGAAAGGATCAGGTCGGCGCTGCCGCATGGGAAGAAGTATTACCCCACGTTTGAAGACGGGGAGTTCGAGAACGTGTCGGCCATCATCTCGCTGGTTTTCCCAGCGAATTACAGGTATTATAGGGAAGACGGCGGCGCCGCCATGGAGAACATCTACCTGGCGGCTCGCGCCCTGGGTTACGGTACCTGCTGGGTGCAGGGGCAGCTGCAGGCGCCTATGGGGACGCTCGTACGCATCCTCGCCATTCCCGACGACCACGTGCTGTTTGCCATGGCTATGCTGGGCGTTCCAAAGGCATGGCCTAAAGAGCCGCCCAAGAAGCACCTTCAGGAAGTGCTCCGTTGGGAGCGATTCGACGCTTTCTGATCGACGCGCCGGGCGTCGGAATTCCCGGTACATAATAGAAAGGGAGGCCAAATCAATGGATAACTACACACCACGCAGGCCAAAACAGGTGATCGCCGACGAACATGATGTCTTAGCGCTGCTTGATCAGACTGCTGTCGGGTACCTTGGGCTCTCAAAGGAAGGCGAACCTTATGTGCTGCCCGTCAATTACGCAAGGGTCGGTCGCACCATCTACATACACTCCTCTCCAACAGGCAAGAAGATTGAGTTCATCCGGGTCAACCCGCAGGCCTGCCTTGCAGCGGTGCCCCTCGCCGAGTACCTGAAGGGCGAGTGCAATTACCGGTATCGTTCTGCTATCGCTTACGGACGGGCAAGGGTGGTAACGGACGGGGATGAATTATACGCCGGGTACAGGGCGCTGCTTGCTAAGTACGAACCTGACGGCACGTACCAACTTTCGGACGAGTGCGTCGGCCGGTCTGTCATCATCGCGCTCGACATTGAGAAGATTACCGGTAAGACAGGCCCACAGGGCGTCTGAAGGAGTGGCTGGCATGCTCATAGGTTTTGTTGCGTACGAGGGAATGACGTTGCTTGACCTGGTAGGGGCGTACGACTCGCTTGCAAGGCTTCGTACCATGGGGTTCATGCCCGAGCTCCACTGGGAAGTGGTTGCGCCCGAGTCCACCGTGACGGATGGCAGCGGGATGGAAATAGTGGCTGATGCGGCCGGTACTCCGCTTTCCGGCTATGATATGATCTACGTGCCGGGGGGCATGAGTACCCGCCACCTGATGCACGATTCGTCCTTCCTCGCCTGGCTTTCCACGGCAGAGTCATGTCCCCTGAAGGTCTCGGTCTGTACCGGAGCGCTGCTGCTCGGCGCGGCCGGGTTTTTGCGGGGGAAGAAGGCCACCACGCACCCTGGCGCGTTTCATCTGCTCGAGCCGTTCTGCAGCGAGGTACTGAAAAAGCGGCTGGTGGACGAAGGTGACGTGATCACCGCGGGCAGTGTGACAGCATCCATCGATCTGGGCCTTTACATGGTGTCACGCATTGCAGGCCGGGTGGTCGCGTCAAAGATCAGGGAGCAGATGGATTACAGGTACGTTATGAGCGACTCGGAGATCTATGTGTCTCGGCTGCCGCCGCCCCGACGGCTACCTTTAGCAACAGACAGGAAAAAGGAGTCATGAAGGATGAGCGATTCTGGCAACACGGGGTTTTATAAGGTTTTGAGCAGGTACTACCACGAGGTATTCCCGCTCAATGAGACCGCGCTGCGCTTCCTCAAGGAGGAGCTGGACAGAGTCAGCGCACGAGTCGTGCTGGATCTGGCCTGTGGTATCGGTACCTACTCTGTGGCTCTCGCAAAGGTTGGTTTCTCGGTGACCGGCACCGACCTGGAAGAAACCTTGATCACACTTGCCCGGGAAAATGCAGACAAGGACCGGGTGAACGTACGGTTCAGCGTCTCGGACATGAAGGACGTAGGCGAAAGTCCCATCCGGTACGACGCAGTGATCTGCATAGGCAACTCCCTCGCCCACCTCCTACGGGACGAAGACCTGAGGCGTACCATATCGGGGGTTGCCCGAGTGCTCCGGCCCGGAGGAACCCTGGTGGTGCAGGTGGTGAACTTTGATCGTGTGCTGCGGCTGGGCGGGCTTGAACTGCCGCGAAAACAGACAGATAACCTTGTGTTCACCCGGAGATACGTCCCGGACGGAGAGGAGCAGGTACGGTTCTTCTCAAGGCTCACAGTAAACGGCGAGATATACGACAATGAAATCAAGCTGAGGGCTGTGACGTCATCCGTTCTTATTGGGCTGCTAACGAACGAGGGCTTTGAACCCATCCGGGTCTTCGGTGATTTCAACAGAGCTCCGTATGAGGGCGACTCTCCTGCCATCGTGGTGGTTGCTGACAGGCCTAAGGCTGGCTGCGCCATGTGAGAGAGAACCTGCCGGAGGAAACGTTATCGCCTGTTATTCGAAGTACGTACCTGGTATCGGCTACAAGTCCTTGTACAAGGAACCCTCCCCGGGGGGTGATCCGCGGATCCAGGGTACATTCGAACACCGTGTGGCCTGCCGGGTCTACCAGGCTTACGAGTAAGGTGCCGCTGGCAAGTTCCAGTTGCTCAAGCTCAAAGAGCACCGAGGTAGAGCCAGGAGGAACCTTTACCTGTGCTACCATGTCTTTCCATCTGTCAAACCGCCGGCTGATAGAGCCCTGCGCTCCGTTTCGGGCGCATCCGGCTCCAGCCAACATAAAGCAAATAAGAATCAACAAGGAAGGCAACCACGAGGTCCTGCGGCTCAACTCCCAAACCCCCACTGAATCTCTTTCTGTGATTTCTCATTCTACCGTAACGCCCCATATCCTGCACGATAAGTCAATCACATGAAAGGGATTTGTGCTGAAATGTCGAATAGACTGCCTTGAAGGAATGGCTTCGAAATTGGGACAGCCAGGAAGCCTGTGCTTCTTAGGAGGGCGGACCTTATTGCCCGGGTTTTGCGAACAGCTGAAGGACAAGTTTGATACGCTCACCAAGAGCGAAAGGCGAGTGGCCACCTACCTGTTCTCAAATTACTACAAAGCGGCTTTCATGCCTGCAGCAGCGCTGGGCAAAGAAGCGGGCGTGAGCGAGACCACCGTCATACGCCTTGCTACGGCGCTCGGTTACTCGGGGTTTTCCCAAATGCAGTCAGAGATCAGGGAACTGGTGAGCCGGGAGCGCACTATACACAAGCTTCAGCAGGGGTTGAGCCGGCTGGGCCCTGAAGAGGACCTGCTGGCTGAGTCGTTTACAAAAGACATCGACAATATCCAAGCGACGTACCGAAGGCTTGACAGGGAGCAGTTCAGGCTGGTTCTGGAAGCGATAACAGCCGCCGGGAAGGTGTTTGTAATGGGGCTTAGGGCGTCAGCATCCCTTGCCCACTATCTGAGCTATGCGCTCGGGCTTGTGCTCGGAAATACGCACACCGTCCGGATGCTGGATGGTTGCCACCCTGAAGAGCTGAGCGGCCTGGGACCCGGGGACGTATTCTTCGCTATAGCGTTCCCGAGATACAGCCTGGATACACTGAAGGCGTTCAAATGGGCAAAAAAAGCGGGAGCGACTACTGTCGCGCTCACCGATTCGCCTCTTTCTCCGTTTGCCAGGGATTCTGATTACCAGCTTTACGCGGTCACGGAGAGCCCATTCTTTCTTGACTCCTTCCTTCCTGCCTTGGCGGTGGTGCAGGCGATCGTCGCACACGTGTGGTTTTCGAGGAAGCAGGGTACTTTTGACCGGCTGAAGCGCCTTGAAGCGATTTACGCAGACCTCGGGATCTTCTACAGTGAAAAACAATCCTAGAAAGGGGGTCTTTCATGATCAGAGGCATATTCTTTGACCTTGGGCTAACGTTGGTCTACACACCCATAGCAGAAGATACAGTCAAGATTTTGAAGGAGATGGGGCATGATATCGAGCTTGAGCCGGTGAAGAAGGCATACTACCTTGCTGACCAGTACTTCTTCACTTACTACCCAGGCATCATGAACAGGCAGATAGATTCGTTCTTCCCGTGGTATATGGACGTGTTTGCCCGTTTCCTCGGTGCTGACATACACGTTCCGGCACTGACAGCGGAGGTCATGCACCGTTTTCCGCCAAGGAGCAGGTGGGTACCGTATGAAGACGTGATGGAGACGGTGACGGCGCTAAAGGCTCAAGGTTACGTGCTTGGGATTATCAGCAACTGGGACAACACTGCAAGGAGCGTGCTGGATACGGTCGGCCTCACCGATTACATGGACCATATCATCATCTCTGCGGAGGTGGGGTGTCACAAGCCGCTTATGAGCATTTTCGAAATTGCGCTCTACCGTTCGGGGCTAAAGGCCGAGGAGACGCTGTTTGTGGGTGACAACTACACGGATGATATTGTTGCTGCCAGCAAAATAGGGATTCACGCTGTACTGATCAACCGTTACCCGGAATGGAATAGAGAGAAATTTAACTGCCCGCAGATCAGATCGCTGAAGGAACTGAGCGGCCACGTGGCCAAATTGATACAATCAGCTTAAGTCAGGCAGGGGTAACACGACAATTAATCATCGCTTAAGGGGGATGAACGTGAAACCGAAGAGCAGGTTACACATGGTATTGGTAATTGTCCTGGTCAGTGCGCTTGTTGCCGGTTGTACCGGCAAGCAGGGTGGGGACGTCAAGCCGCCCGTGGCTGAAGGGCCGGTCTACGGCGGGAAATTGGTGGTCGCAATCCCCACGGATCCCGACGGCATGGATCCCCACAAGGCTGCATCTGCCGCTGCAGAAGAGATCCTGTTCAACGTGTATGAGGGCCTTGTTACATCCGACACCGAGGGCAACATCGTCGCGGCCATCGCCAAGGAATGGACGGTGGAGGATAACCGCGTCTATACCTTCAAGATTCGGGAAGGCGTTAAGTTCCATAACGGCCGGACGGTCACCGCAGACGACGTGGTCTTCAGTCTTGAACGCATCATGAACCCGGAGACGGGCCACCCGAGGCTTTCCGAGTATAAGGTAGTAGAGAAGGTAGAGAAATTAGACGAGCTCACTGTACGGATCACCCTGAAAGAACCCAACGCGCCTTTTTTGTCCAACTTGGCTGCAGTGAGCGGGGCTATCGTGCCGAAAGAAGCGGTGGATACCCTGAAGGACAAGCCGGTCGGGACCGGGCCGTTTAAGTATGTGGACTGGACTACGGGCCAGCACATCAAGCTCGAGAAGAACCCGGATTATTGGAAGGACAATCTGCCGTACCTCGACGAGGTGGAGTTCCGGATCATGGCGGACCCGGCGGCGCAGCTGATGGCGCTCAAGACCGGTGATGTGGACGTTGTACCGAGAGTTGCCAACGAGTCAGCCTCCGAGGTCGAGGCTGATCCCAACCTGAAACTGCTCAAGGCCCCGCAAAACTTGATCCAACTCATGACGATGAACCTAAAGCGCGAGCCTTTTAACAACCTGAAGGTTAGGCAGGCCATTAACTACGCTGTGAATAAGGCGGAGATCATCGAGGGGGCAATGTGGGGGTATGGCACTGAACTTGGTTCCAACATGAGCCCGGTCATGGCGTACTGGTACAAGGACCTCACGGGCACGTACCCGTACAACCCCGAAAAGGCCAAGCAACTACTGGCTGAGGCGGGGTACCCCAACGGCTTCGAGACCACGCTGGCACTCCCGGCTCCCTATGCGCCGCACGTACGTACCGGGGAGATCATCGCAGACCAGCTGGCTAAGGTAGGCATCAAGGTGAAGCTTCAGGTCATTGAATGGGGTGTCTGGCTCGACGATGTCTATACAAAAAGAAACTACGACATGACAGTCATCGGACTTACGGGCAAGCTTGACCCACACATAGTGCTGATGAGGTATGAATCCACTTACTCACGGAACTTTTTCAACTACGAGAATCCTGAATATGACAGGTACCTGCAGGAAGCAAGAGTGATTGCCGATCCGGCCAAACGACAGGAGATCTACTACAAACTGCAGGAGTTCCTGGCAAGGGACGCCGTGGCAGTGTACATCCAGGACCCGAGCCTGCTCATCGCCATGAAGAAAGAGGTTGAGGGCTGGCAGGTGTACCCGGTGTATGTCGCCGATATTTCTCGCGTGTACAAGTCCAAGTAGGACCAGGGTGCGGCACGGAGGGGCACTTGTCACAATCAGCAGATGTCCTGGCACGAGATACAGTCTTCAAGGAGGCAGGTTATGAAGAAACGTTTTCCATTCAAGATAGGGGCTCCCTCCGAGCTTTACCCGATGAGGCATGTACTTGACAACGTAAGACTGCTGGCCCGAGAGGTAGATTTCATTGAACTTACCCTCGAATACCCTCTTGAGCTGCCGCTCACAGACGAGATATTGAACAACCTGCGCCGGCAAAAAGACGATACGGGTATCGAGTATTCCATACACCTTCCGGTTTTCTGCCAGCTGGCGTCTCCAAACCCGCGCGTACGGGAGGCGTCTTTAGCCACGCTCGAGGAGGTATTTGAAAGGACCGCGTGCTTGAAGCCGCTGTCTTACGCGATGCACGTGGACCCCATGACCATCCCGGGCAGCACTCCGCTGGGCTACGTGTTCGACGCGGTGATGACGCACCGCCACGTCATGCCGAGGATCCGCGACAGCCTGCGAAGGGTGTCGGAGATGACGGACGCGAGCCGGGTAGGCGTTGAGAACATCGACGGGAATTACGGCAACCTGTATTGCAACATCGACCTGATCGCCCCGTTCATCGAGGAGTTCGGTTTTTCCATTTGCATGGACGTGGGACACCTAATAAGGCATGAACAGGACCCGCGGATCTTCTTCATGAAGTACTATAACAGGATAAACGCGATACATCTGCACGATGTGGTGGAAGGTAAAAACCACAGGTTAATCGGGCACCCGGCGTGCAAGCTCGACCTTCGGACGTTCCTTGCCCTGCTTTTGGAACAGGGCTACAGGGACCACATCGTGCTTGAGGTGTTCGATCCCAACCACCTGAACTCGTCTAAGGAAGCGCTGCAGATGGCATGGACCGAGCTCGTGGAAACCTACAAGTACTCCGTATGACGGAGGAGAGAGCATGGAGTTTTACGTACGGAGGCTGCTGACACTCATCGCGAGCCTGTTGGGTATCTCCCTCATTACATTCCTGGTATTCCAGGTGATCCCGGGGGACCCGGCACTGCTCGTGTTGGGCACTGAGGCAGACCCCGCGGCCCTGGATGCGCTTCGCCGGGAGTTCGGCATGCACCTGCCGTTCCACACGCGCTACTTCAACTGGATAAGCGCCGCCGTCACGGGAGACCTGGGTAGATCCATTAGGCTGGGCAAACCGGTGACCGAACTGCTCGCGCAGCGACTGCCGGTCACTGTCAGCCTTGCGGCATTTTCCATCTTATTCACGGTGTTACTTTCACTGCCCCTCGGCGTGATGGCTGCGGTGAACAGGGGGACGTTCAAGGATTACGGCATAATGCTCTTCGCCCAGATGGGCATTGCAATTCCCAGTTTCTGGGCAGGCATCCTTTTGATCCTTTTGTTCGCTGTGAAACTGAGGATGTTCTCTGCCGGGGGCTTTGTGCCGTGGCAGGAAAACGCGTACCTGGCCTTCAAATCGCTGGTCTTGCCTTCAGCGGCGCTCGGGCTCCAGCGCGCTGCTATACTCACCAGGATGGTCAGGTCCTCAATGCTTGAGACGCTCTCCATGGACTATGTGAGGACCGCGAGGGCCAAGGGGCTCCCGGAGAGGACCGTCGTATACAAGCACGCGCTGAAAAACGCGATGATACCGGTGATCACGGTGCTTGGGCTGCACGTGGCGGGGCTTATCGCAGGCAGCATCATAATTGAGCAGGTCTTTTCTCTTCCGGGGATGGGCAGGCTCATGCTTATGGCCATAAGTTACAGGGACTTTCCCCTGATCCAGGGGCTTGTACTGTTTGTCGCATCGGTGGTTGTGATTATGAATTTTGTTGTTGATATGACATACACGCTGCTTGACCCAAGGATCAGGTATTCGTGACGAAAGGTAGCCTTCATTGCATGCGACAGTATCTTGGGAACACGAATTTCTGCATAGGGCTTGTTCTTGTCGGTATCGTGCTGGCGATGGCTGTTGTCAGCATCTTTTACACGCCGCATGACCCCAATGCAATGCGGATAGCCAACAGGCTCCAGCCGCCTTCGCCCGCGCACTGGATGGGGACGGACGAGTACGGCCGTGATGTGCTGTCCAGGGTGATGAGCGGCGCGCAGACAGCGATCATCGTAGGGCTGATTTCCGTGGCTATCGGCATGGTTTTCGGGGTGCTTGCCGGCGCGGTCGCGGGCTTTCAGGGAGGCTGGGCAGACGAGGTGCTGATGAGGATCATGGACGGGATCTATGCATTTCCAGCCATACTCTTTGCGCTCATGATCGTGGCAGTGCTGGGTACCGGCATGTTCAATACCACCATCGCCATTGGCCTGGTCAGTATCCCGATCTTTGCGCGGATCACCCGCGCGGGATTTCTCACTGTGAAGGAAAAGGAGTTTGTGGAAGCGGCCCGCGCGGTGGGCTCTGGGCCGTGGCGTATCATCCGGACCCACATCCTGCCCAATATTACCGCGCCGCTAACGGTACAGGCGACAGTCGCCTTTGCGACTGCCATCATCTCCGAGGCCAGCCTGAGTTACCTTGGTCTTGGAACGCAGCCTCCGGACCCGAGCTGGGGGAGGATGCTGAAAGAGGCGCAAAACTTCCTTGGTACGGCTCCATGGACGGCGGTGTTCCCCGGTGTGTTCATCGCGCTTGCGGTGCTTGGCTTTAACCTGCTTGGCGACGGGATCAGGGACGTCCTCGATCCACGGACCTCCAAAGACTGATAGCAGAAAGGAGGAGAGGGCATGGCGGAGATCGGCTATGTGGAAATCCTGTTCAGGCTGTGTCTTGCGGCTGTGCTTGGTGGTATCATCGGTATGGAAAGGGAACGGCAGAGCCATCCCGCGGGGCTTCGCACCCATATGCTGGTGTCTTTAGGCTCGGCGTTGATCATGCTTGTCTCCTCTATGGCGCTGCGCGGACCTGGCGGGTCTACCATCGGCGATCCGGGGCGTATTGCGGCACAGGTCGTCTCGGGGATCGGCTTTCTGGGTGCTGGTACCATCATGAGGCAAGGTAACACCATACGCGGCCTTACCACCGCGGCGAGCCTATGGGTGGTGGCAGGCATCGGGCTCGCCTCAGGTGCAGGCTTTTACTTCGGTGCGCTGGCAACCACCGCGGTCATGTGGATGACGCTGAGCGTGCTCATTCGCATAGAATCCAACAGGAGTACTGCAAAAAACAGAAAGAGATTGACCGTAAGAGCGGAAGACAGGCCAGGCCTTATCGGCGAGGTGGGGTCGATCACGGGCGCGCTTGGGGTGAACATCCAGCGGATCGATCTCAGGGAGGATTCGGACATAGACAGCGACCTCAGGTTCGTGATTCTGAAGCTTGACCTTGAGCTGCCGGGAGAGATGAGGCCGGAAACGCTTGTGGCGGAGCTCAGTAATATCAAAGGCCTGGTGTCCATCAGCTGCTGACGTTAAAACTGCCGGTAAATGAATTCGTTGCCTGACCTGTAAAACAGAACGCAAAGCACGATGAGGGCTGTAAAGAGCAGCCCTTTTAGTAACTCCACAAAGAGGCGCTTCACTGTATCACCCCCGATATGAGCTTGGCGGCAATGTATATGAACTGGCGTGTGCTGGTGTGAAACAGGATCCATCCGAAAGCGACGAAGTGAAACGTCAAAGCCCACGAGAATAATGACATACCTGGTGCAGATAGTAGCGTGCCGGGCAGGCGTGGCCGTATGTACACGCTGTAGAGCCGGTAAGCGGAAAGACCCGCCGCGTGGTATAGCCCCCAGAACACGAAATTCCATGACGCGCCGTGCCAGAGGCCGGTTACGAGCATGACGATGACTGTGTTCAACACGGTCCTGGCGAGCGTGCCCCTGCTGCCGCCCAGCGGGATGAACAGGTAGTCGCGGAACCATTGCGTGAGTGACATATGCCAGCTTTTCCAGAATGCCGAGATGTTTGTTTTGGTATAGGGGGAGGCGAAGTTCTCCATTATCCGGTAGCCGAAGAGACGGGCGGTTCCCACAGCGATGTCTGTATAACCTGAGAAGTCGAAGTAGATGAGGAAGGTGTACGCGTACATTGACAGCACGTAACGGGACGCGGGAAGATCGCGCAGCGTCAGCCAGGTGGCCGGTGCCGCCAGCGCGCCCGCCAACACGATTTTTTTAAAAAGCCCTGTGATGATCCGGGAAGCCCCGGAAAGTACGTCTTCTTCCCGTGTGCCTGAAGCCTCTACGAAGGCGTGGTACCTGTCTATGGGTCCCGCCACTACAGTGGAGAAAAAGAATACGTAGTTTATAAACACTGTAAGCGAGGGCGCGGTGATCTTCTTGCGCATCACATCCAGAGAGAAGCTGACCAGCCGGAATGTGAAATATGAGAGGCCGAGCACCTGCATTACGGGTGGAAGGGCAACGGAGGTTCCGAGTCTGTTTAAGTTATGCACGACAAAGTGACTATACTTGAAATAGCCAAGTACAATAAGGGGCAGAGCCACCGTTGCGGGCCCGGGCCGCTTCACCGAGAGGAGGAACACGGTCAGCGCCAGTCCGATCACGATCAGTGCGGGTACAGGCGCAACCAGCAGTAACAGCGCAACATTCAGGGCGGCAAGGAACATCGGCCTGTATCGCCCCGGAAGAATATCGTATACTACCAGCGCGCAGACGACCACCGCTCCGTAACCAAAGCTCAGAAAGTCCATTCCCTAAGACCCTTTCTTAATGAGGTGTCCGATATCGTAAAAAAGCGCCTCTGCCACCTGCCGGTGGCCTTCGGCAAGCAGGTGTATGGAGTCGGAAAACAGATCCGGGCTGACAAGCGCGGTGTAGTCGGCAAACAGCCCGCCCGCTGCCATGACCCGCAAGGAAACCAGGCTTATGATGCTGTTTGTACCGTCTTCGTCCCAGCCGGCGAATTGCTCGTACAGCGCCCGGTTTTGCGGAGATGTGAACACGAATACCGTAATCCCCGCGTCCGTCATCCGACGCACAGCCGTCTCGAGCATTTCAAGGTTGGAAGGTACGACCTTGAAACGGCCGAACACCGGGATCATGCCTGGATCAAAATGGCTGTCATACCATGGCAGGTACAGTTCAGGATCTTCCGGCCCCGAGAATGGATCCCGAAGTCCTACCATGCCGAAGAGCTGCTCGCGTATCATGTTCCTGTGAGCGAGCAGCTTCCATCGTTGCCTGATGAAGAGCTTGGCCTTTGACAAGGGCGACATCGTCCGTGCTGCCTGCCAGGAAGCGGTACCGGTTTGGAGCAGGTGGTCGATATCCGGGACAACTACTGGTTCTTCCCTTGTGAGCCATCCCAGACTGAGGTTGTATATGACCAGGTCCACGCCTGACCCGGCGAGCAGATCCGCTACGTACGCGCATTCGCCGGGACCGTATCCCTTCATCCCCAGGTTATACACGGATATATCCTCTCCTACAAGCGCTGAAAAGTAACCGGGGATGGTAAGTGCCTCATCCTTTACTGCTGACCCGTACATCTGGGAATCACCGATGAAAGCGACGCTCGGACCTGACGTGACGCGGATCCTTTCCACGATAGCCGAAAGCCCTGCAGGATCTCGTTTGAGGCTTCGAACGGATGAGCCGGTACACATCCCCGGCACTGTCACGCCCAGCGCCAGCTCGATAACGAACAGGTTTACCACCACAAAAACAACAGTGGTTCTTGTAAGTCTGAGAAACGACAATCCGGTATCTCCCCTTCAACAAGCGAATAATCCTACGTGCTTTTCGACAATGCCACTTGTGATCCCTCCAGATATCTCCTGGCAACTCGGTAAAAGATTGCCTGGAGGTAAGTGCGGTATCAGGGTGCTCCCGGCCAGCTTCATGACGCCCGGGCAGGAACATATCCTGTTGCGCAGAACACCTAATAGATGAACCAAAGCTCGGAGGGTATGTGCAGATGGAAAAGGATCTGGAGATACTCTGCAACATTGCGCTGAAACATGGCGCCAGAGCACGCGTCATGCCGGCAAGTCAGGTGGTAGTGGACGCGCGCGTCCGGCTCAAGTGTCTCGTACCGAGGTGCGACAGCTACGGGCATAACCTCATGTGCCCGCCTCACCTGCCCGGCGTGGACGAGTTCACCGAATGCCTGGAGAGATACGATTTTGCGGTGATCATCCAGGTGAGCGGTGACAGCGCCCGGTACGCTGAACTGGCAAGGCGCCTGCACGAGGTAGTCGGGCGCGTGGAAAAGCAGGCGATGGAAATGGGCTATCATCTCTCCGCCGGCTTTATCGGCGGCGCATGCCGGCTGTGTGACGAGTGCGTGGGGCCGGGCGCGCGTTGCCGCCACCCATTTCTGGCCAGGCCGTCCATGGAAGGAATGGGCGTGAACGTATCGTCAACGGTGGCGAAGGTCGGCTATGAAGTGAAGTTCCCCGTAGGGGACGGCATCAACTGGTATGGCATGGTGCTTGTAGGCTGAAAGCCGGGTGCGGCCCCGCCGTCCGGCTTTCAGCGTACGCTCGGCGGATACTGATTACCTTTCACTGGGCATACACCCTGCTCATGTGCCGTCAAGAAACCGGATGATCGTTGCAGAAGAGAACAGCCTGGAGTGTGAGGACACCTCCTCCATCGCCTGGTTCAGGTCCTGCTCCGTGGCAGGGTGAGTCACGAAAACTACCTCTGCCATATCGTTTATGGTCGCTTTCTGTATGACCGCTCTCAGGCTTATCCCGTATTTCCCCAGGATCCCCGCGATCTTAGCCAGCGTGCCGGGCTTGTCCTTTGCGAGAATGCGGATGTAGTAGCGAGATACGTTGAGCCTCACAGGCCTTATATCCATATGCCTAAAGCAGGTGCAGCTTAGAAGCCTCATCGGAGAGGTAGTACCGTCGGCGATCTCGAGGATATCGCCGAGCACTGCCGTGGCAGTAGCAGCGCCTCCGGCACCCGGACCATAAAACATCAGCTCTCCGACGGCCGCTCCTTTAATGAACAGCGCGTTCATGGCGTTGTGGACTGTGGCCAGCGGGTGGTCTGCCGGAACCAGGCTCGGGTGTACCCTGACATCCACGCCATCTGCGGTCTCCCGGGCGATCCCCGTGAGTTTAATGACACAGCCTAGTTCCTTCGCGTAGAGGATATCCCTGGCTGATATGCGCTCTATACCCTCCGTGTATACGTTTCCCGGCTTCACCCTGACGTTGAACGCGATAGACGATAGGATGGCGAGTTTTCTCGCGGCATCAAGGCCTCTGACGTCTGACGCCGGGTCCGCCTCGGCGTACCCCAGTGCCTGTGCCTGGGAGAGCGCTTCGCCGTAATCCATGCCATCCTGTGTCATTTTGGTCAGGATGTAGTTGGTGGTGCCGTTTAGTATTCCGAAGATACTGATCACATGATCCCCCGCGAGGCACTGCTTCAAAGGCCTGATTACAGGGATACCGCCTCCGACGCTGCCTTCAAACAGCAGCACGGCTCCATGTTCTGCCGCCAGCTGGAACAGCTCCTGGCCGTACTCCGAGATGAGGTCCTTGTTGGCGGTGACTACGTGCTTCCCGGAGCGGAGCGCGGAAGACACGTAAGCCCTTGCCGGCTCTATTCCCCCCATCAGCTCGACTACTACCGATATGGACGGGTCGGAGAGGATCTCATCAAAATTCAGAGTAAGCCTGTCTGCCGGCAGTTTCCGAGGTTTGTCCGCGCTCCGAACCAGCACCTTCCTGACGCAGATCTGTTTTCCGATCTTGGACGTAATGAGAGCGGCGTTTCCTTCGATAAGGTCTACCAAAGCTGAACCTACAGTGCCGAGGCCAAGGAGCCCCAGGTTGATGGTGGTCATAGGCGTTCCCTCCGCAAGTACGTTTCAGAGAATTATACCATTACATGCTCTTCTTCACAATCAGGTTTCGGGTGGCGACCTGGGTGCTGCAGAAGGAGGAGACTCGCAGCGGCTGTCAAATACAGCCGGTAGATGGTTTAGGTTGCGGGTGTTGATATACGCTTCCCACCCGACCAACGGTGCAGACTGGTGCATGCGGCGCCCTGCCGGGCATTGAGATAGGTATGCTACTTCCTTGGTCGGCAGGGGGATCAACATGGCCCGGGTCAGAGATATCGTAGGATTGATAGAACACGGAGATCGACTACTGGTTTTGCGGGTATACTGGGTATAGCAAGGGGGGAATCATTTGTCCATGCTCGCCCGTATTGAGCAGACGAGAAGGGACAGGGCGGCCAGGCTGCAAGCGGCTCTCAATGCGCTTGTAGGCCAGCTGCAGGCCCTTATCAAGGTCATCGTTTTCGGTTCGTTCGCAAGATGCAAGACGGATCGTACGAGCGACCTTGATCTTTTAGTGATTACGCCCGCGGGGATGGACAGTCGACGGTGGTCGAGGCTCCTGTATGAAAAACTGGATCGAGACGTGGCAACGGATATCATTGTCTATTCGGAGTGCGAGTTTGAGGAGGAAGTAGCAACCAGTTCCTTTCTGGATTCTATAGTTAAATCGGGGAGGGTTATCTATTAAAAACCCGGTTGAGAAAGAATCAACTCGTTGACCTTATTCAGGCGAAAGACAAGTTTGGTGATACAGATGAGCTACGAAAGAGAGGCCGGTTTTACCTTGCCCTCTTCCTTTTTCAGCAATCGGCTGAGAAGGCCTTGAAAGCATACCTTTATCAAGGGCTTGAGTCTGTGGAAATCCTGCGCACTCATTCGGTCGCTGAGCTGGCGCACATGGCTCAAGAGATCGAAGATAGGTTTCGTGCGAAAATACCTGCGAAGAAACTGGACCAGTATTATCTTCCGACTCGCTGTACCAACGGTCTTCCGGGCGGTGTCCCCTCGCGCTACTTTGATGATCCCGAGGAAGCCAAAGAGGCGGTGGAACTGGCGCCAGCAGCCATTGAAACGGCAGAAAAGGCGCTGGGTGAACGGGGGACGGCCTGGCCAAACAGGTATTGAGATTCAGCTGAAAAAGTCGGGTATGAGGAACCCAAAAACGCAGGTAAATCAAGGGGTGCCGGTGTCAGTGGCGAATTGTTTATTTGAGGAAGGTCTTCCGGAACGGAAGGTGAGCCTTTTCGACCCTTATGCCCGCCCCATCTGCGAGAGAGGCTGCGGCTGACCTAGCAGCTGATGCTCCAACGAGGTGCCGCTTTCCTTGGGCGAACGGAAGAGAGTATGGCGATCCGAGTATATGGCGAGCGGGATTCCATGTTCTGTGACCA
>JBFMAL010000024.1:0-46454 GCA_040755615.1 Bacillota bacterium
GAAGCGGTATGGCTGGATCAAGGTCAAGCACCCAGAGCTTGGCCAGCGCAGATGACTCGAGGACGGCTAAGTGGGAGAGTTTGTTGAGCAAAAACTCACGGAAATCGGCATGGGAGCCACAATTGAGAAGCACGAATGAACACCACCCCACATCGAAAGTGCGGTCTACGGTGCTGATAGCACGATTCATCCCTCCGTACCAGCCGCACAGACACAAAAACGTAGAATTTCGCATGCATTTGTTTGGGGAAGATGCGTCTTCCGCGATAGCTCAAACTACCGGCGGTTAGGACTTTCTGAGAGGACACGTCTTATGACAAAGGGGTGAATGAGCTGGCAATCACGGACCTAGCCCACGACGTAGACCCTGTCCCTGAACCCGGCGCTGACTTGCACAAAGAAGGGATGAAGTGTTTGATTCTCAATCTGTACCCCGGGATGTATTTTGAAATACAATACAGATCTGGGCTTGGCATAGATGATCGCTGTGTAAACAAGCATATGCCTTTCAAAGTCCACAAATCTGAGCATGGCCGCAACGGACCTGCTGAAGTGAGGTACTTCCGGGCAAACGCCTCCCAGCCATATCCTGGGCAAGGAGAACAGTGTTTAAACGACCTCCCTTGCGCTCAGTATATCCGGAGGGCTGCGCCCCCCGGTAGCAACCAGTGACAAAAAAGTCCAAGCAGCGAAAAGCAGGTGATCCCAGCTCTTTTCAACCCTGCCATATTCGTTCCGGTAATCAGATCGCGTTCCACTACCCAATCGTTGAGTCCCCTGTGGTTGCAGTGGGATTACTCCAAAGAGAAAGGCCCAGTGCTTATCAGCCGGCTAGCCCGCGGCGGGTAGCATAGGGTAGGTTGTCCTAATTGCCCGGGAAATGCTGTAGGTACAGGTCCTGAAGCATTCTGTCTGCAGTCTCCCGGAACATGCTGTAGTGCGTTACAAAATCCCTGCCTCGAGGGGTCAGGTGAGCCCCTCCTCCGTCGATTCCTCCGGAATGGGTTGTGACCAGTTCAAGGCCCAGGTTCCTCTCCGCCCGCTTAATCCGGGACCATGCCTGCTTGTACGAAATGGACAGATCCTGGGCCGCTTTGCTGATTGAGCCATGGGCTTCGACTGCCTGCAGGAGACGCAGGAGCCCATCGCCCATAACAGGTTTTTTCTCCCCGCTCTCAAGCCACATCTTCAGTCTGAGCCTCATGGAAAACCGCCCTTCTTTCAGGTCAGAATATGACTTCCCCGCTCAGGAACGCCTTTGACATGGCGTGCTTCGGCGACTCAAAAAAGCTGCGCGCATCGCTCACCTCAACGCAGGCGCCCTCGTTCAGAAACATCACCCTGTCGCACAGTCTCTTAGCCTGGAACACGTTATGTGTCACCACGACCACGGTCATCTTTGTTTCGGCCCGGAACTCCCTGACCAGTCGCTCAATCACCGCGGTGTTTGCAGGGTCGAGATTTGCGGTCGGCTCATCTAGCAGCAGTACGCGCGGGCCGAAGATCAGCGCCCGGGCCAGTGCCACCCGCTGCGCTTCCCCTCCTGACAGGGACGACGCCCGGACATGACTCAGCTTGCCGAGTCCCACTCGCTGCAGCATGGACGCCACCTGTTGCGGGTCGGGCCTTTTGTGCCTTATGCGGAGAGGGTACGCGATATTGTGGAACACGGTGGTCGAAAGCAGCGCCGGCTTTTGAAGCACGGTAGTGATCTCTCTCATCACGTCAAGCGAAGGCATGCTCGCAGCCGAATACGGCTTTCCCCGGTAGCGGATGATCCCCCGACGGGGCGGTTCAAGAAAGTTCAGGAGCCTTAGCAACGTAGATTTCCCCGCGCCGCTCGGACCGATGATGCCGAAGATCTCTCCCTCGAGGATCTCAAGGCGCTCGATGTCTATGACCGTCCGGCCGTCGTAGATATGCCTGACGTCCTCGAGTTCATATACCGCACTCAACTGTCACCGAGCCCCCTTCTGTTAAGATGGAGCACCGCCGCATTGACAACAAAAGAGATGACCAGCAAGATGCTGCCAAGTGCCAGAGCCATACCAAAGTTACCTTTTCTCGTCTCAAGAACGATGGCGGTGGTGAGCACCCGGGTCCTGTACTGAATGTTGCCCCCGACCAGCATAACCGCGCCTACTTCCGCAACGATACGGCCAAACCCGGCGAGTACTGCGGCGAGTACGCCCATCCTGGCTTCGGAGAGGGTTGCCCATCTCACCTGTGCGGGGCTGGCTCCAAGTGCAACGAGCTGTTGCTTAACGTTTTTATTCACCCCGCCTACAGCGGTCATGGTCAGGCCTGCGACGATCGGCAATGCGATGATGGATTGCGCCAGTATCATACCGGGCACTTTGAACAGCCAGCCCAGAGCGCCTAGCGGCCCCGTCTTCGATAGCAGCATGAACACCACCAGCCCTACTACTACGGGTGGTAGTCCCATACCTGTATAGACCAGCGCGACTACCACCCGCCTACCGGGAAAACCAGTAAGACCAAGCCATGCGCCGAGAGGCACACCTGCTGCTGTGGCAATGAGCAGCGCGATCCCCGAGACCCTTAGAGATAGGAGAATAATGGAGTAAATCTCGCGGTCGCCCTCAACAATCAGTTTCAGCGCTTCGGACAAGCCCGACACTATTTGACCCAGAAGCATTCACTCCCCGCCGTGTTCTAACCACCACTGTTCCGAATTGGGAAAGAACAGAGGCTGACCATACCTATCCACACCGAATGTGTTGATCATCTGTTGCACGTGAATGGAGGTGAAGAAGGCAATAAGCTCCTGCGCAAGCCTAAAGTTAACATTAGGGTGCTTTTCAGGGTTAACCGCGATGATCCCGTAGGGGTTGAACAGGTCTTCATCCCCTTCAAATACGATGCTGAGGTTCTTCAGCTTGTCCTTCATCGACAGGTACGTTCCCCGATCTGAAAGCACGTAAGCTCGCATCTCGTCTGCCATTATCAGAGTGTCTCCCATGCCCTGGCCCAGCGAGCTATACCACTCGCCCCGGGGTGCGCCAACCCCCGCCTTATCCCACAGAAACATCTCTTTCCTGTGGGTTCCCGAGTCATCTCCCCTTGAGGCGAAGACCACGCCTTGCGCTGTGCCGGCGCGGGATGCGATGCGTCCCAGCGCATCCACGATGGTTTTCGCCCCGCTTACCCCCGCCGGATCAAAGGAAGGCCCAAGGAGCACGAAATCATTATACATCACGTCATACCGTTTCACTCCGTAACCCTCATTTACAAATCGCTCTTCAGCTTCCCGGGAATGCACCAGGATCACATCTGCGTCGCCAGAACGCCCGAGCTGTATGGCCTGGCCCGTACCCACAGCTACCACCCGAACCTTCGCGTTATACTCTTTTTCAAACTCGGGCAGGAGGAAATCCAAAAGCCCTGTATCCACAGTGCTGGTGGTTGTGGCCAGTACCAGTTCTTCTGGCTGGGCGCGACCCCGGGCATCCCAGAGGAAACAGCCAGAAAACATGATAGTGCTTAGAACCAGCAGCAACAAGGCTTTCTTCACTTACGAATTCCTCCTGTCTTATGTAAGTGGCAGGGCGATATGTACAAGAGGACATAACGCCCTTTAACGCATTCGTTGTTTCGAGGCAAAATCCTGCAAGACACCGGGAAGGATTTGTCCGCTGCCAAAGCGAAAGTCCTGTGCTGGAGGAGCAGATACGTGCGTACAGATGCTTGGCCGAAGACCTTAAATCTAGAAAGTCTAAAACCCATATACCTCCTTTACGGCGAAGAAGAATTCCTCGTCCGGGAAGCCATTTCCCGCATCCGTCGTCGACTCGGCGAGGCAGCTGGCGATGTAACGGACAGCTGGGTCAGCGCTTCCGATATTGACAGGATCGATGAACTGGTGCGGACCTCTTCCCTTTTTGGCGGGGGCCGGCTGGTCCTGGTGGAGAACGCGGGCGAAGCCATTGTATCGTCCGAAACCGACCTTGACCGTATACTTGAGTTTTTAAAGAAGGACTGGGCCGGCGACTGTGTACTGGTCTTGATTTGTAAGAAAAAGCCCGACATAAGGCTCCGGACAGTAAAGATCATATCTCAGACTGGCGATGTAGTGGCATGCGACCCGTTGAAGGGCCGGGACCTAAATGAATGGATTCTCTCGCGCTTTAAAGCCGAAGGCAAGGCTGCCTCATTTGATTTGGTCGATCACCTGGCGGCAGTGACCGGCACAGGCCTTTGGGGACTATCGAAAGAAATAGAGAAACTCTGTGTTTACTCGGCGGGTGAACGCAGGATTAACTTTGGTGATGTGAAGGAGATCGTTTCATCTTCTGTCCAGGCTAGTGTCTTCCGTATGCTTGACGCTATCTCAGAAGGCGACGTAAAATGCGCGCTAGTCGAGCTCAAAAGAATGCTGTCCTCGGGAGAGGCGCCTGCGAGAATCCACTCTATGATCGTCTGGCAGATTAGGAACCTTTATGGCGTTGCGGTACTATACGAGGCGGGGGCAAGTCAGGAGGAGATAGAGAGGAAAACCGGTCTTCACAGCTACGTCGTCAAGAAGAACCTCGCGGTCTTGCCGAGCCTTTCCAGGCTGCAACTTGAAAACTGGCTGGCACTCTGCCTGGAGGCAGATGTGGCGCTGAAGACCGGGGCAGACGCCCGTGCCGTGCTGCAAGACCTTGTCGTTCATTTAACCAGGCGCAAGGAGTAGTCTCTTATACGGGACAGCAGATTCCTGGCGTCTGCGCCTTCAAGGATGTGGGGTCGGCAGTCAGTGATGTACACTGGTGTGACCTCCAGCGACTTTATGCCATCTCGCGTCAGCCCAAACGTCAAAATCATGCTCTCGCGCTGGATATCTCTCTTTTGGTCCATTACAAAGTTTCCCATACTGTACACGATATACTTGCCTTTATACACCTCGATACCCTGCAGCGCGTGTGGATGAAAGCCCAGCACCAGGTCGACTCCTACATCAATCGCGTATTTTGCGATCTCCCTCTGATCGACTCGGAACGGAACGGGAACGTTCACGTCCTCCATACCCCAGTGAAAACATGCAATAACGATATCGGCTCCGAGAGCTTTTGCGCGCTGTACGTCCTCCGCGATGTATGTCTTGTCGATGGGGAGCACGCCCGGGAGGTTTTCCTTTGCCTCAAACGTACGGGGGTATGAATAGCTCCAGAACAAGTCAGGGTGGGCGAACTCGGAGTAACCGACGAACGCAATTTTCACACCCTTTTTCTCGATGATCCCCGGTTTCCTGGCATGCTCCAGGTTTCTTCCACCACCTACGTACATCACTCCGTGTTCCTCCAGGATATCAAGGGTCTCAAGGAAATTCTCCGTATCGTAATCCAGAATGTGGTTATTAGCTATGGTCACCACATCGATGGATGCCTGGACTAACGCATTTACCATTTCGGGGTCAGCTCGAAACCATATTAGTTTGCCCGGAAGCCGCCTGCCCAGCACGCCCAGAGGGGACTCAAGGTTGGCAAGTGTAACGTCGGCTGATGATAAAAAACCCGCCACCAGCTCAAGCGGGTACTCCCACCCGTGTTCGTGTATGACTTTTCGCACACCGCGGTCAAACATAAGGTCGCCCGCTACTTTAAGGGTAACGACAGGCGTCTCTCCTTGAGGTTTTAAGTGCTCTTTTAGGGTCGCTGCCACGCTCTTGACGCGCTTTTGGTGGGAACGATGTATAAGCCTTGACAAGAGGTCTGTGGAAGGAGGTCTGACGTACATGGACACGGCGCACGAAGCAGGGTAATCAGGCGAACGTACGTCTACCCTGAGAGGACATACGTCGCCCACACGCACAGGTCTGGTACCCACCGTGAGGTCATCCAGCCTACCCACCAGGACCCAGTCGCCGAACAGCATTTTATCATGCCTTGCCGCCGTCGGGGAGCTGCCCGGGGGCATCACGGGAGTTCCGTCAGGAAGAGTGGCGGCGCCTTTCCACATTATTGTTCTAGCTGCTTCAACTGGGACATGCTCCACTTTGCTGAAAGTAGGGGTGATCAGGATGCGGTAGTCCCTGAACAGCTCTTCCCCGACGCCTTCGAAATCGTGGAATATGACGATGTCTGCATCTAGCGAGAGCGGGTCCTCATCCGGGGTGAAAGCTAGGAGGGTGAAATCGCCTTCCAAGTTAAGCTCCAGGAGCAGGGATTCCTCAACTGCAACCGTGACATCCCTCACGTCCTGTGCAGTATAAGACAATCCGACGCCCGCAGCAACCGCTAGTACGATCACCAGGGAAATCACAGCGTATTTCATTGGCAGCCCTCCAAAGAGTAAAAGACTGCCCTGTACCCCGCGGCAGTCTCCCATATCTCGTCGTGGTTATACCATCAGGCCGACAACGCCTTATTCAATTTTGAGGCAAGCCTTGACTTCTTTCGCGAGCTGGCGTTCTTATGAATAATACCCTTTGATGCAGCTTTGTCCAGAATGCGGGCTGCCAGTCTGTATCGCTCTCGGGCTTTCTCGGTATCGCCGCTTGCGAGAGACTCTTCAAATCTACGGATGAACGTGCGTACCATAGACTTCCACATCTTATTTCTGAGCTCTTTTTTCTTTGCGATCCTGGCCCGCTTAATAGCCGATTTGATATTTGCCAACGCCTTCACCTCCACCAAACCATTTTACCATGGGAGAAAAATCAATACAAGATTCCAGGATACATATTAGATACATATTCGAGCACGGATATTACGCCTGCGACGTTGCATAAGCAACCGTACAGACAGTCATGAATATATTTTGTCGTTGTGGTTAATCTTAGAGACGTAAGTTAGGCCTGCTATTCTTGGGAGGTGACACGCTTGTTAGGGTTGATCGTAAGACTGATCGTTTCGGCCATTGTGCTTCTTGCAGTCGGGGCCATTGTGCCCGGGTTCTTCATCGCAGGGTTCATTAACGCGCTCTTGGCAGCTGTGGCCATCGCGGTACTGGGGTATTTGGCCGAGCGGATCCTTGGGGAAAAAATCTCTCCGCAAAGCAGGGGGATAGTAGGGTTCGTTAGCGCGGCGGTGGTAATCTTTCTCGCACAGTTCATAGTACCTATGATGAGAGTCAGCATCCTGGGCGCTCTGATCGCTTCTTTTGTAATTGGCCTTGTGGATGCCTTTGTCCCAACAGAGCTTAGATAGGAAACAGTCCGAATCCGGAGCGTCGTCTTTTTCATGCCGCCCGGGCATATAGATTACCGGAAAGGGTGCGGGCGCGCTCCGGAGGAGGAACGGTTGTGGACAAGATATGGAGACTTAGATTGCCTAAAATGAGGAGTTTCAGGTTGGCCAAGGTCGATCGGAAACTCCTGGTTTCATATCTGGCAGTTTTTTTGTTCTTTCTGATCCTGCTATCCGACCTACCCAGGTTCTTTTCGGAACCTGCTGTTTACGTTATCGCACCGAGCAGGTCAGGGTCAGAGCACCGGGGGTTCTTGGGCATGTTCGACCTGGCCAATGTGTCCAGGTGGTGCCTTGAACAGTCCATACCGGGACTCCGGTCGGAAGACAGCGAAGGTCTGAACTTTGCCCGGATACTCTCATTTGTCACCAACGTCGCTTCACTCGAGCCGAAAAGCCTGCTTAGAGTGCACCTTCCGCTATTGGAGGGATATCTTGAGGGGACTCCTTGGTCTGGACGAGTCATAATACCTGTCCCAAGGGAATACGCGGAGGAAACCGCCTTGCTCGAGCCAAGGGCACCCGTAGAAACAGGGAACCCTCTAGTTGCGATTTATCACACGCACTCGCGCGAGACCTATCTTCCTGCAATCGGGGACCCCAAACACTTAAAGCCGGAGGACGCATTTTCGTTTAACCCGGACATCACCGTGATTGCTGTGGGAAAGGAACTCAAGCGCGCGCTGGAAGAAGAACACGGGATTGGGGTAGTCCATTCCACCAGGTTTCACGATGCCGACGGGAGGATCGGGGCGTACGTAAGATCTCTAGAGACTGCACAGGCGCTTGTGAAAGAAAACCCCACTGTCTGCGTAATACTAGACATACACAGGGACTCTACGCTGAGGTCTGAGTCCACCACCACTATCGGAGGACAATCGGTCGCCAGGGTTATGGTGGTCCTGGGTACGGATTCGCAGCTCGCCCACCCCAACTGGAGGAGGAACTATGAGTTTGCACTGGCGTTGGTGCGTGCTATGGAGCGGAGGTACCCGGGCCTGTCGCTCGGGGTACTCCCCCAACCGTACCGCTACAACCAGCACGTACTGCCGGGCGCCCTGCTCCTTGAGATCGGGGGAGTTGAGAATACGCTGGAAGAATGCAAGGCTACGGCTAGGCTGCTCGCGCAAGTGCTGTCAGACATGTACAAACGGGGAGAGTTCCCCAAAAGGGATTGAAGGGGGACGGGGCGAATCGTACACGGAAAGAGGACCAAGAGAAAACGCTACGGTGAAACCCTCATAGTCGGTTGGGGGCTTCTGCTTCTTCTATTAATCGTATTCGCTGGAGTCTCTATGGCTAACCGGGCCGTTTCAGTTATGATGGGGGAGAGGACCCCTCCATCCCTGCTGCCACTGGTCATGTTCAGGTGAGGGGACGGGGATCGCAGTGCTCTCGATCACGCACATAATGACGGGCGCAGCTCTTGGCCGGGATTCCCGGCCATGGGGTGCCTTTCTAATCGGACTCGCCTCACACCTCGTCTTGGACGTGCTGCCTCATCAGGACCACTCCAGCACATGGCTAGGAGCCCTGGACCTGGTGACGGGAATCTTCCTTGCTCGAAGCTCTGGCATTCTGAGGCACAAAGGGGCATTCTACGGCGCGCTCGGAGGGGCGATCCCGGACCTTGAAGTGGCGTTCGCACATCTTCTTGACAACGATTTCCCCAGGGTTTTCCCGAGCCATAAAGGGTTGCTCCACGACGGTGGTGCGGGAGCACGAGGCGTCGTTTTTGAGTTGCTGCTGCTTGCTACCGTACTTTTGGCGCTGACTCCTCGGAGCGAACGGGCCTGAGCGACCTTTCGTTAACAGGCGGCTTTGTTGAAGCACCCCACCCGGGGTGCTATAATCGTAATAGGAGGGAGGGCATATCACTGGAGATTCCAGGCATTTTGTTTCAAAGCCGTGTGAGAAACTTCTGTATCATCGCTCACATAGATCATGGCAAGTCCACCCTTGCTGACCGGATCCTAGAGTTCACAGGCGCAGTTCCCCAAAGACAGATGGAAGATCAGTTCCTTGATCAGATGGACCTAGAACGGGAGCGGGGCATCACTATAAAAGCGCAGGCGGTACGGGTCGAGTACAGGGCGCAGGATGGGGAGAAGTACCTACTCAACCTCATTGATACCCCAGGGCACGTGGATTTCACGTACGAAGTATCAAGAAGCCTGGCGGCGTGCGAAGGGGCCCTGTTGATTATAGACGCCTCTCAGGGTATAGAGGCGCAGACACTTGCCAACCTCTACATGGCGCTCGACTATGGGCTTGAGATCATACCGGTTATAAACAAGATAGATCTCCCCGGTGCTGACCCGGAAAAGGTGAAAAGGGAGATCGAGGATATCATAGGCATTGACGGCGAGAGTGCCATTCTGGTTTCGGCGAAAGCGGGCACGGGCATAAATGAGGTGCTCGAAGCCATCGTACGGCGGATACCGCCCCCTCGCGGCGACATGCAGGCACCACTGCGGGCGCTGATCTTTGACTCCCACTATGACCCGTATAAAGGAGTAGTCGCCTACGTTAAAGTAGTAGAGGGGACGCTGCTGCCGCATATGGAGATCGCCTTTATGTCAACGGGAAAGCGGTTTTCAGTGAGTGAGTTGGGCGTGTTCAAGCCACAACTCACTCCTATCAACCGCCTTTGTGCCGGCGAAGTGGGGTTTTTCACGGCGGGCATAAAGAACGTGCGGGACAGTCGGGTGGGCGATACCGTGACTGATGCCAGACGCCCTGCTGACACCCCGCTTCCCGGCTACAGGAAGGCCACACCGATGGTTTTTTGCGGCCTGTACCCGGTCGACAGCAAAGACTTCGGTATGTTAAGGGATGCCCTGGAGAAACTCCAGCTGAACGACGCCTCCCTGGTGTTTGAACCCGAGACCTCGACTGGGCTCGGATTTGGGTTCAGGTGCGGGTTCTTGGGCCTTCTTCACATGGACGTCATACAAGAGCGGCTTGAGAGAGAATACGGGCTTTCGCTGATCGCCACTGCGCCTAATGTGGTATACCGGGTCACCACGACGGACGGACAGACCCGGGATATCACCAACCCTGTCCATTTCCCCGAGACTACAAGAATCGCACGCGTAGAGGAACCCATAGTCAGGGCGACGATCATCACTCCCGCTGAATACGTGGGGGCTGTGATGGAGCTATGTCAAGACCGGCGAGGTAACTACGTGAACATGGAGTATCTTGATACAAGCCGAGTGCTGCTTCAGTACCACCTCCCCCTTGCTGAGATCATGTACGACTTCTTCGATCAACTGAAGAGCCGGACAAGGGGATATGCTTCGCTGGATTACGAGCTTGACGGCTACCGCGAAGACAACGTGGTAAGGCTCGATATACTATTGAACGGCGAAGTTGTGGACGCCCTCTCCTGCATCATACACAGAGATAGGGCTGCACAGAGGGGAAGACAGCTTGTGGAGAGGCTGCGCGAACTAATACCCAGGCACCTGTTCGAAATACCTATCCAGGCGGCCATAGGGAACAAGATTGTGGCCAGGGAGACGGTGCGGGCGCTCAGAAAGGACGTTCTCGCCAAGTGCTACGGGGGCGACGTGACCAGGAAGCGTAAGCTCCTCGAGAAGCAGAAAGAGGGCAAGAAGAGGATGAAGATGGTAGGGAGCGTTGAGATACCGCAGGACGCGTTTATGGCCGTCTTGAAGGTGGACAGGGAATGAACGGCCCCGGCCTTTACATCCACGTTCCTTTTTGCCACGAGAAATGCCCGTATTGCGACTTTTACTCTGTGAGGCCGGATGAATACCTGGTTTCTTCGTACCTCTCCGCGCTCGGGCGCGAGATGGACCGCCGAGGAGCGAGAGCCTCCCTGTGTTACTCCACGATATACATAGGCGGGGGCTCTCCCACGTTCCGCCGCGGGCTGGTCGAGCGGATCATGGAAATGGTGTACCATTACCTCATCATACGCCCGGGAGCGGAAGTTACCTGTGAGTCCAACCCTGACTTAACGCAGGACCTTGCACAAGAACTGAAGGCGGCGGGCGTGAACAGGCTGAGCCTGGGCCTTCAATCTCTTGACGACGGTGATCTGGAACGACTCGGCAGGCGCCACACTGCCGCGCAGTGTATTAAGTCCCTAGACGTAGCTAGGCGCGCCGGTTTTGACAATATCTCGGTAGATCTAATGTATGGTGTGCCGGAGCAGAGCGTATCTTCCTTCAGACAGACACTCCGGGCGGTACTCGCGCTATCGCCTGAGCACGTATCGGCCTACGCGTTGAAAATCGAAGAGGGAACGCCATTCGGAGAGAACCCTCCGCTTCCAGGAGATGAGTGCCAGGCGGAGATGTACGAGCTCTTGCTGCAGGAGACGGAAGACCACGGTTATGTTCAATATGAAATCTCGAATTTCGCTCAAAGTGGCTTTGAATGCCGACATAACATAAACTATTGGAAGAACGGTGAGTATTTGGGACTTGGCCCGGGCGCGCACAGCCATTTGAAAAACAGGCGCTCATCCAACCCGAGGAGCATCCAAGCGTACGTCGCTTCGGACTTTGAAACCGAGCCCGGGGGCGAAGATCTGACCTCAGGGCAGATACTGGCCGAAACTGTGATGCTGGGGCTCCGGATGATCGAAGGGATAGATGTGGATGAGATCAAACGGAGATGCGGTCAAGACATCCGTACGACTCATGCCACTGCCATAAGCAAGGCGGTGGAACACGGGCTTGCAAGGTTTGACGGAACACGATTTGCGCTAACACGGAAAGGGTTATTACTGGCCAACCAGGTGATGCTCGAGTTTATGGAGTGAGCGGCTGGTTCTCTTGACAAGAACGGTCAGTCAGTGGTAAGTTCATATTAGATTCTTAGCACTCTCTTTTGATGAGTGCTAAGGGGGTTAACTCAATGCTTGACGAAAGGAAACAGAGAGTACTTGAGGCGATCATAGAAGACTATATCCTGACAGCTCTTCCGGTCGGCTCGAGGACTATTGCTCGGAAGTATGGGCTCGGAGTGAGCTCAGCTACGATAAGAAACGAGATGGCTGATCTTGAGGAGATGGGATACCTCGAGCAACCCCACACTTCCGCAGGAAGGGTTCCGTCTGATAAGGGTTACCGCTTTTACGTGGATTGGTTGATGAAGTCCGCCTCGCTCAGCGAAGAGCACCTGAGGCGTATCCAGCAGGGATACCAGAAGAAAGCCAGAGAAATAGAATCTCTGATACAGGAAACTATAAAGGTGCTGTCAGAGATTACGGACTACATGACTGTTGTGCTGGGGCCGCAGATCTCAAGGACCAAGCTCGAGCAGATCCACTTCCTGAAGCTGTCAGGCAATTCGGCGCTTTTTGTTGTGGTCACGACAGTCGGTTTCGTGGACAAGTGCATTGTTGATATTCCGGAATCCATCACACCTGAGGAACTGGAATTGATCTCAGAAGTGATGACACACCACCTGAAAGGCAAGAGCATGGAGGATGTTACGAGGAGCACGCTTTCTGATATCCGGATGGATCTAGGCAAATACCAGGAGTTTATCGCTGCCTCTCTGGACTTGCTGGAGTATCTATTGAATCAGCGAAAGGAAGAGAGGGTATGGGTCGGCGGTAAGACTAAGATCTTAAACCAGCCGGAATTCCAGAGCATAGAAAAGGCGCGGGCAGTCTTCTCAGTCATAGATCAGGAAAAGGTGGTACGAGATCTGCTGAGCGCAGCCACTCCAGGCTCAATTCACGTGAGTATAGGCGGGGAGAACAGGATAGAAGAAGTCCAGGACTGCAGCCTTATCAGTGCCACATTCCGAATCGGGACTGAGACGTACGGCAAGATCGGAATAATCGGACCCAAGCGAATGGACTATTCACACACAGTCGCAGCGCTGGAATGTGTTGAGAAGGCATTGAGTGAGGTCCTGTGCCGGGTCATCGGAGCGTAAAGTCCCCGAGTAGCGAAACGTATTATGTTCGTTTGTGCTTTGGGGACTCGCTTTTTGATTGCCGCACGGGCGCATGGATTTAGAGACAAGCGAACGAGAGAATAACAAGCAGGGAGGATGGATATGACGTCAAAGCAGTTGAGCGGCAGCATGGAACTGGATGAGAGACTGGCTGCATTGCTCACGAACGCGAATGCAGTACGAGCCATTGCTACTTCCGTGGAGGGGACTATCGGTCAATAGGGCCGCGCGCACCCGCGAGGGTGCGATGTAAACCCACTCTATGCTGGGAACTTCCTGTGGGACGGCACCCGTAAGGCTGACGTACCAGAAGCGATCAGCAGGCGAAGGAGAGAGACTATGTCTCGACCAGCCTCAGAGACTGTACGTGGGGATCTAGCACACGAAGCGGTGGCACGGGCGATCAAATTCTGCCGCCGCCGCGGTATGGATACACTCCCGCTCCGGATCGTCCAGCGACTAATCCAGGGGGGCACTGCGGCGATCACCCTCGCGGAAGCGCCTGAGGTGATTGCTTTCAAAGACAACCTGTACATAGGGATGTTTACCCGCAAGGGACGTCTCGATGTGGCAGCGCAGTTGCTGGCTGAAAGGAGCCTCGACAGGGTGTGTCTGGTTTTGGATGGACCCGACCATCTGTCCTCGATTTATTGCCAGGGAAATTTGTGGGTACCGGTGTTTTCATACCGCCTGTTCCGCGAAGCGCCCGTGCTTACGCTCTCGAGCGCGGGGCCCATCACGCGTAAGGAGGCACAGGTGCTGCGCCGGTTCAGGCTGTTTCTCGGGAGCGGACGCTGCCGCCCGAACCTCGAAGCGGCTCGGGTGCTGCTTGGGTGCCACAGGTCCGGCTATTTACAGCGGATATCAGACCTCCCGCTTTCGCAAATACTCGTCCTGGCGGTGCTCTCACGGCACAGAACCATGAGCGTTTGTTCATTGCAGCGAAGCTGGGAGCGCATCACTGGGATACGCCGCGACGTGAGGCCTGACATCGATAAACTGGCCGGCTCGGGGTACGTGAGGACCGATGGAGCGAACGTGATTTCTTGCTAGATTAAGAGCCAGTCCACCAAAAAGCCAAAAGGTTTGGATACCCTCCTTGTAGACAGGTTCGGAGAAGTTATTATAACGAATGACGGAATCACCATTTTGACCAAGATGGACGTCAATCACCCTGCAGCCAAGATGGTGATAAACACCGCGAGGGCCCAGGAAAACGAGATCGGAGACGGTACCACCACCGCCACCATCATGGCTGGAGCGCTGCTCGCAGAAGGTGTAAACCAGGCATTGAAGGGCGTGCCGGTTACTCGGATCATCGAAGGGGTCAAGCTCGGGATAAGCCGGGCTATCGAGTATATCAAGTCGCGATCGAGAGCAGTGTCGGGCGTTGAGGATCCCATGCTGAAGCAGGTGGCGCTCATCGCAGGTAGAGAGCACCGTGATATCGCCGAGCTGGTAGTTGAAGCGGCAAGACTTGTAGGAGAAGAAAAACTCAAAGAGCCAAACTTCAAGCTGGCTGATACTGTGACTTCCGAAGAAGGTGCTGATAACCTGGTATTCTCAGGGGTCATCGTGAGGAGGGGGCGGCTCAACGCAGAGCAACCCCTTGAAGTGCATAATGCGCGGATTCTGGTAGTGGATGACGCGCTTGATGCAGAACAGGTGGGAGAAGAAGCGTTGTCCACCGAGCTGGGCTTTAAGCGGTACATGGAGCTGCAGGAAGAGTTCAAACAGAACCTTGCGAAGATCGTGTCCATGGGGGTGCGCGCCGTCTTTGTAGACGGCACCGTTCACCAGTACGCAGATGAGGTCTTAACAGATGCGGGCGTGATGGTTGTAAGCAGGGTCTCTTCAAAGGAATTGAGGAAGGTCGCCGAGTTCACTGCAGCCAGGGCCATCAAGCGGGCGGGCCTCAGGAAAGACGTTTCTGAGCTTTCTAAATGCCTCGGATTTGCAGAGAGGGTGTACGAGGATGAAAAGCTCGGGCATGTACGCGTACTCGGCGGGCGCGGCAAACCTACAGCCACCATACTGGTGGGCGCAGCCACCGAGGAAGTGGTGGACGAACGCGAGCGCATCGCGAAAGACGCAGCATCTGCAGTACAGGCCGCTGTCAGGGGCGGAGTTGTGCCCGGGGGCGGAAGCATTGAGCTGGCCACCGCTATGGAAATGGACCGGATGAAGGCGGGCATCAAGGGGATGACCGCGTACGGCGTGCATTGCGTGGCTGAAGCGCTGAAAAAACCCCTTGCGCAGATCGTCGCTAATGCGGGGTTTAACCCGCTGGAGAAGGTGGGGGACTGCATGGCAGCTCAAGCGGAAACGGGCAAGGACTCACTGGCCATAAACTGCGATACTGGCGAAGTGGTTGACATGGTGGAACACGGCGTGCTGGACCCCACCCTCGTAAAGACTTATGCACTGAAAGCAGCGGGGGAAATTGCAGAGGCGATTCTCCGGATAGATACTATTATAAAAAAGAAGGATGAAGATTCAGGTCCCAACAGGCAGGCACAGACACAGGAAATGGAGTTTTGAGTATGGAAGTCTTGTATGCCCTTTTGGACTATCTCGTGGCCTGGGGAGAGCGTGTCCACGGGGTGAACCTAAGGCTTGATCCCGATGCCATGGAAAAGCTTTCACAGGCCGCTGAGAGGGCGCTTTCTAACCTGAGTGAGGCAGAGAGCACTATTATCAGCCTGCCTTTTCTTTCGGCAGGTCTTGATGGTCCTGTCCACTTCGAGGTTACAGTCACACGAAAGAAACTGGAAGAGATAGCGGCACCGAGGAGAGGAGTATAATTGGCTAAGCGAGACTACTACGAGGTGCTGGGTGTACCAAGGAATGCTTCCGATGCCGAGATCAAGAAGGCATTCCGCCAGCTGGCGAGGAAGTATCATCCGGATGCCAATCCGGGGGATCCCGGCGCAGAGGAGAAATTCAAGGAAATCAATGAAGCGTACGAAGTGTTGCGCGACCCCGAGAAACGGGCCCGTTATGACCAACTGGGTCACGCGGGAGTAAGCGGTACCGCCGGGGGCCACGACGTAAATTTCACCGATTTCCCGTTTTCCGGTTTCGGCGACATTTTCAGCGAGTTTTTTAATATGGGAACTGCTGGTGGGCGAAGAACTGTAAGAAGGCCCGCGCGCGGCGAGAGCCTTGAATTTGTCCTCAAGATCACCCTCGCAGAAGCGGCTTCGGGGGTTACGCGCCTCATAAGCGTGCCAAGGGTAGAGGAGTGTGACGTGTGCGGGGGAACTGGCGCGAGGCCGGGGACTCAGAAAAAGACGTGCCCTATATGTCACGGCACTGGAGAGATACGAACCAGCAGGGGCGGCGCCTTTGCTATGTTTGTGAGCGTGCAGCCATGCCATCACTGCGGTGGTACAGGCGAGGTGAACGAGTCCCCCTGTACGGAATGCGCGGGACAGGGCAGGGTGAGGCGTACCCGCAAGGTATCTGTGGAAGTACCTCCGGGTGTGGATACAGGCCTCAAACTGAGGCTCAGGGGAGAGGGCAGCGCGGGCCTTCATGGCGGGCCTCCAGGCGACCTATTCGTCCTCATAGAGGTGGAACCTCACCCAGTCTTTGAGCGGCAGGGCACAGAACTGTACACTGATATCAGCATCAGCTATGTTCAGGCCGTGCTGGGGACAGAAGTCTCTGTGCCGACACTGGAAGGTCCGGAGAGCGTCACTATACCCGAGGGTACCCAGCCTGGCAGCGAGATCCGGCTAAGGGGTAAGGGCATGCCGTTTTTGAAAAGGAATGCCAGGGGAGATCTTCATGTAAGGGTTCGCGTGCAAATACCCACCAAGCTCTCAAAACGCGAACGCGAGCTGCTGATACAGGTGGCCCACGAGCGCAAAGAGACGGTGCTGAACAAGAAGGGTTTTATCGATAAGATGAAAGACGTTCTGTCGGGTTAGGTGGTCGGTTTGGAGTGGCTTGAGGTATCTGTGTCGTGTAGCCGTGAACTCGAGGAAGCGGTGTGTGCAGCGTTGTACGAAGCAGGCGCAGATGGCGTAGCAGTGTATACGCACGAAGGTACTGAGGTCCGCGGCTACTTTGGAAGTGAGAAAGACCTTTCTCGTCTCAGGCGGGCGATTGAAAACTTGCCCGTCTTTTTCCCTTTTTCCAGGAGGCCTTACCTCCGAGTAAAGACCCTCGACGAGGCTGACTGGGCCAACGCGTGGAAGGAATACTACGATGTGACGCACATAGGGGAACGTACTGTGGTAGTTCCGAGTTGGCGCAGCTATCAGCGGAAGCCGGGCGAGATCGTAATCCTGCTTGATCCAGGGATGGCGTTCGGTACTGGTACGCACCCTACCACGATTATGGTTATTGAAGAACTGGAGCGGCGAGTCAGAAGAGGCATGCGCGTGCTCGACATCGGTACGGGCTCCGGGATACTCGCAGCGGCGGCTGCGGTTACCGGCGCAGAGGTCGTAGCGATTGACAAAGACGAGGTGGCTGTCAGAGTTGCCCGGGAGAACATGAAAAAGAACGAGGTGGACAACCGCGTTGAACTTTACCATGGTACCCTCGAAACGTACCTTGCCCGGCACGCGCCTTTACCATTTGACCTGGTACTGGCAAACATCACGGCAAACGTAATCGCAAGTCTGTTCGAGCCGGTCTGCCGGTGTCTCGGCCCGAACGGACTGTTCATTACATCAGGGATAATCGCGTCACGCGTTCCTGTGGTCATGGAAGCGGCGCGGGAGTCGGGCTTCCAGACGGTTTTTCAGCGCGAGATGTCAGATTGGATGCTCCTTGCGTTCTCTCGGCGGGGGGGTTAGCATGCACCGTTTTTTTGTTACCGAAGACTCCGTGCGTGAGGGCAAAGTAGTATTCAGGGGAGAAGATGCACACCAGATAAACCGCGTTTTAAGGCTTTCTCCCGGGGACAGGCTGTGTGCGGTGCTCGTCGACGGCAGGGAATTTGTCGTGGAAATTGGTTTGATAACACAGGATACTATAATTGCGAGGATCGTAGGTACGGTGGAGCGGCGGACTGAGTCACCAGTGCGCGTGACGCTCTTACAGGGCCTGCCCAAGGGGGACAAGATCGATTACATCGTGCAAAAGTGTACCGAACTCGGTATAGATCGCCTAGTACTTGCCGTCTGCGCTCGATCGGTTCCAAGGTGGGAAGAACGAAGGGCAAAAGACAAGATATCGAGACTCACTCGGATCGCCTGTGAGGCGGCTGAGCAATCGGGGAGGCTGCGGGTTCCCTCGATTCTCGGGCTCTTTTCGTTCGAGGAAGCTGTTAACCGTTTGGCCACCGGCGGGCTGATGCTGATTCCCTGGGAAGAATACCGCGGGAAAGGGATAAAAGATGTGCTCCGGGCAGCCAGGTCAGCGAAGGAAGTTAGTGTCATTATAGGTCCTGAAGGCGGGTTCGACCCAAAAGAGGTGCGCGCGGCAATGGATGCGGGGGCGACGCCGGTTCGGCTTGGACCGCGGGTCTTACGCACTGAAACCGCTGCCGTAGTCGCGGTTAGCATGGTGCTGTATGAGCTTGGCGACCTGGGAGAAGGGTAGGGCGAGGTAGTTGGGCCTTGACAAAAAGAGGTCGTTTGCTATTACAACCTTTGGCTGCAAGGTGAACCAGTACGACGCGGAGGCCATCATCGAACAGATGGCGGAGCTGGGCTATCGCTGCGTGCCGTGGGATGAAACCGCAGACGTATATATCATCAACACGTGCAGTGTGACGGGAAGGTCTGAAGCTAAGTGCCGACAAGCCATCCGCCAAGCCAAGAGGCGGAACCCGGATGCTCTGATTCTGGTGACAGGTTGCTACGCCCAGGTAAGTCCGGGTGAACTGGCGATGCTTACCGGGGTCGACGCGGTGATCGGAATAACGGAGCGGGACCGGTTCGTCGAGATACTGAAACAAGCGGAACAAGGCATGCGCCATCTTCCCGTGTATACGGCAAGACCATCCCGCGCCGCGCCTTTTGATGTGGGCATCTCCCGGTTCACGCGACGAACGCGCGCTTTCATCAAGATTCAGGAAGGGTGCGACCATTTTTGCAGTTATTGTATCGTACCGTATGCCCGGGGCGCGTCGCGGAGCAGGCCTCCGGAATCTGTCTTTTCCGAGATCGGCCGGCTGCTTGATGCGGGCTTTAAGGAAGTGGTCCTGGCAGGCGTGCACGTAGGTATGTGGGGCAGGGACCTGGGCTCGGATTACAACCTCGGGTGGCTGCTCAGGCAGGTAGCACAGCGATTTCCCGGACTTGCAAGGCTCAGGCTAAGTTCGATAGAACCGCAGGAGATCGATGACCAGCTTATAGACGCCTTCGCAGATGTAGAAGTGCTATGCGAGCATTTCCATATTCCTCTTCAGAGCGGGTCTGACCGGATACTTGCGTCCATGAACCGCGGGTACACAAGAGAGCAGTTCTCGCGACTTATTCGTGCTATCCGCGAGACGAAGCGGGGCGCGGCGGTGTCCACAGACATCATAGTAGGTTTCCCTGGAGAGACGGAAACTGACTTTCAGGACAGCATTGAGATTCTTCGAGAACTCGAGTTCTCAAGGCTACACGTGTTTCGGTTTTCTCCTCGGAGAGGTACACCTGCCGCCACCATGCGGGCTCAGGTTCCCGCAGCCGTTCGGGAGGATAGGGCAAGATCCATGTTGAAACTCGGGAGAGAACTTTCGCAGAAATTCACTCGTCAGCATATAGGTAAGCAAGCAGAACTACTCGTCGAACAAGAAAAAGAACGCGGGCTTCTTTGCGGGCTGACCCGTGATTACCTGCGGGTCTGCTTTGAGGGCGGGGACGAACTAAAAAACAGCATCGTGCAGGTGAAAGTCGTGAAGGCCTACGCGGACGGAGCCTGGGGCGAGCTTGTTATGGGCAGCTCGGTCAATCGATAAACGCCAGGTCTGGGGGGACATACTTGGGCAAACTAAAGGTAGCGGTAGTCTTCGGGGGGCGGTCTGGGGAACATGAAATCTCTCTTATGTCGGCAAAGTCGATCATGTCGGCCATTGACAGGGAGAAGTACGAAGTAATACCCGTGGGCATTTCCAAAGATGGTGTCTGGTACCTGGGCGCATCGCCTGAAGCTGGAACAATTACGGGCCAAGCCGTAAGGCTTATCGGAAGAGACCTGGTCTCCCTTGATGAAGGAACAGCGCTTGAGCATCTGGTCCGGGTTGATGTGGTATTCCCTGCATTGCACGGAACCTTTGGCGAGGATGGAACCATACAGGGGCTGTTCGAGATGAACAGCGTTCCTTATGTTGGCGCCGGGGTAATGAGCTCCGCTGTGTGTATGGACAAGAGCATCATGAAAGCAGTGTTCCGCGAAGCGGGAATTCCGGTGGCGCCCATCCGTACCTTCCTGAGGAAAGCAGTCAGACAGGATGCGGGTCGAGTTGTATCCCAGATTGAGGCTGAGTTTAATTACCCGGTGTTTGTAAAGCCTGCGAATCTTGGGTCAAGCGTGGGGGTAAGCAAAGCCAAGAATCGGGAACAGCTCTTCAGTGCACTGGATCTGGCGTGCATGTATGACCGGAAGATCGTAGTGGAGCAAGGGATTGATGCCAGGGAAGTGGAGTGCTCGGTTCTCGGGAATGATGACCCGGAGGCATCATTAGCAGGCGAGATCATTCCGAGCCGCGAGTTTTACGACTATTACGCCAAGTACATCGACGACAAGTCGGAACTTCTTATACCGGCTCCAATCCCAGAGGCTATCCATTCGGAAGTTAGGCAACTGGCCATCCGGGCTTTTAAGGCAGTAGACTGCTCGGGTATGGCCAGGGTGGACTTTTTCATTGAACGCGGCACAAACCAGGTGTACGTGAATGAGATCAACACCATCCCGGGTTTCACCCGGATAAGCATGTATCCGAAGCTCTGGGAGGCCACTGGCATATCCTACCCCGAACTAATGGATCGGTTGATCACCCTGGGGATTGAACGGTACGAAGACAGAAGCGCATCTAAGACAACCTTTGAACCCTGATTGGTATCAAAAAGGTTTACGAGGGAATGTGTAGAATATAGGAATCACATAAGCTGTGGTGAGGAGGTGATCTTAATGTCCTGTATTTTTTGCCAAATTGTGGACAAGCGAATACCCGCCAACTTTGTGTACGAAGACGATGCTGTGATGGCCTTTTCGGACATTAACCCGCAGGCTCCTCATCACTACCTTGTGGTTACAAAGGTACATTATGAAAACCTGCTTGCAGTACCGAAGAACAGCGATGTGTTCAATAGAGTATACATTGCCATTGATCAAATAGTAGATAAGGCAGGTATCGCCGAGACGGGTTTTCGAGTGGTCGTGAACACCAGGGACGATGGCGGTCAGACAGTACCCCACCTCCATTTTCACGTACTTGGGGGCAGGTTCATGACCTGGCCTCCGGGTTAAATCATGGTTGACACCGAAAAACACCTGCCCGTATAATGGATCTGTTCGACTACAAGAAGCCATTATACTACACGAAAGTCGGAGCAGGGGACGAGCCCATTGTTTGTAGCGGAGGGAGGGAAAATCGTTGGCCGAAATCCGCGTAGGCAGGAATGAATCTCTGGACAGCGCCCTGAGGCGTTTCAAGAGGCAGTGCCAGAAGGCTGGTGTTCTGGCCGAGGTCCGTAAAAGGGAACACTATGAGAAACCCAGCGTTCGCCGGAAGAAGAAATCTGAAGCGGCGAGGAGGAGAAAGTTTAAGTAAGAAAAGTCGGCGGCCGGCTACCCGGTCGTCTTTCACTACTGGGCTCTTTTACCTTCAGAGGAGGTGTGCTCCTTGAGTCTCCAGGAAAAACTGGTCGAAGATATGAAAGCGGCGATGAAGGCGAAGGAAGATGGAAGACTCAGGCTTTCAGTTATCAGATTGGTCCGGGCTGCCATAAAAAACGCTGAGGTCGATAAGGGACACGCGCTTGGCGATGACGAAGTGCTTGACGTGATAGCTCGCGAAGTTAAACAGAGACGGGACGCAATCGAGGAGTACAATAGATGCGGTCGACCTGACGCGGCGGACCAGCTGATGCAAGAAATTGGGATCCTGATGGAATACCTGCCTGAACAGATGGATGAGGTGGAGATACGAAAGCTGGCGGCTCTTGTTATTTCGGAGCTCGGGGCCCGGGGTCCGGGGGATCTGGGACGCGTCATGGGCGCTTTAATGCCGAAGGTTCGCGGTAGGTGTGACGGTAAGGTCGTGAATAGGATAGTGAAGGAACTGCTTTCGGAGGTGTAAAGACGCAAAAGACACCAGGAGGCCGGAAGGAGGGGGCCAGATGAATCTGAGGAAAACCGCGTTGTTTCTTCTACTCCTGTCGCTTGTTCTTACACCTTCTGCCGGGGTGAGTGCAGGGGATAGGGTGGTATACGTCATTCCTTTGAAGACTGACATCAGCCCAGGGACAGCAGGCGTGATCGAAAGGGGACTGCAAACTGCTGCCAAAGCGGGAGCCGATCTTGTTGTGATCGAGATCGCGACTCCCGGCGGGCTTATTGAGTCCGCACTTGATATTAAGGAAGTGATAATAGATTCACCTGTACGGGTGGTGGCCTTTGTCAAAGGGCGCGCCTGGTCTGCGGGTGCGCTGATAGCCATGGCTGCAGAACGCATATACATGGCCCCTTCGTCCAGCATAGGGGCGGCTGAGCCAATGCCTTTAGACGAGAAGGTGTTATCCGCATGGGTATCTGAACTTGAGGCAACCGCGGAGCGGCGAGGCCGGGACCCGCAAATCGCTCGGGCCATGGCTGACGCCGCGGTGGAAATACCGGGCGTGGTAGAGGAAGGGAAGTTGCTCACCCTTACAGCAAAGCGTGCGCATGAACTCGGATTTATTGACGGCGTGGTATCTACCCGGGCAGAACTCCTGGAAGAGATGGGCTTCTCAGACGCACGGGTCGTGGAGATTAAGGTCAGCACTGCGGAACGGCTGGCACAGTTTGTGACCAGTCCGACCATCGGACCGTTGTTGCTCAGCATAGGTTTTCTCGGTATTATCCTTGAACTCTTCACCGCGGGCTGGGGCGTCCCGGGTACACTGGGCGTGATAGCCCTGGTCACGTATTTCGGAGCATATTTCATCGCCGGGCTGGCAGGATTGGAAATACTGCTACTGTTCATTCTTGGCGTCATATTGCTCGTGGTGGAGGCGTTCATGCCCGGGTTTGGCGTGTTCGGGATTGCGGGTATCATCTCAATAGGCGCGAGCCTGTTCTTTGCATCTTCAAACACTGTAGGCGCTCTGCAGTCGCTGGTGATCTCAATACTCGGCACCGTCCTGCTTGTTGTCATCTTTGCCCGTCTGGCTGCGAAAAAGGGCTGGTTTAACAGGCTGCTCTTGACTGCAAGGGAGGATAAGGAATCAGGCTACGTGGCGCCGAGGGAGCACCAGGAACTGCTAGGTAAGACGGGGGTCACGCTCACTATACTGAGACCATCCGGGGCCGCGTCAATCGACGGCAGGCGTGTGGATGTGATCTCGGAGTCGGGGTTTATTCAGTCAGGCAGGAAGATAAAAGTCATTTCCATAGAGGGGCCCCGCGTGGTTGTGAGTGAAGTGGCCGAAGATAGCAAGCCATAAAAGGAACACGGATTAAGGATCCAGAAGATCACTCTCAGTACTTTAAAACAAAAAGGGAGGGTTTATGAGTGGAAACATTGCTAACAGGCTTAATCCTGATAGCCGTCGTGTTCATCGGGCTTTCCATATTGTTCAGTTTCATTCCGCTCGGCCTCTGGATCAGCGCTCTTGCAGCCGGGGTCAGGATTGGCATCTTCACGCTCGTGGGAATGAGGCTTCGGAAAGTCCCGCCGCACCGCATCATTAACCCGTTGATCAGAGCGACAAAAGCGGGACTTGAAGTAAACATCAACAAGCTTGAGGCACACTATCTGGCTGGAGGCAACGTAGACCGGCTGGTCAATGCGCTTATCGCTGCGCAAAGAGCCGCGATTCCTCTCGGGTTTGAGCGAGCGGCAGCTATCGACCTTGCAGGAAGAGACGTGTTGCAGGCCGTACAGATGAGCGTTAACCCCAAGGTAATAGAGACGCCGGTGGTAGCAGCGGTTGCGAAGGACGGTATAGAATTGAAGGCCCGCGCCCGCGTCACTGTAAGAGCCAATATTGATAGACTTGTCGGCGGGGCGGGAGAAGATACCGTCATTGCGCGCGTTGGTGAGGGTATCGTCACGACCATCGGTTCAGCTGACAGCCACAAGGAAGTGCTCGAGAATCCCGACATGATCTCAAGAACTGTGCTGGCGAAGGGGCTTGACGCGGGCACGGCCTTTGAGATACTGTCCATTGATATAGCAGATGTGGATGTAGGCGAAAACATCGGCGCACGGCTTGAGACGGACCGCGCCGAGGCGGACAAGCGTATAGCGCAGGCGAAGGCCGAAGAGAGGCGCGCCATGGCTGTGGCAAGAGAGCAGGAAATGCGCGCAGTGGTTCAGGAGAAAAGAGCCAAAGTGGTGGAAGCGGAGGCCGAAGTGCCTCGTGCGTTGGCAGAAGCACTGAGGCAGGGCAAGCTGGGGGTCATGGATTACTACCAGCTTCAGAACATCCAGGCTGATACCCAGATGAGAGACTCCATCTCCCGTGCTGGCGCGCCGAAGATAACCGAGCCCGAAAAGAAGTAGGGGGGTCCGGCCATGGAAGGCTTGATGACCTTCGTATTCCTTCTCATCTTCATCATGAATATCTACCGGAGACTCGCAGGCGAACCTCCGAAGAAGAGAAGCCAGTGGCCCCACCCGCCGCTGGGACCAGTGCTGCCAAAAGCTGAACCCGGACGGCAGGTACCGAGGGTTCAGGTAGAAACTATCGAACCCAAGCGCCCACCGGAACCGGCGATGTCTGCCAGTGAGAGCCCTGCAAGGCCTCTGCTTGTGGAGCAGCTGGAGAGTGAACATGCAGCTAAGATGACAGAAGTCAGACTCACGCTATCTGATGAGGAGCTGATACGCGGGATAGTCCTATCTGAGGTACTCGGTCCGCCCAGGGCAAGAAAACCCTATGCAGCAGGGTGGAGGTAGCGACCAGGGTCGTCAGCGGTAGATGCGCAGGCAAGTTCCAAACCCGTCTCCAGTTTGCGCGCTGGAGGAACTACGTAGCTCTCAACGAAAAGGGTCCCCCTGCAACAGGTGCGTCGCAGGGGGACCCAGTTTTAGTCTTGACCGTTCCCGGCTATCCGGTGAACAGCCGAATGGCAGCATCCGCGATAGCCCTGATTAGTAGATGTCCTTTCTCCTTTGTGGCTCTAGAAGGGTTGCCAATCACGCCTTTTTGAGATATTTGATCCACTCTGGGTAGTGTGAACGCTTCACCGTTCAGCAGATTATATTGTGCAAGATCGGGATTTTCCTTTAAGGCGTCGTATACCTCAGCCTCCCAGACTTGTTGTCCTAGTGCCTTGGCCAGTGAAGTCTCGCCCTCGCACGCGTGGCAGAAGAATCGAGAATCCAAGACGTCAATGGCGACATCATACAGGTGCTCCCAGTAGTTGAACAGGGACAACAAACGCCAATCGGCCTCCGCTTTCAGCTCTTCAATCGCTGCTTTTACGGTGCTGCTATTCCCTCCGTGGCCGTTTATGAAAACTAGTCCGTGCACTCCATGTCTTCTGTAGCACAGCGCCACTTCCTTAAGGAGGCTCTTGTAGGTCGCTCCGCTCACACTCACAGTACCGGGGAAAGCGATGTGGTGGTCAGAGCAACCGAACGGGATTGTTATCCCTACAGCGAACCTCCCACCCCGCTTTACTGCCTCGCCCACAATGATCCTTGCCAGGCTGATTGCTATGAACGTGTCATTGTTCACCGGAAGGTGAGGCCCGTGTTGCTCGGTTGAACCCAAGGGGATCAAGAGAGCATCGAGGTTCGGTAGTGTTTCCTGTATAGAAGGCCAGGTGAGTTTTGTAATGTCCAAGTTCAGCACTCCCAATCCTCAAATCACACGTCAAAAACCTTCAGCTGCTCCTTAGAGGGTTCGGGTGTTAAGAGGCTCGCCACCACAAACACAACCAGAGAAATAATGATTGAAGGGATCATCGGCGGCAAGCCGAGAGGATTCTTCAGCAAGTACCAGGTCAATGCAGTACCTGCCCCACTGATCACGCCCAGTAGCCCTGCAGCAGCGGTTGCCCTCTTCCACAGGTAACCGCCATAGAGCGGGACCAGGAGAGCCGCACTGTACATCGTATACGTAAAGACGATTGCGGAGACGATATCCGGCATAGCAGCTGCAAGCAAGAATGCAAGCAAAGATACCACCAGTACACTTGCACGGCCTACGAAGAGTAGTTCCTTTGAATCGGCGTTTTTCCTGAACAACTTCTGGTAAAGATCTCGCGTGAAGTTCACACTGACGCTCAGGAGGATCGAGTTGACAGTCGTGATGATGGCCCCAATCACCACAGCCAGGAGCACTACTGCTACACCCGGGCTCAGAACCTCAGTTACCAACTTGGCAAAGACAGAGCCGGCGGGAACTCCTGGCCCCAGGATCACGCGTGCCGAATACCCGAGCATGGCAACGAGGAAGTATGCCAGGAAGCCGGCGGGGATGAGCCACACTACTCCGCGCTTTGCCGTCTTTACATCTTTAGCAGCAAAGACCCGGGAGAATATGATGGATTGCCATACAGCAACGGTTCCGAAGACAGCTATGGCATTGTTGAATGCCAAGCGAGGAGCTAAATTGCTAAGTGGGCTCAAGAAACCCGGCGGGAGGCTGGACAACATAGCAGTAAAACCGCCTGCATGACTGAAAGCTGCGCCAACGCCTACCATCAGGCCAGCTGCTATGATCACTGCCTGGACCGCATCGGTAATAGCCACACCGATCATCCCGCCAACTAGCGCGATGGCCATGAAGACGACTGTGGCAAATATCATAGCCGGTATTCTTTCCCAACCGAAGTAAGCAGTGAGCACGCCAGCTATAGATATCGTCTGGACCGCGATGAGCGATACATCGCCCAGTATGATCATGAGCGATCCGATGACCCTTGTCTTGGCATCATACCGGAGCTCCAGCAAATCCGGTACGGTGTACTGCTCAAGTCTCCTGCACCGCTCTGACATGATGAACGCTGCTGCGGCTACGCCAAGCAAAGCCCCTGCTGCAGTGAACCACCAGTCTATTCCTAGAGAGTAAAAGCTGCCTGTCCAGCCGATAACTGTTGCTCCGCCGACATATGATGCAAAGAGCGTCCCGAGCAAAACAGGAAAAGACAGGTTTCTTCCAGCGAGAGCGAAGTCTTCAAGGGTTTTCACATAACGCGCAGTACCGAATCCGATCGCCAGGATCACTCCGACGTAGATGAACAGAACCCACGAGTACATTGACAGAATAAACCCCCTTTTCTGTTGTGTACGGCATCCCAGAGTCAATCCTGGACAAATCGACCGGTACGCTCCCTTAGAATGAGGGAGGGGTCATGGCCCACACGCTGATCGATTGCACTTCGCCAGGATTGAAAAACCTGTGTGGGATTCGCGAATCATAATACACGCTGTCGCCTTCGGAGAGGACATACTCGGAATCTCCGTAGATTATACCCAGCTGTCCGCTGATCACATAGCCGCATTCCTCCCCCTCATGGCTGATAGTCATTTTCTCCTGGACTTGTCCAGGTTCCAGTACTATGAGGATCATTTCGATTTTCCTATTCAGGTCTGGCGATAGCAGCTGATAACGCAGATTAGACGAGGGCATATAAAGCTGTTTGCGTTCATGCCTTTTTACAACGGCAAACCCTTCCTTACCAGTCTGTTCAAAAAGGAACCCTATCGGGACATTTAGGGACCTTGCGATTCTCCACAGTGTTTCGAGGGAAGGTTGAGTATGCCCGTGTTCGACCTGGCTGATCAGGGCTGAACTAAGCCCTGTCATTTCTGCCAAATCCTTGATTTTAAGATTTTGTTCTTCCCGTAACGCCTTGATTTTGAAACCAATGTTCAGCAGATTGAATTCACTATCGCTAAATAAATTCGCCATGAGTAAATAGATTCCTCCCGAGGTTCAGACTTTTTCAAAGGAAACATAGAAGTTTTAGAGTTTTCGATTCTCAATAATTCCGTAGTTGCGCATTTCAACCGACACCCTAGCTAACACTCATTATATATCTACCTGGAGCTAGTTGACAATTCGGAAAAACCTGCTTGGTAGCCCCACTACTCCTGCTGAACAGCACGATACGAGGACGGGAGGTAAACGGGGCTAGCTCCCGGTAAGTTTTAAATGACGAGGGATAAATGAGAAAGTTATTCTTTACCAAGGTGCCACGCGAAGATGTGACGGTGTTTTAAAGCGGGCCAAAGGCGGTTTTAGTTGTCTGATCTTTACGGGAGTATTCGGTGAGTACCAGATGAATATCATTCCAGGAGGGGGTGGATCAGCGTGAGTGACAGGCTGGCCGATTTCAGAAAGAAATTCACGGAATTGCTCGAGATGCCAAAGGACGTGGTGCTCGACCTGCCCAGAATCACCATGCTGGGGGACCTTGAAGTCGAGATCGTGAATCACAAAGGCATTCTCTCTTATACCCCCGAGCGGGTGGTGGTTACAGTGGTGACCGGAACGGTGACCATCACCGGTCGCGGGCTTTCCATCGCTTCCATACTTAAAGAGGAGATCACGGTAGTAGGGCACATCAGAGGTATCGAGTTTAACAAGCAATGACTTTGAGGTGAGAGAGTGTTTATTCTGGGCCTCTGGCAGTACTTGCGTGGGCACCTAATAATCTCCGTCATCGGGGGAAACTTGGAGGAATTCGTAAATCTAGCCCTGATGCGCGGTGTTTTTCTGTGGGATCTGAGGAGGACGGGTGACGGGCTCATCTGCAAGATCGGGGTGGGAGATTTTCCGAGGATTCGTCCGGTGGTGCGCCAATCCCGATGCAAGGTGAGGATTCTGGAGCGTATCGGGTTACCTTTTGTGATGCACAGGGTGAGAAAGTACCGGATCTTCTACCTTGGGGCGCTGTTATGCACTCTGGGGGTGTACGCGCTGTCTTCGGTGGTCTGGATGATCCGGGTGGTCGGATGCGAGCATCTGGAAGAAAGGGTGATCCTGGATGCAGCGAGAAAAGCAGGCGTCTATGTGGGAGCACCCAAGTTCCGGGTAAACACTGAGGACGTGCAGCAGGAACTAGTTCTCGAGGTACCGGGCATATCGTGGGCAGGCGTTAAGATCCGCGGAACCGTCGTGATCATTGAAGTCGTCGAGAAGACCCAAAGACCCAAAGAGGCCGACCCTTTTGAACCTGCTGACGTGGTCTCTGCCCGCAACGGGGTGATCACCGAGATCATGGTGCTGAAAGGTCGCGCCCTGGTAAAGAAGGGAGACACAGTCAAGGCCGGTCAGGTACTGATCACGGGCAGTCTTGAACCGGCAGCAGACGGGATGGTACAGCTCACCCGTGCTCGTGGGGAAGTGAAGGCGAGGTGCTGGTATGAGGGGTATGCCGAAGCGTACTACAACATTGATACGTATGTGCGAACTGGTAATAAGGTTAGATCTGTGGGGGTAAGATTTGGTAATGGAGATGTGATTTGGCAGAGTCTGACTGACATACCCTATCAATACTACCAGGAAGAGGTCCGGACGTACAAAGCCCCGATCTGGAGGAATATCAAGGTCCCTGTCGAAATCATCATTGTTAATTATTACGAAACGAATCGCTATAACATATCACTAACACCCGAACAGGCAAAAAACCAGGCCAGAGACATGGCGCTGAAGAAGGCGCTCACCTGTGCGCCTCCCGGTGCTGAAAGGGCGTCTATCTGGTCTGAGGTCGTAGAACAGGGCACCCACCACATTGGAGTCCGGGTCGTGGTAGAGACCATTGAAGAGGTGGGCGTGACTGTTCCAATTATTTTGCCTGTACCGGGTGAAAGTCACTGAGGGGGTAATTCACCGGGTTGAGCGAGGACATAGGAGTGGTTGAGCGCAGAGTACTTATTGACGACAACGAGATGGCTCAAAACCTGCTTGGGCGGAATGATGAGCACCTTGAGTCTGTGGAGAGAGCTTTTCGCGTCAGGATCATTCCGCGGGGAAATGAACTGATAATCTCGGGTGATGAAGAAGAGGTGGAGCGTGTGACCACCCTTTTTAGTCGTCTCATCGAGATTGGGAGGCAGGGCGCTCCGCTTACAGGTTCAGAAGTGCGTTATGCTATAAGGATGACCAGGGAAGGAAATGGGGACAGGCTCTCGGAGGTATTCTCTGATACCATACTGATCACCGCCCGTGGAAAGCAGCTAAAACCCAGGACGCTTGGTCAGCGGGAATACATTGACGCAATAAGAAAGAACGCGCTTGTACTGGGTATTGGACCTGCAGGCACAGGCAAGACTTATCTTGCAGTGGCGATGGCTGTTGCCGCTTACAGAAACCGCGAGGTCAACAGGATCATACTCACCAGGCCTGCAGTGGAGGCAGGGGAACGCCTAGGCTTTCTGCCAGGAGACATTCAGGAGAAAGTAAACCCGTATCTCCGGCCTCTTTATGATTCTCTCTTCGATGTGCTTGGTCTTGACACCTTTCAGAAATACATGAACAAGGGACTGATCGAGGTCGCTCCTCTCGCATATATGCGAGGCAGGACGCTTGATGACAGTTTTGTCATTCTTGACGAAGCGCAAAACACCACGCCAGAACAGATGAAGATGTTTTTAACCAGGCTGGGCATGGGTTCCCGCGCGGTGGTGACGGGGGATATTACCCAGGTGGATTTGCCCAAGGGCATTCAGTCAGGACTTGACCAGGCCCGTACCGTACTCGCGGGAGTCCAGGGCATATCCGTCGTATACCTGACAGAACGTGATGTGGTAAGGCACGAGCTGGTTCAGCGGATCATACGGGCGTATGAAGCCCATGAGCAAAGGAAATAGGCAGAGCAGTCCCAGGAGGGTTAAGACTTGTTCGGAAACGTGGCAAACTGGCCAAAACTAGCATCCTTCGTTCCCAGCAGGATCATCAGGCGAGCCTCCCTGCTTCTCATGTGCTTCTTTTTCCTCTGGTCCATGCTTTACGCCAACCTTACTCCTATGCGTGTGCACCTCGAGGTCGGTGAAGCGGCTCCGCGCGATATAACCGTGACGAAGGAAGCGATCGATAAGACTGCAACGGATCGCCTGAGAGAGCAAGCTGCCAACGCGGTTCCCGACGTATACCATCAGGATGCCTCTGTCGCTCAGAGTGTTATCGAATCGGTGGAGGAGATCTTTTCGCTGGTCTGGGACATACGGAGAGACGCTGGGCTTGATGAAGAGGCAAAAGCCCTGGAGCTAGAGAAAATGGGCTTTGATGACGGTGTGCCAAGAGCGCTTCTTGCCGTCTCTGATGAAACGTTACAAACAGCGGAAACCATGCTTCTGGATGCGCTGGGTTCTGCGATGCAATCAGGCATCAAGGCAGACGCACTTGAGAATTACAGAAGGCAGATCGAGGCGCAGATCAGGTCCATTGACCTGCCGAAGGAGATCATCACGTTCCTGCTTTCAATCGGCCCGCCAGCTCTCCGCCCCAACCTGATGTTCAACGAGGCGGAAACCCAGGCCAGAAAGAAGCAGGCGATGGACGCTGTAGAGCCCGTGAAGTTTGCGCGCGGAGAGATCGTCATTCGGAAAGGAACCAGGGTGACGCCTGAGCATATAGCGATACTGAGGGATCTGGGACTCTTGAGGACGGGCGAGAGCGTCCGCGAGCTGGTAGGTTCAGCTCTCCTCGCGGCTGTGCTCCTCGGGACCGTCGCCATCTACCTGAGGCTTTTTGCGCGGCAGATCTGGGATGATGAGGCCAGGCTGTTGCTCATGGTACTGGTGACCGCAGGCACCATACTTCTGGCCCAGCTCTTCAAACCTATATCATTTTACCTGGCACCAGTGGCAGCAGGTACAATGCTGCTCGCCACTCTTCTTGAAGCGCGGCTTGCCATCGTAGTGGGCCTTTTGATCTCAGTGGCGGTATCGATGATGTATGGTGGGGATGTGGGTTTCTTGCTAGCAGCCATATTCAGCGGCATCGCCGGGGTATACGGTGTCATGCGTGTTGGGCAGCGTTCAGATTTCATGCGAGCCGGTTTCTTTGTATCGGTGAGCAACCTGGCGGTGGCGGTAACCGGCGGCATCTTGCTTAACATATACTTTGCCGACGTAACGGCGCTGAAGACTTACGCATGGGCTGCACTAAATGGTGTGATATGCGGGATACTTACTATAGGCTCCCTACCGTACCTTGAGACCCTCTTTCAGATCATAACACCTATCAAGCTCCTTGAAATGAGCAATCCAAACCAGCCCCTGCTGAAGAAACTACTAATGGAGGCACCCGGCACGTATCATCACAGTGTGATGGTAGCCAACCTCGCCGAAGCAGCTACGGAGGCGGTGGGGGGAGACTCGCTGCTGGCCAGGGTCGGAGCATATTACCATGATATCGGTAAGGTGAAGCGCCCGTACTTCTTCATAGACAACCAGTTTGGCGTAGACAACCCACACGAGAAGTTGTCACCGAGCCTCAGTACGCTGATTATCACGTCTCATGTAAAGGATGGCGTGGACATGGCGAAGGACCATCACCTGCCTGAGCCTATCATAGAGTTCATCAGGTCGCACCACGGTACTACCCTTGTGTCTTTCTTTTATACCAAGGCGCTGGACAACGGGAAGGACGTACAGGTATCCGAGCAGGACTTCCGGTACGAGGGGCCGAAGCCCTCGACCAGGGAATCCGCCATTGTTATGCTGGCCGATGCGATCGAGGCATCGGTGAGGTCTCTGACAAAACCTACTCCTGCCAGAATAGAGGCTGTTGTAAGGAAGATCATAAAGGATAGACTGGGTGACGGGCAGCTGGACCGGTGTGACCTTACACTCCGGGACCTGGATACCATCGCGGACACGTTCGTCCGCGTATTGTCAGGGATCTTCCACCCCCGGATCGAGTATCCTGAAAGCGTGCTGCGCGAGATGGAAAGGGGAAGACAGCAGGATGGAAGTAGTATGCCTGAACAATCAGGGGAAGATTAACATCGACGAGCAGACCCGGGCGCTGCTGGAAAAGGTGGCCTTGCACGCATCAACACGAGGCGCCATCGCCGGCGAGCTCACAATAAGCCTGGTGGACGACGAGCAGATAGCGGAGCTTCACCAGCGCTACAAGGGGATCTCCGGACCGACGGACGTTTTAGCCTTCACGACGCGCGAGACGGGGGGCGACGAGCCGCCGGTACGACACGATATACCTGACCTGCACGACGTGGTCATCTCGGTAGAGACTGCAAGCCGCCAGGCAGAGGAGTACGGTCATAGCCTCGCAATTGAGCTTGCCATCCTCGTTGCTCACGGAGTGTTACATATCATCGGCTACGATGATGCGGACGAATACGACAGGGAGCGGATGAACAGAGAGCAGGATGCAATTTTAAGAGAAGCGGGGCTTTAAGCGATATGTATATTCCCAGGTTTCGTACGGTTTATCAGAGCTTTGCCTACGCCTGGGCCGGATTGGTACACGCATATGCCACGCAAAGAAACCTCAGGTTTCACTTCCTGGCCGCGTACACCGCCACGGCGGCTGGGGTGGTGCTTTCCGTTTCTGCCTATGAGCTTTACGCACTCATATTTGCCTCGGCTATGGTACTTGTCACCGAGATGGTGAATACGTCCATAGAAGTGTGTGTTGACCTGGCAGCACAAGGGTATCACCCGCTTGCGCGGACTGCAAAGAACGTGGCCGCAGCGGCGGTGCTGTTTACGTCCATCGTGGCGTTAGGCCTTGGCGCTGCTATTTTTCTGCCTAGACTGGACATGATACCTGATGCACTGATGGAGCTCTTCGGAGCGAAGCCTGCGCTGGGTATCCTGCTCTCCGGAATTTGGCTTGTTCTGGGCTATACGGCTTTGTTTCCGTTCGGGCAAAGCATTTGGAGGTAAGAAAGATGGCGAAACTCAGACGGTTGTTCCTTACAGGTCTCGCAGTACTGCTGCCCACGCTGGTCACCGTACACTTTCTCAACTGGTTTTTCCGCTTTGCAGACGGGCTTGTGGGCCGGTGGTTCGCGCGCTTCCAGGTTCACATTCCAGGCCTCGGTATCGCGGTGGGTCTCGTAGCAATTGTGCTGACAGGGCTTTTGGCAACGAATATCCTTGGAAGGCAGATGATCGCCTTGGGGGAGAACGTGATCACGAAGATGCCGCTGGCGAGAGGCGTTTACCTCACCGTCAAACAGATGGTGTCTGCGTTCTTAAACCCCTCGGAGACGTCCTTCAGGAGGGTGGTCCTGGTGGAGTACCCAAGGCCCGGCGCTTATTCCCTCGGTTTTGTCACCGGCGAAACGTCGGAGCAACTCAGCAGCTTAATAGGAGAAGAACTAGTAAACGTGTTTGTGCCTACGGCGCCAAACCCGACATCGGGTTTTTTGGTACTGGTACCGAAAAAGGATGTAAAGAGACTTGACATGACTGTGGAGCAAGGGCTCAAATTGGTCGTGTCTATCGGCATTGTGGATCCGCTTAAGGAAAGGAGAGAAGGCGAGTGTCAGAGGGCGAGCTGATCGCGTTGGCGCTTCTGGCGAAGCGTAACGCATATTCCCCGTATTCAGGGTTCCGGGTGGGCGCGGCGCTGCTTTGCGCAGACGGCAGGGTGTTCACCGGTTGTAATGTCGAAAACGCCTCATTCTCGGTGACCACGTGTGCGGAAAGGGTCGCCCTGTTTTCTGCGGTGGCCCAGGGCGCCCGGAAGTTCTCTGCCATCGCGGTGGTGACCGATTCGGAACAGCCCGTGTTCCCCTGCGGGGTATGCAGGCAGGCGCTGGCCGAGTTTTCACCAGACATGAACGTAATCGCTGCAGGCCTTAAGGAAGTGCAGACAGTGGTACTGGGGCAGCTGCTTCCTCACGCCTTTTCTCATGCCCATATAGGTGGGAGTTGTGAACATGGCAGGTGATTCGTTTCGTTCCGGGTTCTGCGCTGTAGTGGGAAGGCCTAACGTGGGTAAATCCACCCTAGTCAACGCCCTGGTAGGGCAAAAGGTGGCCATAGTCTCAGACAAACCCCAGACGACCCGCAACAGGATAACAGGGGTGCTTACCACCGGCGAGATGCAGGTGGTGTTCCTGGATACGCCCGGTATTCACAAACCCAGGCACCGGCTGGGAGAGTACATGGTGACGGTAGCCAGGGAGACACTGTCAGAAGTGGACCTGATACTGTTTGTAGTGGAAGCGAATGCTGAAAGCAGCAAAGGAGATCAATTCATCGCTTCAGAACTCCGTTCTGTGAAGACGCCAGTGTTGATCGTGGCGAATAAGGCGGACTTGGTACCTTCGGAAGAGATTGATGGCGTGCTGAAATCTAAAGCTGCCCTCGTACCCGGTGCCCCAGTCCTGCCGGTTTCCGCCCTGAGACTTACAAACCTCGAGCTGTTAAAAACTGCGATTCGGGAAAGACTGTCCGAAGGGCCGAAGTATTACCCGGACGATATGTACACGGACAGGCCTGAGCAGTTCATCATCACTGAACTTGTACGTGAGCAGGTGCTTCGACTTACGCATGACGAAGTCCCCCACTCGGTGGCGGTGGAGGTCGAAAATATGGAGGAGCGACCGGGAGGCTTAATTTATATTCGGGCCACTATCTACGTAGAAAAGGAGTCCCAGAAAGGGATCATCATAGGTGACCGCGGCGCGATGCTCCGCAGGATAGGTTCGGGCGCTCGCACCGAAATAGAGGCGCTGCTGGGCGCCAGGGTGTACCTTGACTTATGGGTGAAGGTGAGAAAGGAATGGCGAAACAAAGATGTGTGGCTCAGGCAAATGGGTTACGCGGGTGACCAGTAGCAGGTTCGGCCATACAACACTGCGTGAGAGAAAGTAAGAGCTCGTGGGAGGGTGTGAGAGAACTCTCACGCTTTCTTTTTTACGGTAGCTGTGCTAGAATATCCTAGGACGGGGGAAACGGATTCTTTCTCCTGAACACAAGACTCGAAAGGGTGGTGGGATGCGTGGAAAGATCAGTTGAAGAAATACTCGCTGTACTGAGAGAGCTGGTAGAAAGCAAAGACAAAGAAGGACTTGTCCGGTTTCTTAACGAGGAGTTACATCCTGCCGACCTGGCTGACATCATAGATGAATTGGACGCGGATGAGCGCCGCGAGATCCTGGAGCTGCTCCAAGACGAGGTTATTGCTGCGGTGATGCACGAGCTTGACTACGACGATCAATCTGCCATCCTGCGGATCCTCGGACCTGACCAGGCATCCAAGATTCTTGACGAGATGTCAACCGACGATATTGCTGACCTGCTCGGCGAAGTAGAGCCGGAAGAGGCCGGGGAGATACTGGAGCTGCTGCAGGAAGAGGAAGCGGCGGAGGTCAAGGAACTCCTTGGATACAAGGACGACACTGCGGGCGGCATCATGACGCCGGACTTCATCGCTTTCCCAGAGCATCTGAGCGCCCACGATGCCATAGAACAGATGCGGATCATGGCGCCTGATGCCGAGACCGTATACTACCTGTACGTCGTGGATGAAGATGGCAAGCTTGTCGGAGTGGTCTCGCTCAGAGAATTGATAGTGGCAAAACCTCAGACAAGTCTCAGGGATATCATGAGACGTAACGTGGTCTCGGTACACGTCAATGATGATCAGGAACAGGTCGCCAAGACTATCTCCAAGTATGACCTGCTGGCGGTACCCGTAATCAACGACGATGGTGTGTTGCTCGGCATTGTGACCTTTGACGACGCGATGGACGTGATTGAAGAAGAGACGACGGAGGATTTCTACCGGATGGCGGGGACCGGCGCCGACGAGGAGGAGGAACTCTTAAAGGGCGTCTGGGTGAAGGTCTCCCGGCGGCTTCCCTGGTTGGTGTTCTTGCTCTTTACCAATTTCATATCAGCGAACGTGATCAAGGGATTCACGCTCACTCTGGAGGCTGTGGTCGCGCTGGCATATTTCATCCCTGTACTGATGGACATGGGCGGTAACGTCGGCACCCAGTCCTTCGCGGTGGTTGTGCGAGGCCTTGCGACCGGTGAAGTTGACAGGCGAGAGGTCTTCCGCACAGTGTTCAAAGAAGCGAAAGTCGGTCTGCTGCTCGGGCTGATCTGCGGGACTTTAGTCTCTCTGGTTGTGCTGGCATGGCAGGGCTCGCCGTTCCTCGGCCTTGTGGTGGGAGCGGCCCTGAGCCTGACCCTGATCACCGCGTCAGTGATGGGAACGCTGATACCCATGGTCATGGAACGCATCGGTGTGGATTCGGCGGTGGCCGCGGGACCGTTCATCACGACGGTCGTCGACGTTACGGCTCTTCTTATCTATTTTTGGCTCGCTACAATGTTCATGCACAGGATCGCGTGAAAGGCGGGTGGCACCTGTGGACGCTCGGGCACTGGCGCGCATCATTCACCACACCCTGCTTTCGCCTGTTGGCGCCTGTGCGAGGAAGCGGTGGAGTACGGGTGCTTCTCCGTGTGCGTCCCGGAGTGCTACGTTGCAGATGCGGTCAGATGGTCGGCTTTCCCTTCTGATATGACAGCACAGAAGCAAAGGTTTCGGCGGCGGAACACGCGATCTTTGCGGGCGCGGCAGAGGTAGACATGGTGATGAACGTAGCCAGGCTGAAAAGCGGAGAGATCAGCGCCGTGCTTTCCGATATCGAGGCCTGCAGGAAAGCCACCGAAGGGTTTATGCTAAAGGTGATCATTGAGAACTGTTACCTGACGGATGAGGAGAAGAAGACGGCGTGCCGGATAGTGAAGAACGCCGGCGCCAATTTCGTGAAGACATCGACTGGTTTTGGTCCGGGTAGCGCGCTACCCTCGGATGTGCGGCTGCTGAGGGAGGTTGCCGGGCCTTCCATGGGCGTGAAAGCGGCAGGCGGCATCCGGACGCTCCCGCGCTTGAGCTCGTGCGCGTGGGGGCGAACAGGCCGGGGATGAGCGCGTCCGTAGCCGTGCTGAATGAGGCACTTTCTTCCGGCCGGAGAGTGTAAACCTGGTCACACTGAGAAATCATAGGGGCAGGATGCCGGATGGCTCTTTACAGGACCGAAGCGATCGTTTTGAGATCCCTGGATTACTCCGAGGCGGACAAGATACTCACCCTGTACACCAAGCATTTTGGCAAGGTGAGGGGCCTTGCTCGCGGCGCCCGGAGACCCCGGAGCAGACTGCTCGGGAGCACGCAGCTGTTTTCCCACGTAAATGCAGGGTTGTTTCAGGGGAAAGGGCTTGACAGCCTGAGCCAGGCCGATATCATCAATTCCCACAGGAGGATCCGGGAGGACCTTGGGGCACTCGCCCGCGCGACGTACGTTGGAGAGCTTACCGACCTGTTTACAGAGGAACGAGATGTAAATGAACGCTTGTTTGACTTGCTGTTAATTACGTTAAGTGCCCTTGATGGAGGGAACCTAAAGCCCACGTTGCTCAGGTGTTTCGAAATAAAACTCATGCAGGCTACGGGTTTTGCACCTAGAATCGACAGGTGCGTGGAATGCGAGTCCTCAGTCGAAGGCCAGGCCAGGTTCAGCCCTTCCAGGGGCGGCGTGGTATGTATAAGGTGCACGGCAGAGCCGGGAGACCTGCTGATATCTGGTCCTACCCTGGCTGCGCTGAGAGGGCTATCGGGGATGGACGCCGGCAGGGCTATGAACGCGGGTATTTCACGGGAGATGAACCAAGAACTCAAACAGGCATTTTCACTTTACATCTCTCGTATAATCGACCGGGTTCCAAAGTCTTTATCTTTTCTGGACCTTGTAGGAGATGAAAGGGGGTAAGAAAACATGGTGACCTTGGAGAAGATTGAGATAATCAGGGAGAAGGCAGGTGTCACGTACAAAGAGGCCAAAGCAGCGCTGGAGAAGACTGGCGGAGATGTGGTGGATGCCCTCATTTACATTGAGGAGATGCAAAGTGCGGTTCCAAGATGGAGAGAGCGTGTTTCGGTAACCGGCAACGAGCTCTTGAGCAAGGTGCGGGAATTATTGCATGAAGGAAATGTCACCCGCATCGTGGTCAAGCAGAACGAGCAGACCATTGTAGAGATCCCTGTAACTGTCGCTGCAGTGGGCGCCATTCTCGGACCTGCCCTCGCCGCCCTCGGCGTTATCGCTGCCCTTGTCAGCAGGTGTACGATAGAGATCGAGCGAAAGAGGAGGCCGGACGACGGCGAACCGGAAAACCTAGATCCTATGATGAACCCTGAATAGATTGACTGAATGTTCCGGATCTGCTAAGCTTGTATCTGCGATGACGGAGAGTAGTACTGTTGCATGTGGTATCCCAGAGAGCCGGTGTGCGGTGCGAACCCGGTATACCTTGCGAGGGAAGGCGCTCCTGAGCGTGGGGAAGAAACCGCCTGTTGATGCAGGAGGAAGTAAAGCCCCGGGTGATGAGTGGGTCGTGGCAGTTGCCCGGCCAATCAGGGTGGAACCGCGGGAAAATCCCGTCCCTGGATAACCAGGAACGGGATTCTTTGTTTGTGGAGGTGTTCACATTGACGTTTCAAGAGATAGTGGCAGCTCTTAAGAGATTCTGGGCAGACCAGGGATGCTTGATACTTGAGCCCTACGATGTGGAAAAAGGTGCTGGTACGATGAATCCTGCAACCTTTCTGAGGGTGCTCGGACCCGAACCCTGGCGGGCCGCTTATGTAGAGCCGTCCCGGAGGCCGGTGGACGGACGCTATGGCGAAAACCCAAACAGGCTCTATCAGCACCAGCAATTCCAAGTGGTGCTTAAGCCTTCCCCTGACGACATCCAGGAGGTATACCTGGACAGCCTCGCGGCGCTGGGATTTGACCGGAAGGTACATGATATCCGGTTTGTGGAGGACAACTGGGAGGCCCCAACCCTGGGCGCCTGGGGCGTAGGCTGGGAGGTATGGCTCGATAACATGGAGGTCACGCAGTTCACCTATTTCCAGCAGGCAGGGGGGCTTGACTGTAAGCCCGTCACGGTCGAGATCACTTATGGCCTTGAGCGAATCGCCTCATACATCCAGGGCGTGGATTCGGTCTACGACATAGAATGGGCGCACGGCATCACCTATGGCGAGCTTTTCCACCAGAACGAAGTCGAGCAGTCGAAGTACGCGTTTGACCTGTCTTCGGTGCAAATGCTGTTCAGTCTATTCAATGCGTATGAAAGCGAAGCCCAAATAGCGCTTAAAGAAGGGGTTGTCTTTCCGGCGTACGATTACGTGCTCAAGGCATCCCATACGTTTAACCTGCTTGATGCACGGGGAGCTATCAGCGTGGGGGAACGGTCTGCCTTCATCGCCCGGGTACGCAACCTGGCCAGGCTCTGTGCCAAGGCGTTCCTCGAGCAGAGGAAAGCAGCAGGTTTTCCTCTGATCAGGGAGGTGAAATCATGAGAATGCCCTTTGTGTTTGAACTCGGCTGTGAGGAAATGCCTGCATCCTTGCTGCCTTCAATCTTGCAGGATGCTCGCAGCAAATTCGAGTCGCTCCTGGCTGAAGCAAGGCTGCCTTACTCGGACTTGCGTGTTTATGCCACGCCCAGGAGGCTGGTGCTGTGGGTTGGTGAGCTTGCCGCGGTGCAGGAGGATCGCCTGATCACAGCGCGTGGACCCTCGCGTACGGCCGCGTTTGACGAAAAAGGGAAACCCACTCGGGCTGCGGAGGGATTCGCTCGGTCTCAGGGCGTAGCAGTGTCCGACCTGGAAATCAGGGACACGCCGTCCGGCGAATATGTATATGCTGTAAGGATCGAGAGAGGGGAGCCGGCCCTCTGCGTGCTCGAGAGGGTGCTGCCGTCTTTTGTTCGTTCGCTTGAGTTTCCGCGCGCTATGCGATGGGGCGACCTGGAATTCAGCTTCATAAGGCCCATCCGGTGGGTTCTATGTCTTTTGGGTACTAACGTTGTCTCTTTTGAGTTGGCGGGCGTAAAATCCTCCCGGGTGTCGAGGGGTCACAGGCTTCACTTTGAAGCACCGGTCATGGTTGACGAGGCATCAGGGTATTTCGACGCCATGAGGAGCGCACGTGTGATGATAGATCAGGATGAGCGCAGAGAGGAGATCGTCAGGCGTGCAAGGGCCATGGCGTGCGAGTTGGGGGGTGAAGTTGTTCTGCCGGAAGAACTGCTGGAGGAGGTGGTGTACCTCTGTGAGTGGCCCGGAGTATTTCGCGGGACGATCGATTCGGAGTTCTTGAGCTTGCCGCGCGAGGTAATTACCACGACTATGCAGCACCATCTGCGTTTTTTCCCGGTACAGAAGGACGGCCGACTGCTACCATATTTTATCGCCGTCCGGAACGGAGAAGGCCCGGGCCTTGATAACGTAGTGGCTGGCTGTGAGAGAGTCATCACAGCAAGGCTGAAGGATGCCAGATTTTTCTATAGCGAGGACACGTCCCGCAGCCTTGAAGACCGCGTGCCTGAGCTCGCACGCATCGTCTTCCAGGAGAAGCTCGGCACGGTCCACAGCAAGGTGATGCGGGTGCAGTCGCTCGTCCAGGGTTTTGGGCACCTTCTCTCAGAAGAAGAAAAGCAACGGGCACTCCGTGCCGCCTATCTTTGCAAAGCGGATCTCACGACCCACCTGGTCTATGAGTTCCCCGAGCTTGAAGGTTATGTAGGCAGGGAACTGGCACTGCACGACGGGGAGCACCCGGTCGTGGCCACCGCCATCCTGGAGCACCACCTGCCCCGTCGGTCCGGTGGCGCCGTACCCGCCACGCCCGAAGGCGTCCTCGTATCGGTCTGTGACAAACTTGATACGCTGGCAGGATACTTCCTCATCGGAAAAGAACCTACAGGTTCACAGGATCCTCTTGGACTCAGGCGGGCAGGGTTCGGGGTCATATCGGTGCTGTGGAAATCAGGGCTCCGACTCGACCTGCGTGAGGCCGTGGAAAGAGCAGTTGCGAACTACGACGGCTTCGACGAGCATCACCATCGGGCGGCGGCAGCCCTTCAGTCCTTCCTGGTTCAGAGGGCGAAGGTGCTGTTCACGGACGAAGGCGTACGCCCGGATATTGTCGATGCTGTGCTTTATCACGGCATAGATCTAGTGGAGAGGAGCTGGAGGAAGATCCAGGCGCTCCGAGAATTCCTCACACATGAGAAAATAGAAGACCTGCTCCTTGCATACAAACGTGTGATGAACCTGGCAAGGAACGCAGGGGAAGGTGAAGTCCGCGAACACCTGCTGGTAGAACAACCAGAAATAGCGCTTTACCGGGCTTTGAAAGATGCGGAGGCCGAGCTGCGTACGCTCTATGAACGAGAAGACTTCCGGTCGTACCTTGAAAAGGTGGTCGAGCTGCGTGGACCTGTTGACGAATTTCTTGACCGTACGCTTGTGATGGTCGAGGACGAGGCCATAAGACGTAACAGGCTAGCTCTTCTAAGAAAGACGGGCGAAGTCCTCGGCAGAGTGGCGGAGCTTGGAGAGTTAAGATAAGGAAGGAGCAAGAGCGGTTTGGATACAAACAAGGAGCCTCTTGTCTACATCGTTTCCGACGCCATCGGCGAGACAGCGGAACTTGTGGCAAGAGCTGCCGCGAGCCAGTTCAACTCGGGACGTGTGGAGTTCCGGAGAGTGTCTCACATAGACAGCCTTACCACGCTGGTGGACGTGGTAAGGCAGGCATCCGAGCGGGGTAACGCGGCCATCGTATATACGCTGATCGTTCCGGAATTGCGAGCTGCCATGAAGGAAGAGACAGAGAGACATAACGTACCCGCTGTGGACATCATGGGGCCAGTGGTGGAGGCACTGTCTAAAATCACGTCGGTCAGGCCCAAACTTGAACCGGGGCTCGTGCACAGGATGGATGAGCAATACTTCAGGCGCATAGAAGCGGTGGAGTTCGCCGTGAAGTGCGATGACGGAAAGGAACCCAGGTCGCTGGAGAAAGCCGATGTAGTGCTGCTTGGCGTGTCAAGGACTTCCAAGACTCCGGTAAGCCTTTATCTTGCCCAGCGGTGCTACAAGGTGGCGAACATTCCCCTCGTTCCGGAAGTACCGCCTCCGAAGGAATTGTTCCGGATCGAGAAGAAGAGGATCGTGGGACTCACTATAAGCGCCCAGACGCTTCTTGAGATCAGGCAGGAGAGACTCCGGGCGATGGGACTTGGACTTGCTGCGAATTATGCGTCTTTAGAGCGCATCCTGCACGAGCTCAAGTATGCTGAAGACCTCTTTCGGCGTCTAGGGTGCCCTGTGGTGGATGTGACACACAGGGCAGTGGAGGAGACTGCCGCAAAGGTGCTTCACATTATTGCTGGGGGGGGACAACATGGATTCTAAGCGGTATCTGTTTCTATTCGAAGAAGGCAGGGCTGACATGCGCGGTCTGCTCGGGGGCAAAGGCGCAAACCTTGCCGAGATGACGAGGCTCGGGTTACCTGTGCCGCCGGGATTTACCATTTCTACCGAGGCATGTAACGATTACTATGAAAAGGGCGGTGTACTGCCGGAAGGACTGATAGACGCGGTCTTGAGCTGTATCCGGGTGCTGGAGAAAAAGACAGGGCGCACATTTGGTGGCAGGGGCAGTCCTCTTTTGGTATCCGTACGGTCGGGGGCGGCCATCTCAATGCCCGGCATGATGGACACCATCTTAAACCTGGGCTTGAATGATGATACCGTCGAAGGGTTGGCGCGTGAGACAGGCGATCCCCGTTTTGCCTACGATTGTTACCGGCGCCTGATCCAGATGTTCGGTAACGTGGTGCTGGGTGTAGTGCATGATGTGTATGAACGGGCGCTTTCCAGGATGCGGGAGAAGCACTCGGTTACTTCCGACCACATGCTGGGGCTGGATGCGTTAAAAGAACTGATTGGCGAGTACAAGGCGCTTACACGCTTCCCGCAGGATCCACTGGTCCAGCTGGAGCAGGCGATTACTGCCGTATTCCGTTCATGGAACAATCCGAGGGCGCAGCTGTACCGGAAGATCAACAAGATCCGGGATGACCTCGGCACTGCCGTAAACGTTCAAGCAATGGTGTTCGGGAACATGGGGGAGGATTCCGGTACAGGCGTGCTGTTCACCCGCAACCCCTCAAACGGGGAAAGGGCGCGTTTTGGCGAGTATTTGACAAACGCCCAGGGGGAGGATGTGGTGGCGGGTATTCGTACTCCCAAGCCCCTGAGTGAGATGGAGAGCGAACTGCCTGATGTATACAGGGACGTTATGAAGATGGCTGATCTGCTGGAAAGGCATTACAGGGATATGCAGGACATAGAGTTTACATTTGAAAAGAGACGGCTGTATCTGTTGCAGACCAGGACGGGGAAAAGAACAGCCAAGGCCGCAGTGAAGATTGCCTACGATATGGTAAACGAGGGGCTCATCACTAAAGAGGAAGCCCTGATGCGGGTGGAACCGTCGCACGTAGAGAAGGTCCTCCACAGGGGAATAGACACTACGGCGCGGCTGGATGTGATCGCGTCCGGGTTGCCTGCATCGCCGGGTGCCGCAACTGGGGAGGCAGTCTTTGACGCAGACGTGGCAGAGGCCAGAGGTTCACGCGGAGAGCGCGTCATTTTGGTCAGACCGGAGACCACTCCGGATGATATGCACGGCATAGTACATGCACAAGGCATCCTTACCAGCAGGGGGGGTATGACGTGCCATGCCGCGATCGTGGCGCGAGGCATGGGCAAACCGTGCGTGGTGGGGTGCGAGCAAATGCGGATTGACCCGGAGGCCAGAGTGGCGCAGGTAAACGGCATGGAGATCAAAGAAGGCACGGTGATCTCCATTGACGGCTCAACAGGCCGAGTCATTATGGGTGAAGTCCCGCTGGTTCACCCGGACCCGGGGGATGAATTTCGAGAACTCCTTGGCTGGGCGGACGAGATCAAAAGGCTCGGCGTATATGCCAATGCAGACACCCCTGAGGACGCGAGGAGGGCAAGGGAGTTCGGGGCGACAGGGATCGGTTTATGCCGGACAGAGCACATGTTCATGGCGCAAGACCGTCTCCCCGTGATGCAGGAAATGATCCTTGCTTTTACCGCGGAGGAAAGAAAGGCAGCACTCGATAAACTTCTGCCCATGCAGAAGCAGGATTTTATGGGGATTCTCGAGGCGATGGAAGGCTACCCCGTTACGATCAGGCTTTTAGACCCGCCGCTTCATGAGTTCCTGCCGAACATCGAGCATCTGGTTCTCGAGATCGAGAGGCTGCGTGTTTCCGGCGCACCCGAGGCGGAGATTAAAGACAGGCAGAACCTTCTGAAGAAGGCGCGTGTGCTCGCAGAGGCCAATCCCATGCTGGGTTTCCGCGGATGCAGGTTGGGCATGGTATACCCGGAGATTTATGAGATGCAGGCTGAGGCCATCTTTTCCGCCGCTGCTGAGCTCATAAAGAAAGGTGTGGACGCACGCCCGGAAGTCATGATACCGCTGGTTAGTATTGCTCAGGAGCTCGCCACTCTGAGAGAACGCATTAACAAAGTGGCGGAGGCGGTTATGGCGCGGACAGGCGTACGGATCCCTTATACGGTTGGTACCATGATAGAAGTACCCCGCGCTGCGCTGACAGCAGACGAAGTAGCGGAATACGCGGAGTTCTTCTCCTTCGGTACCAATGACCTCACGCAGACCACCTATGGTTTTAGCCGTGATGACGCTGAAGCGAAGTTCCTGCACCACTACATCCACGAAAGGGTGCTGTCAGAGAACCCTTTCCAGAGCCTTGACACTGCCGGTGTGGGTCAGCTTATCAAGATGGCTGTCAACAAGGGCCGCGCGAAGAAGCCGGGGCTCAAAATCGGGATATGTGGTGAGCATGGTGGAGACCCCGATTCCATAGGGTTCTGTCACCAGGCCGGACTGGACTATGTGAGCTGTTCGCCGTTCCGAGTACCGGTGGCAAGGCTCGCCGCTGCACAGGCTCAGATTGCCGGGAAATAGGAGTGCTCTCGGAAACACCCAGAAACTCTCTGGGAAGACGTAGGAATAGAGCCGAAGTAAGTGATTGAGAAGTCATGCTGACCCTGTAGGTCGTCAGGAACCGAGGCTCATGAAGGAGTGTGCACCTGGAACCAGGCTCATCAAGATGAGCTTTTAGAAGGTGTACTGTTGGGTTGTGCTGCGACCTTTACGCGTTTGAAGCAGCGTTCTGAGGTGGTGCGTCGGGAATAAGTTTTCTTCCAGACGATAGAGCCACCAGGCGCAAGACGGTCCTGCCGTATTGCCAAGGGGAACATGGGGTTTCGCATGCCTTGACCCGGCGACCTTCGGGCAGCGCCACTTGAGGCGGTTGCGGTCCTTGTCAAAGCCACCATAGACCATG
>JBFMAL010000025.1:0-46385 GCA_040755615.1 Bacillota bacterium
TAGCGCAAGGAGGGAGAGTAAGACCTGCCCTCAGGCAGGCGTCTCTCGATGAGGTGCTGAGGACCGTTCGGGCATCCCGGTGGACTTCACCAGAAGCCGCCGGGCTTGTCCCGGCGGAGGTTCACATCTCAAGATCTGATAGGAAGCTTCTTTGATCCTGAAGAAAAAAGAAAGTGGCTTTGTGGTCGGTTTTTTGTTGCAGCCACAAAGGAAGTGAAGACCCGAATACCAGGGGGGATGTACAGTGAATATCGTGAGAGAGCTGGCGGCGCCTATCGTTGAGCGCACGATGGCTGTGGTAGGCTACAATATTAACATCATGAACCGGAGCGGGGTCATCGTCGCATCGGGGGACAGCGAGAGGATAGGCACCTTTCACCAGGGCGCAGCAATGGTACTGAAGACGGACAAGCCGCTTTTGATTGATCCTTCAGAGGTGGATAAGTTCCCGGGGGCGCGCCCAGGCGTCAACCTGCCCATCAGGTTCCGCGAGCAGACAGTGGGAGTGGTGGGGATCACCGGACACCCGGAGACGGTCGGCCCTTATGGGGAGCTGGTCCGAGTGATGGTAGAGCTCATGCTCGAACGGGCGTATTACTCCGAGCACGTGGCGCTCGAGAGAAGGGCGCGTGACCACCTGGTCCGGGGCTTGATCTCGGGGCAGCCGCTCAACGTGCTGGAGCAGCAGGCTGCCATGCTTGGCTTTGACCTGAGCATCGAGAGGCGCGCGGTGGTCGTGGACGTGGTCAGGTTTAAGGAATACGTGAAGAAGATGATAGAGGATACCCAAAAGGGCGAACTAGAAGTACAGAGGCTGAAAGAGCGTATCCTTGACACCATTTCGGAGATCTGGAGGCCGGTGAAGCAGTCCATATCAGGCATGGCGGGCGCGGACCGCTTCGTAGTGCTTGACCCGTCTGGAGACAGCGAAGTGTGCCAGTATATCAGCAGGTTGATCAAGCGGCTGCAGAACGACCTCGATGTGCGGGTCGTTGTGGGTGTGGGCGATGCAGGGCATGACCTTTCGGTCTCGTACACGCGCGCGATGAAGGCGCTTGAAGCCTCAAAACGCCTGAACCTCTCAAATCCTGCGTTCTTTCAAGACCTCGGAGCCGTTTCCGTATTTGAGGATCTACCCGTGCACGCTAGAGAGACGCTCATCCGCCAGGTGCTAGGACCACTTGCCCAGGACGAGTACAGGCATTTCCTGAAGACCGTCCAAGTATACCTTGAATGTGACCTGAACATGGCGAAAACTGCAGAGCGGCTGTACGTGCACAGGAACACGGTCCGGTACCGGCTCCAGCGCGTTCAGAAACTTACCGGGAAGGACCTGCAGCGCGTGAAAGACGCGTCGGAGGTCTGGCTTGCGCTGCAGCTTCATACCTATTTTGCAGGATAACGCGTGCCGTTTTGTACAGTTTGTACAAAAGGGCGCGGTTCATCCAGTTGCATCTTTGACCACTGGGTCAAAGGTGAGCGCTATCACGTTTGCAGAATTGAAAGACAACGAAGCGGAGGGTGGTCGGATTGAAAATCGTCGTGGCTCCCGATTCATTTAAGGAGAGTCTCACCTCGGAACAAGCGTGCGAGTGTATTGTGCAGGGGATACGCCGCGTGTTTCCCGGGGCAGAGATCGTGACCATCCCCATGTCTGACGGCGGTGAAGGTCTTGTCGACACCCTGGTTACGGCGACCGGTGGGAAGCTCCAGCAGTCGGAGGTCACGGGCCCGCTGGGGGAGAAAGTGACGGCGCTTTGGGGCGTGCTCGGAGACGGCGCCACGGCCGTGATTGAAATGGCCAAGGCATCCGGGCTTTCGCTGGTCCCGCCAGCGCGTCGCAACCCTTCGTACACCACCACCCGTGGTACTGGAGAGCTGATCAGGCACGCGCTGGATCGAGGCTGTACCCGGCTTGTGGTAGGCATCGGGGGCAGCGCTACCAACGACGGTGGCGCGGGCATGGCGAGGGCACTGGGCGTGCGCTTTCTGGATAAAGAGGGCCGGGAGCTGCCTGAAGGGGGAATCTACCTCTCGCAGCTTCATGTGGTGGACGTATCTGGGCTTGATCCGAGATTGTCAGGCGTCCGGGTGGAAGTGGCGTGTGATGTGAAGAATCCGCTCTGTGGGCCAAATGGCGCGTCGTACGTGTACGGGCCCCAAAAAGGAGCGGATCCCGACATGGTGAAACGGCTCGACGAGGCGCTCACGAACTATGCGATGGTGCTTGAGCGTTTGCTCGGCAGGGACGTATCCTGCGTCCCCGGGAGCGGTGCGGCAGGAGGTCTCGGGGCGGGGCTGCTCGCGTTCCTTCGGGCGGAGCTTGTGTCAGGAGTAGAACTGGTGCTTGACAAGGTCCGGTTTGACGACGCGCTCGAGGCAGCGTCCCTAGTTATTACTGGCGAAGGGAAGATCGATGGGCAGACGATGTACGGGAAGGTCCCGTTAGGTGTTGCCAGAAGAGCCGCAAGGGCCAACGTGCCCGTAATCGCGATTGGCGGAGCAGTGACCCCGGAGGCGGACGGACTCTACGGCGAGGGCGTGTGGGGGCTCATGCCGTCTGTCGCGTGGCCAATGGAGCTCGCTGTTGCGCTGGGAAATGCCAGACAGCACCTGATCTCTGCTTCCGAGCGCGCGTGTAGGCTCGTACGAATCGGTATGACACTGGGGGTGGTGCCCGCACTGCAGAATCTGCCGGTATCATAGGATAAAGCCGAAAGGAGAGAGAGCAAATGGTTCAGGGTCCAATGCTCATTGTCATCCTTGTTGCTGCCATCATACTCATCGTCCTCCTCACAGCCAAGGCTAAACTTCATCCGTTTGTTACACTGTTGATCGTCGCCTACGGTGTCGGGATCGCCTCGGGCCTGCCGGCCAAGGACATTATCTCGGCAATCACCGGGGGATTCGGTAGCACACTGGGTTCCATCGGGATCGTCATCGCATGCGGTACAATCATCGGCTTCCTGCTGGAAAAGAGCGGAGCCGCGCTGGTCATGGCGAACACCATCTTAAGAATCGTAGGGGAAGCGCGCTCTGCCCTTGCCATGGGCATCACGGGCGCGGTCGTATCCATACCGGTGTTCTGTGACTCGGGTTTCGTCATCTTGTCTCCGCTGAACAGGTCGCTCGCTGAGCGTTCGGAGAAATCCCTGGCGGTATTCGCGGTGGCGCTCAGCATGGGGCTTTATTCCACGCACGTATTCGTGCCTCCGACCCCCGGACCCATCGCGGCTGCGGGCAACCTGAGCGCGGATCTGGGCACCGTCATTCTCCTTGGACTCCTGGTATCTATCCCGACGGTCATCGCAGGCTATATTTACGCCAACTACATGGGCTCAAAGATACACATTGAACCAAAGCCCGAGGCTACCTTCGATGAGATCACAAAGACCTTTGGCCGCCTGCCGTCGGTTGGGCGCTCGTTCGCTCCCCTGCTCACACCGGTCGTCCTCATTGCGCTGAAGTCCGTGGCCGACTACCCATCCAAGCCTCTCGGGGCGGGCTCTTTTGCCGCATTGCTCAGTTTCCTGGGTCACCCGGTTACCGCGCTCTTGATAGGCGTGTTCCTCGCATTCTTCACCTTTCCGAAGATCACGGAGGACGTGCGAGGCAGCTGGGTGAACGAGGGGATCAAGAACGCGGGCATCATCATACTGATCACCGGGGCTGGTGGCGCTCTTGGAAGCGTGCTGCGCGCAACACCCATTGCTTCTTATCTCGGGGAGTCGCTGAGCGCGCTGAAGATGGGAGTGTTCGTACCGTTCATCGTCGCAGCTGCTCTGAAGACCGCACAGGGGTCGTCCACAGTGTCGCTAATCACCACGTCCGCGTTGATGGCTCCGCTACTGCCCGCGCTCGGACTGGCCTCACCCATGGGCGCTGCGCTCACTGTGCTGGCCATAGGCGCGGGTTCGATGACCGTCTCCCACGCGAACGACAGCTACTTTTGGGTTGTGGCACAGCTGTCCGACATGGACGTTACGCAAGCCTACAAGCTGCAGACCGTAGGGAGCCTCGTCACCGGGATCGTAGGTATAATAGTGGTGTTTGTTCTCAGCCTGTTCCTCGCATAAGGCCAGGTTGCAAAAAGACGGGAGGGTGGTACCCCTCCCGTCTTCACTTGTTCGGGAAGTATGCCTTTTACTTCAGGCGGAACGCCTGGACTATGTTCTTTAAGACTTGTGCCATCTGCGCAAGTGACCGGGCGGAGCCCGCCATCTCTTCAACCGAAGCCGCGATTTCCTCGGCCGAGGCGGAAACCTCTTGTATTGAAGCAGCGTTTCGCTCGCTCGCCCTGGCGATCTCATCCACAGAACTCGTTGTCTGAGAACTGGATGCCGCCATCTGCTCCGCTGCTGCCGAGTTCTCTTCCACCACTGACGCGGCAGCACTCACCGCTCCCTGCAGTGCCCGTGCCGCAGCCCTTATCTCTTCGATGGCGTGCTTGACTCGTTCAAATTGGCTTTCTGCCTCGTTTACGGTGGAGACTATCCGCCCGAGGAGGTCATTGGTCTCGGTTGCGGCCGCCATGCCTTCCCTGGCTGCTGACGCGCCGTCGTTTACTGCCTTCATGGCCGCTTCCATGCTCCGCCTGATATCGCCGATGAGCGAGGCGATCTCCTTCGTAGACCTGCCGGACTTCTCAGCGAGTTTTCTCACCTCATCTGCCACCACCGCGAAACCGCGGCCGTGTTCGCCAGCTCTCGCGGCCTCTATAGCCGCGTTCAATGCCAGCAGGTTGGTCTGTTCGGCGATATCGTCTATCACCTGTACGATCTCGGCGATCTTCTCTGAACGCGCGGCCAGCTCAGACATGCTCTTGCTGATTCTGTCGCTGGTGTCGTTGATGAGCTTCATGCGCTCCATGGTCCTGTCAGCCGCCTGCCTGCCTACAGCCGCTGCCTGGCTCGCCTTGCCTGAGGCTTCAGCAAGGCCCTTTGAGCAAATTTCGACTTCATCCACCGCTTTGCCCATGGTGGTTGATGTGGCGGAGGCTCGGGCGAGGCTTTCTGCCTGCCGTTGGGCGCCTTGCGCTACCTGTTCGATCGTGCGCGCCAGCTGTTCAAGGGCGACGGAGGATTCCCGGGCGGATTCGGCCTGGCTTGCGGTCTCCCGCGCTACGTCCTGTACGGTGACGGACATTTGCTCGACCGCGCTGGACACCTGCGCTGCTCCGTTGGACAGCTGTTCGGAGGCGGACGCAACCTGCTGGGCGGACTCGAACGCTTGAGACACCACCTGTCTCAGATTAGCAACCATTTTGGCGAAGGCCTGCGTCAGCTGGCCCACCTCATCATTGGATCGGGAAGGTGGCACCTGTACATCCAGATCCCTGTTCGCCACCCGGTCGACGACCACTGCCAATTTGGCCAGCCGATTAGAGGTCCGTGCGGAGACGTAAAGCCCGATTAGCAACGCGACGGCAGCGCTCAAAATAGTCGCTGCGAGCGCACTCCTCTGCGCCTGCTGGGCAGACAGAAGCGCGGCCTCGACGGTATCACGCATGCGCTTTTCCTGCCTGTCGGTAAGATCGCGCAGCTCCCTGGCAAAGCTGTTGCGGAGCACGGAGTATTGCTTCTTATAAAGGTCCAGTGCTTCTTCCTGGTCTACGCTGGCAAACTGGATCATACGCCGTTCGAGCGATACGAGCTGAGAGTACAGAGAACTCATGGATGAGTACACGAGCAGGTCTTCCTCGTCACGCGCGCAGGCCTCGGCCTTCTTTAGGTTGTTACTAAGCAGCGCGCCCATGGAGCTGTACATGGAAAGGTCCCGGTCGCTTCTTGGGTCTATGAGGATACCCCTGACTGCGTCGGCGACACTGACTTCCTGGTACTTGATCTCCTGTGCGAGCAAGAGGTAATGGAAGTCCTCTTCAAACAGCTGTTTGAGTGTGGACGCCTGATGTGAGAGCCCAGCGTAGAGGATCCAGTTACCTATCGCCATCGCGGTGATGGCTATGAGAAAAGCGCAAAGAAGCAGCACCCTTATGCTTTTTAGATGACGCATTTTCCCGCCCCCCGGTTGTTTGTTAGCAGATGCCCCTATCTCCGGTATCGAAGTTCATGTGGAGATACTTAAGAGCATGGAGGCGGATCGCAGCGGAACTCAAAGGATCAAAAACGCGGGTTGGGCGCAGGTGAGAGTACGGACCGCAGGGAGGAAGACGCGGCCACCAGGGATTTTAAATGCGGCTGATTGGTGAAAAGGTTGCCCCGGCTCAATGCTCCGCTGGGTGCGAGGAGAGCAGAACGTCTACAATGAGATCCCATAGCGGAGGGAGGGGCGTCTCGCTACCCGCGCCGTTCTTGTTCAGCACGCCACTTTCAAGTGACGGAAGTCGCCTGTCGTCTTTTGACTTTGCCATAGCAAGCCCTCCTTTAGCTACTTTGGTATGTGCTAACCGCTTGCGCCTTGCGGGCGCGTCCCGGAAGGAGAGGCGGTGCCCGAAGCGGCCAGTCCTGCATTCAAAAGGTACACTTGTATACAAGTACGCAATATCATTATACCACGGGCCCTCAAAAAGATCCACACCACGGAGAACAGATTTCGAAAATCCTGGATACTTTGCCAGGCTCGCCTTCTATTGCGATGAGTCTTTCGCTTCACAACTCAGGTAAAATGCGTTACGATAGCTCTGGTGAGCCCGATCACTCTATCAAGCACGCGGGCAGGACTCCACACGATGCTGCGCGGACCCTCGAAATCACGCCGGAAGATCAGGTGACTTGCGTGAAAGACTGGAGACGGAATCTGTACTTGACCTGGGGTGCACAACTTCTTGCCCTGCTTGGCTTCAACTTCCCTATATCGTTCCTGCCATACTACGTGATGGAACTGGGTGTTCAGGATCCAAGGCTGGTGACGGCGTGGTCGTCCGCGCTGACCGCCGTTCCAGCTCTGCTGCTCGCGGTGTTCAGCCCGATCTGGGGCTCTATGTCGGACAGGTATGGCAAGAAGATCATGGTGAGCCGCGCTATGCTCGCAGGCTTCATCACCTTCTTCTTCATGGCAAGGGTACAGTCAGTAGAGGGCCTTTTCATGCTGAGGCTGCTTCAGGGGGTGTTCACAGGAACGATCGGCGCCTGCATGGCCATGGTGTGTTCAATGGTTCCACCGGAGCATCTCGGCAGCAGCCTCGGCCTGATGCAGACAGCCGTGTTCAGCGGCACCGCCTTCGGCCCCTTGATCGGCGGGATCGCCGCGGACACCTTCGGAACTCGGGTTTCTTTCCAGGTAGCGTGCGTTCTACTGCTATCAGGCTTCACAGTGGTTACCTGGCTGGTGAGGGAGACCGGATCGCCCGGGAACAACCCACAAAAGGCTGCGGGCGGATCGCCCTTTAGCGGTCTTTCCATGCTGTTTACATCCAGAGATCTTTTGAAGATGAGCTTCATCCTCTTTGTGGCGCAGGTTTCCATCAAGGCCATGGCCCCGGTGATGCCTCTGTTCGTAAAGGAATTGTCGTCTGCGACTGGCGGTCTTTCTACTTTGAGCGGTCTTGTCATATCCGTCACCGGGCTCGCTGCGGCGTTGTCTGCCACATACCTCGGTCGGCTCGCCGATTCTGTGGGGCCTCGCAGGGTGCTCGCCGCCTGTGCCGCAATTACGGCCGTGCTATTTTTCTTACACACGTTTGCGCGCTCTATCGCCAGCCTGCTGGTGCTCAGAACCATGACCGGGTTAGTGCTCGGAGGGGTCTTCCCCACCGCCAACACGATCATCGGTGCCGCCGTGCGTGAGGAAGAGCGGGGAAAGGCATACGGCGTGGCTTCCAGCGCCTCGTACTTCGGGAACTTCATAGGCCCGCTTGTGGCTGGCATTTTTGCCTCATATCTTGGGATCAGGTCGGTTTTCGTGTTGATCGCGTTCTTGTTTGGTGTATCGTTCATCACTATAAGACGTATCGCCAGCCCGAAAACAGACAGCACGTTCGGGTGTACCGAGCCTTGAGGATAAGGGTTTTCCCCTGTCTCCCATATGAGGGGATGGAGGGTGGTCTGGGTGAGCGCGAGGTTTTGTATAAGGGGTATGAAGGAAGAGGACTGCGCCGGGATCGCCAGGCTGTGCGGCCAGCTTGGATATCCCGCCACATCACACCAGGTCCGACCTCGAATCGCCAATATCCTCGCCCGGGAAAACCACAAGGTGTTTGTGGCAGAAGCTGCTGTGGGGAAGATCATCGGCTGGGTGCACGTACATTCTTACCCCCTGCTTGAGTCTGACCTGATGGCAGAAATCGGCGGCCTAGTAGTGAACCAGGATTTCAGGAGAATGGGAGTCGGACGCGCGCTCATGAGGTACGCGGAGGAGTGGGCGAGGACCATGGGCTGTGCCAATGTGAGTGTACGCTCGAATGTCATCTTCTACGAGGGCGTGGGATACACGGAGAGGCACAAGCAGCGAGTTGCGGGTTCGTGATTGGCTGCTGCAGACTGTTTGCTCAGTCCGGCCAGGTCGGACAGGATTTCGCCCACTCCGTACAGCGCCAGATGGAAACGATGCACGCATCTCCTCGTGGCGGGCCTGTGCAACATGCATACAGAACGTCTTCGGGACACCTTTACCTAACCCCTCATGAACTAACTGTCATGAACAACCATCCACCAACGTCTTTTGGTCAGAACCTGAATACCTGCTCTTCTTCCGGCTCCTTTTCAAGGCTGCTGTGCAGTGCCGTCACTGTTCAGCATGGCAAAGAACACGTCTTTGACCTGGAGGTCCTGCCCTTTTAATTTCCCCAGAAGCCCGTTCTCATCAAGGCCGGCGTTCATTAACCCTTTGTCAAAGGTTTTTTCCTCCACAATCATGGGGATTGGCAGTCCGTTATATCCGGTCTCTAGCTTGAGGTCCTTGGCGGTTACCGTCTGGTACTGGGATTTTTCAGCACGCTCAGTTTGCCGTCAGGTTCAATGAGCGCAAATTCCACCTCGTTCAGGTCGAACACGCCTTTTCCCATAGAAGTTCGAGGACGGTGTCTACGGGGTAGCTGATCCGTTTCAGGTGACTCCTCAACAACTGGCCGTTCTGGATCACAATGGTCGGCTCCAGGCTGAGCAGGTGGTTGAGAATACGGTTTTTGGTGATGCCGTAGGAGACGGTGAGCTGAAGCAAAGCCAACAGGACGTTGGCCAGTGCGGTCGGTCCGTGGTCGATATCGGCGATATCCGCTCCGGCCACCGCACCGATGGTAACTGCGATGATAAAGTCGAATACCGGAAGTTCACCGACCTGGCGCTTACCCATGAGTAAAGTCATGAAAAGAAGCAGGGGTATAATTATAATTGTGATAATCCGGAGAAGAACCGTCAGTACTCACAGAACCACCTCAAGGCTCTTTCGCCTAGTTTTTCACACTCAGGACAAAAGAATGAACGGAGCAGATCCACCGGATCCTGTCCGCGCTTGAGTACCGCTTCATGAACAGATTTGCCGGTCGGCGGACGGGCAAGCCAGGCAATAAACCCCCGGAGGCACAGACACCCTGGCGGTTCTGCGGTAAGTGGACAATACCTGGGCGATGGTGATAGAAATAACCCCTGCTTTCTCGTTACGGGGTCCCATCCAGGCGGCAAGTGGCCGGTGCCAGCGGGCGTCTGTACCATATTTCGCTTATCCGCGCTTCCGGAGCAGCCTGGATCTGAGAGCCTGCAACCGTAAAAATGTGGTTGTAAAGGGGAGCTACGGCTTTTCAGTACTGTCTCGTCAGCTTCAGGCATTTATAGTGGCGGGTGAAGCCCATATCCTGCAGAGCCTTCCTGTAGGGGCGCTCCAGGGCACTCACACCGTTGATAGATTCCACCACCACCTTTTCCAGCGGGTCAAAATCGCGCGTGAGGAGTGTTTTAAAGAAAGCAAAGTACGCGGGCAGCGCGGGATCATCAGGTCTCGTCTTGATAGTCAGTTACTTTGCGTTGCTCCGCGCCACGACTTTCAGGCATGTGCCATGAAATACGATGAAGCTGCTGGGAGGCCGCGCGGGCAGGTCATCGTCCAGACCTCGAAGCTTGAGCCCGCAGGGCGATGCCGGGTCTGCCGCGCTCATCCAGTAGACGCTGCTTTCATCGAGACCTCTACGATCGAGGCACTTGTTAGGCAGGGTACGGCTGCAAATGCCGAGGAACCCGCGGGCAATACTGTGCTTTTCGTTGCCCACTGGCTATCCTATTACTCTCCGGTGCTGCATGAGTTCGTAGGTCAGACGCTTGGTCTGCCTGACGGGACATACGCCGCCGTGCTGGACTACACCGCTCCAGGAGGAGAGCATCGTGGTGGATATACTCACCCGGTGAGCGCCTGAAGTATGCGACCGCGAAAACCTGGAGCGGCTGTTCGCCATGGCCAGGCGTGTCCGCAGGCCTGAGTCTCGCCCCCTGCCCGCATAGGTCGGAGCAGGGGACACCGCATATCCAGCCCGTGATCCCGCTATCTGGCGGCAAAGAGGCTTTCGGCTTCCTCTGCAGGAATGAACAGGCGTTCTTTGATCCATAGCAGCAGTTTCTCGCTGTCGCCTGGAGCGTAGCTGGGCGCGGTCTTCTTCGGTTTGCCATCGAGCTCCCGTATCAGATTCTCCGGGAGTTCGGGACGCAGGTGTGGCGAAAACATCAGTTCCTGAAGCAGATCCCTGTTCGTGCCGTTCAAAGCCATTGTTCTAGGTTATCTCGAACTGCTACGAGCAAGCCGACAGGATCATCAGGTTCTGCAAAGGTTTATTATCCCGAGCTTCGTAGGGGAGATGGTGACGAACGACTGCATCGGTAGGATACACATCGGTTCTTGAGCCCTGGACCAAGCCCTGGTGCTGTTTCATTTTTGCTATCAACTTCTATCAAGTAGGGATAAAAGGACAGCAAAAGCAGTTCACGCTCTCCGAGAGGCCGGGTACTTCCACCTGCCCGGCTGACAGGGCAAGCGGCCCACGGACTTCTGGAGTCCCGCCCGAAATATGTGCGGTTACGGTGTACCCCAGTTCGGGTTTCCAAACGGCGGGGTGGTGCTAACGCCCAAAGGCTCCCACCGGAAGGGCAGGGGCGGTTTAGCCTACCAAAATGCCGTTTACCGCACACTCCAGTTCCGGCTACCCGGCGGCGCTCTGCTCCCGAAGGGAGCTTCATCGTTAAAACCCACTTCGCGTATACCATTTCCAGCCAGTACACGTTCCGTCGGCGCTTTCTTCCGACCGGGCCAGCCCCTGCATCTCCCGGGAACATCCCGCTTGCTGTTTCTGATGATAACACTTGAGCAAGATTTCTTTTACTTTCTTATATGGCATATACCGGGTTATCTCTTCATCGTGTAGCCTTCTTTTCAGGTTCCTGGCCGCCACATGGTCGGCATCAGCTTCAAAACCGCATTTTCGGCACTTGAAATTGTCCCCGTCCACCCAGCTGCACCGAGGACACTCTTGACTGGAGTATGCCGCGTTCACCGGGCCTGGGTCGGCAACAAAGAAGAGATAGTCTTTGTATTCTCGCCGCTCTTTGATGATGCTACGCTGCCAGTTGCTCACCTTGCGGGAGAGGCCCTTGCTTTTGGCGTTGCCGCACAGGTGGGCAAGGTCTTCGTAAGCAATTACCTTCGGCCTTCCTGTTTTGTAGAATTCATTAAACGCTCGGTTTATTTCGTTCTCACAAAACGTGCCGGGCTTTACCAGCGTCCTGTTCGAGGAACTTCCGGGCGTTTCTTGCTCTTGTCCAGGATATGGTCGGACATTTTTTGCAGGGCCTCGCCGTATTCTGGCCGGTATTTTTTGCCGGTATCGTCGGTTAAGACTTCGGTTATGCCCAGGTCGATACCAGATTCTTCTTCACCGGAAGGGTATGTCTGGGGCTCCCTGCTCAGGTGGATTTCCACCGCCTGCTCGTCGGGTAGAAGAACCACACGCAAATTACCTTCCATTGCGTGCATTCCCGCCAGCGGGATGATCACCCTTTCACCCGGGGCCTTTTTCCTAATACGCTCCGGAAAGTGCGCTTCAGATACTTTCTCACTTTAGAGCGACCCTCTTCATTTAGGGTTATCTTCCGCGCTTTTTATGCCTGTACAGCAGCCAGAAGGCATAGTGCTTTTCTTCGTCAGTCATTCCTTCATGGCGGTAAAGACGCTTCTTGACCTCGACAACGGCAGCCTCCCACTGCCTCTCCAGGGTGAACAAGGTGTCGTCTAAGGCTAGCTTCCACTGCCGGGCCTGCAGGCCAAAGGGGCTTGTAAAATCAGCAGAAACTAGTTTGGGCGTAGGCTTCTGCTATTTGTGTAATTTTAGTCCACTTGTCCTTGTTCAGCGGCAGGCTCTTTTGTCTTACCGTCTGCTGCGCTTTTTAACGCCTCCCTTAGCGTTCTGGTCAGCTTTGGCGCTTTGTAGGTCCTCTGGCCGTAAAGCTTGGCCGCAAAATGTTGCACTATGCTTATTAAGTCTCTCCTGGGCCGGGGACATGTCTTCGGCCTTGTTGACCACCAGTATTTCACAGCCGAATTTGGCGCCGAACCGCACCAGCCGGTCCTTGTGAGCAACGATAACAGTTTTGACTTCGCCGCGGGTAACCATGCCGCAGAGATTTAAAAATTTTTACGCTTGTAGCTAAGGGCAGAGCCGATATCAGAAAGTATCTCGTCTATACTCAGACCTTTACCGACAGCAAAGTCCTTCAGATAGGCCAACTGGTTTTCCAAATCAGGTTTTTGTCCGGCTGATGATACCCTCGCGTAAAGGACGACCTTGTTAGGCTCCTGGCGGCTCTTTATACCCAGCGCCCGGTAGAGCATTTCCTCGGTATACCTTCGCTTGTTAGTTGGTGTACGTAAAGCAACCAGTTTACCTTCTTTATCCCAGGCGCGAAGCGTTGATACGCTGACGCCGAGTTTTTCGGCAATTCATTGACTGTGTAGAGTTTCAAAATATCAAGTGATGTTTGTTGGCAATACCTTTTTTTGGTCTTCGACAGAAGAGTAGAAGTTGTTTTTTATCTCTTCTCCCATACAACAACGGTCCCTGCCACCTTGTCATGCCAAGCCTGAATGTCCTTGTCCCAGAGAAGCCACAGAAACCCCAGCGAGAAAACCAGACCGCTGATCGTCTTACCGATACTCTCCCGTATCAACATCAAGAGAAAGCCCGCGCGGGTACCAGACGTCCGGTAGACCCTCATGCCGAGCAGTCGCTTTCCCATAGAGGTACCTTTGGCCATGAAGTACAGGTTGATAATGATGATGAACAGATAGGTCACAACACCGAACACTAGGAAGCCTTCACTTTCACCGACTAGCATGGTGAGTAAGATGCCTGCAATGATGGCTGCCAGGACTATGTCGAGGATATAGGCGGCCAGTCGTCTTCCCGGTGTCGCCACCACGCCTGCATCTGGATTGGAGATCAAAACCCGACACCATGGACAGGTGACTGCAGGTGCTACCAGGGCCTTTCCACATTTAGGACACTCCATGATTACCCCTCCCTTGGATACTCAATGTAGCAGAGCCTTCACCCTGTCGTACTCGGGCAGGTCCGGGATATGCACCACCTTACCGCTACGAACACTGCTGAGCCTGCCCGCGGCGTAGATTGGGCCCGGAATATCCCCGCCTTCGTGCGAGTTCCGCGAGGTCTCCAGTTTCAGTTGATTATACCTGCCAATACCGTCATCATGAGGCGGACTGTATACGTCAGCTTAGCAACGAGAACCGGCTGGGCAGGTCCGAACCGGCCAGAGAGGGCCCACTTGCGCTGCCCTATCAGGCGCCAGGTGGGAGATACCAGTTTGGACAGCACAAAAGGCACAGAGAAGACGCACTCCGTGCCTTTTGAGTTCGCCGATGCGGTAAACCAGATGGTCTTAGAATAGCAGGTGCATGAAGATGGCTACTATGGGTATGGCAATTAACGTACGCTGCAGGAACAGGATGATCAACTCGGTTATCCTTACAGGGATGCCCGTGGCCAGCATGACTGTAGCAGTTTCGGAAAAGAAGATAATCTGCACCAAAGCCAGGGTGACTACAAAGTAGCGGGCTGCCTCAGACAGGCCGTGCTCGGCCACTACCAGAACTGGCAGGTACATTTCTGCAATGCCAACCAATGAGGCGGAAGCTACCCGGGTGGCATCTGGAATCTTAAGCAGATTAAGGAGGGGTATTAAGGGCGTACCAAGCCAGGTGAACAAAGGGGTATACTCGGCGATTATCAGGCCGGTAATACCCACTGCCGCAAGGAAGGGAATGACCTTAGGCATCAGCTTGGCCCCATCCAGCATACCCAGGTACAGTTTTCCAATTACGCTGCCTGCTTCGTTTGCTTTGTCAACAGCACGGTCCAATCCCACCTTGAACAACCTCAGGCTGAAATGGGTATCGCTCTTTCTTTCCTCTTCCGTCTGGCTCCGTCCGTCAAAGTATACATCTGGCTTTTTGGACAGGGGCGGGATCCTGGCGATGATCATAGTAATCAAGAACGCTATAGCAAAGGCTGTGAAGTAGATGAGGGTGAACTTGTGCAGCAGGCCTACGGTGCTTACCGATAGGGCGGCAAAGCCAACGCTGACTGCACTGAAACTAGTTGCTATGACACATGCCTCCCGCTGGGTGTATACATTGCTTTTATACAGCTTGCTGGTTATGTAGACAGCAATTGAAGACGAACTAACGAAGGACGCTGTAGCATCGATGGCACTTTCACCCGGCAGCTTAAAAACCGGTCGCATGAACGGCTGGAGTAACGAGCCAAAAAAGTCGATGCCTCCGAAGTTAAGGAGCAGTGGAACCAGCATGCCGCCGAGAATCAGGATCCAAGCGGTCTGCATGACTATGGCTTCGAGGACGACACCTCCGGTAGCCGAGCCGATAACGTGCTCAGGACCAACTTTAAACACAAACATGACAGTGTAGACCGCACCTACGAGGTAAATAAGGGCGTGGGTCATGCTGTCATTCTTATAGTAGTTATACACAAAGCTGTTTTCCCGGGCCACGAACTTACCATAGAAGAAGCCCACGCAGTTGAGTACCATCACTCCCATCAGGAAGTAGAGCCAATATACTCCTAACAAGCGTATCAGGACGTTCAGCATTGTGCTGAAGAGAATGCTACCTTCATATCCGGGGATATTCAGAGGAACGAAGAATACAAGTATCCCCGCAAGGGTGCAAAGAATCGTCTTGACCACACCAACGGTATAACTTCCCTTTGATCCCGCTTGTGCTCCAGGGCCGACAACGGTTTTTAGTTGACCCATTTTTTCACCCCTTATTCTTCTTCTTTCTAGCCAGCATGGAGATGAATTCGAAGCCGATGTTTGCAGCCATATACGCCGTGATTTCCGCCCAGTCATAAGCAGGAGCAACCTCAACAATATCAAAACCAACAAAGTGGATATCCTTAGTTTCCCGGATCAATGCCAGTGTCTCGTACGACGTAAAGCCTCCTACCTCCGGGGTGCCCGTACCAGGGGCATATGCGGGGTCTACAAAATCAATATCGAAGGTGAAGAAAGCTGGATTCTGCCCTACCCTCTCCCGAATCAGGCGGCCAGTCTCCTTGATTCCCAACTCCCTGACTTCATCAGCGGGAATCACCCTAAAGCCAAGATCAGCTGCAATTTCGAAATCGTCAGGGTTATAAAGGGAACCCCGCATGCCAACCTGGATAGAACTATGAGGATCAATCAGACCTTCTTCCACTGCCCGTCTGAATGGTGTGCCGTGATTATGTTTCTGGCCAAACACCTCTGTGTTCAGGTCCAGGTGGGAATCACAGTGGACCAGCGACATACGACCGTGTTTTTTGGCGATGGAGCGCAGTTCAGCAAGGGTGATTGAGTGGTCGCCCCCTAAGCATATCGGTACGATACCGGCCTGGACGAATGGATCCAGGTACTTTTCAATTTCCTTAAAACTGGCTTCGATGTATCCGGGAATGATGGATATATCTCCGCAGTCCGCCCCTAGAAGGGTTTCAAACACATTGACCTGCATCTGTACATTGTTGGGTTTGATCATCGCGGAGATACTTCTAATAGCGGATGGACCAAACCGGGCACCTACCCTATATGAACTGCCGGTATCGAAGGGTATTCCGATAATGGCGAAATCCAGACCCTCTGTCGTCCGTAAAGAGGGCATACGCATGAATGTTCCCGTGTTGCAGAACCTTGGCGACGACGAAGCACTAGGTGGTTGTTTCATAGCATTATTCATACTGTAACCTCCCGTCCATACCTTTCCAGCTGCCTCTCTGTTTTTCGCCTTCTAATTCCACCCCCTTGTACTAATTTTCCGGCTTGCCAGTACATGGTACTAAGGCAAGTTTTGTGCCAGTTGCTTGCAGCCGTTCGATGAGGGGGTTTATTGAGGACAGATTTTGCGACCGAAGGCAAAACTGCACGCCAATTAATGGAAACCCCGGATTAGAGGTAGTAACGCTGAGTTAAGGTATCATTTCCAGGCTGATTGTGCAGAAGGCAATTCTGTCTCCTCAAAAGGCAGAGTTGCCCTTTGCCTCACAGAAAGTCTGGTGGCTGATAGACTCAGCGGTACACTTACAGATGGGTTATGTCCATGTGGGCAGACGCAACCGAGAAGCCTCGAACTATCCAGGATCCACTGGCGAGTTTGGACGAGCCGACAAGGGGAAGAGGGGTACACGGTGGCCAACGAACCGGTGTGAGTAGCGAGCCTCCATCTAATGAAGCCGGTAGCGGTATGTAGGAAAGACTCGGCGTCTGAAGGGCACTGAGGTGAAGGCTTGTGACAGATTACGTAAGAGATAGGGTCTGCCGTTTCACCACTGACGAGTATGTCGCCAGCCGTAATTTTTCGAAACGGGCAGTACCCGAAGCTCGCTGGCGCTGTCAGCTTCACTTCCTGAATGAGATCTTCACCTTATGCTTTTTCAGTTTCCTACGGACGGTGCTGACGTCTATTTTCAGTATCCGGGCCATCTCATAGGTACTGCTTGCGGAGGCCATCACTTTAAGAAGCAGATCCCGTTCGCACTGAGTGACAATCTCTGCCAGACCAAGGCCGCGGTCTTTCAGGAAAAAGCCTGAGTCCCGAGTTCTTCGCGGAGCCACGGGCAAGTCATCAACTCTTATTACGTCACCTGTCGTTGTTACAATCAATCGTTCCACCATATTCTCCAATTCTCTGACGTTACCTGGCCAATCATAGTCCAGTAGAATACCCACGGCCTCAGGGTCGAAAGTCTTTGCATAACCGAACCGCTTGTTATAACGGTCGATGAAGTAAGTGAGGAGGGGCTGGATGTCTGCTCTTCGTTCCCTTAAAGGGGGGACGAATATTGGGACGACGTTTAGGCGGTAGTACAGGTCTTCTCGAAACAGGTTGGCCCGGATCATGTCTTCCAGCTTGCGGTTGGTGGCAGCAATAACTCTAATATCTACAGGGATTGTTTTAATGCCACCCAGCCTGCAAATCTCCCTGTCCTGAATTACCCTGAGCAGCTTGGACTGGAGATTCAGGTGCAACTCCCCTATTTCGTCGAGGAATAGAGTCCCTTCGTTTGCGAGCTCAATCAAGCCTAGTTTGCCTGTCTTGCTAGCCCCGGTAAAAGCTCCCTTCTCGTACCCAAAGAGCTCGGATTCCAGCAGGCTTTCTGGGATCCCCGAACAGTCTATCTTTATGAATGGCTTGTCCTTCCGGGCGCTGTTCATATGGATGAACTTACTGACAACTTCTTTGCCGACCCCGGATTCGCCCTGAATCAGGACTGTGGAATCCACCCCTGCAACCCTCAAAGCCAGATCAAAAACTTTCTCCATCTGGGCACTACGGAAAACAGGCGTGTCGTTTCGCGTGTATACCTTACGTAGGTAGTTGAGTTCACACTTAATGCGCTCAGTCCTATACTGCTCATCCCTGAGGGCATTCTTGAGAGCGTTGAGCTCAGTGATATCCCGGCTGTTGACCACCACCCGGTACAGCTCCCCATTCTTGTACAGCGGCGTACCGGTAGCCATTATCTCTTTGCCAGTCTTGGTTTTTTGAAGGATCGTAACTGGCGCCCCGGTCTCAATGACCTTCAGCGTGACGGATTCCGAATAAAAGCCTTGAGCTACCAGATCCCGCATGTTTTTGCCCAGTACTTCCTCGGCCCGGACATCATCAATCCGCTCACTTGCTTTGTTTATTCTAATTACTGTGCCATTTCCGTCAGCAATAAAGATACCATCGTTTGATGAGCGGAAGATTGCATCAAACTCTTCCTGTAGGTCTCTGTAATACTGCATCTCCGCGGCCAGCCGTCTGGAAATCGTGGCCTCGATGAGCTCGCTTTTCCGTATGTAACCGACGTAGGTGCCTGAGGCATCTTCGAAAGGAAGGATATCCTGGTCAGGCAGTTGATACTGACAGATATCCTCTCCCTCTCGTCCCACTACTACATTCCGGTCTATCGGTAGGTTTGACCCTCCCGCTTCCCTGAAAGTCAATAGGTCAAGGACATTCAACAGGCCAACCACTCTGCCCTGCTCCACTACCGGCAGCTGCAGCGTCCGGGCATTTCGGAAGAACGTCAGGATTTCGGACACATCTGCGGAATTAGCATCAACATAATAACGGGTCTCCAACCCCAGAGGACGTTCCATATGATCTCCACCTCTCGACAAGTGGGCAATATACATTTGACACCTCGGTTCATTATTCTTCCGCAACCGCGCCTAACCCTTTACCGAGATGGTGACAGAAACTTCGCGCCGAGTAACTAGACCCGGGGAGCCGCAAACTCTTGGCTCAAGTACGAGGGAAAGCAGGGTCATGCTGAAGGCGCATGTACTTTTCATATCCTTGACGTACCACTGTTAGCGGATAGCCGCTAGTCTTTCGGACGACCGGAGCTGCTTCCTGACATTTGGTCGTCAGGGGACCCAATTCAAGTACTCGCTTCCTGCCAATCGAAATGCTTTCTACTTCAAAGTGCTACCACCGGTCCATGCTGCCGGGGGGCTGGCTCCGGTGCAGGACGGGGCACTCGGCCTTTACGAGATCGTAATTCGGTAAGAAAGTTTTGCATCTTGATCATCCAAGTACCGAGCCGTGCTCCTATCATCGCTTCTTCGATACCCGTTGGAGGGTTGCTCTTCACGTTGACCTGGGTCAGATGGAAAAGCACAGAGACACTTTACTCTGTGCCTTCCAGATACTCCGGGGCTTAGTCTTGACCAAGCACGGCTTTCCTTAGAAGATCGACGTCAATACCCCTGTTGCTGCCGCACTCCACCAACTTGCCGTCCATGGCCACGGCGGGGACCGGCCTGACTCCGTACTGCTTTGCTCCATCGTTACTGACGTTGGTTGTTCAGGTCGTAGACGATCACCTGGCAATTGGGGCAGGCCAGGGCCTTTACCTGCTTTACGGCATCACCACACAGAACATCGTGCCGTAAAAACCTCTATTCTGTGAGGGCAGAGGTCTCTTCCGCTGCTCGCTCAAGATATCGGATAGAGAGGACTTCCCGCTGCCCGCGTTGAATGAACAAAGAAACTACTGTACCAGTCCTTTCCGGCCCACTTGCGTACGGTGGACTGGCTGGATAGACGAATCTCCGCGGAGGTGGTTTCCCATGAGGCGCTGGAATGGCTGGGGGGACGAGGCATACACCTACCCGCTTTCGGCGACGTCCCTCGGGTTTCTCGTAGAGGAAGTGGGTCCCGGCACGGCCCCGCAAGATGCGTCGCTGGAGGACGTGCTGGCCACGGTGCCTTCCACACGGCTCAGCCCGCACCCGCTTATCAGTACAGACCCCGAAGACCGGCTGAGGCACTCACGGGGTCAGAGCCTCCCGGACTGGATCGCATTGCGTAGCGGGCGGATACCCGCATTCCCCGACGGCGTGGCTTACCCGAGATCGGAGAGCGACGTGGCGGAGATCTTAAGATACGCTCGGGCAACAGGCACAAGGCTGATCCCATACGGGGGAGGCACCAGCGTGGTGGGGCATATAAATGTTCAAGACACAGGCGACAGCACCGTCAGCGTGGACATGTCGCGGATGAGCGAACTGATATCCCTGGATGAGCGCAGCCGGCTGGCGACATTCGGTCCGGGCGTGAGAGGGCCGGAGCTTGAGGCCTCGCTTCGCGCCAGGGGATATACCCTTGGCCATTACCCGCAGTCCTTTGAATACTCTACTTTAGGAGGCTGGATCCACTCGCGATCCAGCGGCCAGCAGTGTCTTGGTTACGGAAGAATCGAGCGGCTGTTTTCAGGTGGCAAGGTTGAGACACCGGAGGGCCCACTTGTGCTGCCCACATTTCCTGCTTCCGCTGCAGGTCCAGACCTGAAAGAACTGGTGCTCGGATCCGAGGGCAGGCTCGGCATCATGACAGAGGCTACCGTACGCGTGTGCCCCGTACCGGAGGTAGAGGACTTCCAGGCGGCGTTCTTCCCGGACTTCCAGCATGGAGTCAGTGCCATAATAGACATGGTGACATCCCGGATTCCCCTGTCCATGCTGAGGCTCAGCACTCCGCAGGAGACCCGCACCACGCTGGCCATGGCGGGGCATGAAAGGCTCATCGGCCTGCTTGAGAAATACCTGGGATACAGAGGTGTGAGGGAAGAAAAGTGCATGCTGATATTCGCCTCGTCAGGTGACAGGTCGCTGGTCAGGTTCGCCATGACGCGAGCCAGGGACGCGATCTGGGCCCACAGGGGTATAAACGTGGGGAGGAGCTTCGGTAGGGAATGGGTGAAGAACCGGTTCCGTACGCCATATCTCAGGAATACGCTGTGGGAAGCGGGATACGCCGCGGATACGCTGGAAACCGCCACAACATGGGACCGGCTCCCTGAATTGCTCCGGGCGGTGGAGACCGCGCTTTGTAATGGTCTTTCCCACGTAGGCGAGAAGGTGCTGGTGTTTTCGCACCTTTCGCACGTGTACACGCACGGCTCAAGTATTTACACTACCTATGTGTTTCGCCTGGCGCAGGACGCGCAGGAAAACCTCGAAAGATGGCGCACGCTCAAACGCGCAGCGAGCCTGGCGATAGTCTCGAACGGGGGAACGATCAGCCACCACCACGGGGTGGGGACGGACCACCTCCCGTACCTCGTGACGGAAAAAGGGCGGCTCGGCCTCAAACTGCTATCCGGGTTGATAGGCACGCTCGATCCGTTAGGCATCATGAACCCGACCAAGCTGGTATAAGGGGGCGCCGAACGTGTGGCAGGTTGGCTGGAGAGAACATGTCTGGTCATCGATAGAAGGCCCGTGGGATATCGTGGTCATCGGTGGGGGCATTACTGGAGCAGGGGTGTTAAGCCTGGCGTCGCACATGGGACTATCTGCGCTGCTTCTTGAAAAGAGTGACTTTGCATCAGGCACCTCGAGCGCCTCAGGAAAGATGGTTCACGGCGGGCTCAGATACTTGAAACAGGGACAGGTAAGGCTCACGTGGTATTCGGTGCGCGAGCGGGAGCGGCTGATCGCCGAGGGCAGGGGGCTCGTGGACCCCATGGGATTCTTGCTGGCGACCTACAAGGGCGACAGGCCGGGAAGTGCCATGTACAAAGCAGGTCTTGTGCTTTATGACATGATGGCTGGGCGCTGTACCCACAAGTATTACCCGGCTTCTGAATTTTTGCGGCTTGCGCCGCACGTACGCAGCGCAGGGCTCTTAGGAGGCTTCGGGTACGTGGACGCGCGGACAGACGACTCCCGTCTCGTGCTGCGCGTCATTCGAGAGGCGGTTAGAAGGGGTGCAGCGGCTTTGAACTACGCAATGGTGGAAGAACTGACAAAGACTGCATCCGGGCAGGTAGATGGCGTTGTTGTGAGGAATGTGGTGAGTCATGAGACAGCGCGGGTTAAGGCGTCGGTCGTGGTAAACGCCGCGGGTGCGTGGGCGGACGGTATCCGGGAGCAGGTGGGCAGAAGACCCCGTCTTCGACCGCTCAGGGGGAGTCATCTGCTGTTTCCCAGCTGGAGAGTCCCTGTGGCGCAGGCGATGACCTTTCTCCATCCTGCAGACCGAAGGCCGCTCTATGTATTACCGTGGGAGAACGCTACATTGCTCGGTACGACCGACGTGTTTCACGACCGGTCACCAGACGACTGCCGCATCAGCGCAAGGGAGTTTGATTACCTCATGGACGCGGCCACGTACTTGTTTGACCGGCTTGACCTCACACCGGAGGACGTGATCTGTACGTTTTCGGGGGTGAGGCCGGTGGTCGGAACCGGAAAGTTAGACCCGTCCAGGGAATCCAGGGAACACGTAGTTTTCAAAGAGTCTGGGCTCGTAACGGCGACAGGAGGAAAGCTCACGACCTTTCGCCTGCTTGCTGCAGATGCAATGGCGGCCACTGGCATGCTTCCACGGACTAAGACGACTCGAGCACAGGTGAGAGCCCTTGATGAGGTGAACGCTTTCTCAGATGCGCCGGACCGGTTGCTGGGAAGGTACGGCAGCGACGCAGGGCGAGTACTGGAGTGCGCGAGGGAGGGAGAACTCAGCGAGATTCCTGGTACGCCCTATCTCTGGGCCGAGCTGCGGTGGGCCGCCAGGGCCGAGGGGGTCGTGAGACTTGAGGACCTGCTTATGCGGCGTCTAAGGCTGGGACTCTTGTTGCCGTCGGGCGGGGCGGACCTGTTGCCGCGCATCAGGGCTGTAGTCCAGCCTGAACTGGGCTGGAGTGATGAAAGGTGGGAGATTGAAGCGACAGCTTACCAGAAATGCTGGCGGAGTAATCACGCGCCGGATCTTAGTGGCACAAAGGGGGGCTAGGCATGGGTGGAGACCTGATTCTATCCGTGGACGTGGGGACTCAAAGCGTCCGGACTATGTTATTCAACGGGGACGGAGAGCTACTGCACAGGATCAAGATAGTGATCCAGCCTTACGTCTCCCCTCATCCAGGATGGGCCGAGCAGGACCCAAGGTTCTACTGGGAGCGCGTGGGCGACGCCTGCAGGAGGCTTTGGACCGAATCTGAGTACACGCCCGACCAAGTGGCAGGGGTGGCGATCACCTCCCAGCGTGCCACCGTAGTGAACGTGGACGAAAAGGGTGAGCCTCTCCGCCCGGCGATGCTGTGGGCAGACCAGCGGCGCACCGAAGGGCTGCCTCCAGTGGGAGGGCTCTGGGGGCTCGCGTTCCGTCTCGCGGGCATGAGCGAGACTGTGGCGTATCTTCAGGCGGAAGCGGAGGCCAACTGGATCCGTACACACCAGCCTGAAGTATGGGAAGCCACTTACAAATACCTGTTTCTTTCCGGATACCTGACGTTCCGCTTCACGGGCAGATTTGTCGATTCGGCCGCCTGCCAGGTAGGATACATGCCTTTTGACTACAAGCACTTTACCTGGGCGAAAAGCTGGGACTGGAAGTGGCGGGCACTGCCCATGGAAAGGCACAAGCTGCCTGACCTGGTCATGCCAGGTGAGATCCTGGGGCACGTGACGCGCGAGGCTGCAGAGCACACCGGCATACCGGAAGGCACGCCGGTGGTGGCAGCAGCTGCGGACAAGGCGTGTGAAGTATTGGGCTGCGGTTGCGTTGAACCAAGTGTTGCGAATGTGAGTTATGGCACCACTGCCACCATCAACCTTACGTCCAACAAGTACATCGAGCCAATTCCCCTGATCCCGCCTTACCCGAGCGCTATTCCCGGCGCCTACAACCTTGAAATACAGATCTACCGCGGGTTTTGGATGGTACCCTGGGTCCTCCGGGAATTCGGTGAGGCCGATGTGGAAAGGGCCGTGAGGGAAGGAGTGGCGCCAGAGGTGGTGTTCGACAGGATGGTCGCAGAAACACCCCGCGGCTCCATGGGCCTTGTGCTCCAGCCTTACTGGGCGCCGGGGCTTCGGGTGCCGGGCCCCGAGGCCAAGGGTGCTATCATCGGCTTCGGCGATGTGCACGGGAGGGCGCATCTTTACCGGGCTGTGCTTGAAGGCCTGGCGTATGCACTCCGGGAAGGTAAAGAGAGACTCACACGGAGGACGAGGTCCGAGGTTCGGGAGCTCAGAGTGTCAGGCGGCGGGTCTCAGAGCGATCAGGCCATGCAGATCACTGCGGATGTGTTCAACCTTCCTGCTGCAAGGCTCCACGTACACGAGACATCCGGGCTCGGGGCGGCCATCGTGGCGTCTGTAGGACTCAGGATGCACCCGGACATTGCCAGCGCGGTCTCCCGCATGACCCGTCTCGACCGGGTGTTTGAGCCCGACCCAGAAGGAGTCAGCTTTTACGAGCAGGTCTACCAGCGGGTGTATCGGAAGGTATATGCGGGGCTCCGGCCTCTTTACAAGGCGATTCGCGATATTACTGGGTACCCGCCTGTGTACGGACGGAAAGGCTAGCGCGCTGACGCATGAAGTAACACCACAATGCGTATGATCTTTGTGGTGATGAACGCCTTGGCTCATCGAGAACACTGGGGGTCGCGCATAGGGTTCATTTTTGCCACGATGGGTTCGGCGGTGGGGCTTGGGAACATCTGGCGGTTTCCCACGGTGGTTGTAAGGAATGGGGGAGGGGCCTTCGTCCTTTTGTACCTCCTGATTATCCTTGCCATCGGTGTCCCAACCATGATCGCCGAACTTGTGCTGGGGAAAAAGACCCAGCGCAACGTGGTGTCCGCATTTGACCAGATCAAGCCCGGGAGCCGCTGGGGGCTGGTCGGGCTTTTGAGTATGGCTGCAAGTTTTCTTGTGCTTTCGTTCTACGCGGTAATAGCGGGATGGACTGCCATCTACCTCCTAGGTAGCCTGTCAGGCCACCTGGTCACGGGAGACGCGTCTGCCCTCACGGTGCTGTTCTCGCGTGTATCATCCCACGGGATCCTGTCAGTGACCGGACAGGCCGCTTTTCTCCTGTTGACTGTCATCGTAGTGGTCGCTGGTGTCACCGGCGGGATTGAACGCGTCAACAGTGTGCTGATGCCGGGGATCGTGGTGATTCTCACTGTACTACTTATCCGCACGCTGCTCCTGCCCGGCGCCATTCCCGGAGTACTCTGGTTTTTAAGGCCGGACGTGTCGCGGCTGTCGCTCAAGGTGGCGCTGGACGCGCTGGGCCAGGTGTTTTTCAGCTTTAGCCTGGGCATGGGTGCTATCGTGACCTACGGAAGTTACCTGCCACGCGATCACGATATACCTGGCAGCGCGCTCTGGGTCGCAGGGTCCGACCTGGCGGTGGCGTTGCTCGCAGGGCTCACTGTGATTCCTGCGTTGTTTGCATTCGGGATACCCCCGGAGGGCGGCCCGGGTCTTATCTTCGTCACACTGCCGGCCATCTTCTCAACACTCCCTTTTAGCGTGATATGGGCATCGCTGTTCTTCACCATGCTCCTGTTCGCTGCCCTTAGCAGCTCCGTTTCCATGCTTGAAGTAGTCGTCTCGTACTTCGTAGACGTACACCGCTTTACCAGGGTGAAAGCAGCCTGTGTTTCCGGCATCGCCGTCTTCCTGCTCGGAATACCGTCGGCCCTATCCACCGGCAGGTTATCGGGGTTTCTGATACTTGGGCGCACCTTCTTTGACTTTGTGGACTTCATCGCATCCAGCGTGTTTCTGCCTGTTGCCGGGTTTTTCACAGCGGTCTTCGTCGCGTGGACGTGGGGGGTGGATCAGGCACTGGCCGAGCTCCGGGTCGGACAGCGCTCCGCCTTGGGTGAAGCATGGGCCTTCGCCATCAAGTACCTGGTGCCCGCGTCTGTGATGTACGTGTTCGTGAGGGGGCTTCTGGAATGACGCGGAGGGTGCTGTTACTCTGTCAGGCGCCAGGATGACAGCGTCTGCAGGAGCTCTAACACCCCGGAGCCGGCGAGGATATCCAGGCTAGGGCTTACGGTGCGGCGCCGGAAGGTGCATCTTGGGAATATAACCCGACCTTGGGACTTCCTGCGTACGACAGCACCCAGGGTACCTCCCAGACCCTCCCGCATGCTCACGTTGTGCGCTTTAAGATCCCCGGGACAGAATCGACCTTCAGTTTCTTTAATTTAAGCTGTCCCGTCTGGATTCTGCTGATTGCTGAGGGAGGATACTGCGAAGCGGCAGCGAATACAATGGTAAAGACAAGTTGAAGCAGGCGTCCACAGGGGAGCTACGGCTGAGAAAGGCGCGGCAAGCGTCTGACCCTAAACCTGATCTGGGTAATACCAGCGTAGGGAGATGGGCGTGATGGCCAGTAATCTGGGCCACCAGCTGATATCCGCTGGAGGCTTTTTCATTTTGCCAGTACAGGGGACGCCTCGCGAACTTGGTACCAAGAAGGAGGTGTTCTCGGTGAATAAAGCCGGTGCAAGGTTTCTGTCGGAAGTGGCCATGAGCGCGGCGCTGTCTATGGTGCTCAGCCTTTTGGTGTTCTACCGCCTGCCGCAAGGGGGCACCATTACCTTCGCCATGCTGCCTATTTTCTTCCTCGCCTACAGGAGAGGAGTGTGGTGGGGGCTGGCTTCAGGCGTGGTCGCAGGGGCGCTTCAGATGATCGTAGACCCGTACTTCGTTCACCCCATACAGGTCACCCTCGACTATTTCCTGGCGTGGGGAGCGCTGGGGCTGGCCGGCCTTTTCTCTCGGATGGCATCCAAGACCCCTGTAGGAGTTATCCTTGGGCTCGTCGTGGGTACTGCAGGCAGGTTCATCTTCCACTATCTTTCCGGCGTATGGTTTTTCGCTCAGTTCGCCCCTGCCGGCATGGCGCTCTGGTACTACGTTACCACTTACATCCTGTCACACCTTCTTCCGCAGGCAGCCCTGTGTCTTGTGCTGCTTGTACCCTCTCTCAGAAGGCTTTACGTGACAGGGTGAGACCGCGTAGACGTCAAAGCGCCTCAGGATGATTCACCGGGCTTTCTGGGTTTGCTGCCGGAAGCGGAACGCTCCCCCTTGGCAAGAAGTACGGTGCCGGCCCTGTGCAACACCGGCCGGCCGTACTTTTTTCTGAGTTCATCAGCAGCGCGGGCGAGCCGCTCTTCACGGAGTTCATCCTGCCCATGGAGCATGGTGATCTGCGAAGCATGGTCACGGACCAGGTTGGACGCCTGTACGCCTGCGAGTCTCCAAGGCGGCCGCCCCTTATTTTCAACAAACAACTGCCGGGCCACGTGGTATATAGTGGAGTCGGTATTCACGGGCTCGCTCAAAGTCTTTGATCTTGTGATAGTTGAGAAGTCGGAGAACCGCAGCTTCAGCGTGACAGTCTTTGCCCAGAGCCCGTATTTGCGCAGCCGAAAGCCCACCTCTTCGGACAGAAGGGCGAGCATGGCGATGACCTCTGCAGGGTCGTGTTTGTCTTCGGGAAAGGTCATTTCCTCGCTGATGGACCTGGCCTCCCTCTCGGCCTCGAGCGGGCGGTCGTCTATCCCGTGGGCGTACATATGAAGCACAGGCCCGAATTTCCCGAGTTTTGCCCGCAGGTGTTGGGCCGAGCACTGGGCCAGCTGGCCGATGGTCCGGATGCCTGAATCATGGAGCCTCTTTGCGGTGCTCGGGCCGACTCCCGGCAGCTTCTCGACGGGCATGGGCCAGAGCACTTCCTCTACCTGCCCAGGGAACAGGCACCTGATCCCGTCCGGCTTGGCGAGCCCGCACGCGATCTTAGCGAGTAACTTGTTTACTGAGACACCCACGGATACGGGCAGCCGTAGCTCTTCCCGGACCCTGCTGCGGATGGAATAGCCTATCTCTTTGCCCAAACCCGCGGGTACTGCTATGTATGCTTCGTCGATGGATACTGCCTCGAGCGCACAGGCATACTGAGCGTAGATCTCTGTGACTTGCCTTGAGATTTCCTGGTATTTCCTCATATTACCCGGAAGCACGATGGCGTGAGGGCAGAGCCTTATCGCCTGCGACATGGGCATCGCGGACCGGACTCCGAACGCCCTGGCCTGGTAGGAACAGGTGGAGACCACTCCGCGGTGCTCGGGACGGCCGCCCACTATGACAGGCTTGTCCCGGAGCTCCGGGTTGTCTCTTTGCTCTACAGACGCAAAGAAGGCATCCAGGTCACAAAGCAATATGTCATATTCCATGTAGGTCACCCTTCGCGGCTCATTCTCTGCCGGGACCGGCTGGACTTCGCGGGGGATACCTGTCGGGGTTCACGCGTATCACAAAAAGCATTCCCGAGGTCAGCGTTACCCGGGCCTGTTCCTTCAGGAACTCGTTTGAGATGCCGAGCGACTCCCCCCACCTCAAGGTACCGTTGACGAGAGGGTACCGCAGGCCGGAGGTGGTAATGCCTCGGACCTCGGGCGTCACAGGTAGAAGAGATACGTACTCGCCTGGGCGCCCTTGCATCGAAATTTCGTCTTTGACCAGGTGGACTGTATTGTCATCCCCGACGATGGTTACTGGACAGCGTGTGCTATGGTACACAGGCAGCAGCCAGAGGTTAGCAAGCGTGTGGTCGAGCCTTCCGCCCAGGGCGGAAAGCATGATCACTTCCGAGGCGCCGGATCTCACCGCGTATTCGAGCGCCAGGTGAGTATCTGTCTGATCCTTCTCCGGAGGATAGCGCATCACCCGTACGCCCGCGTGCGCGAGCTGTAAAACCTCTTCTTCGGGCAGCGAATCGAAATCGCCGAGGAGCATGTCCACCCGCGCCCCGAGGCACTGTGCCTGCTTGAGACCTCCGTCCACCGCGATGACGTAGTCGGAAGGGCGGATGAATGATGCAAAGTATGAGACGTCGCGCACCTGTCCATTCGAGATGATGACTGCCCGGCGCCCTGCCAGTGCGGGGCATCCCGTCTCTTCTACCATGTCGGCTTTTTCGCCCCTTCTCCTTCATGCTCCTGTTGGCAAATACTGAAGGTTGGCTTCCCCTTCATTATATCATACGTCAGATGCGGTCAAACCCTCAGGCAGGGAGGGCTTCACGCCAGCGAGGGGGACCAATACGCGCCGCTTCAAACGAGCAGGTCTGAAGGGGTTTCTGATAGAAGTCTTTCTAATAGGCAGGGAAAGCAGCCGCACGCTCCAGCGAGCCTGAGCGAGGCACTACGCGGCTTCGTTCGCGACGGCGACCTGTGGTTGGCTTCCATCACAGCGGACCTTGTTAGAAAGACGCATAAAACAGAGATGCAGTTAAGCTTCTTAAAAAAGAAGGGGGAGAATCTTGTGTCAGCAGAGCGGACTCGGGTAATGCAGATGGTTGACGCAGAAGAGCTGATCTGGCTCACGCAAAAGCTCATATCGATACCCAGCTACCACGGGCGAGAAAACCCGGAGAAGGAGATTTCCGCGTTCATCCATGCCTTTCTCAGGGACAACGGCATCGCTTCCGAGAAGGTGCGAGTGGTGGATGAGAGGTTTAACGTCATCGGCACCTACGGCTCCGGACAGGACCCGGAAAAGAGCCTGATGCTCTGCGGGCACCTGGACACGGTGGGTGTGGACAACATGCAGATAGACCCTTTCGAGGGGTATGTGCGTGACGGGCGCATTTTCGGGAGAGGCGCGGTGGATATGAAGGGCGCAGTGGCAGCTATGATTATGGCGCTCGTTACTCTGAAGAGATCGGGCGTCGAGCTCTCAGGGAGCGCGGTGTTTGCGGGAGTCATTGACGAGGAGTGGTGGAGCGAGGGCGCCCGGCACCTGGTGGTACACGGCCCGCGCACCAGGTATGCTGTGGTGGGCGAGCCCACGGAGATGGAGATACACAACGGGCACCGGGGTCTTGAATGGCTGGAGATTAAGGTGACGGGGAAGTACGCGCACGGCGGGACACCAGAGCTGGGTGTGAACGCCATTGTCAAGATGAACAAGGTAATTACTGAAGTGTACGAAACGCTGCTCCCGAAGATCAGCACGCGGCATGACCCCGTCACGGGTCCCGCCACATTGAACCTGGGCCTAATCAAGGGCGGTACTCAACCTAGTACCGTCGCCGGCGAGTGCATACTCCAGCTGGACCGCCGTTTCGTTCCAGGGGAGTCCACCGAGAGCGTGACGGCCGAGATCGCACAGATACTGGATAAACTTGCGTCGCGGGACCCCGAGTTCCGCGCTGAGGTGCGCAACATGCGGGATGTCCGGGCAAACCCCATCGGGAACCCACCGCTTCACACAAGCCCATCCTCCCCGCTGGTGGCATGCCTCAAATCCGTATCCCAGGCAGTAAGAGGTCACGCCAGAATCGGCAGGTTCCCCGCATGGACAGACGCGGGCATCCTGAGCTGCGTCGGCGGCGTTGAGTCAGTGGTGCTGGGACCGGGGCATCTCTCTTCCGCGCACACAGAAGAGGAGTACTGCCCCATCGCAGACATAGTGGACTGCTGCCGGATTTACACAGGAGCGCTGTTTGACCTGTGCAAATAGCTGACAGGTGCGATGGGGACCGCACGCCATCTGACCTACCGCGCCTTGCCTGCCAGAAGATAGATATGCTTGATCCTCTCAGGGCCTCGAACCTTTCCCTTCCCCTGGCGGTCGATACAATTGGTAATAGTATGAGGGAGGGAGCAGTATGGCCTCGAGGATATTTGCTATTGCCGTCATTTTTGTGCTGACAACCGTGGCATGGGTGGTGCTTGGCAGTGTGACCGAGGGCAGGACGCGATCTACTTACCGAGACCTTGCAGGTCGCGTCAGCGAGCTGTGGGGTGCACCGCACGTGCAGGAGGCGCCGCGAGCGGTCTACAGGGTGGAGGCCGTACTCGAAGGGGCGTCAAAGGGCGAGGAGGATGCAAAAGAATCAAAGACCACCGTAACCGAGGTGGACGTGCCGCTTGAAAGCAGCCACATCACGGTGGATCTGAACCTTGAGCAGCGACGAAAGGGGCTTCTTTGGTACAACACCTACAACGTCGACTTTGACGGCAGCTACACGCTGAAGAACACTACTGGGCAACCGAGGGAGTTCACCGTGTTCTTCAAGTTCCCCACCGCAGAGGCTATCTACGACGATTTCGTTTTCGAGATCAACGGGCAGGCGCCAAGAACCCTGAGCGCCATGGAGAGCGATATGAGCGCCCGGGTGTTTATACCGGATGGAGGTATCGCATTCATTCGCGTAGCCTATAAGTCCAGAGGCATGGACAGCTGGACTTACTCGTTCGGACAAGGCGTTCCCCAGGTGAAGAACTTCCAGCTGGTGATGAACACGAACTTTGACGCCATCGATTTCCCGCCAAGAAGCATTTCCCCCGGCATCAAGGAGAAGACCCCGGAGGGTTACAGGCTGACCTGGAAGCACGAAAACCTCATCTCTGGTTTCCAGGTGGGCATGATCATGCCTGAGAAACTGAACCCGGGACCGCTGGCGAGCCAGATCAGCTTCTTCGCTCCTGTATCACTGCTATTCTTCTTTTTTGTCATCTTCGTGCTCAGCGTCATAAAAGGAGTGCGCATCCACCCCATGAACTACTTCTTCCTCGCAGCGGCGTTCTTTGCGTTCCACCTGCTTTTCGCTTACCTGGTTGACCATATTGACATACACGTTGCGTTCATTATAGCTTCGGCGGTGTCTATCGGACTCGTCGTATCCTACCTGAGGCTTGTTGTAGGCATGCGGTTCGCGCTTGTAGAGGCCGGTCTATCCCAGTTCATCTACCTGGTGCTATTTTCTTACGCCCACTTCTTCAGGGGTTTGACAGGGCTCACCGTCACGATAGGCGCCATCCTCACGCTGTTTGTGATGATGCAGGTCACAGGCAGGATTGACTGGGAAGAGAAGTTCCAGGCCAGGTGAAACGCTGACCCTGATGAAGAAAAAGGCGAGCCTTCAGCGGAGCGTACCTGAGGTTCAGCGAGAACGCCTCCGCTAATAGTTTTCCATCGGGTTTCCTCAAACCTCTGTGCTGGCAAGCAGAGGGCAGTGCCGAGCGCATGATGTGTAAGAACTCAACTGTCTGAACACGGAGAAGGCTGTTTTTAGGCCTATCGCCAAAAAACAAGCCATAAGTTTGGAGCGTACAACAAAGGGTGAAAGTATGGCGAGATGGAACAAAGAAGTAGCTAGTCCAGATGAGTTAGATGAAAACATAAATCACGGAGGTCGACTTGAATGAAGGACAGGTTTAGAGGACGGGACTTCTTAACACTCATGGACTTCACGCGTGACGAAATCTACCACATATTGGAGACGGCGATCGACCTTAAAAGGAAGTGGACGCGGCGGGAGCCCCACGAATTGTTAAGAGGGCGCACCCTCGCGGCTCTGTTTGAGAAGAAATCCACAAGGACGAGAGTGTCTTTTCAGGCTGCCTGTGCCCACCTTGGCGCACAGAGTTTTTACCTGCGGCCTGATGAAATGCAACTTGGACGGGGTGAGCCGATCAAGGACACAGCAAGGACCCTGGATCGCTACTGTGACGGCTTGTTCATACGTACATTTGGACAGGAAATCGTAGAGGAATTTGCACACTACATGAAGCAACCGGTAATCAACGCGCTCACCGATCTGACTCACCCCTGCCAAGGTCTTGCTGATATGATGACGATTATTGAGAAGAAGGGGCGCTTGGAGGGCTTGAAGCTGGCATACGTGGGAGATATTTGGAACGTATGCCATACACTCATGATCTGCGGTTCCAACATGGGCTTTCACGTGTCTGTCGCGCACCCGGTTGGGTACGACCCCTCTCCGAGGATCATGGAGTATGTGACGACCATGGCAAAGAAGAACAAAGTGAATATTACCCTGACTCACGACCTGAAAGAGGCGCTGGAAGACGCCGATGTTGTGTATGCCAACACGTTCCACAGCATGGGCGGCCCGGAGAAGACCAAGGAACAGCGCATCATCGATTTTGCGCCATATCAGATCAACGAGACTACCATCACCTATGCGAAGGAAGACGCCATATTCATGCACTGCCTCCCGGGATATCGCGGAGAAGAAATGACCGACGGTGTGGTGGAGGGCCCGCAGTCTGTGGTCTTCGACGAGGCTGAGAACCGGATGCACACCGAAAAAGCTGTGCTGGCCTTGTTCATCCCGTAAGAACGGAAGGGGTCGGAAAAAGCAGATTCCGGCCCCTTGTTAGTAAAAGGTGCAGTGGGGACACTCTCTTCCCCGTGGCACCAGGGCGGCTGCGGGGCGTCGGGCCGCACCGGGGGCTGCCGTTTCACATAGGTCCGTACTGCGTCGTGAGTCAGAAAACGAGCCGGCAGCCCACGCTCGAGAAGTCCAAACAAGCAATAGGGAGGTTATTGATGTGAGTGACGATTTTGCCAAGGCGAGAATCGTGACCGAGTTACCCGGTCCGAAGTCCCGCGAGATGCTGGCAAAGAGGCTGGCCAACGTACCTCAGGGCGTGTTTTATACGGTACCCGTGTTCGCAGACAGGGCAAAAGGCGCCATGATCCAGGACGTGGACGGAAACGTGTTTATCGATTTTGCCGGCGGCATAGGCGTGATGAACGTGGGCCACTCAAATCCCGAAATCGTGGAAGCAGTCAAGGCACAGGCGGATCGCTTCTTCCACACGTCTATCAACGTGGTGATGTACGAGTCGTATGTGGACGTGGCAAAGAAACTGAACGAGATCACCCCGGGCGATTTCCCGAAGAAGACCATGCTGGTGAACAGCGGCGCCGAGGCAGTGGAAAACGCTGTCAAGATAGCGCGCTACTACACCAAAAGGCCTGCTGTCATCACGCTCGAGAACGCGTTCCACGGCCGCACCCTGCTCGCCATGACTCTGACAAGCAAGGTGAAACCTTATAAGTACGGGTTTGGTCCTTTCGCCCCTGAAATATACAGGATTCCCGCACCTTACTGCTACCGCTGCGCGTTCGGGCTCCAATACCCGGCGTGCGGGGTAAAGTGCGCGGACAACCTTGAGCGAGTCATCAACCTTGACCTTGCGCCTGATAAGGTCGCGTGCTTCATCGCCGAACCTGTTCAGGGCGAAGGAGGGTTTATCGTACCTCCTCCCGAATGGTTTAAGAAGGTGCGCGAGATCTGTACAAAGTATGGTATCCTTTATGTCGACGACGAGATCCAGGCTGGTTTTGCCCGGACAGGCAAGATGTTCGCCATCGAACACTTCGGCGTAGTGCCTGACATGGTGCTTACCGCCAAGTCTTTGGCCGCGGGATTGCCGCTGTCTGCGGTAACGGGCCCGGATGAAGTCATGGAGTCGGTACACGTGGGCGGCGTAGGCGGCACTTACAGTGGGAACCCGCTGGCCTGTGTCTCCGCGCTGAAGGCCATAGAGATCATCGAGCGCGATGACTTCTGCGGCAAATCCCAGGTGCTCGGAGCAAAGATGATGGAGCGGTTCCGCGCGATGCAGGACAGGTACTCCGCCATAGGAGAAGTGAGGGGCCTTGGCTCTATGATAGCCGTGGAACTCGTCAAGGACAGAACCACAAAGGAACCAGGCGCTGCAGAAGCCGGCCAGGTGGCGGACGCCTGCTTCAAGAAAGGGCTCATCATCCTGAAGGCCGGTATATACTCGAATGTCATCAGAGTGCTGGTGCCTTTGGTCATAACCGACGAGCAGCTGGATCAGGCGATGTCCATCTTTGAGGAAGCAGTAGCGTCGGTAGGTTGAGCACTATACGGGGAGGGGCTTCCCCGAAGCACGGAGGAGGAAGCATCAGAATGTATGGCTACTGGGGCAAGGTTTTAAGGGTTGACCTGACCACTCGCGAGGTGAAAGTAGAGCCGGTAGACGAGAAGCTGGCAAGAGAGTATCTCGGCGGCAGCGGTTTTGGCGCCAGGTACCTGTACGACGAGACGGGGCCGGAGACCGATCCGCTAGGGCCTGACGCCATACTGTGTTTCATGACCGGGCCGTTCACCGGGACAGCGGCACCTGCGTCAGGCCGCCATGCAGTGGTGGCGAAGTCGCCGCTCACGGGCATCTGGGCGGAGTCCGACGTGGGAGGCATGTGGGGCCAGACCTTAAAGCGCACGGGCTATGACGGTGTGATCTTCCGGGGTGCTTCAGATACGCCTGTATATGTCTACATTAAGGAAGATAACGTCGAGATTCGCGACGCAGGTCACCTGTGGGGAATGGATACCTACGAGGCAGACGAGGTTCTGAAGAAGGAGACTGACCCCAAAGCCGTCTCTGCCATTATAGGCCCTGCCGGGGAGAATCTGGTCAAGATCTCCGCAATCATGCACGACGGCAGGGATGCGCGCGCTGCAGGTCGTTGCGGGCTCGGCGCTGTGATGGGCTCGAAGAAACTGAAGGCGGTAGTGGTGAACGGGGCGAAGCGACCGCCCATTTACGATGATGAAGCCCTGAGGAAACTTGTCAAGGAACTGGCTCCCGGCATTCGCAAGAATACGGCCAAACTGACGGAATATGGTACCGCTGCAACAGTGGTCCCCAACGAGGTGGTGGGCGACCTTCCGATAAAGAACTGGCAGCTGGGAAACTGGGAGCCCGCTCCGGAGATCGGCGGCGAGACTATGGCCCGGACCATATTGACTGGCAAGTATTTCTGCGGCAGCTGTATTACCGGTTGCGGCCGCGAGGTCGAGGTGTCAAGCGGCCCCTTCGCTCCCGTCAAGGGCGCGGGCCCGGAGTATGAGACCCTCGGTATGCTCGGTTCAAACTGCATGGTCTCGGACCTTGCCGCCATAGCCAAAGCGTGCGAGCTGTGCAATAGGCTCGGGCTTGATACCATCTCAACCGGTGCAGCCATCGCGTTTGCCATGGAAGCGTATGAGAGAGGCCTCATCTCAAAGGAAGACACCGGGGGACTAGCGCTTTTGTGGGGGAGCCCGGAGGCGCTGGTGGAGATGGTGAAGCGCATCGCTGCGAGGCAAGGCATGGGCGATCTACTTGCTGAAGGCACGCGCTCGGCCAGCGAGCGACTCGGTGGCATGGCACTTGAGTTTGCCGTGCACGTAAAAGGGCTTGACCTGCCGGCTCATGACCCGAGGTGCTACTCTAGCCTCGCAGTGGGGTATGCCACGGCGAACAGGGGCGCATGTCACCTCCAGGGATTCAGCTACGGTTTTGAAAGGGCCGTGACAATGCCGGAACTGGGATTTAACGAGGTGTTCGACAGGCACGCGACCGAAGGCAAGGGGAAACTGGCCGCGCTAGCCCAGGACCTCATGGCCGTGCTTGACTCGCTCAAGATGTGTAAGTTCATGCTGTACGGCGGCATAAAGCTCACCCATATCGCACAGATGATAAAGCACGTAACAGGTTGGGATATGAGCGTCGAGGAGATCATGCGGGCGGGAGACAGGCAGACGTGTCTGAAGAGGATGTACAACGTCAGGTGCGGCATCAGCAGGAAGGATGACATCCTGCCCCCCAGGATACTTGCGAGGTCGCGAGGCACCGGTGGTTCTGCCGATTACCTGCCGAACCTGGGTAAAATGCTCGATGAGTACTACAGGTTCAGGGAGTGGACCGAGTTCGGTATCCCGTCGGATGAAAAGCTGAAGGCGCTTGGCCTCAAGTAACAGGAAACAAGCGGTCAACTGCGGCATAGCAGGCATTTCTGCAGAGAATTTAACAACGATGGCATTGAAGGGTTCTGCCTGGCGAAAGCTCTGGCAGAACCTGCCATTTACTGTTCCTTACCTGCATAACCCACTGCCAGCTTCAACCCGACCCTACGTTCATCCCCGGGTTTAGCCGAAGTAACAATTGCTAAGGACCAGAATTGTAGCGAGATATAAAGGAGTAAATTGAAAACAGGATAAAGGAATAGATGAATGCTTTTTTCGCCTGTAAGATGAATCCGCACTTGATGCACCTCCCTAAGACCGCTGAAATATAGTTAATTGTCATCCGCTACTGGTGTGTTGAACAGTCCTCAATACCGGACGTACGGAATATGCCCTATTGAAGAGAACATGTCAATGAAGGCAGGATCAAAGGACTGCGCGGCGAATATAAGTTGGATAATTCCCAGTTTACCGCTAGTGTGATGGTGAATAGATATACAGGTCGGGAGGTGGAACGCGGGCTTAAATCCATGTGTGATGTCGGCTGCTTTGCATGATTATTAAGAGGGAGGGACAGTAGTTGATAGGAACAAAGACAAGGGCTCTAGTGGCATTGTTGCTCGTCGCTTCGGTTCTGGTAAGTGGACTACTTGTCGCAGGATGCAGCAAGGCAGAGAAGACAGAGAAAGAACCCATAAAGATAGGCGTCATAGGCCCATTTACCGGACCCAACGCTAAACCGGGCGGCCGGATGAGGGAAGGCATCGAACTGGCCGTCGAAGAGATCAATGCTAAGGGCGGCATCAACGGCAGGAAGATCGTAGCCATCTTTGAAGATGACGCATCGCAGCCCGCTCAGTCAGTGGCGGCAGCGGAGAAGCTGACAACCAGAGATGAAGTGCTACTCGTTATCGGCGCTTACAACTCTGCGTGTGTGCTTGCGCACATGAAGGTGACCGAACGCGAAAAGACCCCGCAAATCAACCCCATCGCGGTGGCTACCGCCATTACCGAAAGCGGTAACAAGTACATGTTCAGAAACTGCGCTACCAACCCGATGCAGGTAAGCCAGCTCGCTGATTATGTCCTCAAGAACTTCAATTTCCAGAAGTTCGCCATGCTGTTTGAGAACACGGATTACGGCAGGGGAATCGCCGAGGTATTCGGTCCCTCTGTGAAGCGGGCAGGAAAGCAGGTTGTGGCAGAAGAGACCTACAACATCGGTGACACCGACTTCTACTCCCAACTGACCAAGATAAAGAACCTTGGCCCTGATGCACTCCTGATCGGAGGCAACCTGACCGAGGGTTCGCAGATCGCAAGGCAGGCCAGAGAGCTAGGATTGAACGTACAGCTCCTGGGACTTGGCGGTCTTTCTTCACCTGAGTTTGACCAGCTCTGCGACGGTGCCAACGAGGGGCTCATCTGCACCAGCTATTTTGAACTCGCAACCGATGATCCGCTTGTGAAGAAGTTCGTCGAAGCATACCAGAAAAAGTTCGGCAAGCCGCCGGAGATGTTCGCGGCCGCTGCCTACGAAGCAGTCTACATTGCAGAGGAGGCCATAAAGAAGGCCGGTGAGCACAAGAACCTGGCCGAGTGGCGTCAGGCCGTAAGAGACGCTCTTGCCAATATCAAGGACCTGCCTGGCGTACAGGGCCCGACTACATTTGATGAAAAGGGTCAGGCAGACAAGAAGGTTTACATCGTCCAGTGGAAGAACCATGAAAAGGTGATCCTGTACCCGACCGGCAAGTAGGGGAGACGGGGCGTGGCAGGGGCTGCTCCTGCCGCGCCCCTTGGAGCAAAAAGGAGGCCGAATCAGTGCAAAACTTCATACAACAGGTGATGAACGGCCTCGTGCTCGGAAGCGTGTACGCGCTCATCGCACTTGGGCTTACCATGATCTATGGTGTGCTGGGCCTCATCAACTGGGCTCACGGCGAAGTCTACATGGTAGGTGCATTCGTTGGGTACATCCTGGCAGTCAGGATGGGCCTCCATTACTTCGTCGCGCTGGTTGGCGCTATGCTCATCATGGCCGTGTTCGGGATAGTTGTGGAGCGTGTGGTGTTCCTTCCGTTGCGGGGCAGGCCAAACATGAACGTGATCATCGGCACGCTGGGACTGTCAGTGTTCTTGCTCGACGGGGCCAACCTGACGATGGGACCGGACCCGGTCAGGTTCCCCAGCATTTATACCGACCAGTTTATCCGGATCCTCGGTATCTCCTTTACTGTTCAAAGGCTCCTGGTGGTGGTTGTCACCCTCGTCCTTATTGCGGTGCTCCGGCTGTTCATCAAAAACCACAAGCTTGGTAAGGCGATGCGCGCGTGCTCGCAGGACTTGCAGGCCGCGTCCCTCATGGGCATCGAAATCAACCACGTTGCTATGATTACTGCAGCCATTGCCGCCTCTTTAGCGGCTGCAGCGGGTACTTTGATCGGACCCATATTCCTGGTCAACCCCCAGATGTCCATCGCTGCCGTGGGCAAGGCGTTCGCCGTGACCATCCTCGGAGGTCTCGGCAACGTGGAGGGCGCGGTTGTTGCTGGCTTTACGCTGGGTCTGGCCGAAAGCCTTACGGTTGCGTACATCTCCAGCTATCTGAAGGAGATCGTCGCGTTCGCCATCCTGATTACAACCCTGATATTAAACCCCGAGGGGATCTTCGGGAAACACTCCGTAGAAAAGGTGTAGGTAGAGGCGATGAAAAACAACAGACTGTTCAAGATACTAGTGCTAATCTGCATACTCGTGGCGGCGGCGCTCTACCCCATCGTGGTGCAGCGGGGTTACTACCAACACCTGGCGGTAATGGGTTGTATATATAGTCTGCTTGCCTCAAGCCTGAACCTCATAGTAGGTTACACCGGGCAGCTCTCTTTGGGCCACGCCGCTTTTTACGGGGTCGGAGCGTATACCTCGGCATTACTCACGCTCAGGCTGGGCTGGCCCGTGTGGGCCGGCATGCTGGGGGCAACGGTTCTGGCCGGCGTATTCGGAGTGCTGCTGGGTACACCTACGCTGAGGCTGAAAGGATCCTACCTGGTCATCGCTACGCTCGGGTTCGGGGAAATCGTCCGGCTTGTGCTGCTGAACTGGATGTCGCTCACCCGTGGCCCAATGGGACTTACCGGTATCACCCGGCTCGCTCCGTGGGCGGTGACGAAGGCACATTACTTCTGGGTCTATTTTCCCATCGCCGTCGTCGTGGTGATGCTCTTAAACCAGCTGGTGAACTCACGTACCGGAAGGGCGCTCAAGGCCATCCGTGAAGACCAGGTCGCGGCTGAGGTAATGGGCATAAACCTGGCTTTTTATAAGGTCTTGGCGTTCACTGTCGGTGCTGTTATTGCTGGGCTAGCGGGAAGCCTGTACGTGCATTATGTTACGTTTGTCAGCCCGGACTCATTCCCGGTCGCCGAGTCCATACAGATCCTGGTCATGGTGATCGTCGGCGGGATGGGTACCATCGCCGGTCCGATCATAGGGGCGTTCGGCATTGTATTCCTGCTTGAAACGATGAGGGCGCTGGCGGAGTACCGGATGGTGATCTATGGAATCACGTTGTTCGTCGTCATTGTGCTGATGCCCGACGGTCTCATGGGCGCGGTCAGACGGGTGAGCAGTATTCTTCTGCAGAGGGGTGTGAGACATGCGCCTGCTGGAGACTAAGCAACTCACCATCCGGTTCGGCGGCCTGACGGCGGTGGACCACGTGGACCTTGTGGTCAACAAAGGAGAGATCGTCGGCCTGATCGGCCCCAACGGCTCAGGAAAGACCACAATATTCAACATGGTGACCGGGATCTATACACCGACCGAGGGCGAGATCCTGTTTGGTGGACAGCCGATTCACGGTGCAAAGCCATTCGTCATCACCAACAGGGGCATCTCTCGGACGTTTCAGAATATCCGGCTGTTTCCAAACCTGAGCGTGATGGAGAACGTGCTCATCGGATGCCACTGCCGGATGAAACAGCATTTCTTTGACGACCTCCTGGCGACGAAGAAGTTTTTCCGGGAAGAGTCACAAGCCCGGAGGACTGCCATAGAGTTGCTGGATGTGTTCGGTCTTCTAGGCCTCAAGGATGCGATGGCCAAGAACCTCCCTTACGGGCTGCAAAGGAAACTTGAGATAGTCAGGGCGCTTGCATCCAAACCGCAGCTTCTGCTGCTTGATGAGCCTGCAGCCGGGATGAACCCACAGGAGACCCTTGCGCTCATGGCATTGATCCGCCAGGTGCGGGACCGCGGTGTCACCATTTTGCTCGTCGAACACGACATGAAAGTGGTCATGGGCATCTGCGAACGTATCGTGGTACTCAACTACGGAAGAAAGATCGCGGAAGGTACTGCCGCCGAGATCCAGAATAACGAAGAAGTGATCCAGGCGTACCTCGGAAGGCAGGCGAAAACCGGTGCTTAACATCGAAAACCTGCAGGTGCACTACGGGAGGATCGAAGCGCTGAAAGGGGTATCGTTCTCGCTGGGGGAAGGCGAGATCGTCACTCTGATAGGAGCGAACGGGGCAGGTAAGTCCACCACGTTGAAAACCATATCTGGTTTGCTCCGAGCATCCGCTGGGAAGATCACTTTTATGGGGCGGGATATCACGGCCTTGAGGCCTTCGGCAATAGTGAATCTCGGCATTGCGCACGTGCCGGAGGGTAGGCGGGTCTTCCCCAGGATGACTGTGCAGGAAAACCTTGAGATGGGTGCCTTCGTGAGAAAGGACGAGAGAGGCATCAAAGAGGATATGGACAGGGTATTTCAGACCTTTCCTATCCTGAAGGAGCGGAGAACCCAGACTGCCGGCACACTGAGCGGCGGAGAGCAGCAGATGCTCGCCATCGGCAGGGGGCTTATGACCAGGCCTCGTGTCCTTTTGCTGGATGAACCCTCTCTTGGCCTTGCTCCCATCCTGGTGGAACAGATATTCGAGATCATCGACGATATCCACAAGCAGGGCACCCCTATTCTATTAGTGGAGCAGAACGCATACCTGGCTCTTCAGGTTGCAAACAGGGGATACGTCCTGGAGACGGGTTCTGTGGTTCTTGAGGGCGATGCAAAGGATCTACTTAACAACGAGCACGTGAAGAAGGCCTATCTCGGCGAGTGATTTATCCGCTTCAGCACGGCGGGGGGCTGTTGGCGTCCAGTCAACAGCCTTTCTGCCGTATGCTTCAGAAGTCCCGGTAGTGGGTCCACTACGGCGGGCGTCTACTTTTCTTCCCTAAGAAGCTCATATATGATGGGTAGAGCCCGCTGTGCGGCCAGGCGCCCCTTATGGATGATTTCCGCAATCCGGTGCACGTCCCTGAGACCCACATCATAGATCTGAGGGTCGATCACAAGATCCGCATATGATAGCAGCTCGTGTTCCGTTGCTTCATCTCCCATGATGCTTACGGAGCGTTCCACGAGCTCCACCACGTCGGAAATGTACTGCTTGGAGCGGTCCACGAACCCCAGCCTGACTCCTACCACCACGTCACATCCCATTTCCTTCAGGACTTGCGCGGGTACGCTATCCATGACGGCGCCGTCGATCAGCGTGCGTCCGTGCCTGGACAGCGGGACGAACACGCCCGGAATAGCGATGCTAGCCCTGACCGCTTCTGCCACCGTGACGTCAGGACCCATCACGAACCTGCTTAGCTTCTGTGCTGCTGGCCGCACGGCGTCCGCGGGGCCAAAAAGCACTTTAAGCGCCCTGTCAATATCAACTGCCACGATCGCCAACGGGAGTCTCAAGTCGGAAAAGTGCGCTCCCCGTGTCCACTCCAGAAGGAGCGATAAAATGCGATCGCCTTTAATGAATCCAAGAGGCGGGGGAGGAAGCGGGGGCTTTCTGATTCCAAGCCGTTTTAGGATTACCCGGGCGATCATCACAAGAAGGTCTGTAACGCTTATGGTAGAGTCGATAACGTCATCGGGCTTGAGGCTCAAGGCGATGTTCACCATTTCTTCTGGACTGTACCCAGAGGCATACACCGCTGCTACCGCTGCGCCGGCACTTGAACCCGAAATGGCGTGTGGCACGATGCCTGCCTTCTCAAGCACGTCAAGTACCCCTATATGTGCAGCACCCCGCAGACCCCCGGAACCCAATGCAAGACCAAGTTTCTTCATAAAATCACCCCACACCCATAATGCTGATAGTTAGAATATGCGGAAGGAGTAGCAAAGTGAAAGGCAGACCAGGCGAGTGAAACGGGGGCCGAAACGTTCCCAGCCATGTTTATTGGGCCAACGGGCCAAGAACCCCGCCCCTGACCAGCGGGAAGACATCCTGCAGCAAGGGCGTCGCTAGCAACAGTCAAGTCTGAAGGAAGCCGAAGTGGGCAAGGAAGGGAGCGCGAGCAACCCGGCGGGAAAGCCTAAAAGCTGGAGAAACCGGGAAGGACGGGTTCATGTTCGGTCTCGGAATTGACTGAAAGAAGCCCTGACCTGGTAAGTTCGAAGATGAGCCTTCAGCCCAATAAATGTCAGCAACTGCCCAGGACAATGAGCCGTGTACGGGGGCTGCACGCACAGTTCTGTGAGGGGGGGCAGCGCCAGGCTGATCTCCTCAGCGCTGCCCCGCTCGGTGACCGCTCAGCATTAGCCCGGCAGCACCAGCACGCAGATGCCGATGAACACCAAGGACAACAGCATCACGCCGAGGGTGTAGCCTATAATGTCCCGTGCCTTAAGTTTGGTGATGCCAAGCAGCGCGATAGCCCAGAAGGGCTGTAGCATGTTGGTGAGCTGGTCGCCGTACGCTACAGCCATGATGGTCTTAGAGATGGGTACACCAAGCTGCGACGCTGCCTGGACCATCACAGGACCCTGCACGGCCCACTGCCCGCCGCCTGAAGGCACGAAGAGGTTAACCAGCGACGCGCTGAGGAAGGTGTACAGCGGGTAGGTCACCGGGGTAGATATGGCGACGAACCAGTCGGCCACGATCTTTACAAGACCTGAGCCTCCCATCATGCCCATGATACCAGCGTAGAACGGGAACTGGAGGATCACACCACTCACACCTTTGGCTGCTTCCGCCACGGCCCTTACATAGCGAATGGGCGTGGTATGAAGCAGTATGCCCAGCATGAGGAATATGAAGTTCACGATGTCCAGGTTAAGGCCAGCAAACCCCTTCTGACTGAAGTACCAGACAGCGTACACAAGACCTGCTATGCCCATGATGTAAGAGAGGACTGCCGAGTTCTCCAGCCTGGCCGCAAAAGTACCGACGTCCGCGGTGGACTGGGGCTCTGTGGCCACGGCGAGTTTGTCCTCTTCAACCAGCGCAGGGCTTATCTCCTGGAAATCCTGCTTTGGATGGATCCACATGGCAAACAACGGTGCGAGGAACAGAAGTCCCAGGGAGACCACGAGGTTCATGGGCGAAAAGAGCGTCGCCGACGCCGGGATCACCCCGATCTGGTCCTTCAGGAAGTGGGTCTCTGTGGCGACCAGCAGGGGCGCCGAGCCGGACAGCCCGCCGTGCCATACCATAAGACCCAAGTAACCCGCCGCCACTATCAGCGGGTAGTGCATTTTTATGCCTCGTAGGTATCCCTGTTTGGCCACTTCACGGGCAAGCAGGGCGCCCACGATAAGACCGAGCCCCCAGTTAATGAGACCTGTAAAGCACGCGAAAAACCCCACCAGGTACACCGCCTGGCGGGAATTCTTTGGAATACTCGCCACGGACTTCAGGAGTTTCCTGACCGGAGGAGAGCTGGCGACAGCGTGCCCGGTTACGAGAATCAGGCACATCTGCATGGAGAATGCAAGGAGGTTCCAAAAGCCCTTCCCCCAGTGCTGGATCATTTGCATTACCGAGTTCTTTGCAACCAAGATTCCGAGGATAAAGGTGAGGAACGTGAGGAGGATGGCGAAAATGAACGGATCTGGCACATACTTCTTTGACCATCTGTTCAGTGCATCTCCGAATCTCTGAAGCATGCTACACACCTCCATCTTGGATTTGCCGCCCGTACTGCAAGGCCGCATGTTACGCCGCGCATAACCGAATGTTAGCTGTTCCTGGGTGTAGAGGTGATTGTTCCTTTCCGGTATCATGCTATTTACTATTCATGCCGGTGAAATAGCCGCTGATCCGGGAGCGTCATCACTCCTTTCCGCATCGTTCCAAAGGGGTTTGCAGGTAGTTCCGGTGATGCCTACGGCCCCTTTGCGCGATTTCTGATTGAACCTTAACTGCGAGTCAGCCTCCGCCACCCGGGCACTCAACAATACGTCGGTCTTTCCAATTTAATGAATTAGCGGCTTCTTTGGTGGTTCACGTCACCTGGCCTGCCAGAGTGAAACAAGATAGGTGAGAGAGACACTTAAACCACTTCGATGATCACGAGCATATCAGCGGCATAATCGACCAAGTATCGGATGCAAGGGTACCAGATACGGACTTGGAAAGCATTGACCATGTGCAGGGGCCTGGGCCGAACCAGACGCGTACACTACGATGCCCGCTATAAGCGACTCTGCAAGAAATTCAAGCCAATCCGCGTCCAAACAGCGCGCGTTGAGTGCGGGTTAGGAAATCAAACTGGCTGCCAAATGCTTTGTCTTTGAGAAAACTGCAACCAGGCGTTTAGCCGGGAACAATTGCAGCAACGGGTATGGGGGTATCGCTACTACGGTGACAAGACGAGCCGTCGATGACTGGTCTGCGCGAAAACTGGAGGAAGGAAACCCAAAAATAGAGCCTTGGACGGTGTGGTCTTACGGGTACAGGGTCAATGTTTTAGGGGTTTCCTTTCTCGTATATAATTATATCCTTGGTCCTGGAAATTGTCACTATAACTCAGTGTTTTATGTTAGAGCGCAGCGTGACCAGACAGAGCAAGCGGACCTGGAAATGAGGCTGAAGGTCCGGTTGCATTACAGGATGAGCAACAGACTGTGCCCAAGGAGGTCTATGATTTGCCGTATATAGTTGTACAACTGGGAAAAAATCAATATCGGTATGGCAAAGAAGATGTCCTTTCGGTGCTTTGAAAGGACGAGACGCGTGCAAGCGTAAAGCAGCACGTACACTGCGCTCAGGACGGATTCACTTACAAAGATCACCTTAACATTCCAGAAGAGCTAGGCCCCTGGAGGCATGTTAGTGAAGGAGATCCCGCCTTTACCAATAGTTGTTCTTTGTACTTTCCCGTCAGTTAGCAGAGTTCTTCGACAGAAGGTCCTGCACCCTAATAGCTTCAGGTGCCGGGTGATACTCTCACGCATCCAGAGTTTCCTGGACCACATCTTGACCTTGAGCGGCGAACGTCGGTTCTCCGTATTCATTTTGACCAGTAGCCTGGTGCCGGGTGGTGGTGTGATTGAGGTAACTTTCGATCACGTGATATTCACCGCCCCCAGCAACCACGGCGGGAGCAGCTCCTTCGCCTCCGGACTGAGAAAGCCGCGGCCGGCTGCGCCCTGGACGTAGGCCTTGGACAGGTGACCGACGGTCACAGGCGCCACGCCCAATTATTAGGGTTGCTGTGGAAGGAGTCACGCCACGTCAGGGCGGGCGGCCTCAAACACCGCGAGAATGACCTCTTCCGCACTCCCAGGTCTCTCCATGATCTCAGATGGAGTCGTCGCGGTGTAAGGGCCGCGCTCGCACCGGCGAACAAAGTCTAGATAGTCCCTTGAAGTAGTCGAGACTTTCCTCGGCTTCTGCCACTCGGGCAGTTTGATCCAAAGGTCATCCTTGGGGTAGTAGAAGGCGGTCCTTATCTCTGTCTGCCCGTTCTCTCGGCTGTAGAGCGCACCCGAAAGCACCCCAGAGTCGTCTTGAGCGATGACCTCCCTTAGACGCCCACTTGCAGATTCTGTATAGTACCTTGCCACGAAAGTCTCACCTACCTTTCGATGCTCTCGAACATGTTAACTAGATGGGGTCACGTCTTATCAAGTGGTGGAAATTGGCTCAGCAGCTCCCTTCGGACGAGTGATTTAAGTTAACTCACCAACGCGAGCTCTGTCTCAGAGTGTTGCGTCCGTTCTAGCTTCTTCATGGACTCCT
>JBFMAL010000026.1:0-41878 GCA_040755615.1 Bacillota bacterium
TGATCGGCAGCTGCCATGTTGGTCTCCTCCCCTCAGAGTCAATCTCCTAACTCCGAAGGGAACCACTGGCGGCTGCTTATGTCAATACCCACCCCGGGGAATTTCCACCACTACATAAGACTCTAACGGCGGTTTTGAGACGGGTTGCAAATCGTATAGCAGGGATTATAGTTTAACACGAGGCGTTGTGAGCCGGATTTCCATAGTAACACACTCGAGGCAATTAAGATTTGATGTGGGTGTAGCACACATGCTACAGTGTAGACATGTACATAAGGACTATTCAGAGGAAAAACAAAGACGGCTCGGTGGTGCGATACGTTCAGTTGGCTCCGGCCAATCACAGGCGAAAGTGATATACAACTTTGGCCGTGAAGACCAACTTGACACTGAGGGGCTCCGTCGGCTGATCAGGAGTGTGACCAGGTACCTGGGACCACAGGAGGTCCTGAAACTGGAGCACATTACAGCGGGGATGCTCCTCTTTCGTTTGTTTCAAGCCGCGCTCTTGGAGGAGCCTGGGTCCTTAACGGGCTTTGGAAGGAGCTTAAGATCGATGAGGTTCTGAGGAAAGCTCTGGGCAAGAGGCACTATTGTGTGGGCGTGGAAAGAGCCATCTTCGCAATGGTAGCCAACAGGGCCCTGAAGCCCTCCAGCAAGCTGGCAATTGAGGAGTGGGTAGCCAAGGATACGCTCATATCGGGTCTTGAGGAACTGGCATCCCAGCAGATGTACCGGGCAATGGATTTCCTCCTTGAGGCCAAAGAGGAAATCGAACGGGATGTTTACACGCAGACAGCGAACCTGCTGAACCTCGAAGTGGACCTTCTGTACTTTGACACCACATCAACGTACCTTGAAGTGGAAGATACGGATGAGGATGACATCACGCAGAAGGGACATTCCAAGGACCACCGGCCGGACCTTCCGCAAGTCGTGGTAGGTCTTGCGGTGACGCGGGACGGGATACCGGTCAGGGTCTGGGTGTGGCCGGGGAACACCCAGGGCACGAGGCCGAGCGGGACAAGGCCAACCGTGAAGAGATTCTGGCCCGTATCGACAAAGAACTTGAGAGGATCGGGGATCTGAAAGGTGCTCCGCATACTAAGGCCTGCTGCGAACCGATCGCCCATCCCACAATGGGTAGGTTTGTGAAGACCGACAAGAAAGCAGCCCAGGATTGACAGGGAGAAGGTCAAGCAAGAAGAACGGTTGGACGGCAAGTACCTGATCCGTACCTCGGATAACACGCTGTCGGCGGAAGACGTGGCACTGGGGTACAAGCAGCTGTATGAAGTAGAAGATGCCTTCAGAACCCTAAAAAGCACCCTGGACATCAGACCCATGCCTCTCGGAATTTACCCCCGCTCTAAACCTCACAATCCCGCACTCCTACCGTTGTCCTTACGGAACTCCTGCTTTGGACTGTGGGCCTGAAAAACACAGGAAAAACCCAACTGGAGTACACAGAAATGTCAGCAGTACCTGCACAGGCATTGTTGAAAGAATAAATACCACATAAGGCTTGAAGGAGTTTGTTCATGCATTCTCGAAATCACAGACGAAGACGCAGGTCGGTTTAGCAAAGGGAGGTATTATCGTGTTATTTGGCAGGATCGGCTGGGTAGAACTGGTGCTTGTGCTTGTACTTGCACTCATCATTTTCGGTCCGGGCAAACTGCCCGAGGTGGCCAGGGCTCTTGGCAAGTCTCTAGGAGAGTTCAAGAAGGCGACTAAAGAAGGAGCGGAGGACCGGGAAGACAAGAATAAAAGCGCCAAGAGCTGACAGCACTCAATGCCCGCACATAGGTGAGATATTGCGAAAGGACAGGGAGCGGCGCAACGTGGCGAACCGCGGATCGGCATGACGGAACAAAAGGCGATGTCAGTGGTAGAACATTTGAGCGAGCTCCGGCGCAGACTTATCATTTCTGCGTTTGCGGTGTTTTTGGGTAGTGCAGGCTGTTTTACGTTCGTCGCTACCATCCGAACGCTGTTTACTCTTCCCGCAGGTAATGTGCAGCTTGTGTACCTTACCCCGCCTGAAGTGTTAATGACAGATATAAAGGTGGCGTTCACCGCGGGTATCTTGGTCGCCTCCCCAGTGGTACTGTACCAGGTCTGGGCGTTTGTCGTGCCGGGGCTCAAACCCGGCGAGAAGAGGCTCATCCTCCCCGTGGTCATCGCGTCGCTCGTTTTCTTTTTGCTCGGCGTACTCTTCTCATACTTTATTGTTCTCCCATTCACCTTACGGTTCTTCTTAGGGTTTGAGATGCCGGGTCTTGCTGCCATGTTCTCTTATTCCCGTTACGTATCCTTCGCCATGGTCATCATATTCTCATTCGGGCTCATATTTCAGATGCCGCTGGTGATCCTCCTGCTTGGAAGGCTCGGGATCGTCACATCAAAGGGGCTCCGACGTACTCGGAAGTTCGCCATACTCGTCGTATTCATTGTCGCGGCGGTGCTAACGCCACCGGACATCATCTCGCAGGTGCTAATGGCGGGGCCAATGATCGTACTGTACGAGCTCAGTATCGCGCTTTTGCGACTTTCCCGCAGGTGACGTGCTACAAATACTTGCACACAATATACCTTACGTTTCCGATTTTTTGAAAACCGAACCGTTCATACAGTCGCTGTGACCGCAGGTTATCCGCTTGGGTGCCCAGGTTGAAGCGCGTCGCGCCCTGGCTGCGGAGGTATTGTACCGCCTGAGCGAGGAGTTTTGCGCCGAAGCCCCTGCCTTGGTATTGGCGGGCCACCGCGAGCCGGCCTATGTGAGCTTCGCCGTTATCCCGAAGAGTGTTGATGTTGTACCCGATGACCTTTCCATCCAGCTCCAGCACAAAGAAGCTGTTACGTTCCGCCGCTGCGTAACGCAGGAACGCCTCAGGGCTCTCTTCCCACAGCCAGTTGAAGGCCGACACCTCTACCTCTCTCACTTGGTCGAGGTCACCGGCGCGAAACGGCCTGATGGTACCGTGGACATGAGAGGTATCGGGTACTGCAACATCATCCTTCTGCATAACGATGACCTCTTCTGCGACAAAGTACCCCCGGCTCTTGAGGAGACCCAAGAGGTGCTCAGGCATGTTCGTCACCAAAAAACGGCGGGTCTCTCCTCCTATGCAATACTCTTCCGCGCTCTGAACGAGCTTCTGCACCACCTCGTGCCTGTGGTCATCGCGGGTCTTCACCGCGAAGGCTTTGTCCCAGGGGCGTCCCTTCCACGAGTACAATACCCCATAACCCTCAAGACCGTCTTCGGCTTCGACGACAAACAGCTGGCTTCCCTGGCTTACCGCCATCTCGAACTCGGGCGTACGGGGTAAGCCGAGTGAGTCCCTGAACTCCAGCACTCTCTCTCTGACTGATTCCCAGGATACTAACACGCGATTACCCCTCTCACACGTAGTTTGGAAGAAACAAGCGTTCTTAGATCTCGCGCTGCCTTCTGTTCTGCGGCATATGCTCAAGCTCGGCAAGCAGCCCGCCTGCCAGCATGAGAACTGCACCCAGCGCCTCCCCGGGCGAGAACGACTCGCCCAACGCCAGACCAGCGAATATCAAAGTGAACACCGGCTCCATGGCCAGAAGGATAGCGGCTCTCCATGGCACCGTGAGGCGCTGTGCCCACGCCTGAGCGTAAGTGGCGCCTATGGTGTTGGGCAGGGCCAAGAACACCACGGCGAGCGCTACCCCTGCAGGCACAGCTGCAGGCAGTCGCTCAAAGAGCAGCGCGGGTATGAGGCAACCGATACCTACGACTGAGATCTGCCCGAATGTGAACGAACCCAGGTCGTAGCGGGGCGAGTACTTGTCAACAGCCAGAATCTGAAGGCCGAAGAACAGGGCGCAGCCGAGCACCAGTGCTTCTCCTTCCAGGAACTGGTATTGGCCGTCCCTGGCGAGCCCGGTCATCACGCCCAGCCCCACGGTGGCTAAAAGCGCTCCCGCCCAGGCGAGCGCGGATGGCGAGCGCTTTGACACCACCGTGGAGATGACGGGCACGAACACCATGTACAGCCCGGTGATGAACGCCGCCCGAGAGGCGGAGGTATAGTTCATGCCTACGGTTTGGAGTATGTATGCCAAGCATAAGAAAGCGCCGGTGGTCAGCACGGGAAGAGGCCTAGAACGAAGATGGAAAACATACTTCGGCCTTGCCACCAGCATGATCAGCGCTGACAGCGAGAATCTAACTCCTAGGAACAAAAGGGGAGGAACGTAAGCCAGGATGTACTTGGTAAGCACAAAGCCAAGCCCCCAGAAAGCAGCGATGGCCAGTAGTATGAGGTCTGCGGCTAAAGACCGAAAACGTCGAGTGTTCATGTATCCACGCTCCTTATCAGGTTCAACGTTTAAAAATTATCCGGCGTGGCGTACGGTTCCTTCTTTGAGGAGCTACCGTTTTCTGCGCTTCTTCACCAGCAGACGTGGCTTCATCGTAAGATAATACAGCGAATCACTAGGGAGGTATGTATGTGACATGCCTTGATGATGAAGCGAGGGACCTCGGTTTCCGCGTGATTTACGTGAGAAACCCCAAACTGGTGGCAAGGCGCGTTTTCGGGCGGATCCTGCTGGTCAACCACACGCTGTACGACTGTCCTCCGGAAGTGGCCGCCGCGCTGGTGGGGATATACGAAGACCCGGCGGGCGCAGGCAGGCACCTTCCTGTCATCCAGGCGTACTGGAACGCCAGAGGTCTGCCGCTCGATGCGCGCCTCCTGGGCATTATGTGGGGGAAAACCGGGTACTACAGCATGTGTGACCGGGTGGCAAACCCGGAGGAACAGTAAGCTATGTTTTGCAAATCAATGTAGACAAAATGAAGCATTCCTGCAAGTGGCAGGAAATTAGGACTTTCTCCGAGAATATGAATGACGTTCGGGGTGGTGTGATGTTCAGGTTGCCCAGGCGAGGATGGTGTTTGGCGCTCTTGGTTGTGATGGGTTTCACAACCATGATATATGCCATGCTCCAATACGCTACGCGCCAGTTCCTTGAGAGGGAACTGATTGCGCGCGCTCGCATTGCTGAGGCCCAGTTTCTGCTGGAGATGGATTACAAGGCTGCAGACAGGACTGTTGTCGCGCAGGCGTGCCCTCTGCAGTTTCACCGCCGCTTCGATTTTGCTTCCGCCTACGCGCTCATCTTCGGTCCCGATACCCAGTGCTGGGCATACAGTGAGGAACCCCTCCACAACGAAAAGACATGGTACTTTTTCACGGAGTCGGGCCGGAGGCGTTTCCAGTACGCCTCCCCGGTCAGGACCCAGCCCGAATGCTTCAAATGCCACACCGGCGAGTATGCACCTGCGTTCGAACCTGGTCAGATCGTGGCGCAATTCAAAGTCATAGTTGATGTGGCATCCTTCGCCAGGGCCACGGTGCCGAGGCCCCTCCAGCCTTTCTGGTCATTTGCCATGTCATTCAGTCTCAGCACTCTCAGCGTACTTACATACTTGTTAAACAGGCAGCGTAAGATAGATCATTCCCACTGTGGTTACAGGAAGCTGGCGGAAACAGTGGCATATGCCACTCACGAACTGAAGACACCCATCGCCTCCGTGGAGGCCCTAGCAGAAATGCTGCTTTCCGATGTTACCGACGACAGGGAGAGAGAGTACTTAAGCGGCATCGCGCGCAACTGCAAAGAACTCCTGTTATCTATAAATAACATACTGGACATGGCAAAACTTGAGGCGGGCAAGATCACAATTTGCCGAGAGAAGACCAACGTGTCAAGGCTGCTCCGGGAGATCGTTGCTGAGGCGATGCCCATCGCTGATCGGAGAGGGGTGCGAATCGAGCTGGCCGTCACGCCCCTCCCCGAAGTCGACCTCGACCCGCGCGCGCTGCGCTCCATAATACTGAACTTGCTCAGCAACGCGGTCAAACACTCGCCCAAGGGAGGCAAGGTAGACCTGGGGGTATCGTATCAGAAGGAGCAAAGGATGATCAAATTCATCGTCCGGGACCGGGGCCCCGGTATCCCCGAGGAGATGATGAAGCAGATATTCGAGCCTTTCTGTCCTACTTCTGGGAATGGGGGATCAGGTCTTGGCCTTTCCCTCACGCGCAGGCTTGTCACTATGCACGGGGGTGATATCTGGGTTTTGAGCAACGAGGGGAAGGGCGCGTCGTTCTTCTTTACGTTACCGCTTGGGGGGGGAGGAGTGAGCTGATGCCCAACAGAATCATGGTTATTGAAGATGATCCCGATATAGCACAGGTCATACGGGACAAGCTGTCTCTCGAAGGTTACGAGGTATCCGTGGCCTCCGACGGGCAGGCAGGGCTTTCTGAGTTCTTAAGTCACGGGGCGGACCTTGTTGTGCTCGACCTCGTGCTGCCAAAGATGGACGGGTATGAGGTGCTGACAAAGATCAGGACTGCAAGCGACGTACCGGTGATCATCCTGTCCGCCCGGGGAGAGGAACTGGATAAGGTACTTGGTTTCAGGATGGGGGCGGACGATTACATGGTGAAACCTTTCAGCCCTCAGGAGCTATACATGAGAGTCCAGGCGGTGCTGAAGCGCTCCCAGCACCCGGAGAGCGAACCACCCGGCAATGTCATTACGCTTAAGTCGGGCATCAGGATCGACAGGGACCGGCGAAAAGTGCTGGTTTCCGGTACGGATGCCGGGCTCACCAGGCGGGAATTTGACCTCCTGTACCTTCTGGCTTCTCGGCCGGGCCATGTCTTCACCTACGACCGGATCGTTCAGGAACTGTGGGAGACGGACTACACCGGGGACATGGGCAACCTCACCGTGCTTGTCAGCAGGCTCCGGACCAAGCTGAAAGACGCAGGTCTCAATGATGATCCGGTGGAATCGGTCAGAGGAGTCGGGTACAGGCTGAAAGAGAAATAGCAGGGGGGCCGAGCCCTCGCACTGTTTGATTCAGGGGGTCCATCGTGACCGGAGGATTTTCCGCCTGCGAGGCGAAGAAGAACTGCATCTGAGTTCGGGATAAGAGGTCGCTGGATCCTGGTGGTGATGGGTATATGGAGAAGGCAAGAGAGGCAGCGGCGAAGGCGCTGACAGAGGTGGGAGTGAAATTTGTGTTCGGCGTCCCGGGCGGTGAGATCACTGACCTGGTGGAAGGCTTCCGCAACCAGGGGCTGCAGTTTATACTTACGCACCACGAGACCACGGCAGCATTTATGGCGGGAGCGGTAGGTGAGCTGGCAGGGGTGCCCGGGGTATGTGCTGCGACGCTTGGTCCGGGCGCGACCAATCTAGTGAGTGGTGTTGCCCAGGCGTATCTCGACAGGTCTCCAGTCATCGCCTTTACCGGCCAGACGCCAGGGTGGAGACGGGTGACCGATACCCACCAGGTGCTCGACCTTCAGGCACTTTTTGCCCCGATCACTAAATGGCATTGTGCGCTTGAGCCAAAGCGATGCAGGGAGGTGATCCTTAAGGCTGTGGACGTGGCGTCTTCGGAGCGCCCCGGCCCTGTCTATATCGAAGTCCCTGCAGACGCGGCAAATGAAGAAGCTGAGGCGTCAGTTCCCTGCGCTTCCGCTGCCAGGTACATTGCAGAGGCGTGCACCCCTGAGGCTTTCTTGGAATCAGCCAGGTTGCTGCAGGCATCCTTGAGGCCGGTACTCGTCGTGGGTGCGGCAGCGCTACGTTCACGCTGTGATGACGCGTTGCGGGAGTTTGTGGATCTGGTACAGCTTCCGGTTCTGGCAACTCCCAAGGGCAAGAGCCTGTTCTCGGAGGACCATGACTGCTTTGTAGGAACCCTTGAAATGCTGGGAAGTGCAGTGCTCTTTGAACTGCTCGATTCCTCTGATTTCGTGGTGAGCGTAGGTGTGGATCCCGTGGAACTGATGCGACGCTGGCAGCCCAAACCCGGGATTTGCCTGGATTTGGTCCCGAACCTTGATCACTACTATACCTCTTCGATCGAGCTGGTAGGTCCTATTGAAAAACATTTGAGCCTTCTTTCGTCTGCGGTGTCGTCTTCTGCATTCGGACCGAAATGGAGCAAGAGCGAAATCCTAGCCTGGAAAAGGCGCCTCTACGACAACATCCCCGTCTCCGGCGCGGGCCTTTATCCGGCGCAACTGTTTTCAGTGATGAACCGTATGCTTCCGGAAGACACCATGATGAGCTGTGACGTGGGCGCGCATAAGTTCGCCACGGGGCAGCTGTGGCAGCCGAAGCGACCCCGATCCTTTCTTGTATCCAATGGACTGTCGTCTATGGGATATGGGCTTGCGTCTGCCATTGCGGCCAAACTCGTACACCCGAAACGGCCGTCGGTAACAGTTGTAGGCGACGGCGGGCTACTCATGTACGCGGGTGAACTTGAGACCGCAGCGCGCCTTGGAACTGCCGTCATCGTCGTGGTGTGTGCAGACCACACGCTGAGCCTCATAAAAATGAACCAGGAACGCAAGGGTTACCCGCCCTGCGGTGTCGAGTTTACGAGTCCTGATTGGGTCGCGGTAGCCAGGGGTATGGGTCTTGGTGCAGCGCGCGCCGAGACAGAAAGGGACCTGGCAGAGGCATTAGAATTGGCGCTCTCGTGGCAGGGGCCGTTCCTTATTGAGGCGCGAATCGACCCTGCAGGCTACAGAACCCGATGACAGTGGCGAAAAGGTCAAATGATGCCCTCCGGGAAGGACTGCCGATGGGCATTCGGGCACAGAAGCCGCCACTTCTACCGTCACTCTTCCAGCAGATGTTCCCGTGACCGTTCCGGCATTGCCCGGCACGCTTTGTGTATTCCTGGCATATTGAATGCATGTATTTTTTCGGGTAAAGGCAGGAGTTTGCGCTTTCAGGCAGAAGTCCTAGATCAGGTTTGGAATAATGTGTCTGTCAATGGAACACTGGAGGTGTGAGGTGGGATGTTTAAGCGTCCCAAGGTGACAGTTGTCGGTGCGGGCGCGACAGGATCGGCTACGGCGCACCGGATAGCCACGATGGGGCTGGGAGATATCGTGCTGTTAGATGTTGTTCCCGGAATTCCTCAGGGCAGAGCACTTGATTTGCAGCAGGCGGCCCCGCTTGAAGGGTTTGATGCCCGGATCATAGGTACAAACGATTACTCGGATACTGCCGATTCGGACGTGGTGGTAATAACGGCCGGCTCTCCCAGAAAGCCAGGGATGACCAGGGAGGACCTGCTCCGGGTGAACTATACGATTGTAAAAAGCGTGACGGAAAACATTGCCAGATACTCGCCGGATTGTTTCATCATCGTACTTACCAACCCGCTTGATGTCATGACTTATGTCGCCTACAGAGAATCCGGATTTGACGCCTCGAAGGTGATGGGGCAGTCGGGAATACTGGATTCTACCAGGTTCAGAACGTTTCTTGCCCTGGAACTGGGGGTGGCGCTCGAGGACACCAGCGCGATCGTGCTGGGCGGACACGGAGATGCCATGCTTCCGCTACCGAGGTATGCCTCGGTCGGGGGTGTACCCGTAGAACAACTCTTAAGCAGCGACGCCATCCGGAAGATCGTGGATCGCACGAGAAACGGTGGTGGGGAGATCGTGAACCTGCTCAAGACCGGCAGCGCGTCCTATGCCCCCGGAGCTGCGGTTGCCGAAATGGTGGAGGCGATCGTCAGGAATAAAAAGCGGGTGCTTCCGGTCGCAGCCTACCTAAACGGCGAGTATGGTCATACGGACGTATTTGCAGGTGTCCCTGTTGTTCTCGGAGGCAGCGGCGTGGAAAAAGTGATCGAGCTGGAACTTACCGCCTCGGAGAAGGAAGAGTTTGGCAGGTCAGTTCAGGTGATTAAGACGAACATTTATATGTTGTATGGGGGAAATGACGCAGGGGAGAAGGTCTCATAGAGATTTCGGTAATACAGGAAAAACCCCTGTGTTGCTCTATGCGGCACAGGGGCTCTTAGTATGGCTAGCTCTCGTTTCTTGGTCTGAAGGTCTCGCAAATTGTCTCGGCGCTGGTCCTTGCTTTGCCGGGTTGCCCTATCTCGCCTGCATCGGCGTAAGGGGACTCCCCCAGGTTGTTCTTCACAAGGATCTCGGATGCTTCGCACTTGTTTCCGCGTCCCCAATAGTAACAGCTCGATACCGTGCACGATACGTCCGTCATAGTCGAACACCTCCAAATATATTGTTCGGTAACGACCTTTTTGTTATTCTCGCCTGTCTTGCTCGAGAGGAAAAACACCCCGGACCACGAATGTTGGTTGCATGACCAGATTGGGGGAATAGGTGAATGAACAAAATCGGCATTGTCACGGACTCCTCTTGTAGCCTGCCTCCGGCAATTGTGGAGAAATGCGAGATTACCGTCGTGCCTGTAAGCATCCAGATTGGTGACCAGAGCTTTTCTGATGGAGTAGACCTCTCGCTCGATGAGTTTTACGCCCGCATCGAAAGCGGAAGTGTGGCCACCACTTCCCAACCTTCCCCCGGCGAGTTTCTCAAGGTGTACAGGGCGCTGTCAGAGCGGGTGAAGACCATTATATCCATCCACGTGACAGGAAAGGCAAGCGGCACGGTCCAGGCGGCCCACCTCGCAAGGCAGGCCATCCCGTCCGTGGATGTCGAGGTCGTGGACTCCGGGTTCACTACCATGGCTCTGGGCTTTATGGCCATGGAATCCGCCCGGGCGGCGCTGCTGGGCCGGACCAAGGAGGAGATCCTCCGCCTCATTGAAGATCTCAAATCCCGAATACATGTGTTTGCGGCTCTACCCACCCTGAGGTACCTGCGCCGGAGCGGCAGGGTAGGGGCGGGGCAAGCGCTCATCGCTTCCGTGCTCTCAGTCAAGCCCATCCTTAGCATGGCAAACGGGGTCTTGGAGGTGGTAGACCGGGTGCGCACCTATCCCAGGGCTCTGGCGAGGATGATCGAGCTGGCAGAGAGGGCGGTGGGAGACCACCCGGTGAGACTCTCCGTACTTTATACCAAGACCCCTGACCAGGCTCTCGGTTTCGCAGGTGAACTGGAACGGCGGTTGCGGTGCGTGGATGAGACCATAGTCACTGAGATGGGCGCGGCTCTTGCAGTACACGGCGGACCGGGCATGATCGGACTTGCAGCGATGAAGGTACAGCGCGACATGCCTTGACCACATTTATCTGGGGCTGTATGATAGGAGCGGGAGGAGGCACACATGTGGATTCCGATTACGGAAAGCTCCGCGATAAACTGGATACGGGCAAATACAAGGTGACGAGACAGCGCGAGGCAATTCTTCAGGTGCTGTGTCACCACAAAGACGAGCACATGAGCGCTGAGGAGATTTATGACCGTGTCCGTGAGCTCTACCCGGATATCGGACTTGCGACGATATACAGAACCCTTGACATCCTGACCGATCTCAACATGGTGCACAGGCTGGACTTCGGCGACGGGAGAGCCCGTTACGAACTGGTACAGGATAAGCCTCACCACCATCACCACCTCATTTGCCTCCGCTGCGGTTCCATTAGTGAGGTGAAAGACGATCTCTTGTACCAACTGGAAGAAACGGTTGACAGAGAACACGGGTTTTTGATAGTTGACCACCGGCTTCAATTCCTGGGATACTGCGCGAATTGCAGGGATTTTAACAGTTAACCGGGCGCCCCGGCTCCGCCGGGGTTAATCCTGAATATCTATTGAGAAAGATTATCAGTGCCGAGGAGAATGAGTCATGCAGGTTCCTGCCAGGATAGCCCTAGTGGGCCAGCCCAATGTGGGAAAATCGGTTGTGATGAATAACCTGACAGGGGTCGGTGCGGTGGTATCGAACTATGCGGGTACCACCGTGGAAGTCACACGGGGGTACACCAGCATCGCGGGGAAGATGGTGGAGGTCATCGATACCCCGGGGACCTACACCCTGCACTCAGATACCGAAGAGCAGCGGGTAACCCAGAGGATACTACTGGAAGAGGATATCGACCTCATCATCAATGTGATAGACAGCGTGAACTTGGCCAGGAGCCTTTACCTTACGTTCCAACTGCTGGACTTTGGGATCCCCATGATAGTGGCAGCGAATCAAGCCGACAGGGCTGCAAAACTCGGCATCATCGTAGACGCTTCCCAATTGCAGGAGGAACTCGGTGTGCCTGTCGTTCCCATGGTCGCCACGGCCAATGAAGGCACTGAAGAGCTGCGCAAGTTGATCCGGTACGGAGGCGCAGTGGGGCGACCCATCAGGTTCTCGGAGATGCTGGAGTCTACCATCCGTCGGCTCGAAGGCTATATCGAACAGACAACCTACTCGGGCGGGCATTCGTCGCGCACCCTCGCTATCCACCTTCTCGAGCATGATACGGTTGACGAGGGTATTCTGCGCAGCCACCCTGACCTGGTAAAGCTCATAGAGCGGCTGCAAACCGAGATGGGAGCGGATGACCCGTTTTGCCCTAATTGTTTTCGCGGGTGTGCTTTTTGTCCCGCGAAGGGCACCGATCACCCGGTGTTTCTTACGTGTATTGAAAGGACCCGGAAAGCCAGGGAAGTTGCATCCAGGGTAACCAGGAATACTCACAGGGATCGCGTGGATTTCATGGAAAGACTTGAAGAGGTGCTTGATCACCCCGTTATGGGGCTTTTGGCGATGGCGTTTTTGGCCTGGGCCTCATTTCGCCTGATCACCCTGTTTTTGGGATACGCGGAAGATTTGGTTGAATGGGCGATGGCGCCGGTTGCGTCCGGCCTGGTGCGGATTATCCAAGCGCTGTTGCCAGAAGGCTCTTTGCGATCTATGCTGATGGAGTCGGTACCTGAGGGACTGGTTATTCCGTTCAGTGTGGTATTTCCCGCCATGCTGGCGGTGTACATGTTTATCGCGCTGCTTGAGGACACAGGACTTCTTGCGCGCTTTGCAGTAGCGCTTGACCGGCTCGCGGCGCTGTTTGGGCTGCCCGGTCAGTCGGTCATACCTGTCCTTCTCGGGTTCGGGTGCCGCGCGCCTGCGGTAATGGCCACCCGCATCCTGCCGGATCGCCGCAGCCGGTTCATAGCGACCGCGCTCATCGGGGTTGCAGTACCGTGTGCGGCCACTCTCGGGATACTCGCAGGGGTCGTGGTTCAGTTCCAGGCCAACGCGTTTGCCATAGGGGCCACGATCGTCGTTGCTTTTGTACTCATCGGGCTCGCGCTCAGCCTACTTACTGCGGGCGAAGACACTCCGCTGGTGCTCGAGGTCCCGCCGCTTCGCATACCTGTCGTGAACAATGTGGTGGCGAAGACGACGTCCCGCATGAAGAGCTTCTTTTTGCACGTACTACCGCTCTTGGTCGTCATGAACGTGGTGCTCAGAGCCCTGCTTTACACAAACGTGCTGACGCGGCTTGGTGCTCTGGATCCGGTGACGGTCAGGCTCTTCGGTGTATCGGGGCCTGCCTTTGCGGGGGTACTCATTACTGTGTTCCAGCGGTACCTCGCTCCTATGGTTCTGCTCAACCTGCCGCTCACCGCGAGGGAGGCAACTATCGCTTCCAGCATGGTGGCGCTATCCTTCCCGTGCCTGCCTGTAACCATCTTAAGTATCCGGGAGCTTGGCCTTTCTGATACCGCGAAAGTGTTCGGCATCGCGCTGCTCGCACCGGTGATCGCTGCTTTAGTACTAAATTTGATTCTTTGAGCCGGAGGTAAGCCAATTGAAACTGAGTGAGGCACGGACGGGGCAGAGACTCTGCGTCGTGGGCTTTGGGCAGTTGGGGCGCGCACAACTTAAGCTTATGGATCTCGGGATCGTACCCGGGGTGGAGATAAAGCTGTTATCCAGATTCCTGCTGGGTGGCCCGCTGCTTCTGCAGATAGGCCGGACCCATGTGGCGATTGGAAGGCGGATCGCCGAAGGCATACTTGTGGAGGAAGTGCCCGAGAAAGACTGAATCGGGACCCTTCCGTCGGAGGAGTGAGCCGTTTGAGGACAATGACGTTAGTGAAATTGACCCTGGTTGCCGCTGCATGGGGCGCATCTTTTGTGGCAGGCAAACACGCCGTGGAGCAGCTGCCCCCGATGACAGTGGCCTTTTTCCGGTTTCTACTTTCCAGCACTTACTTTCTTCCTTTCTTGCTCAAGGCGCCGCGCCCATCGCGTAAAGACTGGCTGCCAATCGCCTTCCTCGGCCTGACCGGCATCTTCCTTTACAATGTGTTTTTCCTATTCGGAGTCGCGCTAAACCCTGCGGGTGAGACCGCTCTGGTCATCGCGTCAAATCCGCTGGCCATCACCACATTATCCGTTATATTCCTCAAAGAACGTGTTTCGGCAGCACAGGTAACGGGGGTGTTCATAGGTTTTCTCGGTGTGATAGTGGTACTGACAAACGGCACGTTCAACCTTCACATCGCTCCGTCGCAGCTCATCCTGCTGGGCGGGGTGGTGTCATTCGCAGCCTACTCGGTTGCCGGCAAACCCGTGGTAAGACGGCTCGGAGCGACCTATTCTGCAGCCTATTCGTGTGTGGCCGGTACCCTCATGCTCGCGCCCTTTGGGATTTACGCTGCAGCGGGCGCGAGTCTTTCGAAAGTGACGTGGCTTGGATGGTTTTCCATAGCGTATCTCGGGATATTATGTTCAGCTATTGCCTACGTCTGGTGGTACGGCGGGATCGCGGAGGTAGGCGCAGCCAGGACAGGCGTGTTTGTCAACCTGGTACCGGTATTTGCGTCGCTGTTTTCATGGGTGCTGCTTGGCGAGAGGATGAAACAAGCACACGTGCTGGGAGCGGTCATGGTTATCCTTGGCGTAACGCTGGCGCTTGGCAGGCGCAGTGAGCGAGCGGGGGCGAAAGCGGCGTGCAGCCTGAGATCGTGAAATTCAGCGGACCGCTAGATCTTGACAGGACATTCAGCTCCGGCCAGTGCTTCCGCTGGGTGAAAAAGGGTGACGCCTATGAAGGAGTGGTCGAGCATCGCGCGTTTTCCCTTTTGCTGAAAGAGGGCAGACTGTTTGTCACATCGGACACTCCCGGTGCAGGGGAATTCATAAGGTCATATCTTGACCTTGACACGGACTATGATCGGATCGAGCATGAACTGTCGGCTGCGGGTGGGATTTTGAAGGACGCGTGCCAGTACGGGAGCGGTCTTAGGCTCCTACGCCAGCACCCGTGGGAAACCCTGATCTCGTTCATCATTTCCGCCAACAACAACATCAGGCGGATCACCGGGGTCATCGACCGGATGTGCCGCTGGTTGGGAACCCCCACCATGTGGCCAGACATGTACGGTTTCCCGGTGCCGGAGCGCCTTAGCGCATGCAGCGAAGCGGAACTGCGCGCTCTCGGTCTCGGTTACCGGGCGCCTTACGTAAGGGAGGCTGCATTAATGGTGGCGTCTGGTGCGATAGACCTCGAGCACCTTCACACGCTGCCGGAGGAGGAAATGAGGAAGCAGCTCTTGAAGGTGCCTGGAGTAGGCCGAAAGGTGGCCGACTGCGTTATGCTGTTTGCGTACAGACAGACCTCAGTCTGTCCTGTGGACGTATGGATGAAAAGAGCGCTCCTGGCGTTTTACGTGGAAGCACCTTGTGCAAAGGTTGAAGACATGCGTCGACTGTTCTTGAGACGCCACGGTTGCCTGTCGGGGTTTGCCCAGAATTACCTCTTTTATTACCTCAGGAACTGCCCGTCGTTGGTAGGGCCCGACAGCCCGGCGCCGCACAAGCCCTAACAGATAGCCTCCTTGCTCTGTTCCTGAGCGGAACAGCTGCAGCTCTGGCAGTGTGATTCATCCCCCAGGTTACAATGCCCCAGCACGAGGTTTCTTAAGAACGTGCTGGATATGCGGTAGTAAGACCGGGAGCCTGCTTTACGGCGGGCGAGAAGGCCTGCGTCCGACAGGATCTTCAGATGATAGCTTAGCGCGGGCTGAGCTATGCCCAGGTTATCAACGAGGTCGTTCACGCACATCTCACCCGAACCTGCCAGAAGCGTTGCGATCTGTACCCTCTTTTGATCTGACAGCGCGCGAAACATCTGTACAATCTGATACAGTTTGGTAGCGGCGTTCATGGTTATCCTCCAAACATCGATGCTAAATCAAATATTTCGTAAACAATATGGTCATGTCCTGCAGTGTTATGTATGATTTATCAAGATAGTACGTTTTCATGGGCAAGGCCGGTAAGACTAGAAAGCAAAGGAGGCGCGCGGTTTTTCCGCTTCTTTCATGAACTCAAGAAAAGTACTGGTTGTGGACGATGATGCACATATCCGTGAGCTTATAAGGCTCTGTCTTGGCCGGGAGGGGTTTGAGGTCCTATCAGCGCCGGATGGGGACACCGGCCTTCAGGAGTTCTACAGGCAGAACGTAGACCTGGTGATCCTAGATGTGATGCTGCCCAGGATAGACGGCTGGGAGGTACTCCGGAAGATCAGGGCGAAGAAGCAAACCCCTGTCATCATGCTGACTGCAAAAGATGAAGAGATGGATAAGGTCTTAGGGCTCGAACTGGGCGCTGATGATTACGTGACGAAGCCCTTTGGACCCAGGGAACTGGTGGCGAGGGTGAAAGCCGTACTCAGGCGGTCTGCAGGCTCTGAAAAAGAACAGGTAATGGATTTCTCCGGCCTCATCATCGATGTGCCGCGGCACCAGGTCAGATTCTGCGACCGTGAGGTGACGCTTGCTCCCAAGGAGTTCGATCTCCTGGTTTACCTGGCCCAGAGGGAGGGTCGGGTGGTCACGAGAGAGCAGATCCTGGAACAGGTATGGGGTTATGAGTACGTGGGCGACGCGAGAACCGTGGATGAGCACGTGAAGCGCATCAGGCAGAAGATAGAGAAGGTGACCTACCCTATGAGGTTCATCCGGACTGTATGGGGCGTAGGTTACAAATTCGAAGTATGGGATGATACCCAATGAAGTTCTCCGGCCTGTTTTCAAGACTCATGGCCAGTTACATCCTGATAGTGCTGATGAGCCTTACTTTTACTGGGGCCGGGCTGACCTACCTTGTGAGGCAGTGGGTTTTCTCCGCGAGGGAGAAAGAGCTGCTGTCCAGGGGTACAGGTATCGCTCAGCTGCTCGAAGGCTACATCCAGGGAACACTTGACGCCAGCTCGGCCGCGCGGCTGCTTGATATTATGGACACATTCCTCGATGCAAGACTCTGGTTGTTTGATGCCGAAGGCCGGGTGATCGCGACCTCGGAGCGCCACATGGCCGCGCAGCGCAGGTTCGGGCCCACGCAGGCGCAGGTCCAGGCGGTACTTGCCGGAGAAATAAGCGTGACCAAATGGCCCGCGCTGGCACTGACTGCGGCTCGCATCAACGTGGGCCTTCCGGTCGTGGTGAACGGCCGCGTGCAGGGTGCTGTGTTCTTAAGCGCTACTGTGGCGGGTTATGTGGATATACTGGCAGCGGTGAGAAGGCAGACCGTCTACGCCGCACTAGCTGCGCTGGTTGTTGCGGTGTTCGTCGCCTGGAACATGTCAAGGGCCATATCAAGGCCGCTTTCCCAGATAGGGAGGATCGCCGAGCAGGTGGCAAATGGCAACTTCAGCGAAAGGGTGGAGGAGACAGGTACTGATGAGATCGCCACTCTGGCACGCACGTTCAACCTGGCTGTTGACGAGGTGGAACGGACTGTCAGCGAGCAGCAGAGGCTTGACAGCATCCGGAGGGAATTTGTGGCCAACCTGTCTCACGAGTTCAGAGCCCCGCTGGCCTCCATCAGAGGATTCCTCGAGGCCATGCTCATGGACATGGTGAGCGAGGAGGAGCGAGCCAGGTACTTGAACATGATGCTGGATGATGCAAAGCGCCTCGGGCGGCTGGTCGATGACATGCTGGAGCTCTCCCGGATTCAGGCACCTCAAGCCAGGGTGGACCTGCTCGAGGTGGACGCGGTAGAGGCTCTCGAAAGAGCGAAGACACGTATGTCCCAGCGTGCAGCCCGCGCGGGCGTCGACATCCAAGTGGCGCCGGAATCCGACCCGGTACAGGTGCTTGCTGATCCGGACAGGCTCGACCAGATCCTGACAAACCTCGTGGAAAACGCCATCAAGTTTACAAAGCCCGGAGGTCACGTCAGGTTGTCCGTGCGGGATGCGAAAGACAGAGTATGGTTTTGGGTATCCGACACAGGCCGCGGCATACCTGAACAAGACCTTCCGTACATCTGGGACAGGTTCTACAAGGTTGACAAGGCCAGGGACAGGGCGGATCTGGGTACTGGCCTCGGCCTTGCCATAGTGAAAGAATTGGTGCTCCTTCACGGTGGCGACGTGGCAGTGGAAAGCGAGCCGGGCCGGGGATCAAGGTTTGGCTTCTGGCTAAAGCGCGTTGCACAGTGAAGTTTATGACTTGTTCGTGCTTCGTTTAGACTTCGTTTAAACAAGTTGGATATGATCAGTGTAGACGCTACGAAAGGGGGTGTGAGAATGAGGAAGTATGGGTTGGTCGTCGGGCTGGTGGTGTTGCTTGCCCTCTTCGCAGGCACTGCGCTAGCCGCTCCTATCGGGGACTTTCTGATCGCTCCGCGGACAACCGCGCCTTTGGACGACAACGTCGGCTGTCCGCAAGGGTACGGTTACAGAAACCTTGGACTTAACGGTTTGGGACTCACTGCCGAGCAGGCCGACCAGATTTACGAGATCCAGGTCAACTTTATTAACGAGTCTGCGAAGATTAGGGAGGAAATGGCGCTTCTGGCTGCGGAGATAAGGAGAGACAGGATCAAGGGTGCCACGACGGAGAGCCTCCAATCTCGTATCGACCAGTTGAACGCCCTGAGGGAGAAGATGGTCGCACTCAGGGAGGAAAAGCTCGAGGCTATCCGCTCCATACTTACACCGGAGCAGCTGCAGATGCTTGAAGAAGCAGCACAGAATCGCTACTTCAAGAGTAGAGGACCAGGCAAGTTTGGACGTAAGGGTTGCTTTTGAGTACTGCCAATAAGGGACTGCTGAAAGGCCCCGGCGAAGGTGTGGCCGGGGCTCACTGTTCCTCTCTAGCTTGCGTTTCTGCCCGGGCGACGCCGAGCCACGTCGTGGCCCAGCGCTCGGCGATCCGCGCCTCCTTTTCTGTGTACAGCTCATCTGGCGGGATCCCCAGGAAGTCGTCGCCGAGCCTGGCCTTTGCCTCCTCGCTCTGGAGCTTGCGTGCGACGAAGTAAAGGTCCTGGAGGTCGCCGGCATTCAGGGTAGAAAATCTATCCGGGTACATCCGCAGGATTTCGGGCAGGTCCTCCGGCTCTGCGTCGATGCCTGAGATGTGAGCCAGCACCTTGAGGCACAGAACAACGCATTCATATGCGGAGTAGATGGCATACGCTGGATTGTTCAGGGCGATCTGCCGCCTGACTGTATCAAGCCTGGCTTCAGCCTGCCGGATAAGTGAACTGGTCATGTTCCTTCCCTTCATACCGCTAGATCCCCTATGGATGTGTTCCATTCCCAGTAGAGTTTCAGGTTATGGCGCAGCTGCCGCGTCCGTGTAATCACTGCGTCTACCAGTACGCGGCGGGCGAGATCCTCCGTGAACGCCCGGTTATCGATGAGTACAACGCCTTCTTCAATGACTCTCATGCCTGCTCCGCTGCAAGCCGGCACTTCGCGCTCATCGTAAATATCAAGCGGGATCCAGGAAGACCCAAGCTGCATCGCATCTCTGGCCACTTCAGATGACAGTTCGCGCCTTTCAAGGCGAAGTGCAGGGGCATGCCTGACAAAGGCAATGAGGCGGCACCTTTTTGGGACCGGTTGGTATGCCAGCACCGCGAGAAGGTCCTTGCCGAGCCAGCGACGGATCGATCTTAGATAAGGCTTGAGGTCGGGCAGATCCATCTCGTTCACGCCAACACCCCCGAGCACATTATACCATAATTTCCCAGTCAAATGAAGAGCCCGGGTTCTCCCGGGTATCCCGGGAAGAGTTTCCTCAGTCTGGCCGTGTACGCATCTGACTTTTCGCGTTCGCCGAGCAATCGGTATGCCACAGCCAGCAGGTAGTACGGGGTACCTCCGCCTGGGCGTGTGAGGCCCGGCCTATCCGTTTTTGTAACACTGATGGCCTGACCCGGCTGTCCCGATTTGAGCAGACACCAGGCAGCAAGGTACCGTACGTCCCGGCCCAACCGATCCAACATGGGCATAAGAGCTGTCGCAGCCGTCTGGTACTCTCCCCGGCAGGCATGGACGAAGGCAAGTGTCAGCTGAAGATCCATGCTTTCCGGGTCGTCATTGGTTAACTGGTGCGCCAGTTCGTGTGAATCTCCTGCCTCTCCCGAGATCAGGCGCGCAAGTGCCCGTGTCTTACCAAGGCGCGCGGCAGGACACAGTCTGTGGGCCAGATCAAGGTGGCGTACGGCAGCCTGCCCGTTCCCTGTCCTAAGTGCCGACATCCCGGCCTGAAAGTGGTACCGCGCCCGAGATCTGTGTCTCCGCCCAGACAGTGCGGTAAGGCACAGTGTAAAGAGCAGAACCTTCAACGCGAGCGGCGCTGCAAACGAAAGGCCAAGTACCCCTGCTGCGATTAGTACACCAAGCCACCCGTCCGTGGCCCTTGGCGCCAGTACAGGTGGCGCCTTCTCATTCTTGAGCAGAAGCCGCCATGAATAGATGTACTCGGGCACCGGCAGCAGCACGTTCCAGCTCCGGCGACGACGAAAGCTTTCCGCAGATTTCCTAATAGTTTCTATAGATTTCATTCGCTTCCTGCTATTCCTCATCGATTTCCAGTCGCTCAAACGTACTCCACCCCACAAGGCCATCAACCGTCAACCCGTTGTCCCGTTGAAACGCAATGACCGCTCCTTTCAGGATAGGACCGAAGAAGCCATCCAGTTCACCCGTGTAATATCCCAGTTCAGCCAGTCTCTTTTGCACGAGCAGCACATCTGAGCCCCGGTCTCCATCCTGCAGTGCTCTTTTAGGTCTCAGATCCCCGATGATTTTTACCGGTGTGCCTACCTCGACCAACGCGTATAACCTTGCCACATGAGCGTTGTGCATCCGGATGCATCCGCCGCTGGCTTCCCTGCCGATACTGTATGGCTTGTTGGTACCGTGGATGCCGTAAACACCCCAGGGGACGTCAAGCTGCATCCAGTGGGTGCCGAAGCCTCCTCCCCAGCCGGAGAGCTTGCGCTTGATCTTCCAGTCACCAATGGGCGTTGGAGTGGAAGGCTTGCCCAGCGCCACAGGAAACCGTGCTATCTCCTCGCGCCCGGAGAATACGTACAGGGTGCGGGTGTATGTGTCGATGAGCACATAGGCGTTCTTTGGCGCTGTGCCGGCGAGCACAGGAGATTCCGAAGTGGCATCTATCATCCAGGGCAGGAGTGCCTGGAGAGTATTCAAGTCAACAATACCAGTAGATGGAAGCCCCTGATCTTTCTGGAACCTGGAAACAGCCGCCGCCGTCTGATGAGTAAACGCAGAAGATACAGAACATTCCAGTCCATAATACCCAAGCGCGCTGGTGATCAGAAACGCCCACTCAGGGTCTGGGCTTTCAGTCGAGATGGGAAAGAACTCCTCGCAACCTTGAAAATGGGGGATGTATGAAGTGTTCGTGTCGGAAGCGCCTACTTCCGGTTCGGGATGCGTGACGGAAAGGGCGTCTTCAGGTTTCAATTCCCCGCACGACGACAGTACCAGGGTGAACAGGAGGAACACCAGCAGGCCCTTTGGCATTGGTACGCTTCACCTCTGATCTCTTTACCCTGCTAATACAATACTCAATTCGCGGGAGGATAATGACCGGAGCGAGGCGAAACCAAACACCCGAAGAAAGCCTGAACCCGTCAATTCCGTGGAGGCGGTGCGGAGCGTGTTTCAAAGGATAGCAGTACCCCTGTGCGTCGTGGTCATTGTTGCAGCCCTTCTTTCGGGCTGTGCAGCACCTATGGAACTTCTGGACGTGAGCCCGCGCCCGGGTCAGACCGGCGTGTCGCTGGACGCAAAGATATCGGTTTCGCTGTCCCGTGCAGTTCGCTCGGGGCATTCGCTCTCACTGTTGCCTCCCGCGACGGGCACGCTCCGAGTGGATGGTACAGCAGTGGTGTTCTTGCCCGAAATACTGCTGCCCGGGGTCCGGTATACCGCGACTTACTCAAACCCGAGACTGAAAGACGGCTCTTTTTCGTGGAGCTTTGTTACCGAGGACGTGGAAGAACCGCCACCCGCAGGACCTGCTGTGGTGCTCACTGCGGGACCTTTTGAGAGAGTCACCGGGCTCAGCTGGTATGACGAGCACCGGCTCGTCGCCGCATTGCGCTCGGGCTCCAAAGAGAGCATCTCACTGATATCCATAGAAGGAGACAGGACGGACCTTCTGTCGCTCTTTCCCAATTCGTTCTTTCGGTTCTTCGTTTTTCCTGATAGCGGGATCTATTACTCCAACCAGCACACGCAGAAGACGTGGTGGTTGCCTGCTGGGGAAACAAAGCCAAGGGAGATCCTCCCGGGCCTTGTATTCCATCCGTCGCCCGATGGGAGCAAAGTGGTGGCATACGGCACAAGCAGGGCAGGGCAAGCCCTCGCGCGCATGTGGGACGGCAGGACTGGCTCGGTGCGGGAGCTGGCTGGCGTGGCAGTGAGGGACTTTCCTTTCACAGGTCTTGGCAACTCATGGAGCCCGGACGGCGCTTTCTACCTATCCGTATCAGCTGAGGGTTCCCGGGGGTTTTCCGTTGTCGACTCGCTGACTGGCGAGGCGGTTTACACCAGCGACTCCGGGAGCAATCCGGTGTGGTCAAAGCAGGGAGCGTCCTTGGCCTTCTTTAGCTGGGCGAATGAGCAGCCAGCGCTCTTTGTCGTCGACCTCCGCTCCGGAGACGTCCTTGAAGCTTCACTGGTACAGGACCCTGTGACTCCCCCGGTGTGGTCGGCTGACGGGAACCTCATCGGTGTGGCGGTAGGAAACAACGTGTATGTCTACAGCCTTGCAGAAGGGGACTGGCGGCATCTTGGTGAGTTCCCAAAGGACATGTTCCTCGTGCCGCAGGAATTCTCCCCGGGCGGAGACTATTTGCTCGTTACCACCTTCAGCGTAGACCTGTCAAGGCTCGGCGAGGTGCTTGTAGACAGAGCCGGAGGACTGACCGACCTCGGCCAGGTGGACCGGGTATTGTGGCTTGACAACTCAACGCTTGTGGTCAAGCACTTCTTTGAGGAGATGGGCTCTGAGATCTGGCTGGTGGACGCGCAGTCAGGGCTGCCGCTTCATCCTTTGAGCCCTTCAGGATGGTTGACGCAGCCGGGCAGCGTGGCGATCTCCCCGACAGGCGAGTACATCGCTTTCACTTCTGCGACGGCGGGCGGGGATAGAGAATACATCTTCATAGTATCTACGGGCATTTCAAGTTAGTACCTGGCGGACCAGTAGCGACCTGACACCGTGTGATACCAACAAGGAATGGAGGGATGGGGCGCGGGCTAACCGGCACCACCGGATTTGGCCCCGGCGCCGCTGGTCATGAACATGCTCATCTCTTGCGTACAGACAAAGGCATACTCGATCTACGAAAGTGAAGAAGGACTCGAGCATTCGTTAAACCTGCTGGACCAGGCACTTGAGCATGGCCCGGAATTGGTCGTGTTGCCTGAATGTGTCTACCCCGCCTATTACCTTCGTGATTTTCGGCCTGAAATGCATCGTCCCTTTGACGACGTAATCAGGCTGTTTGCACACAGGGCGAAGAAACACCATGCGTATATTGCGGTAGGTCTCGTCGAGGGCACCTCGGAACTATACAACTCGGTGTTCCTGCTGGGGCCTGACGGGAACATCGTAGGCCATGCCAGGAAGGAATTGCTCTGGCACTTCGATTCGAAGTGGTTTACGCCTGGCTGCGAGCACGTGCCGGTCAGCATCAAGGGTACGACCGCAGGCATGTTCGTATGCGCGGATGGTCGGCAGCCAGAGATTTCTAGGATCCTCCGCATCAAAGGGGCGCGAATGCTCATTGACGTGACCAACTGGGTCACCACAGGGCGCGACCTGTCAAACCTCCCGAACCCGCAGCCAGATTTCATTATGCGGGTGAGGGCCATGGAGAATGCGGCGTGGGTCCTCGCTGCCAACAAGGTTGGGCGGGAACTAGACTCGGTTTTATACTGCGGCAAAAGCCTGGTGATCAACCCGGCGGGAGAGGTCGTCGCCCAGGCGCCCTCGGACCAGCCCACCATCCTGCTGGCTGAAGTGGACGCTGATGCCGAAGGACTGAAGGCACGTCCCCACCCCGTGCGGGACCGGCGGCCCGAGCTGTACGGCGGGCTGCTCGAGAAGGGGAACGTGGAAAAGCCGCGCAGGGACGAGATCTATGTTGCGCTTGCCCAGGTGGACCCGGGTGAAGAACCGGTAGCGGACACGGTGCTACGCTTCGCCGGCTACGCGCAGGAACAGGGGGCGGACCTGGTGATTTTCCCCGAACTTCCTGCAGGTACATACCACGCCGTGAAAGACGTGCTGTCTGCGGTGTCTGTACTCACCTGCTTTACCACCATAAACGACGGAAAAAAAGTGACGTGCATCTTAAAGTCCGGACGCACGCTGCATGAGTACTGCAGGGTTCACGCAACGGAGGAAGAGGGCATCACCCCGGGTCAATCTATCGATGTCGCCGACCTTACAGACTTTGTGGCTGGCGTTATACAGGATGCAGAAGGTCTTATACCCGAACAGGCCCGGATCCTGGCTCTCGCAGGCATGCACCTGCTTATATGGCCAGGTGATTGCCCCGAGAAAGAACTTGTCGCAAAGGCCCGGGCCGCTGAGAACCGCATTTTCGTTGCGAGCGTGACTTCACCGTCGGGGTCAGGGAGCTTCGTTATAAACCCGTACGGGGCTGTTATGGGAGGATGTCCTCCCGGTTTGTCTCACATGGCTATCATTCAGGTACCGGTGGTACTGGCTGCCAGCAAGCAGCTGGCACCATATACCGATGGATTTCTGGGAAGAATACCTGCAGCCTACAGGGAAATTGCCGGATGGTAAGGTATCGGGGTATCTGCTGCCACGGGCTACGAGGGAACATTCCTCCTGCACCCGCACGCACCGGCTGCATGTGTGCCGGTCATTGACATCCCGTTCCAATTGGTAGTACAATTGTATAAAGCTGCGAGTGAACCTATTAAAACCTACTGGATGTTATAGAGAGGAGGATATCTAATTTGAAGAATCTCCTGAAGGGGAAGGACGTATTAACCGCGCAGCAGTTCTCGAAGGAAGAGATATTGCAGGTCATGGACGTGGCCGCCGACATGGAGAAGGCCGTTCGCAAGGGTAAGAAACTGGATAACATGGATGGAAAAATCCTGGCGACGCTGTTCTTTGAGCCGAGCACCAGGACGCGGCTTTCATTTGAAGCAGCCATGCTGAGGGTTGGCGGGCAGGTCATAAGTGTGGCGAGCGGAGCCACCTCATCTGCAGCGAAAGGTGAGACCATTGCCGACTCCGTGAAGACTGTAGAAGGCTACGCTGATGTGATAGTGATAAGACACCCCCAGGTGGGCTCGGCGCAAGAAGCGGCAGACGCTGCGGGCATTCCTGTCATAAACGGGGGCGACGGCACCGGTCAGCACCCCACGCAGGCGCTTCTCGACGTGTATACGATTACAAAGGAAAAGGGAGGACTCGAGGGACTCACCGTATGCTTGCTGGGTGACCTGAAGAACGGCAGGACAGTGCACTCGCTATCGCATATGCTCGCACTTTTCGGCGCAAGGATTGTGCTGTGTGCACCCGAAGTGCTGAAGATGCCGGACTACATAGTAGCGGATCTGAAACAAAGGGGCACAGAAGTTCTAGAGATTCCCGACGCCGCTGAGGCCGCCCGGCAGAGCGACGTACTGTACGTGACACGGGTGCAAAAGGAACGCTTTGCATCCGAGGAGGATTACCTTAAGGTCAAGGGTGTTTACGTTATCGACATGAACATGGTACGGCAGGCGAAGAAGGGCATTACCATTATGCACCCGCTTCCCAGGGTGGATGAGATCTCGTATGAAGTGGACTCGTATGAAGGAGCCGCATACTTCAGGCAGGCCCACAACGGATTGCCTGTGCGGATGGCCCTTCTCTCCATGGTGTGTGACAGAGTATAACAGAGCATAGTGCAAAAGGTACGGATGTTAATGGACGGGTGTCTTCCGGGCTCCCGTCCTATTCTTTTGGTATCAACGCACTCAGGCGGGACTCGCAACTTCATCTCCCGGGAGGGAAGCGGGCACAGGCAGAGAACCTTTCTTAATAAGCGAAACTGAGCTTTATCTATATCTAACGGAAAACCTGCCGGAAGAAGCTTAACAGGCAGTGATCCGGCGGAAAGGGTGGAAGACACGAGATATGCTGGCGAAAGTAGGCCTGATCACGATCGGACAATCCCCCAGGGAGGACATCGTACCTCATATCACCCGCATCCTGGGACCGGAAATCCAGGTCCAAGAGATCGGCGCATTGGATGATGCATCTCCTGGGGCAGGCGAGTACAGGTACAGCGGGCAACAGGGGCCCGTGTACGTCACCCGTTTGAGAGATAAAAGCCAGGTAGAGGTAGCGGAATCAACGCTCTTGCCTCTAATCCGCCAGTGCGTCAGCCGGCTAAGAGAAGACGGCATCTCTACGTTTGGTCTTTTGTGTACAGGCGAGTACCCGGATCTGGCGAACATTCCTGGGTTGGTCAGGCCGTACCCGGTGTTACACCGGCTGGTAGATGCGCTCTTGCCGGTCGGGAGGCTCGGCGTGATTGTACCCAGCGTCCGCCAGGTAGAGGACAAGAAGCGAGACTGGGCGTCGCCAGGTCGCGAGGTACACGTAGCTGCTGCTTCACCTTATAGCAGTGAGGAAGAGCTGCAAAACGCGTGCGGATGTCTGAAGGCATCGGGCTCTGAACTCGTGGTGCTTGATTGTCTTGGATTTTCGTACGAGACTAAAATGAAAGCCCGGACCGCGCTGGGTGTACCCGTTGTGATGGCTGGGTCAGTGTTCGCATGGACTATGAAAGAACTGTTATAGCAGGAGCAAAATTCTGTGGAGTCAAAAGAGGAATTGAAAAACGAGTGCCGAATAAAGTAATTGATTCCAACTATAAGAACTTAGTGCCATTAGTCGGAACAGAGGTGGACTAGAAGAGCCAATGCAGGGAATACAGCGAGTTGTGTCTATCCTCGGATTGCTGAGCGATTCAACCGAAGGGTTGGGCGTTACGGAAGTGGCTGAAAAGCTGGATCTCCCAAAGAGCACTGCCTTTCGGATCCTGCAGGCGCTTGGCGAATCGCACCTTGTGTATCAAGATGAATTGACGAAGAAATACGGGTTGGGGATGGGGATCCTGGCACTTGGAACGAGGCTTTTGAACCGGCTGGATATCCGCCCAGTGGCAGAGCCGTACCTGCACCAGCTCAAGGATCTCCTCGGCGAGACCGTGTTTTTGAGCTTATGGGAAAAGGGTCTGGTCATATGTATCCATAAGGTCGAGACAGAGAAGAACCTGAGATATTTTGTGGAAGTCGGACGCCCCATGCCGCTTCACTGCACTGCAGCAGCAAAGGCCATTCTCGCGTATCTGCCGGAGTGCGAGCTCACACGGGTGATGGAAAGCATCAGCTTCGAACGATACAATACCCGAACATGCACTACGCCTGAAGCGCTCACCAGGGAGCTGTTGCTCACCAGAGAGCGAGGCTACTCTATTTGTGACAGAGAGATGGAGCATCTGGTGAAAGCCATAGGCGCACCGGTATTCGGTTCGGATGGCAATGTGCTCGGAAGCATCACGGTGCTCGGGCCAGTAGACAGGTTCACGGACGATTTCATGGAAAGAGCCGAGGAGGCTGTAAAGGAATGTGCCCGGAGGATTTCGGAGCAGATGGGCCCGGGTTATAACAGGCTACACGGGGGAAACCCGTGACATAGCAACTCAAGGCAACAAGACCATGCGGAGGTGGGAAAGAATGGGTAGGTTAGGCAAAGTAGTGGCGGCAGCTCTGGTACTGGTTCTTGTAGCGTCGTTTGCCGCAGGGTGTTCCTCGTCCAAGAAGGACCCGATCAAGATCGGGATCGTAGCTCCACTTTCCGGAGGCGCGGCTATGGTGGGTGACACCCTTGTCAAAGGAGTTGCCCTGGCGATCAAACAGATTAACGCCGCCGGGGGTATTCACGGCAGGGAAGTCATATACATCGCGGAGGACGATGAGCAGATTCCTGCCAAGTCGGTAAGCGCGGTAAATAAGCTGGTTTACAACGACAAGGTAGACGCGGTCATCGGTACGGTGAACAGCTCGGCTACACTGGCCAACATGGAAGTTACCCGCAAGGCGGGTGTTCCTCAGATCACACCTATATCTTCAAACCCAAAGATCACGAAGTTGGGGAATGAATGGATTTTTCGGCTTCAGGCCTCTGATGAACATCAGGCCAGGGCCATTGTGGACTACGCGATCAACGAGCTCAAGCTGACCAAACCCGCGGTCATCTACCAGTCTGACGACTACGGAACAGGCGGCAAGGACGTTATCGTTGAGCGGCTGAAGGAACTCAATGTAAACCCGGTTGCCGTCGAGGCGTTTGCCCCTGACGCGCAGGACATGACAGGCCAGCTTTTGAAGATCAAGAACGCAGGAGCAGACGGTCTGTTCATGTGGACCATGTATGCTCAGGCCGCGCTCATCGCCAAGCAGGCCCGGCAGATGGGGCTTAATGTGCAGCTCATGGGTGGCGGCGGGTTGACCAACCCGAAACTGGTTGAGCTGGCAGGCGATGCAGCTTATGGTCTGCTGAACACGCAGACGTTCTTCCCCGACAAGAAAGGCGCGTCGCCTGAGGCGGCTGCGTTCATCGATGCATACGAGAAAGAATACGGTATGCTCCCTGACTCGAACGCCGCAATGAGTTATGACTCTATGATGATACTGGCTAAGGCAATGGAAGCTGCTGGTCCGAGTTTGGACAAGAAGAAGGTACGTGACGCCATCGCAGCGACCAAGGACTACAGAGGAGTCACTGGCGTAATCACCATCGACGAGTACGGTGACGCCAGCAGAGAAATCCTCATTATCAGGGTCAAGGTGGGCGGTGGATACGAAGTTGTCTGGCCCAAAAGGTAAAGGACAATAAGAGTACAAGACCCATCTCGAGATAAGCGCGGCGGCAGCTGCCGCGCTTATCTCCAAGACCCGAGGAGGCAACATGTTTATCCAACAGGTAATTCAGGGGCTCGCGATAGGGAGTGTATACGGACTCATGGCCCTGGGTTACGCGCTGATGTGGCAGGCCTGGGCGGTTCTTGACTTTGCCCGGGGCGAGGCCGCTATGATCGGTGCCTTCTCGATCCTGATATTTCATTCATTTTTCAAGATACCGTTCGTGGTTGCCTTCCCTTTGGCCATTGCGAGCAGCGCGCTGCTTGGTTACGTAATTCAGTGGCTGGCTTACAGGCCGCTTATCGGCGGCATACCGATAAACAGGCTCATCGCCACGTTGGGAATGGGAATCTTGCTCCGCAACCTGGCCCGGGTGATTTATGGAGCGGATCCATACCCGTTTCCGACGGTATTTGGAGACAAACCCGTTTCCATAGGCAATGTGCTGGTTGTACCGCAGAACGTGTGGATTACCGCAATCGGCTTTACCCTTGTCATACTGCTCAGGGTGTTCCTCACCCGTACGTACACGGGCAAGGCGATGAGAGCGGCTGCGCAAGACAGGGAAACCGCAGCGCTCATGGGGATCCGAGTGAAGCAGAGCATGGCATTGACATTCGTGCTGGCGACGGGCCTTGGTGCGATGGCCGGCCTTCTAGTGGCTCCCGTCTATTTCGTCCGGGCTGATATGGGATTGTCCATCGGCCTTCGGGGTTTTGCTTCGGCAGTGCTCGGCGGGCTTGATAGTGTAACGGGGGCCATGGTTGGAGGACTGCTACTTGGTGTTACCGAAAACCTGGCCGCAGGCTATATTTCTTCCGGCTACCAAGCTGCCATCGCCTTTTCTATCATGATTCTCATCTTGATATTCCGTCCCCAGGGTATTATGGGACGGAGACTGTAGGAGGTGAAGGACATGAGAACCCTCTATAAGAAGTACAGGACAGTGGCATTGCTCCTTCTCGCTTACGCCCTGCCTGTGCTCACACGCGACCCGTATGTCCTCCACCTGGCTAATATGGCCTGCATTTTCGCCATACTCACACTGTCTCTGAATATTCTCACGGGTTTCACGGGACAGTTCTCGGTGGGACACGCCGCGTTTTACGGGATAGGTGCCTACACCTCCAGCCTGCTGGCTGTCAAGGCAGGCGCGCCGGTATGGCTTGGATTCCTGGCCGCCCCGGTAGTCGCCGCTATCTTTGGCATACTGCTTGGGCTGCCCACGTTGAGACTCAGAGGATTCTATCTTGGAGTGGTCACGCTCGGGTTCGGAGAAATCATGTACCAGGTATTTGTGAACTGGATATCGCTTACAAACGGCCCCAAGGGATTGACCGGGGTGCCCGCTCCGCGCATCGGTTCAATTGTGCTGGACACCTATGGCAGCTACTATTTTCTTTCCATTACGCTGCTCGTGCTTACCATCGTCATTGCGTACAGGCTGCTTTACTCCCGTGTAGGCAGGGCGCTGATGGCTATAAGAGAGAACGAGACGGCTGCGGAAGCCACCGGTATTAACTCCACCTACTACAAGGTGATGGCATTTTGCATCAGCGCTTCGCTGGCAGGCATGGCGGGAGCACTGTACGCTCATGAGATCATGTTCGTCAGCCCTGAGTCTTTCGTGAATGCTGAGTCAGTGTCTATCCTCAGCATGATGGTGGTGGGAGGCATAGGCAGCATCCCCGGATCTGTGGTGGGCGCTATCACCCTGACTCTCGTGCCCGAGTATCTCAGGTCGTTCGGCGACCTGAGGCTGGTGGTATACGGGCTGGCCATCGTGCTCATGGTGATCTACTCTCCCCAGGGTATCGGTGGTTGGATCACCAGAGTGGACCAGTATCTGTCGGGAACTGCAATCAGGAAACCGGTGAGAGGAGGTGTGGAACGTGGCGCTGCTTGAGACGAAAGGCCTATCTATATCTTTTGGAGGAGTGCGTGCCGTCCAGGGGGTAGACCTCGAGGTCGAAAAGGGCGAGATCTTCGCTATCATCGGTCCAAACGGAGCCGGAAAGACCACGTTCTTCAATCTCGTCACCGGATATTACAAGGCAGACAGCGGACGGGTGATCTTCAAGGGTGATGACATCACCCATGTCAAGCCATACCACAGAACGAAAAAAGGCATAGGAAGGTCGTTCCAGGTCCTCATGCTGTTTCGCGACATGACTGTCTTAGATAATGCAATGGTCGGTTTGCACTGCAGGCTTAAGTCCAATCTTGCCGGTGCGCTTCTCCGGACTCCCGCGACCGTCAGGGAGGAAGCGGAGGGACGAGAGAAGGTGCGAGAGCTGCTGCACTTCGTCGGTCTTGACGGAAAAGAGCACGAGATGGCCAAGAACCTATCGTACGGACAGCAGAAGCGGCTTGATATCGCACGAGCCCTAGCCACCGACCCGGAGATCCTGCTACTTGATGAGCCCGCAGCTGGTCTTAACACGCAGGACCTGGCAAGCCTCACAGACATGATACAGCGCATCCGGGAAAGAGGTATTACCGTCCTGCTTATCGAGCACAAGATGGACCTGGTGATGAGCATATCAGACCGTATCATGGTCTTAAACTTCGGCAAGAAGATCGCCGAGGGGACGCCGGACGAGGTCAGGCAGAACGAAGCGGTGATCGAGGCCTACCTCGGAAAGGAGGAATAGCCGTGCTGGAGCTCAAGAACGTGCATACCTTCTATGGTGTGGTGGAGGCTCTCCGGGGCATATCGCTCACCGTGAATGAGGGTGAGATCGTCACCCTGATCGGTGCCAACGGGGCCGGCAAGACCACCACGCTCAAGACCATCACCTCCTCGGTCAAGGCAGCCTCGGGCGAGATCTACTTTGCCGGCAAAAGGATAGACAAGCTTCCGGAAGACGAGATAGTGAAGCTGGGAATATCGCTGGTACCGGAAGGCAGGCGGGTGTTTCCTCGCATGACGGTGCTTGAGAACCTGGAGATGGGCGCGTACGTCCGCAGGTTTGACCGGGCAGGTATTTTAGCTGATTTGAAGAAGATGTATGCGTTGTTCCCCAGGCTGGAGGAGAGAAAGAGCCAGCGCGCGGAGACACTTTCAGGAGGCGAACAGCAGATGCTGGCTATCGCGCGCGCGCTCATGTCACGACCGCGACTCCTGATGCTCGACGAGCCGTCCATGGGGCTTGCACCGTTAATCGTGAAGGGTATTTTCGACATCATCAGAGAGATTAACGACGCAGGCACGACGGTGCTGCTTGTCGAGCAGAATGCCCGGATGGCGCTGAAAGCCGCGAACCGTGGGTACGTCATCAGGACGGGGGAGATCGTCAAGGAAGGCGACGCGAAAAGCCTCGCGGCAGATCCAGCAATCCGTGCGGCTTACCTGGGAGAAAAGGTATACGTAAAGGCGGAGTAACGTAGTTACGGACGCACTAGGAGGTGAGACGCCGTCATAACCGCTTCACGTGTGCCAAGGCCTGAGAGCTGAGTGGGTGTTTACGTCACCTGTGCGCTTCGCTGTGCGGCGGATATACTACTAAAAGAGCCGGACGGACGCAAGCAGCCGGTTTGGCGAGGGTCAGAGCTTTACGAGGTTTTGAGTAACCGCGCCAGCAGAGCTATCAAGTATCGCAGTGTGAGACGCCAAAACTACTAAGTTACAAAAAGGAGTGTTGGAATTGGGAAGGCAAAAGACCATCGTCGTAGCCCTCGGAGGAAACGCTATCCTTCAGCCAGGCCAGAAAGGGACCGCTGAGGAACAGCTCCGAAACGTAGACGCAACTGCGAAACAGATCGCCCAGCTCATCGCAAGCGGATACCGCGTGGTCATCACCCATGGAAACGGGCCTCAGGTAGGAAATCTGCTTATTCAGCACGAGGCGGGGTCTTCTCAGGTACCCGCTTTGCCGCTTGATGTATGTGGGGCCCAGTCGCAGGGGCAAATAGGTTACATGATGCAGCAATGCCTGGGCAAACGACTAAAGGAGATGGGGATCGAAAAGCCGGTTGTCACCGTTGTCACCCAGATGATCGTCAGCAAAGACGACCCGGCGTTCGCCAAGCCATCAAAGCCCGTTGGCCCTTTCTATACTGAAGAGCAGGCGAAGTTGCGCATGGAGCAAAAGGGCGAGAAGTGGGTAGAAGACGCGGGCAGGGGCTGGCGCAAAGTCGTGCCGTCTCCCGATCCTATAAGCATGGTAGAGAAAGAGGCTATCTTAGCCTTGGTTGAAAGCGGTGTGGTAGTCATCGCCAACGGCGGAGGTGGCATCCCCGTGGTCCAGAAGGATGGCTACTACGAGGGAGTTGAAGCCGTTATCGATAAGGACCTTGGCGGGCAGCGCCTGGCCATGGATGTAGGGGCAGACATGTTTGTAATCCTCACTGACGTGGATAAGGTGGCTTTGAACTACAAGACACCGGAGCAGGTGAACATCGACCAGATGACGCTGGCGGAAGTGGAGAAATACCAAAAGGAAGGCCATTTCAAGGCCGGCAGCATGGGCCCCAAGGTGGAGGCATGCCGCAGGTTTGTCGCAGCGGGCGGAGAGGTGGCTATCATTGCCTCGCTCGACACTGCTATTGATGCGATAAACGGAAAAGCTGGAACAAGGATAGTGAAATAGGCAAACGGGGAAGGGGCGCTTGACCTGCGTTTCTTCCCCAGGCTGTACAGTCCCATGCGCGGTGGCTGCCGATATCGACATCGTAGGCCGGTGTTACGGCAGGGGGCGTTTGGCCTGCAGTTGGTACATATCTGTTGTCAAACAGCGCGTTAGGAAGGGCCTGATGCCGGAAGGAGCGATTGACGATGTATGACTATTTGATCTACGGGGGTCTGGTGGTAACCGGCTCCGGTATTGCGAGGGCGGACGTGGCTGTCCGGGGAGAACGGATCGAGAACATCGCCCCGGAGATCGACAGGAGTTCATCCGCGAAGCACTTTGATGCCACCGGCAAGCTGGTGTTCCCCGGAGTTATTGATGTGCACACTCACCCCGTATATGAAGACAGGATAGGCAATACCTCTATCGCCGCGGCGTTCGGCGGCGTCACCCACACCATCCATTACGCCTACGTCAAGCCCGGTCAGCCCATGATAGACACCTTAAAGCGTTTTCAGGACGAAGGGTTAGCGGACTCGGTGGTGGACTTCAGCCTTCACGCAGGTTTCTTTGACGCACCTAACCAGATTCCCCTGATACCTGAGATGTTCAAGATGGGAATCACATCTGGCAAGCTCTTTATGACTTATGCTAAGCTGAAGTGGATGAGCGACGATTACTGGTTGATGGCTGCGGCGGACGTACTGGCGAGGGAGGGCGGCCTCCTTATGGTACACGCCGAGAACGGCCTGGCGACGGATTACCTGGAGGATAAGTACTTGAGGGAAGGCAAATCCATGATGGATGTTTTCCTTGACACCCGGCCTGACCTGCTGGAGGCTGAAGCGGTCAACCGGGCCACGCGCATCGCCCAGGTCGCCGGCTGCCCTATTTACATCGTGCATAATACGGCCGCGCTGAACCTTGATGTGATCAGGCGCATTCGCGGGGAGGGCTACCGCATGTACACCGAAACCTGCCCGCAGTACTTGTGCCTGAACGATGAGGTCTACGCCAGGTTTGGAGCGAGGGCAAAGGTCGGTCCGCCGATCAGGAGGGAGAAAGATAGGCTGGCGCTCTGGGAAGGGTTAAAAGATGGTACGATCGATACCATAGCCAGCGATCACGCTGCCAAGTCCAAGCGACACGACGATGATTTCTTCGAGGCCGCCTTCGGCGCCCCCCAGGTGGAGACCTCACTTACTATCTGCTACGATGAGGGGGTCAACAGGGGCAGGATCCCGGTAACGCGTCTTGTGAAGGTCATGAGCGAAAACCCCGCCCGCATTTTCGGACTCTACCCGCAAAAGGGCACTGTGCAGGTTGGAAGCGACGCCGACATTGTGGTGTTTGATCCGCACCTGAGGCATACGATTACCAATGAAACCCAGAAGACGAAGGCGGGCTACACTCTATACCATGGTCGTGAAGTCCTGGGCAAACCCGTGTTCTCTATGCAACGCGGCCGTGAATTGCTGCGTGACGGGGAAATCGTGGCAAAGCCCGGTTGCGCCAAGTTCTATCCCACCCGTGCAGGCCAGGTAGACATCGATGCACTGATTTGAGAGTCCCGAACGCGCAGGTACAACAAACCACATATCGAGGCAGGCGGCAGGTAATATCGCGTGATCTTTGCCGCCTGCCCTGTTTTTGTACAGTCCTGACCTGGGCTTCGTTGCAGGCCTTCCGGTTGCCCGTACTCTTGAGCGCTGTTAGTGGCTTTGCCCGCTGCAAGGAGCCAGCCAAGATAGCGTTCATGCAGTGTGTCACCGGAAGGGGTTCGATCAGAGGTCTCAATGGTCGTGCCAGCCTATCCAGACACTATCAAGGGGGAAAAAGTCAACAAATGTAGAAAATAACTAGCAGCAAACAACTAACTGAGGAGGTCTACATGGGTCCCGTTGTTATAAACGGAACGAGCCTGACTCTAGCGGAGATAGGAGACGTGGCCAGATCTGGCAGAGCAGTCTGTGTGGATCCAGACGCCCTGTCCCGGGTGGCCCGGTGCCGGAACATGCTGGAGAGCTACCTCCAGGAGAACCGGGCCGTCTACGGAATCACTACAGGGTTTGGAATGTTTGCAAACCGCACTATTTCGAGAGAGCAGCTCAGGCAACTGCAGGCAAACCTGATAAGATCCCATTCGGTGGCGATAGGGCCACTCTTTCCTGACGATATCGTGAGAGGCGCCATGTTACTCCGGGCTAATACCTTTGCCAAGGGGTATTCCGGGGTGAGGCCTGTGGTACTAGAACAGCTGGTTCAGGCCTTGAACAGGGGCGTGGTGCCGTGCGTCTTCGAGAAAGGGTCGCTCGGCGCAAGCGGAGACCTGGCGCCTTTGGCTCACATGGCGCTCGCGCTGATGGGAGAGGGACGGGCGAAGTTCGGTGGCGAAGAAATGGAAGCGTCCGAAGCGCTAAACCTTGCGGGTATGACTCCTCTTACGTATGAAGCCAAGGAAGGGCTCGCGCTGATCAACGGTACCCAGTTTATGACCTCTTCCGGCGCGCTTTCGGTGCTGGACGCAGAGACCATTATGAAGACTGCGGAAATCGCAGGTGCCCTCACGCTTGAGGCATTGCGGGGCATCAAGGCGCCTTTTGAAGATAGAATACACAGGCTGAGACCGCATCCCGGTCAACTACGCTCTGCCTTCAATCTTCGCAGGCTCCTTGAGGGCAGCGAATTGGTTACCGGGCCGGGGGAGATCCGGGTGCAGGACGCCTATACCTTGCGGTGCATCCCTCAGGTCCACGGGGCTTCGTGGGACGCGCTCGAGTATGTGACCAGGGTGATTGAAGTCGAGATAAACTCAGCTACCGACAACCCGCTCGTATTTCCCGAGCATGGTGATGCGGTATCCGGCGGGAACTTTCACGGCCAGCCGGTCGCCCTGGCCCTGGACTTTCTAGCCATCGCCATTTCGGAAATAGCCAATATCAGCGAGAGGCGGATAGAACGCCTGCTCAACCCGAGTCTGAGTGCTCTCCCGGCGTTTCTCACCGTAAACGGGGGGCTCGACTCAGGTTACATGATTGCGCAGTATACCGCTGCTGCGCTTGTATCTGAGAATAAGGTGCTCTCATCGCCTGCGTCGGTAGACTCCATCCCGGTGTCGGCGAACCAGGAGGACCACGTGAGCATGGGCAGCATCTCGGCTCGAAAACTTCGTGAGATCATCTCAAATACCATGACTGTACTGGCTATTGAGCTTATGTGCGCATGCCAGGCACGGGACCTCGGCCAAAAAGGCCGGATGGGCATCGGGACTCGCAGGATATACGATCTGGTGCGCCAGTACGTGCCGCCGCTTGACAGGGACAGGGTGCTTCACGATGACGTGGAGACTGTCCGCCGGTTGGTCTCATCGGGCGAGGCCGTTAGAGTCGTAGAGGAGTGTACGGGTAATCTTTAGAAAGAAGGTTTTCCGTTTGCACATCAAGGCTCCCAGAGGAACCACCATTACCTGCAAGGGTTGGCAACAAGAAGCGGCCATGCGAATGCTCATGAACAACTTGGACCCTGAAGTGGCCGAAAGGCCGGAGGACCTTGTGGTGTACGGAGGTACCGGGAAGGCGGCGAGGAACTGGGAAGCGTATTACCGGATAGTTAACAGCCTGCGCCAGCTGGAGAGCGATGAAACACTGCTTGTGCAGTCAGGCAAGCCTGTCGGAGTGGTGCGCACTCATGAGGATGCACCGAGAGTACTCATCTCCAACGCGATGCTAGTACCGGCGTGGGCGAACTGGGAGACGTTCCGGGAGCTTGAGTTGAAGGGCCTCACTATGTACGGCCAAATGACTGCGGGCAGCTGGATCTATATAGGCACCCAGGGGATCATCCAGGGTACTTATGAAACTCTGGCGGAGCTGGCCAGGCAACACTTCGGCGGCAGCCTGAGAGGGCGGCTTACAGTTACGGCGGGTCTTGGCGGGATGGGCGGTGCCCAGCCGCTGGCGGTGACGATGAACGAAGGTGTGGTCATCGCCGTAGAGGTGGACGAAAAGCGGATAGAACGGCGCGTCAGGACAGGCTACTGCGATACGCAGACCGCGGATGTGGATGAGGCGGTCCGAATGGCCGAGCAGGCTATGAAGGAAGGCAGGCCCCTGTCCATTGCCTTGCTGGGCAATGCTGCCAACATGTTGCCTGAGCTGTTTATGCGGGGGATCAGAGTCGACGTGGTAACAGACCAGACCTCCGCCCACGACCTGCTCAACGGGTATATACCTGCAGGGGTGTCCTTGGAGGAAGCGGCGGCGCTCAGGCGCTCCGATCCGGGGCAGTATATCGAGCGGGCCAGAGAAAGCGTGGCGCCATAGTATTTGATTACGGAAACAACATCAGGAAGCAGGCGTACGAGGCGGGAGTAAAAGAAGCGTTCGAGATACCCGGATTTGTTCCCGCGTTTATAAGGCCTATGTTCTGTGAGGGGAAGGGGCCGTTCAGGTGGGTCGCGCTTTCGGGGGATCCCGAGGATATATACAAGACAGACAGGGCCGTGCTCGAAGAATTCCCAGAGGATCAGGCGCTGGCGCGCTGGATCAATATGACGCAAAAGCGGATCCGGTTCCAGGGGCTGCCTGCACGGATCTGCTGGCTCGGCTACGGCGAAAGGGAACGCTTCGGCTTGCGGCTCAACAGCATGGTCAAAGGCGGGGAGCTTTCCGCCCCCATCGTCATAGGCAGGGATCACCTCGACACTGGTTCAGTGGCTTCGCCATTCCGCGAAACCGAAGGTATGAAAGATGGCAGTGATGCAATAGCCGACTGGCCTATACTGAACGCCCTCGCCAACACCGCTTGCGGCGCGAGCTGGGTATCAGTGCACCACGGCGGCGGGGTCGGCATCGGCTACTCCATCCATGCGGGCATGGTTATTGTGGCGGATGGCACCGACTCCATGGCCAGGCGGATCTCAAGGGTACTAACTGCGGATCCGGGGCTCGGGGTGATGAGGCACGCTGACGCCGGCTATGATAATGCGCTACGGGTGGCAAGGGAGCGCGGCGTCAAGATTCCCGGATAGAATTGGCTTCTACGAAACACCCCCCTCCCGGCCCCGCAGGGCCGGATGGAGGGGGGTGTGATGTGTTCAGATTCTTACTTCGACACTGTCTTAATCCGGATGACCGGTATCCGCGCTTCGACGATCTGACCGAACTTCCTCGGCCGCGTCAGCGCGTCAATCAGCGGGACCAGGGGATTCATGAGCAATATACTGAAAGCCACACCTTCTGGCGCTGCCTGGTACAGCCTGATCAGCGAGACGATGATGCCCATGCCTACCCCGAAAATGATCTTGCCCGCATCCGTTATGGGCGTTGTCACCCAGTCGGTGGCCATGAAGAACGAGCCGAAGACCAGACCCCCCGCCAGCACGTGATAGAAGGGGTTCGAACCCAGGAGCATGGTAAGGGCGAACACCGTTCCGATAGCGAACACAGGCGTTCTCCAGTTTATGTGACCTCTGTACAGCAGGTAGAGCCCTCCGATCAGCACAGCGAGTACGGATGACTCGGCCATACTGCCTCCAGGGTGAGCGATGAACAGGGCAGAGTAGCTGGGCAGGAGCTGCCCTTGGCCCAGTTTCAGCAGGGCGAGCGGGGTTGCTCCGCTGGTTACGTCTATAATCCCGAACCGCAGGTGAAGAGGAGCCATGTCGGCGTTAAGCCAGACGAATGCGGGCGCCAGAATGATCAGCGCGACTCGTCCAAACACCGCGGGGTTGAACATATTCCATCCCAGCCCGCCGCACATCTCCTTTGCTACGCCCACCGCAAGGAAGGTACCTATCACTGCCAGCCACCATGGGAACGTCGGGGGCAGAGCCAGTGCAAGAAGCGTACCGGTAACGAACGCGCTGAGGTCCTCCAGCGAATGGGGCTTACCTATGAGTTTCCTCATGCCCCAAGCTGTAAACGCTGCCGTGATGTTACACACGAGCAGGATGAAGATGGCGTTCAACCGGTAGAAGATGGTGGAGACGACAACTATAGGTACCAGCGCTAAAAGTACATCACGCATAGCCCGCGATACGGTATCTCCTGAGTTCAGGTGAGGAGGTGCGGAGTAGAGCAGATCCGGCTTTTCCATACGTTAGCCCTCCTTCTAAGCGCGCCTGCGCCGGGCCATGATCTCGGCCTTGGCGTTGCGGAAGAATTGGACTAAAGGCCTCCTTGACGGGCACACGTACGCACATGCACCACACTCAAAGCAATCCAGAACGTCGAACTTCTCGGCTTTATCGTAGTTGTGCGCTTCAGCGTACATGCCGATGAAACTCGGCATAAGGAACATGGGGCATGCCTTCACGCACTTGCCGCATCGCACGCAGTTGTGCCATTTCGTTTCAGAGACCATCCATTCGGGAAGAGCGACGATGCCGCTTGTTCCCTTAACAACCGGTACGTCTAGGCTCGACTGGGCCCACCCGGTCATAGGACCTCCCATGATCACCTTCCTCGGTGTCTGGGAGAATCCCCCACACTGCTCCAGCACGTGAGATTCTTCAAGTTCTTGGGTTGTGCGATGCACGGTCCCGTCACCGTGAGTACCATTTCGAACAGCGGTTTGCCGAGGGTCACGGCTTCTGCGATGGCCACTGCCGTACCCACGTTTTGAACCAGCGCACCTACCTCGTTGGGCAGCTTGCCGGGAGGAACGCGCCTGTCCAGGATCGCCTTGATTAGCTGTTTTTCTGCGCCTTCTGGATACTTCACCTCTAGCGGCACGACTTCCATATCCTGTTCCTGTTCCGCCACTTCCTGCATGACCCGGATGGCGTCAGGCTTGTTCGTTTCGATGCCGATGTAGACCTTGGACGCGCCTACCGCTTTTTTTGCGATATTGGCGCCAAGCACCACATCCTGAGGCCTCTCCACCATAATCCTGTGGTCGCAAGTGAGGTAAGGCTCGCACTCGCAGCCGTTGATGATCACGCTGTCAATCGGCTTATTCTTGGGAGGAGTGAGCTTTACGTGAGTCGGGAACGCGGCGCCTCCGAGCCCCACAACGCCCGCTTGTCTCACTGCTTGGCGGATGTCCTCCACGTTGATGTCCCTGTAATCCAGCGGGTCCTGGTCAGGTACCCAGACCTGATCCCCTTCCACTTCGATCACGACGCTTGGCACGCGCGTGTTGTTGAAATAGGGGAGGGGTTCGATGGCGACCACGTGGCCCGCCACGCTGGAATGAACAGGCGCCGAGATGAACGCGTCGGAGTCTCCGATCACCTGTCCGACGGTTACGCTATCCCCAACATTCACCCTGGGTGTGCACGGTGCTCCCGTATGCTGATGAAGGGGGATTATCACCTGCTGCGGCAGATCGATCTGCTCTACTGGCAGGGAGTTGGTTAGCTCTTTGTGCTCTGGGGGATGAATGCCCCCTGCAAAAGTCCTTGTAGCCACGTTAATCCCCCCTATAAAAATTCTCTTCTACGCAACTTTGCATTTCTCTTCCGAATATTGCAGAATTCCAACAGTCCGCAGGGGTAAAGACAACAAAAATAATAGCTAACCAGGGATATTCTAAAAAAACTGCTACAAAGATGCACAAATAAGAAAATTAAAGCAAAACGTATAATTCACTCGGTGCTTGAGTACTGATATATGTGGCCATCGCATGAGATCTGCTGGATGCGTTTCCTTGACCGCCTGGCCGGCCTGATGCTACAATGTGATGGGAGCAGACAAGTTCCTGGTGGACTTCCTGGACTTCAAATCCAGTGGCGGGCTGAAGAGGTCCGTGGTGGGTTCGATTCCCATGTGCTCCCGCCAATTAAATAACCTTGATGATAGAAACTCTTCGAACGCAAAGACCGTACGAAGGGTTTTCTCATGTCTAGCTAGAGATCGGGCGTAGACAGCATGGAGCTCTGCGGGTCGGCCCCGCGGCTCTCTCTTGTGTCGGTGACTTTTACCTGCATGAGAGAGCTGGTCTCGGGGTTGAACTCCATGTTGGTATCCTTGATCCGGGATTCGTACTGGAAGTTCATCCCAGGACTCACGGGGTCGGTGGGGTCGAGCGGAGGTACATCCACCAGCTCGCCAAAAGGTATCTCCTCCGCCAGATGGCGCAGGAGATCGCCTGCTTCCACGAAAAAGATCTGCTTGTGAATAACCCCCTCGTATACTTTGAATTGGACAAACCGTTAAGTTAGTGATTGATCTTGAGGCGTACGACAATCAACATGGCGTTGGTCGGGGTCACTCTTGCTACCTCCTGTTGCCCGGGAAACCGGTGACTTCTC
>JBFMAL010000027.1:0-40413 GCA_040755615.1 Bacillota bacterium
ACCGCAACCGCCTCAAGTGGCGCTGCCCGAAGGTCGCCGGGTCAAGGCATGCGAAACCCCATGTTCCCCTTGGCAATACGGCAGGACCGTCTTGCGCCTGGCGGCTCTATCGTCTGGAAGAAAACCTTTTCCCAATGCACCGCACCAGAACGCTGCTTCAAACGCGCAAAGGTCGACTACCAGATCGAAAGGCGCCGGTCAAAGAGCAAGCGGGCCCGGGTTTGGCACGCCCATCTTATCGATGCCTGGGTCAGACGGGCCCAAAAGGCTCTCCCTGACCTCCTATCCGAGATATTCGGTAGGCCCCTCGCCGCTTGAGACGCAGCACAACCCAACAGTACACCTTCTAAAAGCTCATCTTGATGAGCCTGGTTCCAGGTGCACACTCCTTCATGAGCCCCGTTCCTGACGACCTACAGGGTCAGCATTACTCCTCAATCACTTACTTCGGCTCTATTCCCACGTCTTCCCACGGTTTCCGAGAGCACTCTTAGTAGAGGAAGAAACTCCACAGCCTGAATACTCCCGTACCCCGGGGAAGTGGGACCACGAGGATCCTGGTGAAGATCACAAGTATCAGCAAGGTTACCGTGAGGGGGAGCCCTGCGACAATCAACGGTCGTCTTTCTCCGAGGGCAAGCAAGTAGAAGATACCGCTGACAATGGTGGAAGGGATAAACCCGATCCTCGGAATGGCAAAGGCATAAGCCACCAGGAAGACAGCGACTTTAAGCATCCGGATAAGTTCTCTTGACGTGGCTTTGGGCTCCGCTTCCCAATTCTTCATTGGCGGTTTTCTCAGCAGGGAAACTACAAGAATGGCGCAAAGGAGCAGCCCGAAGGTCAATATGGTGTTCGGCCAAAACTCGGGGCCGTGGTAAATCCACTGGCCTTTACGGATAGCAGTGGCAATCAGGGTCTTGCTGAAGATCCGAAGCAATGCAAACGCTAGAAGTAGCGCTAAGGCTACCAGTAAGTCTCCGTGCGGTCTGCATTTCTCGAGAATGTTATCCAACAGTTTCAAAATATCATACCTCCCCTTGCGAAGCGCGCCTGCCCGGCGTGCCCGGGCAGGCCTCAACGGCAACTTCAAACTAGTTCTTGTAGCCCAGCTCCTTCAACAAGATTTCCACTGCAGATTTTTCGTTCTCGCAGTACTCTCTGAATTCTGCACTTGACAGGTAGCCATTGGCGAGATGCTGGAAGAATTTTTTCTCATACTCCCGGTAGTACGGCAGCTGCGAAGAAGCGTAGAGCACGTTGTGCAGATAATCGATGATTTCGGATGGCACGCCCTTCACCGTGACAATTCCGCGCCACCGGCCGATCGGGAGCTTAAGACCCAGCTCTTCGGTGCAGGGGATGTCTGGATCAAGGTCAACAAAGCGCGTCGGTCCTCCCACTGCTAAAGGCCTGATCTGCTTTGCGTGGAACAGGTCTATGACGGTACCGACCGTTTCATGCATGACATCCACGTGACCGCCAAGCAGGGATGACACCCGTGTCCCCACCGAGTCGTAGGGCACGTATACAAGCTCCACACCGAGCTCCCGGTTGATGTACGCGATTCGTAGCTCGTCATCGCCCATTACGCCGGCGCCGCAAACCTTTACCTTGCCTGGGTTCGCCTTTGCGAAGCTGATCATGTCTTCCCATGTCTTAAACGGGCTATCTTGGCGCACCCAAAAAACTTCGGTAGCTCCCTGGTTTCGTATGATGAACTCCACGTCGCGCGTGAACGAGTGAGGCTGCGTACCTGCGGCATCGTTAATAACCTGGTTTGCAATGGCCCCATAAATGGTGTATCCATCAGCTGGTTGTGTGAGCAGGTAGGCCAGTCCCACCTCGCCTCCACCGCCCGGCATATTGTTGAAGATGATAGGAACGCCCATGATCTTGGAGGCATCCCTGCCGATGTGACGCGCGTACATATCAGAACCCCCGCCTTCACCCCACGGGACGATGTACTCAATAGGCCGTGAAGGATAGTCAGGGGGCTTTGGAATCACTTCTTTGATCTGGGCGATGGCTTCATCTGCGCTGATTCTACCTTCATTCAGTTTCTTTATGACCTCGTCGATGCGGGAAACCACTTCTGCCTGACTGGGCCAACTCGGCTCTTTGCTTACATCTCCCGGAGGCGTTGCTCCCGGAGGCTTGGGGCTACAGCCCGCAGCGAAAAGAAATAGACAGATCAAGAGGGTTGCCGGCAAAAGAAAACGACGCTTCACTACACACACCTCATTTCATGTTTTGTAGTCTGACTGAAGCCGCGCGAGTACCGAAACACGCCTTTGGGTGCCTGGGTAAGAAGATTAAGCGATGGGCTAAAACCAGGGGGTTGTTACCTGGCCGGCGAGGTTCCACGTAGTTGCGTACCACCCCTTTAGTAGTCATAATATGAATACGATTTAAAGTTAATTGTATTTTACATGCTATATGGATATTCCTGCAATGGAATAAACAATAAAACAGAAAAAAACAGAAAAAACCGTTTGGGTCGGCTGAAACTGCATTTGTTGCATAGTGGTAGAGCAAGGAATTCGTGGCATCAGTCTATAAATACTACAGTACGAGTGCGTCGAGGGCTGTGCCGGGCGATCCGGCACACCTTCGGCCGTATCTGTTAAGCCGCTCGATTTCCATTTTGAGGCGGAATAAAGAAAGGGGTGTTAATATGCGAAGCAAGGTTACTATTCAGACTTTGAGAGAGAAGATGGCGAAGGGACAGCCCATCACGATGATTACCGGGTATGATTATCCCATGGCGCTACTTGAGGAGCGGGCAGGAATTGACATCATTCTAGTAGGCGACTCGCTCGGGATGACGATTCTTGGCTACGACTCGACCTTGCCGGTCACCATGGACGTTATGGTAGAACACTGCAAGGCAGTGCGGCGGGGCGCTCCCACCGCCTACGTGATCGGCGATATGCCTTACATGTCCTACCAGGTTAGCGTGGAAGAAGCTGTAAGGAACGCGGGACGTTTCATGAAGGAAGCGGGGGTTGACGCGGTCAAGCTGGAGGGCGGCAGAAACGTGGTGGATGTGGTGGAGGCGTTGACGAAGGCTACAATCCCGGTGATGGGCCACCTGGGCCTCACCCCGCAGTCCATGGCCATGCTAGGAGGTTTTAAGGCTCAGGGAAGGGATATCCAGGCTGCTGAGGCCATCATCAACGACGCCAAGGCGATAGAGGAGGCGGGTGCTGTCTCCATCTTGCTTGAAGCTGTTCCCCCGGAGGTTGCCAAAGTGATTACTGATCGAGCCGGCATACCGATTATCAGCATAGGCGCAGGGCCCCACTGCCATGGACAGCTGTTGATTGTCCACGACATGTTGGGGTTCTTCGATGCGTTTACGCCGAAATTCGTGAAGAAGTATGCGAACTTAAACAGCATAATCCTCGATGCACTGCAGCAGTACAGGCAGGACGTAGAAAACCGCGTATTTCCGTCAGATGAACACTGCTACAAAATGCAGGCAGACGCCCTGGCCAAGTTTAAGGAGAAATATGGGGATTGAACTCGCCGCCTGAGGCCTATTGTACGCCTACTGCGGCGACCGTTTGAGGATAAAGGGCTCCGCAGTCGCTTGGTGGTGCCGACGGGTCTAGTTAATTGCCAAAACCCTGGAGCTTCAGGGCGAACAATTGATATCAAACGGTGTGGAATCAATATAGGTCCGGCACGTGAAGTACCTGGTATGTTTTGTGGACTGCAGGTGTGATCGAAGTCACCTGCACTGCTGTAGTTGACGGTTACTCAAGGGGCGTAAGTCCTAAGATACCTCTCCTGCGGCGCCAATCAAACACGCCCCTCTCTCAAAGAGAGGGGCGTGAACAAAAAGTCTTCTCAGACAGATCTTAGAACAAGCCTCTGACTTTCCCTGTTTCCACATCCACATCGATGCGGCGGTAGGCGGGATCGGATGAGGTGCCAGGCATGAGACTGATGGTACCTGCTACCGGTACTACAAAGCCTGCTCCTTTGTAGGTGAGAATATCGCGCACGAACAGCCTCCACCCCTTGGGAACACCCTTCAGTGTGGGGTTGTCTGAAAGGCTGAGGTGAGTCTTGACCATACAGGTTCCCAGCTTCTGAAGTTCCGGATCTGCCTCCATCCGCTTGGCCTTCTCCAGTGCGTCGGGGGAGTAGTCCACACCATCAGCCCCGTACACCCGCGTGGCGATTAGGTTGATCCGTTCGCGTAGCGGTGTCTCTAACTCATATAGATACTTGAAATCATTGGGCTCGTTGGTCGCGTCGAGAACGGCATCTGCTAGCTCGAGGGCACCTTCGCCGCCCTTCAGCCAGTGCTTGGAGAGCGCCACCCTCGCACCTGCAGCTTCGGCGGCGCGGCGCACTACCTTGATCTCGTTTTCAGTATCCGTATGGAAGTAATTGATGCATACTACCGGGTTGACTCCGGACTGCTTGATAATGTTGATGCAATGGACCAGGTTCTCGCAGCCCTTCTCAACCCATTCCAGGTGCTCCTCGGAATAGGCGCGGTCAAGAGGTTTGCCGGGCACCGGGAGCGGGGCGCCACCATGGGCTTTGAGCGCCCGGACTGTGGCCACCAGCACCGCGGCGTGAGGCTTCAGCCCTGACATGCGGCACTTCAGGTTCCAGAACTTCTCAAACCCTATATCTGCTGCAAAGCCTGACTCGGTGATGACGTAGTCGCCCAGCTTGAGCGCCACCCGGTCTGCGATAATTGAAGACTGGCCTATAGCGATGTTAGCGAACGGGCCGGCATGGACGAATACCGGCTGGCCTTCGATGGTCTGTAGCAGGTTGGGGTTCAGCGCCTCGACCATCCATGCGGTCATAGCACCGTCCACTTCCAGATCCCGAGTGGTGATGGGGTTGCCTTGCTTGTCGTAGGCCACCACGATACGTCCCATCCGCTCACGGAAGTCCTTCAGGTCCTTGGCCACGGCCAGAATGGCCATGACTTCCGAGGATACCGCGATAGCAAACCCAGACTGCATCGTGAAGCCGTCCATCTTGCCGCCCAGGCCAATGACGATATTCCTGAGAGCCTGGGCGCAGAAGTCGATAACCCACTTCATCTCCACATTGCGAGGGTCGATATTAAGCCGCTTGAGGCCCCGTTCGCTGAGGAATTTATCGCCGTAATTGGCCTCGTGCTGCAAGCGAGAGGTCAAGGCTACCATGGCCAGGTTGTGAGCGTTCATGATGGCATTGATGTCGCCGGTAAGCCCCAGGGAAAACGGGGTAAGCGGAATGCATTGGGATAGCCCTCCGCCGGCCGCAGAACCTTTCACGTTCATTGTCGGGCCACCGGATGGCTGCCTGATGGTGGCTATGACCCGTTTGCCGCGTTTGCCCATACCCTGGGTAAGGCCCATAGTCGACGTGGACTTGCCTTCACCCAGCGGGGTCGGCGTGATGGCGGTAACATCAATGTACTTGCCGTCGGGCCTGTTCGCAAGGCGTTCCAGAACGGCTTTGAAATCCACCTTGGCGACGTAATGCCCGTGAGGGAGCAGTTCGCGGTTCTCCAGCCCCAGTTCGTCCGCGAGCTGGTAGACCGTCTTCATGTTGGCCTCGGCTGCTTCGGCAATTTGCCAGTCAGGGTATTTCGTTGGATCCAGTGGCATGCGCAGTCCTCCTTGCTTTCGGTATGTTTCTACCGGGACGGTCCGTTCCCGGCATCTTTCGACGGACAACGACGAAGATGCTACCTGCCTATATTCTATGCGGGTTTGACAATTCCTTCACAAGAGGGGAGAATGGTATGTCTTCACGAGCATCACCCCAGCTCAGGAGATAGGGTGAACAGGGCGAAACAGCCGACAAAGCCCAAAGGCCGGTTGTTTGCAACATGTGGGAAGGACCCGGGTAAGCATTGAAGCGGCCATACTCCCGGGTCGCGGGTATCTTAGCAGGGGCATTTGGACGAGGATCATCGCCGGGTGAACGCGCCACCGGCATAAAGTATCACCAGCGCCCCCCAAAAAATTACAAACGGACCCCGTACATCGTCTGTCGGGACCCGGTAACGCGGCGTCTATTGGCATATCACTGTCTCTGACCTGACCCACGTGGTAGGTGTTCCCCAGCGGCCGGTTTTGGGCTGATGCTCATAGATCACTACGTATTCCTTCGGAACCGGTTCTTCTGCCGGAAACGAGAGAACAATGTCCAGTTGCGTATCCTTCATACAAGGTACATCTACGATAACGGAAAGGCGGCCATATCGTGTTTCCACCGCCGTGCCGGTGCAGTACGGCCATCCATCAATTATAGTATCGTACGACAAGAGGGGGCCCGCTCTCTTCGGTCTGATCAGCACCCTGTCGAAATTGCAGCAATGGACTGTCGCGTCCTGCTTAAGCCACTTCAGGCTCAGGTGAAGGAACACTACCTTAAAAGGGCTGTGTTCACCCAGGGAGATCTCCGCTTTGCCATCTAAGTAGAGCGATTGAGGAGAGATCGGGCTCAGCGCTTTTGGCCCCCGTATCCTTATCCTCAGAAATACTATTGCAACCACAATGGCCAACCCCGCCGCTAGAACTAACTCTTGCGCCCATACGCTTGTATGTATCATGGTGCCTCCTTGAAAAAAACATGACATATTTGACGTGAGGTTGGATGCAGGAATCATCCAACCTCAGTCAAATATGGAAATAGGGAGTTGGGGGAGTTGGGTGGTAGTTGGCTTGTGTTTTAGGAAGACCCGGCCCTCAAATAGGTTCCTCTATTGGTGGTTTAATGCTGCCGAGGATACCTACCAACAAGGTAAGATACCACAGGGACCACCAGAATACTTTCTTTAGCACCGATTTTTGCCTCCTTGTGAAGTCCGATTTCTTTTTTGGTGAACGTCTTTTGCTGGAAAGATTGTCTGACCTGTCAATTGAATTTGCGGATCGGGACAAGTGAGCGACTTCAATTGAATTCCGAGGGGATGCGCGTGTCTGCTGTGGGTAATGCCATAAGGGAATTGCGGGTGAAGAAGGGTTTATCGCTCAGGGAAGTTGCGGGCAAACAGATGACAGTTGCCAACCTGAGCTCCATTGAACTCGGCAAGGTCCTCCCTTCGCCGAACAGCCTTGAGTACTTGGCCAGAGCGCTGGGGACGACCCTTGAAAGGCTGGTTGCTGAGTACCTGAAGGATGTCAGGAGAGTAACCGACCTTCTGAACCTGGCATCCGTCGCAAGGCGCGAAAACCAGATGGAGGTACTGGCTCGGGTGCTTTCCATCATCCAGTCGCGCGCCCTAACGGACAACCTGTCCAAGATTAACTACGCCCGACTTCTGGGCCACCGCGCGTACCTGCAGTATCACAGGGGGAAATACAATACATCTATAAAGCTATATGACGCTGCAGCCCAGGAGGCTGTGCGAGCAGCCGGCTGGTATGAGGCAGCTGCAGCAAGCTACAGCTCCGGCGCTCTTCTGATGAAACAGGGCAATTACCTATCCGCGGCGTGCAAACTTATCGACAGTCTGGGATATGCAGTATCCTGCGAACAGGGCACTGAGCGTGAAAAGCTAGTCATAAAGATACTTCAGAACCTCGGTATTGCATCGCTCAGCCTTGGACTCACAGAACAGGCCCGGAAGTGCTTTAAGGCTGTTGCCATCAAGTCAAAGAGGATTGGAGACAGCGTTCATGAGACCCGAGCCCTGATGGGCTGCGGCCTGACCTATGAGCTGGAGAACAGATGGGGTGAATTCCGGTATTGGCACGAAAGAGCGCTGGAGACGGCATGCCGGGCGGGACTTGATCCCGGAACTCGATCGGATATCATGAGCAACATTGGTATGGGGTTCTCCAGGCAGGGGATGTACGCGGACGCGATTTCTCTCTTTGATGCCTCTTTGGCGCTCAGGACCGCGGGCGACCCCCACTACATTTACACCATCAGCGAAAAAGCGCTGTGCCTGCTGAAGGCAGGCCGACCACAAGAGGCCGGCGCGCTCGCGGATCACTACCTGCACGCTCTACTCGCCGCCCCTCTTGACGACCCGTGCGAGCAGGCGGTCAGCCTCGCCACACTCGCCTGTGTGAGGGCCGGGCTGAGGGATGGAAGAGCCGCGGACCGGCTGACAGAAAAACTGGAAGAGTACCTCGCGGGACTCTTGCCTCAGCAACGGTATGAACCCGCGACCAAGGCCACGCACGTATTCCTGGAAGCGGGACTTTCCGGAGAGGCCGTCAGACTGCTTCTGTTCCTCACGCGAAACTATCAGATGGAGATGGTCAAAATCCGTGTGCCTGACAGCTACCTTGCCTCTCCCTTTGACCAGGACTAGTGATTTCTTTACGTGATCGGGCAGTAAAGTTTTGGTAGTGGAACGGAGGTAAGATGAGAAATGAGGCCTTCGGCGCTACTTGTAGAAGTAGCCAACCTGCAAAGCGGCGACAGAGGTCTCATGTTCAAGATGCTTTTGCAGCCCATTACCAGCTTCAATCAAGTTTCATGTGCTTCAGGCTGCTGTGTTCATAGGACCTCACCAGATTCAAGTCAGATAATCCTGTGAAAGAAGACATTCTCTTGGCTCAGGGCCTTATACTTGCGTTACAGGGACGTTAGCTAGAATGGATCAAGTTTGTCTTTACGAGAGATCACTTCGACAGAGTGGATATGGAGTTTTCACTTGCTATATCTTGACGCACACAGTCATCTGATTTAACTTGTTCCCCTGAGATCCTATGTAGTATGATATATAAAAATCGTGATATCGAGGGAGAAAACATGAAAAACAAGCAGGAGGACAAGTTTGAAAAACTGGGGTTGACCTTTGACGATGTACTGTTGGTTCCTGCTTATTCATCAGTGGTCCCGCGCGATGTTGATGTGTCGACACGGTTCACAAGGAACGTGAGGCTGAATATACCGCTGGCGAGCGCCGGCATGGACACGGTGACCGAGGCGCGGATGGCTATCGCCATGGCCAGGGAGGGCGGCATCGGGGTCATCCACAAGAACATGCCCATCGCTGCCCAGGCTCAGGAAGTAGATAAGGTGAAACGTTCTGAGCACGGCATCATCATCGACCCGATATTCCTGTCTCCAGACCACACGGTTCAGCAGGCGGTCGACCTGATGAGCCGTTATCATATCTCCGGGGTTCCCATAGTGGAGGGCGGCAGGCTTGTTGGAATTCTGACCAACCGCGACATCAGGTTTGAGGAGAACTTCAACCAGGAGATCCGTAATATCATGACTTCCGAGAACCTGATCACAGCGCCCGTAGGTACCACACTGGAACAGGCGAAACGGATCATGAGGGAGCATAAGATAGAAAAGCTACCCCTTGTGGACGAGCATCACGTGCTAAAAGGCCTCATCACAATCAAGGATATTGAAAAAGCACAGAAGTACCCGAACTCGGCAAAGGACGCCAAGGGGCGACTGCTCTGCGGCGCTGCGGTAGGAGTAGGCCGCGATACTCAGGAACGTGTTGAGGCCCTCGTTGCGGCCGGGGTGGACGTAATTGTGGTAGATTCGGCCCACGGCCACTCAAAAGGCGTTATAGATAGCGTGCGGGCCATAAAGGAGCGATTCCCCCACGTGGAACTGGTGGCGGGAAACGTGGCCACGGCGGAGGGAGCCCGTGCCCTGATCGAGGCGGGCGCGGACGCTATCAAAGTTGGTGTGGGCCCGGGCTCTATATGCACGACACGAGTGGTTGCAGGGATTGGAGTGCCCCAGCTCACCGCGGTGTTCGATGCGTCCAGGGAAGCCGATAAACACGGGATCCCAGTGATCGCAGATGGTGGAATCAAGTGGTCGGGCGATGTGGTGAAGGCGCTCGCCGCAGGAGCCAGCTCAGTGATGATCGGCAGCCTGTTCGCAGGCACAGATGAAAGCCCTGGCGAATTTGAGATCTACCAGGGCCGTACCTACAAGACTTACCGCGGCATGGGAAGCATCGGCGCGATGCGAAGCGGGGGAGCGGACAGGTACTTCCAAGAGCCTGCGCAGAAGCTGGTGCCTGAGGGGATCGAGGGACGCGTTCCGTACCGAGGCCCGCTCGCGGAGACTGTGTTCCAGCTCATAGGCGGTTTGCGCTCCGGCATGGGTTACTGCGGCGTGGCCACCATTGAGGAACTGAAGACGCGGACCCGGTTCGTCCGGATCACCAGCTCCGGTCTCAGAGAGAGTCACCCCCACGACGTGGATATCACCAAAGAGTCTCCGAACTATCGGCTGGAAGAAGGGAAATGTCACCTATAATTGGAAACTGGGAGCGCCCCTGCGTTACCTGGCGGGGGCTACTTTACTTCTTCGTCGCATTCTGCCGCTTCTTTGAATTCGGCTGACGAACTGTGCGAGTCCAAGCAGCTGGCGTATGAGGCCGAGTACGTCCTGGCTGCCCGGCCAGTTTTCCAGCACTACCTCTTTTGGCGCGTGGCTGATGAACTTATCGAGGATCGTCGCGCATATGACCATGTCGTCCAGGAATCCAAAAGGGAACATGACGTCGGGCATGAGATCGGCTGGCCACATAAAGTAGGAGATCCCGCCGGCGAACCGGAGCTTGTCAGAGGCGGAGACCCTGGGGTCGCCCAACATGCGGCACATCAAGTAAAACAGGTCCGGAATGGCGAGCACCAGGTCGGATAATCTTGAACCCCGCGTGCACTTTGCGATCCACGCGTGAAGTCTGCCCCGCAGTATCAGGTAAAAGTGTTTGTGATCACGCTGCATCCGCTTTTCCCTCCGAGAATTAATACTGGATCGATCTTCCGAATTCCTCTCGCTCGTTGGAGGTTTCCGGCAGGGGCACTGACAGATGGGGTCAAGTCCGGATTGTGGTGTAAAACTTCCTCTGGTAGATGATGCTGCCTTATTTTAAGCTGCCTGCGAACGCGTGTCCACTGTTACTGCTTTTGTCACACTCACCTTCCACTCCCAATACTCCGCCATGTCGAAATAGCGGTGTCCAGTGATCCAAGCCTCGTCGATCTCCAATAGGACCGCCTGTTTAACCGCTCTACGCCGTTGGTAGTCCGTAACCGCTTTCGGTATCTCTGAGGCAACGCCATCACTGCCATGGCGTCCTCAAAACCGGCTTCCAGCCGCTCCACTGCCTTAGGAGCCCGATAGCCATAGTCCCGGATCACCTCGTCCATAAACCGCCGCGCCGTCGCCAGATCCGGCGCGTCACAAGATCAAGCGCAGCCGTCCATGTAGTTCGCTTTGCAGAGCCTTGGGGCAGGCGTCCAGGATGTTGCGGACAAAGTGGGTCTGACACCGTTGCCATGTCGCCCCCTGAAAATAGGTCTCCACGGCTCTCACCAGGCCCTTGTGGTCATCGGATACAACCAGGTCCACCCCGCGCCTTTAGCCGGCCGAAAAATTCAGACCAGCTAGCCTCCGATTCGCTGTCGCCGATTACCAAGCCTAGGATCTGGCGATAGCCTTCCCGATTGATCCCGGTGGCGATCAGGGTGCTACAGAGCCGTACCCGGCCATCTTTCCGCACGCGGATTACCAGGGCGTCCACCAACAGAAACGGGTATTCTTGATGGCCGAGGCTTCGATCGTTCCACTCACGGACGGTCACATCCAGGCCCTTACTTTTCGAGCGGATACCCCGTTGATGACCATCTCCACCATGGCCAGGAGCAACGCTTGCTCACTCCGCTGATAACGTTCGAACAGATCGGTGGAGAAGTGCCCGCTACGCAGCCGGGGAACCAGCAATGTAAGTTAACCCACCCGCGTCTTGAGAAGCTTCTCTCGGTGGCCATTGCGATAACCTTGCCGCTCTTCGGTGCGCTCATAGGGCTTGGCCTTCAACTGCTCCGTGGCCTGGGCTTGGAGGATCTGGTTGACCACCTGCTCTACAAGCCGGGCCAAACCATCATCCCTAGTAAATAGATGCTGCAAAATCTCGCCGCCTATGGTAACCTGATATTGGGCCATCCTTTATCCCTCCTAGTGATGTTGGTGTGTGATTACCTTATACATCTACCAGAGGGAGGGTGGCCTTTTCTGCTCCTAGACTCCCAATTTTACACCATTATATCGGAGCTACTGCAGATGGCACGGCGGCTCTTATTAGAAGGAGAACAAAACCTCCCGGTGAATAGATCAGTGGGTATCGTCACATCCAGAACCTGTGAGGTAATTTCAGGCAAATGTCTGCTCAACTCCATGCATTTTTGGAGCGACGTGAAAGGGTAAAGGGGAAAGCAAGTGCGCCAATCACCCAACCGCAGGTTCTTGTGGCGATGGGCACTTGCGGTATTGCCGCGTGGGCTCAGGATGTCTTAAAAGCGCTTTGGGAAGAAATGGACAAGCATAATTTAAGAGCCACCATAAAAAAGGTCGGCTGCATAGCTATGTGCGAACAGGAAGTCCTGGTCGATGTTCAATTTCCTGGAAGCCCTCGCGTAACCTATGGAAATGTTACCCCCAAGAAGGTCTCACGCATCGTTGAAAGCCACTTGAAAGAGCACGTCCCGGTGCAGGAGTGGGTTGTGGGCGAAGTAGCCACTCCGGAGGCCCCTTACCCGGGCAATCCCTTTTATATGAAACAGAAAAGAATCGTGCTCAAGAAGTGTGGCTTTATTGACCCGGAGAGCATCGACGAATACATCGCCATGGACGGCTATTCTGGCCTAGTTTCGGTGCTCACCCGAATGACCCCTGAAGAAGTCATCGAGGAAGTCAAGTCGGGACTCAGGGGGCGGCGCAGGCTTTAACACAGGGCTAAAATGGGAATTTGCCATGAAGGCGCCGGGAGATACCTGACGTGGGGATATCCGGGTCTGAGACCATGGGGTTTTCCCCCATGATGAACATGCCGCGCAGCCGCCAGGTGGATGCCCAATGAACGTATCACATGAAACCATAAACCTTGATGCAGTGCGGGAGATGCTTACCCGCCACAAGGATACAAAGGGAGCACTCATGAGAGTGCTGCAGGAGATCCAGGCGGTGTATGGTTAACAGACCGGCGCTATCTGAAGTCTCTTTAGCAACGGGCGTGCCCCTGTCGAAGATATTCGGAGTGGTCACCTTCTACGCGCAGTTTCACTTAAAACCAAGAGGCAAGCACGTAATCAGAGTGTGCCTTGGAACTGCTTGCCACGTAAGAGGCGGCGAGCGCATGCTGGAGAAGGTCGGCGAAAGACTGGGCATCGGCCCGAGCGAGACCACGGATGACCAGAAAGCTCACTCTGAAGAGAGTGGCGTGCCTCGGAGCCTGCGGGCTGGCACCGGCGCTGATGATCGGTGATCAGACGTACGGAAGGCTGACCGGAAAGCGTGTGGAAGAACTGATTAAGCATTACATGGAGAACTGAAAGGCAAGGGAGGTCTAAAAGCCGGGTGTCCACAGTAATTGTTAGTGCATGCAGAACTCCTTTTGGAGCGTTCGGAGGCCGGCTCAGGGACCTACCCGCAACCGACCTCGGAAGCATCGTTATACGCAGGTCGCTGGAGCGAGCTGGGATTCCCGGCTCTTCCGTAGACTACGTACTCATGGGAATGGTCGTACAGAGCGGGGCAGGTCAGATCCCGTCGAGGCAGGCCAGCTTGAAAGCAGGGTTGCCTCCAAGTGTTCCTTCTGATACGATTAACAAGGTGTGTGCCTCGAGTCTACGCGCGGTGAACATGGCGGACATGATGATCAGGTCAAAGGACGCAAAAGTGGTCGTGGCGGGCGGCATGGAGAACATGAGCGCAGTCCCCTATTACCTTCCCCAGGTCAGGTGGGGTGCGCGTCTTGGTAACTCTCGGGCGGTAGACGGCGTGGTATATGACGGGCTAACGTGTCCGTTCTACGACAGGCACATGGGAGTGCATGGGGATTTCATCGCTAAGAGGTATGGGATTTCTCGAGAGGAACAGGACCGCTGGGCACTTTCAAGCCAGATGAAGTATGCCCGCGCGCGTGAAGCCGGTTTCTTCAACTCGGAGATAGAGCCGGTTACGATCCGGGACAAAAAGGGCAACCAAACGCAGTTTTCTGAGGATGAGCATCCCCGACCCGACACCACGCTGGAAAGATTGGCAAACCTAAGGCCCGCGTTTTCGCCGGATGGTACGGTCACGGCGGGGAACGCCCCCGGCATAAACGACGGGGCTGCTGCTCTGTTGCTGATGGATGAAGTTGAGGCGGAAAGGCTGTCTCTTTCACCCCTGGCACGTGTCGTCTCTACAGGAGCGGTTTCCGCCGAACCTGCCGAACTGGGCATTGTACCCGCCATGTCAGCGGAGCAGGCGCTGAAGAAAGCCGGCCTTACTTGGGACGACATGGCCGCAGTAGAGATCAACGAGGCGTTCGCGGCTGTCACCCTGTGTTCCATTAAGGTTGCCGGGATAGACCCTGGCAAGGTGAACGTAAATGGCGGTGCAATCGCCGTCGGTCACGCAATAGGCGCAAGCGGCGCAAGGATACTCATGACGCTTATATATGAGCTGAGGAACAGAGGCGGAGGTCTTGGGCTTGCGTGCATTTGCAGCGGTGCAGCTCAGGGCGAGGCCACATTGGTTGAAGTATTTTGACCAAGGGGGTATCTCTTGTGGAATTGAGGAGGATCATGGTGGTGGGCGCCGGCCAAATGGGTTCCGGCATCGCGCAGGTGGCGGCTCAGGCAGGATTTTTGGTGACGCTCATGGATATTGAACAACGCTTTGTGGAGAAAGGACTCTCCGGTATTGAGAAGTTCCTGGCAAAGAGCGTGGAAAAGGGTAAGATCGCTGCAGAAGAGAAGGACGCCGTCATGTCACGGATTACCGGTACGCTAGATCTGGGTGACGCGTCTTGTGCAGACCTTGTGATTGAGGCGGTCAGTGAAAACGTTGATCTGAAACTGGGCCTTTTCAGGGACCTCGGCAGGCTCACTGCGCCCGACGTGATCCTCGCCACCAACACTTCGTCTATTTCTATCACAGAGATCGCCTCGGCAACACAAAAACCTGAGAAGGTCATTGGTATGCACTTTATGAACCCTGTACCGCTCATGAAGCTCGTGGAAGTGATCCGGGGCCTCCAGACTTCAGACCACACGCACCAGGTAGTATTCAAGCTGGCACAGGACATGGGGAAGACGCCCGTGACAGTCCAGGATTACCCCGGGTTTGTGGCCAACCGGATACTCCTTCCCATGATAAACGAGGCCATTTACTGCCTGATGGAGGGCGTGTCATCGGCAGAGGACATAGACACCGTGATGAGGCTGGGCATGAACCATCCCATGGGACCGCTCGCTCTGGCGGATCTGATAGGGCTCGATACCTGCCTCGCAATTATGGAAGTGCTTCATGAGGGACTTGGTGACTCCAAATACAGGCCATGCCCGTTGCTGAAGAAGATGGTCAAGGCCGGTTATCTTGGACGCAAGTCCGGCAGGGGATTCTATCAATACCAATGAGCTGACGAGGGGTGATGTGTCATGGAGTTCAGGTACATACGTGTGGAACGGAACGAGAGTATAGCAATAGTCACAATAGACAGGCCTCAGGCGCTCAATGCACTCAACACGGCTGTGCTCGTCGAGATCGGTACGGCCATGAAGGAACTGGCCCTGTACGACGACGTACGCGCGATCATACTGACAGGTGCCGGTGACAAAGCGTTCGTCGCGGGGGCCGACATCGGCGAAATGGCGAACCTGACTCCTGTGAGGGCGAGAGAGTTCGCGCTCACCGGCCAGGGGGTAATGAACGCCATCGAAGACCTGCCCAAACCTGTCATTGCAGCCATATCCGGTTACGCCCTCGGGGGTGGTTGCGAGCTGGCCATGGCATGCGACATACGGATCGCATCTGACAAGGCCAAACTGGGGCAGCCGGAGGTGGGCCTTGGCGTTTGCCCTGGTTTCGGCGGCACTCAAAGGCTCCCGAGGCTGGTGGGAAAGGGTATGGCCAAGAAGTTGATTTTCACAGGCGAGATCATAGACGCCGCCACTGCTCAACAGATCGGCCTTGTGGACATGGTAGTACCTCACGCTGAGCTGATGGCGAAGGCAAAGGAGCTGGCGATGACCATCGCTCAAAGGGCGCCCTTCGCAGTCTCGCAGAGCAAGGTCGCCATCAACAGAGGGACGGAGACCGACCTCGCCACGGGTCTTGCGCTGGAGGCCGAGTGTTTTGCCCAGACGTTCTCCACGGAAGACCAAAAGGAAGGCATGAGAGCTTTCCTCGAAAAAAAGAAAAGCGTGCAGTTTAAGGGGAAATAGCCGCGTCCTACCGCAGGTGCGTTGACTCAGGCATCACCGGCGCCTGCCGTAAACAGACGCCTTTGACAGGATGCCGCACCCTTACCACTACTTGCGTTATGTCTTTGCTTCGCACGACCCTGTACGGGCAGAATCGGGCGCCGGTCTTCCCGGTATTGCACGGTTTTTTCTAAAAAGCGGCAGGCAGCGGGCGCTGCGAGTAGCACGAGGCAAAGAGATACTTCGATATATCAAGCAATTTTAATACGCTACTTAGCAGGAAACCCGGCGGAGCGCGTTGAAATATAATATTACTGATGGGCGAAAGCACTACTGGGGGGCGTGCTGGGATCCGTTGGTTTGTGAATGTTCGATCAAAACGTAAAAGAAAATTGATGAATATGTTTGTTGTGCCATTTTGTTTCGTGAAGTCGGAACGCACCTTCCGCCCGCTGTGAAAGAGGTAGAAAATGCGGGCTATGGGGTTAGTTGCGTACCAGCTCCGGCAGAAAACAGCAGGACAGTCTTTTTAGTGCGTCGCGCTTTTTGTTCAGACCGATCCCTTCATCGGCCTACGTACATCTGCGTTGTTCATGCCGAGCACCAGATGCTGTGCGCTTATTCCACGGTGCTTCATCTGACCCGCGAGCGCAGCTCTTCCTACTGTCTCTGCCTGGAGTCTTACCGGTATGTTAATTTCGGGGGTCCGAGACCACATGGTCTGAAATATGGAGGGAGGTAGAACTGTGATCGACGAAAAGAGAGTACTGACGAGAGAGGAGTTCCTGAAGAAGGCTGGCAAGTTTGCGGCCGGCGCAGTGGTCGGAGGGTCACTGCTTGGGCTGGTTGGCTGCAGCAAGCCTGCAGCCGAGCCCCCGAAGAATGAGCCCCCGGCACCAGCCGCGCCACCGGAGCTGCCTGCCTGGCCGTGGCCCTACAAGACGCTGGACGTGAATGCTGCAGCCAAGGGCGGATACGACGGGTACATGGTGTCGGACTGCTGTTATGGAGCGTTCCACAGCCTTATTGCCGAGCTGCGCAAGGAAGTGGGCTTCCCCTATGACTACATGCCCACGGATATGTTCAGGTTCGGTGCGGGCGGCGTAGCCGGCTGGTCCACCCTATGCGGTGCATTGATCGGAGCCTGTGCCGTGATACAGCTGGTTGTCGATGAGAAAGACGGGGCGAAGGTTATCAATGAACTGATGGGGTGGTACACTGAGGCGGCGTTCCCCGTATTCAAGCCGGAACAGCCTAAGAAGTCTGACAAGGAGATCGTGCAGTCGGTATCTGGGTCGCCGCTCTGCCACGTTTCGGTAACCAAGTGGTGCGAAGCGTCCGGATACAAGGCGACCTCGGCTGAACGCAGCGAGCGGTGCGGGCGCCTCACTGCAGACGTGACAAAGAAGGCCGCCGAGCTGCTCAACGATTATCATGCCGGTAAGTTCGCTGTACAGTACGTCGCCCCCGCCTCCGTTACAGGTTGCATGAGCTGCCACGGCAAGGACGGCATGGACGACACAAGAGGCAAGATGGACTGCGTGCAGTGCCATCCCACGGCTCATAAGTAAGGGGTAAGCAGATAGCCCTCTGCTTGCGAGACAGAGAATGCGGGCTGTTGAGAACTCTTTCTCAACAGCCCCGATCATAGATTGAACAGTTTTCGGGCAACAGTACTTGAAAGCGAGGCCAAGGCAGTGCCCCGGTCCTGCTGCCAGGCTATTCCCCCTGCCCGGACCGCGGAAAAAAGAATACGCAGCAGTGTTCCGTCGTCTTCAGGAGGATGGAATCGTGACCCACATAAATGACCCAAAGGTACTGCCTGTCTTCAACCCGTTCCGTGTTACATGGGATCAACACGGATACTTTTTTCCACCACGCCAGTTGAGTGGTTAGACGGCCGACCAAATTTGCTTTTCGTAGCCGGCTTTCAGGGTAGCAATGCCCTTACGGCGGTCAGTAAAAAGCTGGGGCAGTGCTCAATGGCCTGGTTTCGCCAGCGGGTCAGCTGGTTGGGATGAATACCGTGCTCAGCGGCCTTGCGATATCGTATTTCCTTCTTTGAGGATTTCCAGCACGACCTGCGTCTTAAAGCTGGGTGGATAAGTCCTCCGCACGGCTCTCATACACCTTAAACGTTGTCTTTTCGTGTCTAGATTCTTGGGTACATTATGGTTACTGGAGTGGCACGATCCAGCTACAAATGGCAACGCTGTACAAAAAACGTACTGCGATAGAACGGGTAAACGCCGCCTGGATGAGGCCTATGGTTTTGAAAAGCACTTCATCCGCGTACCGAAAAAGATGAGACTACGATGTAACTTGGCCGTAGTTCACATAAAGACCCGCAACAATATACACCAAGGGGTAAGTATCCCCTTTGGCCAGCCAGTATGAACTGTAAAAGACTGGCTCAAGACTTTGTGTTTCCTCACGGAACATAGCCATATCTGTGCGAAGTCAAGTCCGAATTGTGGTGTAAATCTTCCTCCCTAGTAGACGGTAAAGGTTAAGCTGCCCGCGTGACGTCAGCGTTTTCCCCGGTAGGCTTCTTCAAAGCGTTCTTCCACTCCAGGTACTCAGTCATATCGAAGTAGCGACGCCCCGTAGACCAGCATTAGCGCTGCCCCAATAAGTCTTAGAGCAAGTCTTTTGGGGAATATCCGTATCACCCGTTCCCTGAGCCGCTCCACGCCGTTGGTGGTTCTCAGGCGCTTGCGATACCTCCCAGGAAAGGCCATCACCGCACGGCGTCTTCAAAGCCATCCTCAAGGCATCAAGTAGCCTTGGGGAGCCCGTTCAGCGTAGTCCTGGAGAATCTGCTCCAGGAGCCGACGGGCTGTGGCCATGTCCGGGGGCTTCGAAAACCAGGCGTAACTTGCCATGAAACTCACCCTGTAGCGTCTTGGGGCAGGCATCCAGGATATTACGGGTAAAGTGCGTCTGACATCGCTGCCAAGTAGCTCCCTGGAAATGGGTCTGTATGGCTCTTACCAGCCCCTTATGGTCATCGGATACCACCAGGTCTACCCGCCGCAACCCCCACGAACCCGCGGCACTTGCACATTCAACTCTCCCGCCCGAGTCTTCAGCCGCCTCTCCCGGTGCCCGTTCCGGTGGCCCTCACGCTCCTGAGTCCTCTCGTAACCGCCTGCTCCACCAAGACGGCTAACCCATTGTCGCGGGTAAACAATTGTTGCATTACCGCCTCGTCTATGGCAATCTTGTACTGGGCCATTCTCTCATCCCTCCTGGTTGATTTGGTTTTTTCTTACCTTTCCATCTGCCAGGGAGAGGGTGGCCTTTCCTACTTCACCTTCCTTTCCAGGCCTCTACACCATTCTACCGGAGACTACTGATAGTAGTTGACATGTGGTTCATGTACTGGTAAAACTGTATCAATATACATTTTCTTTTTTGATACCTGATATACATGTATTAGTCATCGTCTCACACGTGTGCAACTCATTATAATCGCGGAATGGAGGGTCGGAAGGACAGCCTGGTTGACGTTGGCTTTCCAGAGAGCATGAACTTAGCTGAGCGCATGAAGAACCTTGGAACAGAAACCGCTTTTGCAGTACTGGCCAAAGCCTTAGCCCTTGAGGCACAGGGAAGGTCTATAATCCACCTGGAGATAGGCGAACCGGATTTCGGCACCCCGGACCACGTTACGGAGGCTGCTATTACCAGTCTGAAAGCGGGACGGACTCGATACTGCCCTTCTGCAGGAATACCGGCACTACGGAAGGCCATTTCTGCTCATATAGGCCAGACCAGGGATATTGAAGTGAACCCCGAGCGTGTGGTGGTCACGCCGGGGGCCAAACCCATTCTGTTTTTCTCCATGCTGGCCGTCGTCAACCCGGGAGAGGAAGTCATGTATCCGGATCCCGGTTTTCCCATCTACGAGTCTGTGGCGAGATTTGCAGGTGCCATACCGGTCCCGATTCCGCTCCGGGAAGAGGATGGATTCTCCCTGGACATCGACATGGTGGAAAGATTGATGGGGCCTCAAACCAGACTGGTGATAATCAACAGCCCCCATAATCCCACGGGAGGGGTCATGAGCAAAGAGGATCTGGCGAGGCTGGCTGAGCTCTGCGTGAAGAACGACTGTATGGTTCTTTCCGACGAGGTATATAGCTCTATCGTATACGACGGGCCGCATCGCAGTATCGTGTCCCTGCCTGGGATGGTCGACCGAGTCATTCTCGTCGACGGGTTTTCAAAGACCTTCGCTATGACGGGCTGGAGGCTGGGCTATGCCGTTGCCCCGGAGTACATTGCGACGGCCGTCACGGAACTCATGATCAACTCGTGCTCATGCACGCCTCCTTTCATCCAGGATGCGGGAGTTGCAGCTCTTTCGGGGTCAATGGAACCCACCGCGCGGATGGTGGATGAATTCCGCAGGCGGCGGGACATCGTTGTGTCACGCTTGAATTCGATACCAGGCGTATCTTGCGTCATGCCTAAGGGGGCCTTTTACGCGTTTCCGAATATCAAGGCCACGGGACTTGATTGTCATACGCTTTCTGACTATCTACTTGACCATGGTGGAGTCGCCGTACTACCCGGTACTTGTTTCGGGAAATGGGGGGACGGCCATATCAGAATCTCGTTTGCGAACTCGGAGAACAACATCAGACAGGCGCTGGATATTTTCGAGGAATGTGTTGTTAAGCTGGCGCAGGCTGGCTAGGCGGTGTGAAGGCCTTAACCGCTATACTCTGTCAACAGTACGTTCCACATTTCCCTGTCAATGACAGCGTAAACCTTATCCCTGCAAGCAGGACTCACAGCAAAAGGATAGAATAAGTAAGCACCTAACAGGTATAATAGCACTTTCGTGGCCGCTGTGGCGATCTGGAGGTAAATGTGTTAAGCATCAGGCTGATTAGACCGGTGATATCGGACACGCCGGACAGTGTAATAGAAGATGAAGTGAGCCGCTTTCTTCCCGAGGGCGTCTGCGTGTTTGCTGAGAGAATTGCGCGCGGACCAAGGTCTATCGAAAGTCAGATAGACGTGGCGGAAGCAGCCGAGGAAGTTGTAAAGGTTGCCCGGCGAGCGGAAGCTCAGGGGTTTCATGCTGCCGCCATTTACTGCTTTGCGGATCCAGGACTTGAAGCAGCCCGGGAGTCCACGCGTATACCCGTCACTGGTGCTGGCGAGTCCTCGATGCTGGTGGCTGCTTCTCTCGGTGTTTCCTTCTCTGTAATCACGGTGCTTGGTAGCCTGGTCGGAAACATTTGCAATACTGCCTCAAGGCTCGGCCTGTCGCGCAGGCTGGCCTCCGTTCGCTCTGTAGACATCCCCGTGCTTGGACTTGATGACCGGGACCGGCTCCTGCAAGCGCTTGAACGAGAGGCGCTACTTTCGGTGGAAAATGACAGTGCGCATGTACTCATACTCGGTTGTACTGGCATGACAGGCACAGCGAACGCTCTTGAACAGCGGCTCATTGCCTCAGGTCACAGTGTGCCTGTCGTGGATCCGGCAGGCGCGTGTGTTTTGTGGGCCCAAATGCTGGCCGGCCTCGGCTTATGCCACAGCAGGAGAACCTACTGGAACAGGTTCGTGACTGAAAAACAAAACGTGGAACAGTTTCAAGGAAAACGCTAGTGTCAGGTACATGCATATATCCTTTCAACTGAATTCTGGGAGAGGCAGGCGGTATCACATTGGCAAAGTGTTTCATAAACGGCGTGATAAGGACCATGGATCCCGAAAGGCCGTGGGCCAAGGCGGTAGCGGTATCTGATGGAAGATTCACTGCTGTGGGATCCAATGAAGACGTTCTGAAATACAGGCAAGGCGGCGAAGTGGTGGATCTAAGGGGTAGATTTGTGCTACCCGGCCTGATCGATGCCCATGCTCACCTCTTGTGGTTCGGCCAGACGCTGACGCAGTTGGATCTGTCGGACTGCGACTCTCTAAACGAACTCAGGCGCCGGATCGCGCAACGGGTGAAGACGCTGGCCCCGGGAGAGTGGCTCCTCGGGTGGGGCTGGCACCAGGAAAGATTTGCGGAAAGGGAAAACCCCACTCGCTTCCATATAGATGACCTGACACCGGTAAACCCGGTTTACCTTGCGAGATCGTGTACCCATACGGCCTTGGTTAACAAAGTGGCGCTGGATCTGGCGGGCATCGGTCCTGACACGCCAGACCCTTCCGGCGGCAGGATCGTCCGCGACGAATCGGGTGACTGCAACGGGCTTTTGCACGAAACGGCGATGCAGATTGTGCTTTCCATCATACCCCCGCCCACGGACAAACAAAAAGAGGACATGATACTGGCAGCCATGCAGGAATGCCTGAAATACGGGATCACGAGCGTTCATTCCATAGACGCAGAAGGTGAGCGGCTCTGCCGGCGGCTCCAGTCGCAGGGCAGGCTGCCGCTCCGGGTGTACCTCGGAGACCCCGTCTGGAAACCGGAAGACCTAGCCGCTCTCAACGGCCGCACAGGTGAAGGCGATGATTGGTTGAGAACAGGACCCGCCAAACTTTGGCAAGACGGAGCGTTCGGGCCAAGGACCGCGGCTTTGAGCACGGACTACTCCGACGATCCGGGAAACTGCGGCTTTCTGGTGCACGAACCGGATATCCTGAAGAGCCTCGTAGTGGCTGCAACCAGGGCAGGCCGGCAGCTCGCCATTCACGCACTGGGGGATCTGGCCATGGAGACTTCCCTCGATGCAATAGAAGCGGCGATGCAGTTTGGCGCCCGAAGACCCCGCATTGTCCACTGCGGCGTGGTGAACGAGGCAATAGTCGCAAGGATGAAGAGACTCCGGGTCATCGCAGACATGCAGCCCTGCTTTATCCCGTACGAGGTGGATTGGATGCCCAAACGCCTGGGGCCAGACCGGGAACTTCAGGGGTATGCGATAAGAACGCTGAAAGAAGCAGGCATCTGCTGCACGGCAGGGTCAGACGTACCCGTGGACCCGGTGAACCCGATGATCGGAATCTACGGAGCGGTCACCCGGGCGGGACTCGGCGGCTTGTCTGACCGCGTCTGGAACCCCCGGGAGAGGGTATCCGTGGATGACGCTCTCACAATGTTTACGGTCAACGGTGCCTTCGCCGAGTTTGCTGAGGACCGAAAAGGCAAGATCCAGGTGGGATACCTAGCCGACATGGTAGTCCTGTCCGATAACCTCTACGAAATTGCCCCCATGGAGATCTTGTCAACTCGTACGCTTGCAACGTTCGTGGGAGGGGAGACAGGGTGGTGTGCCCCCGACATCGGAGTGTGACACGTGCAAGCGGCAAAGTTAGGAGGTGAAACATGAGGACGTAGTGAGATCCGGGTTGTTTTAGAATCTAGCTTAGAGGGGGCATATTGAAATGAAGAGACTGGTTGCGATCCTTTTGTTGGGCGTTATGTTGAGCTTTGTGGCGGCAGGCTGCACAACCAGCAAGGCTCCTGATACCATCAGGATCGGTTACCTCGCAAATATCACCGGTGACGGTGCGGTGTGGGGTCAGGCTGAAGTGAACGGTGCCAAGATGGCTGTTGAAGAGATCAACAAGGCCGGCGGCGTGCTGGGCAAGCAGATCGAGCTGTTCGTAGGGGACGCTCGCGGCAACGCCACTGACGGTGTCAACGCTATCAAGAAACTTATCGAACAGGACAAGGTTATTGCGGTTCTCGGTTCCAACTACAGTGGTATCAACCTGGCGTGCGCTCCTATCGTCGAGGCAGCCAAGATCCCGCAGATCGGCTCGTTCCCCACGAATCCCAAGGTGACGGTGGACGAGAAGGGGAACGTGCGCCCATATTCCTTCAGGCTGTGCTTCATTGACCCGTACCAGGGCAAAGTGCTGGCTGATTTCATGGTGAAGGACCTTGCCAAGAAGAAAGCAGCCATTCTGTATGAGGTCACTTCCGACTACTCGGTCGGTCTCTCCGAGTACTTTGAGAAGAGACTTACTGAGCTCGGCGGCGAGGTCGTCGCAAAGCTCGCGTTCAAGCAGGGAGACGTTGACTTCAGGCCGCAGCTTTCTGAGATCAAGCAGAAAAACCCAGAAGTCCTCCTTCTGCCGAACCTGTACAAGGAGATCGCGCTTGCTGCAAAGCAGGCCCGTGAACTGGGCATGAATGATGTCATTTTCATGGGGGGCGACGGTTACAGCAATACCATGCTGGAAATGGCAGGCGAGGAGCTGCAGGGTAGCTACTGGGTGAGCCACTTCTCTTGGGAAGACCCGGGTTTGAGGGGTCTCTTGGAGAAGTATACCGCGAAGTACGGAGACGCGAATCCTGAGCCCAATGCAGCCATGGGATACGATATCGTCTACTTCCTGGTTGATGCGATAAAACGGGCCGGCACGACAGACGGTCCGGCGCTGAAAGACGCGATTGAGAACGCAAAGAACGTAAAGCTGCAGCATGCGACCATTACCATGGATCCCAAAACCCACAACCCGCTGAACAAGCTGGCAGCTATTCACGTGGTACAAGGTGACAAAATCAGGTTCCTGAAGAACTACGCACCGGAGGACTAGGCGGACCAACAGAGGCCGTCGCAGGCGTTGCCCTGCCGGGAGTACCGGCAGGGCACGCCGGGGTGGCGGATCAGCCAACCTAAATCACGGCTTGGAGGAGATCTTATTGATCCTTTCCCGCGTTCTGCAACAACTTGTAAACGGCCTATCCATCGGGTCCATTTATGCCCTGATTGCCGTGGGGTACTCCCTGATCTACAGCATCCTGAGATTCTCGAACTTCGCGCATGGCAGTTTCCTGGTGGTAGGCGCATATGCGGGCTTTTTTATCATCACTTCCATGTCCCTGCCTTTTATACCCGCGGTGCTGCTGGCGATCCTGACAGCCGGGCTCGCGGCGATGACTGCCGAACGAGTGGCATACCGCCCGATCCGAGAGCGGAACAGCCCGACCCTTTACTTCATCATTGCATCGATGGGCATAGCGATCTTTTGTGAACACACTATAGTGGCAACCATCGGCCCTAAGTTCAGGACGTACCCCCGGGTACTGGCTGCAACAGGCGTCAATCTGGGGTTGGTCAGTATATCCAAAATGGATATCATGGCCGCTGCCATGGCGTTTCTTTTTCTCATAGTGCTCCAGTATTTTATCACCCGAACGAAGCAGGGCACCGCGATCCAGGCTGCATCATATGATCTGCAAGCTGCCGGGCTCATGGGAGTGAACGTAAACAGGCTCGTCGGAATGGTATTCCTGATAGCTGGCATCCTGGCGGGGTTTTCAGGGGTCTTTTTGGGAATGAAGTATACGGTCTACCCCCAGCTAGGATATCTGACCATAAAGGCGTTTGTGGCGGCCATTTTCGGTGGGCTGGGGAGTCTGCCCGGCGCCATAGCAGGCTCTTTACTCCTGGGCGTGATGGAAGCGTTTGTCGCTGCGTTTCTCTCGTCCCAGCTCAGAGACCTGTTCGTTTTTGCGTTGCTCATCGCTGTATTGTTGATTAAGCCTGGCGGGCTAATGGGTAAGTACGTGGAAGAGAAAGTGTGAGGAGGGTAAGAGAATGGCCTACATCCAGGGTGTAATGATCATTATATGCGTAAACCTGATGGGCGTCCTAGGCGTCTCCCTTCTCACAGGGTTCACCGGGATGTTCAGTTTCGGCCACGCGGCTTACATGGCCCTCGGCGCATATACCTCCGCAATCCTCGTGGGCAGGCTCGGAATGCCCTTTGTAGTGGGCCTGCTGGCGGCTGCTGCTTTTGCCGCGCTCGCAAGTGTCATTATTGGCTATCCCACCGTGAGACTGGTGGGCGACTACTTCGCCATTGCGGCGCTGGGTTTCGGTGAGGCCACACGGTTGATCCTGGATAATGGCGGCAGCCTCACGGGTGGGGCGAGGGGATTTGTCGGTGTCCCGAAGCACACCACCCTGCCTATTGCCATTCTCATCGTGGTGTTAGGCGCCATCCTGATGAGGAATATCATCAACTCGCGTTTCGGGAGGTCCTTCGTAGCGATCAGGGAAGACAAGCTGGCAGCGGAGGCGATGGGTATAAATACTGCCCGGTTAAGAATGCTGTCACTCGCGATCAGCGCTGCGTACGCCGGAGTCGCCGGGTCCATGTTCGCTCATTATCTCACTTTCCTGCAGCCTGTTATGTTTGACATCAACAAGTCGACGGAGTTTGCCGCGACGGTGGTGTTCGGTGGGCTCGGGAGCATGACCGGGTCCATCATCGCGTGCATAATACTCACTTCCATTCCCGAGATCTTCAGACCCTTTTATCTCTGGAGAATGGTATTCTACGGCCTTGCGCTTGTCACTACCATAGTGCTCCGGCCCCAGGGACTTTTAGGCTCGTTCGAGATCACGTTTGAAGGCATCAGACGGTTTTTTGCCACGCCCTTCAGGAGGCGGGTATCGGCAGGAGGTGGAGCACGGTGGCAGTCTTAGAGCTTTCGGGAGTAACCAAGCGATTCGGAGGGCTGACCGCCGTATCGGACTTCAACATAGCCATACAGGAGGGTGAACTGGTAGGCCTCATAGGGCCGAACGGCGCCGGTAAGACCACCGTCTTCAACCTCATCACGGGGATGTACGCGCCGACATCCGGCACCATCGAATTTCTCGGGGAGCGGGTCGACGGGAAAAAGCCCTTCGAGATCGCGCGGCGGGGCATCGCCCGGACATTTCAGAACCTGAGGCTTTTCAAGAGCTTAACTGCGCTTCAGAACGTGGCCATCGCCCGGCAGCTTGAATCCAGATACAGTTTTTTTGATGCCGCATTCAGGACGCGCGCCTTCAGAGCAGAAGAGAAGCGGGTAATCAAAGATTCGCTGGAGCTTCTCGAACTTGTCGGGCTGGGTGATAAGGCATACGAGAAGGCGAAAAACCTTCCGTACGGCTACCAGCGAAAACTGGAGATCGCAAGGGCCCTGTCGCTGAACCCAAAACTCTTGCTGCTGGATGAGCCCGCAGCGGGCATGAACCCGGAGGAATCGCTGAGCCTCATGGACTTCATCGAGGACATCCAGGAGAAGTTCGGTGTCACCATATTCCTCATCGAGCACCATATGGAAGTGGTAATGGGTATATGCGACAGGATTGTCGTGCTCAACTTCGGGTGCACAATTGCCGAAGGCACTCCTCTGGAGGTACAGGAAAACGAAGAGGTTATCAAGGCATACCTCGGGGAGGTGCAGAACGACAATGAGTCCAATGCTCAGGGTTGACGACCTACACGTCCATTACGGGATCATCCATGCGCTAAAGGGCGTGAGCCTCGAGGTGCAGGAAGGCGAGATCGTCGCCATTATCGGGGCGAACGGTGCCGGGAAGAGCACGCTTCTGAATACTATCGCAGGGCTTGTCAGGCCGTCCGGAGGTACGGTGACGTTCATGGGCAAAAGACTGGCCCCGCGCGCCCACGAAGTAGTAAAAGCGGGCATCGCGCTGGTCCCCGAAGGGCGCAGGGTATTTGGAAACCTGACGGTGCACCAAAACCTCATGATGGGGGCTTACCTGAGGAGCGATACAACCGGCATAAAGAAAGATGAAGAGAGAGTATACAAACTGTTTCCGAGGCTCAAGGAGCGCCAGAGACAGCCTGCAAGCACACTGAGCGGAGGCGAACAACAGATGCTCGCGATAGGCCGGGCGCTCATGTCGCGGCCTAACATGCTGCTTCTTGACGAACCCTCGCTGGGACTGGCTCCTATTCTGGTCAGGGACATCTTTGCGACCTTGAAGGAGATCAACGACGAGGGCACCACCATCTTCCTGGTGGAACAGAACGCCCGGCAGGCGCTGGCGCTGGCATCACGCGCATACGTATTCCAGACAGGAAGCATCGTGCTGGCAGGTCCAAGCCGCGAACTCTTAAACAACAGGCAGATTCAGGAGGCCTACCTGGGAGCGCGGGGCGCTGACCGGAAAAGGAGAAGGCAGGCTAAAATGGCACCGGCAGCCGGCGGTTCGGGGGAGTGATTGGATGGCGACATATCTTCTAACCCTGCAGGATCTGGAGGACTTCGTACGAGGGTGCACCCTCCTGGGGGTTGGCGGGGGAGGAAACCCCGCTGAAGGATTGAAGGCGCTGAAAGAACAGGTAGCCGCGGGCAGGCGGCTCGGGTGGGTAGACGTATCGGAGCTGCCCGATGACGGTTGGGCGGCATGCACCTTCCTGATGGGTTCCACGGCACCACTGACTGGGGAGAAGCGAGCGCAGATGAAAGAACTCGGGCTCATCCAGTGGAAGTATGAGCGGAACCTGCCGCTTGCGCTCCGTGAGCTCGAAACGTATGCACAGAAAACCGTAGATGTACTGGTACCTTTTGAACTTGGAGGGTCTAACACGCCCGTGCCGATCGCGGGTGCTGCTTCACTTGGCAAACTGGTAGTGGACGGCGACTATGCGGGCAGGGCCGTTCCGGAGATCACCCAGACCACCGCTTCAGTAATGGGGCTTCCGTTTTGCCCCGTCGCCAGCGTTGACAAATGGGGTAACGTCTCCTTCATAAAGGAGGCCATCTCATATACCATGGCAGAGCGGATCGGCAAGCTCATCAGCGATGCCGCCTTCGGCTCGACAGGGCTTGCGGGTTTTCTGGTACCTATTTCGGAAATGAAGAAGGCTGTACTCCCCGGCACATTGACCCGTGCGCTCAGTGTGGGCAGGAGCATCAGGCTTGCGCGAGAGCGGGGGGAAGACCCGGCCACAGCGCTCGAGAGAGAGCACGGGTTCAGGGTGCTCTTCAGAGGGCGGGTTTGTGAGAAGGAATGGAAGGACATGGACGGTTATTACTGGGGTACCCACCTCCTTGAAAGCGATGAAGCTGGCAAAACGCGCACGTTTAAGGTGTTCTTCAAGAACGAAAACCACCTGACATGGCTTGATGGAACGCTCTACGTGACCAGCCCGGACCTGATCATGAACATGGATCCGGATACAGGCGAGCCGGTGCTGAACGACCGGATCGATGTGGGAACCAGGCTGGTGTTGCTGGGAGCCGGGTGCCATCCGATGATGAGAGAAAAACCCATGCTCTCAGTGCTTGGTCCGACATACTTCGGAGTCCAGGCCGAATACAGGCCGATTGAAGACGTAGTCGGAGGCCTGTTATGAGCCGCATCCTCGTGCTGACACCTATTGTGGGGCCGGAGTTCAACGAGAGAGTAAAAACCTATGTCAGCCGGATACAACTCCCTGAGGGTGTGACGGCAGACTGTGTTTGTCTTGAGCAAGGCCCGGTGTCCGTCGAGACCATGTTCGACGAGGCGTTCGCGGCAGCTGCTTGTATCAATCGGGTGATGGAGCTGACAGAGCGCGAAAGGTATGCAGCGGTAGTGGTCAACTGCTGCGCCGACCCGGCCGTCCACGCGCTCAGAGAAGCGCTTGTTGATGTCCCTGTGGTGGGAGCAGGCGAAGCCTCCTACTACACGGCTGCCCTTCTTGCTCCGTCCTTTTCCGTGGTTTCGGTACTCCGAAACTCGGTACCTCACACAAAACTCAGGATCAGGGCCATGGGACTTGAGGCGCGCCTCGCCAGCGTGTACGGGATCGACACGGGCGTGCTCGACCTCGGCGGCGAATCAGCGGCGGACCAGATCCTGAAGGCCGCCGAGCAGGCGGTCCGGCATGATGCCGCTGACTGTGTTGTGCTTGGCTGTACGGGCATGGCAGACCTGGCGGAAAAGATCAGGGCGAGGCTCCCCGTGCCGGTGGTAGAACCCACGGCTGCTGCGGTGTGGCAGGCTCTGGCGCTTATGTTGCAAGGACTTGCGCATGGTCGCGCGTGGATGTACTTGCGGGCGGACAGATCGAAGATTAAGTAAACTGTGGTCCCCCGCCCTCACCCGGGAGGGTAAGGATGGGGGACCGGTTCATAAGTGATACAGTATGATGACCGGTAGGGTGGCTGCACTTACCCCCCGGCTTCGCTCGCAAGCCAGTCGTTCACCAGCGCTTTCACATCCTCAGGGGTCTCGCACAGAACTGCCTGGTCTGCCAGCGCTTTTGCGGTTCCCGTGTCCACGCGGCGGATGATCTCCTTCGCTTCGGGGATCGCCCGAGGATTCATGCTGAGTTCATCGAGCCCGAATCCTATGAGCAGGGGTATTGACAGGGGCTCTCCTGCCATTTCACCGCACATCCCGACCCGGATACCCGCCTCGTGCGCGTGCTGAACGACCTGCCTGATTAACCGCAATACCGCAGGTTGAAGCGAGGACGCAAGGCGGGTGACGCCGGGGTTTGTACGGTCAGCGGCCATCGTATACTGAGTCAGGTCGTTCGTACCGATAGAGAAGAAGTCCACTTCTTTTGCCAGCTGGTCGGCGCACAGCGCTGCTGCTGGGACCTCGATCATGACCCCGACCTTCGGCCTCGGGCGGTGCGGGATGCTCTGCCTGGCAAGTTCAGAGATGCACTCATTCAAAACCGCTTTTGCCTCCCGGACCTCACTTACGCTGGCGATCATTGGGAACATAATGTGGAGGTTGGACGAGACTCCGGCGCGCAAGATTGCGCGGAGATGGGGTTTGAACAGATCCGGCCGGGAGAGGCAGAGCCGAATTCCCCGATTGCCGAGAAACGGGTTTGTCTCTGCCGGCAGTCCAAGGTGCGGCATTTCCTTGTCCCCACCGATATCCAGAGTACGCACCACAACGGGGTGGTCGCCGAACATTCGCAGGATCTCTGAATAAGCGAAAACCAGCTCCTCTTCGTCGGGTACGGTGGAGCGTCCGATATAGGAGAACTCAGTACGGAACAGGCCGACGCCCTCAGCGCCACATGCAAGCGCAAGACGCGCGTCTTCCAGGTTTCCTATGTTGGCTGCAACTTCGACCCGCTTGTTATCCCTGGTTATGGCTGGTTTCGACGCGACCGACCCCTCTTTTTTTGACCGCTCCGCCTGCTCGTTCAGCTGTTGCCTGTATGAAAGCAGCATATCCTCGTCCGGGTCGACGATTAATAGCCCCCGGTCGCCGTCGAGGATGAAGAATGTGTCATCAGAGAATGCTGCAGGCATCTCGCGTGCGCCGACGACAGCGGGGATCCCGAGCGCCCTCGACAGTATAGCTGTGTGAGAGGTGGTTCCTCCCCCGGCCGTGAAGAAACCGAGGGTGCGATCCCGACCGAACTGGATCGTGTCTGATGGAGTCAAGTCCTCCGCGATGATGATGGCCGGCTTCTGGAGCGCTATTTCTCGTGCTGCACCGCGCTGCAGAATACGTACCACCCGGTAGGCGACGTCCCGTACATCAGCGGCACGATTGCGCAGGTACTCATCGGGTAGGCTCTCGAGCATCTTAGCGTATGTTTCCGCAGCTTCGAAAAACGCTGAAGCGGCATCCATGCGATCGGTCTGGATGTTGTGCTCGGCCGCGCCCAGCAGAGTCGGATCATGCAGCATCATCAGGTGTGTGCGGAATATCTCGGCAGATTCCGGACCTGCCTGCCTGAGAGTGCTGTTGTATATGGCGCCCAATTCGCCTTCAGCCTTCTTCAGCGCGTCGTGTAGGCGGCCGAGTTCCTTATCCGTGTCACGGGTATACACGCGCTCTGGGGCGCGAAAGCCGGGCTGGCACAAAAAACCCGGCCCCATGGCGATTCCCTTGGATGCAGGTATTCCCTTTATAATATGCATGAAAACACTCCTTGCCTGTGTAGTTGCTGCGCACTTCGGCCTCTGGGAAAAGTCTAGCACTGACATCTTGCCTTCTGCAAGCGAATCGATACTGTCTGTGCTGAAGCACAGTAGTAAATGCTCCGCTTGTTTCAAGCAGGACGTTGTATGTGAAGTGTTCGGTCACGTTAACGCCAGACTTGGGCCGAAACCCAGGATACAGGCTCAGCTTCAAATGTTACTGTTCATATACTGTTACTGTCATCCTTGCCTTCGTCTTCTGGTCTGCTCCGGTTCCGGTCTCCTCGCGTTGTCGGCGTATGTCTTGGCATTGTTTTGGTGGGGTGGCCATCCCCTCACGAGTATCCTCCATGAGGTACCTTTCGAGTTGGGCCTTACGCTGCTTCTCACATCTAATACATGTACATGAGACCTCTGGCACTCCTGACTGGGAGTGGCTACTTCTGGAAGTAGCACCAGAGGTCTCATTGCTCTTTCTTACCTCCGTCCACTGCCGAAGATTTACACTACCGAGTCAACTCCGTCACTGCTACTATGCTGACTCGGTCCCCTCGGAGCGGACGTCTTCAGGAAAGTCAGGCTTTAACAAGTTGACCATGACCGCGGTGACCACAGTGCCGGCTGCTAGCGCTACCAGGTAAAGCCAGGGTTTTCCGATCAGGGGTACTACGAAGATTCCCCCATGAGGAGCGCGGAGGGTGTTTCCAAAGAGCATCGACAGGGCCCCGGCCACTGCAGACCCGGTCATGATCGAGGGAATCACGCGCAGGGGATCAGCTGCGGCGAAGGGGATGGCGCCTTCGGTGATGAACGAAATCCCCATGACTGCTGCGGCCTTTCCAGCCTCGCGCTCGCGTTCGGTGTACTTCTTGCGGGCCAGGACCGTAGCCAGGGCCAGTCCGAGAGGAGGAGTCATCCCGGCGGCCATAATCGCTGCATGGGGCTCAAAGATGTTTGCCGAGATCATAGCTAGCCCGAAGGTGTAGGCCACTTTGTTGACGGGACCTCCCATATCGAAGGCCATCATCAGCCCGAGAATTATACCAAGGAGTGCGGCGTTGATTCCGGTGAGTCCCTTCAGCCATTCAGTTAAAGCGTCCATGAGGGCCTTGACCGGCTGTCCGATGACGACTACCATCAATCCACCGACGACGAGCGTGGAGACAAGCGGGATGATAAGCACGGGCATCAATCCGGCCAGACCGCGAGGAACCTTGATCATTTTGACCCAGTTGGTAACATATCCGGCAAGCAGGCCACCGATCAATCCGCCCAGGAACCCGGCGCCGATCTTGGTGGCGAGCATACCTGCGATCATGCCAGGAGCGATGCCGGGACGGTCAGCCATTGAGTAGGCGATGAAACCAGCTAGGATAGGAACCATCAGGCCGAAGGCGGTGCCACCGATCTGCATCAGGTAGTCGGCGATCGACCCCTCGACCTTGAACCCTTCATATCCGCCGACTGCAAAGGACAGCGCGATGAGAATACCCCCCGCGGTGACGAACGGGATCATATACGAAACACCGGTCATGAGGTTATTACGAAGACTCCTTCCCTGCATCTGTACGAGCCTCCCTCTTTTTGATTAGGCGCACGGCAGCATCCAAGATCTTCCCCGGCGAGCGAATCGCTTCGGATACACCAGCCCTGTAGATGTCCTTTCCCGAGAAGCGGTCCGCCCCGTTGATGTTCATATCCACGGCAAAGATGACCACGTCGGCCTCCTGCGCCTCCCTGGCACTAATGGCGTTTTCCACCCCCATGGAGCCCTGGGTCTCAACCTTGATCTGGTAGCCGCGCCGTTTGGCCTCCCTTTCCAGGGATTCGGCGGCCATATAGGTGTGCGCGATTCCGGCCGGACAGGCTGTAACGGCTACTATCTTCACTCCTTGCTTCCCCCTTTCACTCAGAGGTGTTTTCTCAGAAAGTCCTAACCGCCGGTAGTTTGAGCTTTCGGAAGACGCATCTTAGGTTTTTACTTAGCCGTCCTCGAGTCATCTGCGCTGGCCAAGGTCTGGGTGCTTGACCTTGATCCAGCCATACCGCTTCTTATGTCCTGCTACTCTTCTCTGGGTAGACCTGCTGAATTAGGTCTCCAGCATCACCCAATGGGTGAGGGCCCTCAGAAACGACAGGGTACTCGCTTCACTCTCCGGCTTGGCATTGGCACCTTCTACGACTTCATGGACCGCCTCTGGCAGGAAGACCTCTCAAAAGAGGCGACCCGAACGGCTCATCCAAAAGAGCTTTGCCCGTTGCTTCGTGGACCACTCCATCTCCCTCGGGCCCATCGGTAACGGCACTTCCTTCCGTACCGCAACCAATCCCTACGGAGTGAAGGTCTGTGACTGCCACAAACAGGGCATCTACCGCCGCTCATGCCCCCGGCGCTACCCAGACTACTACGGATACTCCCTCTGCGAACTCGTCGCCTCAAACAGCCCTGCGGAACTCCCCCTCTTCGTTTCCGTCGCTCAGGTTTCCCGCGACCACCTCGTGCTTGGCGTCTCGCGCTCGCCGAGTTCAGGAAACTCTATCCGTATCTTGAAATCGCCAAGGCCGTCTGGGACTTAGCCCATGACTCCTATGACTTCTACCGCTTGCACCACGAGTGGAACATACCCTTCATAGAACTGAATGAACGGAACTCCGGTCACCGCAAGGTCTCTTCAATCGAGGTCAACGAGCACGGGTCCCCCGTTGTCCCAGCGGTTACCTCATGGTGTATGGTGGCTTTGACAAGGACCGTAACCGCCTCAAGTGGCGCTGCCCAGAGTCGCCACGACCACCCCGCGTGGCTCTACCGTCTGGAAGAAAACCTATTCCCAACGCAGCGCCTCAGAGCGCTGCTTCAAACGCGTAAAGGTCGACTACCAGATCGAAAGGCGCCGGTCAAAGAGCAAGCGGGCTCGGGTTTGGCACGCCCATCTTAAAAGGCTCACCCTGACCTTCTATCCGAGATATTCGGTAGGCTCCTCGCCGCTTGAGAGGCAGCAGAACCGGACAGTACACCTTCTAAAGCCTCATCTTGATGAGCCTGGTTCCCTATGCCCTTTTCAAGGTGCGCACTCCTTCATGAGCCTAGGTTCCTGACGACCTACAGGGTCAGCATGATTCCTCAATCACTTACTTCATTCGGCTCTACTCCCACGTCTTTTTCCCAGGGGGTTTCTGGGTGTTCCCGAGAGTACTCTCAGATCGATCTCCGCCCTTTTCCGACCTGGATATCACCTCGAGGACCTTTTCTGGGGTCGTGGCCGACATCAGATCATTCCGGAAACCATCGTCCATTAACATCCGCGCAAGCCTAGCCAGGATCTGAAGGTGTTGTGTACCGGCTGCCTCTTCAGGAACTGCCAGAAGAAAAACAAGCCGCGTGGGTTGTCCATCCAGGGACGTCCAGTCAATCCCGCAGGCCGACTTGCCGAAAGCAATACCCGCTTCCCTGACAGCGGCGGACTTACCGTGAGGGATCGCGATTCCCATACCTATCCCGGTGGTGGTGAGAGCTTCACGCTCCAGTACGGTCTTAATATAGCCCTGTCTTGACCTGAGTTTACCCGCGGAGTCAAGCATGTCGGCCAACTTCGCGATGGCTTCCTCTTTCGTGGATGCTCCCAAGTCCATGCAAATTGTTTCCGGCCCGATGAGTTCGATCATACCTTCTCTCCGCTAGTTAAATCGTTCGTGGCGCACTTGTTGACTGGACGCCGAACGCGCCGCACCTGGACGCTCTCTGACAGCCTCTGGATATTCTCCGGCGACGGCAGGCCTGTACCGGGCTCAGCCACCGAGGCTGCTGAGGCTGCCACAGCCAGCCGGATGGCCTCATCAAGAGTCTTGCCTTCAACCATGGACACGGCCAGTCCAGCAACCATAGCATCCCCCGCGCCCACGGTACTCAGCACTTCAACAGTCGGGGCATTTGCCCAACCCAGAACATCGCCGCTGGCGAAGGCACAGCCTCGCCGGCCCAGGGAGATGACCGCGGTTTCGATCCCCCTGGCGACAATCTGTGCAGCCATTCCAGCTGCGTCGCGCAGCCCCTGCGGTTTTCGGGAGAAAATGGCCTCCACTTCGGCAAGATTGGGTTTTACCAGGTGCGGCCGGGCTTCCATACCCAGTCGTAGCGCATCACCCTCGGCGTCTAGGATCACTGCCGCTCCCCCTTCTTTAGCCATCCAAATCAGGTCGGCATAGATGGAGGAGTCCATGCCCGGAGGAAGGCTCCCCGAGAAAACCATAACCCGGACCCTCCGCGACCAGCCCAGCACTTTGTCTTTTAGTTCGGTGACATGATCGGGGTCCACAAACAGCCCCGATTCGTTAATCTCGGTTTCCTTCTTACGGGATACATCGATGATCTTTAGGTTGGTCCTGGTCTCACCGGCAGTCCAGGTAAATTCGCACCTGATGCCGTAACCTGAAATCAGGCGCTCCAGATGGCGCCCGGTTTCTCCCCCCAGGAATCCCAGGGCGACTGATGGGTAACCGAGGACTGCCGAAACCTTGGAGACATTGATGCCCTTCCCCCCGGCATCCAGCCGGACCCCGGCTGCCCGGTTCAGGCCTGCAGGGCGGAACCCCTCCACCAGGATGGTACGGTCGATGGCCGGATTGAGCGTGACCGTCGCTATCTGCGGGGTATCAGCGGCTATGTGGCGCGTTTCGGAGTTTCTAATCGGCAACGATGACTCGGACCCCCTTTTCCTCGATCATCCGCCTATCGGAATCGGATATTCCACGGTCGGTTATCAAAGCCTGAACGCGATCGAGTGGGGCGATGGAGGCGAAGGCTTCACGGCCCATCTTGCTGTGGTCCGCGACAACGATGGCTTCACGAGCTGCGCAGAGCATGGCTCGTTTCGCGCGCGCCTCGACAATGTTTGGTGTAGAAAGCCCCCGGCCTGCCGAAATTCCGTTTACCCCGAGAAACACCTTATCAGCATACAATCCCCGAAGTCCGTCCTCTGTCACCGGTCCAACCAGGGCTAAGGTCTTCTTTCTGAGAGAGCCGCCCACCACTACGACCTCAACGTACTCTGCGCCGGAAAGCTCCAGCGCTACATGTATTGAGTTGGTGACGACTGTCAAGTTTCGTTTACTTGCACAGCACTTCGCTATTTGAAGGGTCGTGGTACCGGAATCCAGGATGACCGTTTCCCCTTCTTCGATCATCTCCGCCGCTTTTCGGCCGATCGACTTCTTTTCTTCGATGAACTCAATTTCTTTCTGAAAGAAACTCGGCTCAAAAGCGGTGCTGGTAGCCGGCACAGCACCACCGTGGGTCCTCTTGATTAGGCCTTGCTTCTCAAGGAGGTTCAAGTCCCGGCGGATGGTCGACTCGGACACGTCCAAAAGCCGGCTTAGTTCCGAAACCGCAACTCGTCTGTCGCCCGCCAGCAGTTCCACAATTTTGGATAATCTTTCCTCAGTAAACAGACGCCTCACACCCTGCTGCACGTTTATGATTTTATCTGTGATTGTTTGTGAATGATATTGCTCATTTATAATCTAACATTGATCGGTTTTTCCAGTCAAGTGGTTTTCCTTGAGATATCCTCCAGCTCCGGTTGGCTGCATAGCTGGGCTGCGGCGCCGTTTGCGTGCACCCAGTTTCCACCATCAAGTCTAGTCGGTACATGTGATGATTTGGGTATGCCGTGATCGCTCGGTGCCTACCTTTAGGCTACTTCGCATGTATCGCCTCGATCTGCAGGACAATGACGGGAAGCCAACGAGTGAGGTGTAGACAGCGGCCTAAAACCGGACTGGAGCCGTTCTATACTGAGCATCGCCAGCCGAGGAGGACGAAAAAACCGTGTAGTGGGAAGTGCTTTGCCCAGTCATACTACATCGCGATCTAGTCTGGGAGAAGCTTTCGGATCCAAAGACGTTCGGGGCTGCTATCCCCATGGTTGAGGAAGTGATCGGCGCTGAAGGCTCCAGCAGATGGCTGGTCCGGCAATCGATGGCTACTACCACCTTGACCCCGGAACTGGAAGCATGCGTTACGCTCTCGCACCGGCTAACCCGTGTTACCTGGGAAGGTGTAGGCCCAATACCTGACGATCAGGGTGGACGCGACACTCTCGGAGGGGCCGGGCGGTGGGGCAGCCGTGGACCTTGAGCCGACTATACAGCCAGGCGGATTCCTTGCTTCCCTGCAGGGTAAACTCATTGCCGCGCAGATCTAGACGCCCGCGCCAGCTTGCGGAGGCGCTGAAACAGTCAATCGAATCGCAGGTATAAGAGACGACCGGACGGCGGTACTGGGGATTGCCTTGCCTCAAAGCTGCCCCAGTGTGGCTGTTCTTATGTGGCAAGGGGCGAACGAAAAGCTACGCGACAGTTTACGCCCCGTTCGCCCCTCAAGCTCTCATTCGTATACCTTTTCCTCGAGCAGGTACGCTCCCTGGGCGTCGCTCTCTACGTCTCTTGCGCCGCTCAGGTCCTGCTCGAACTGCTTGTAGTACTCGTGCTGTATAATAAGGTCCATGATCTCGTTTGTTCCCGTCCATATCATGATCAGCCGCGCGTCGCGGAGAAGGCGTTCCACCGGGTAGATGTTGGTATAACCTATGCCACCCATCACCTGCATCGCGTGGTTCACAACCTTCCACGCCGCCTCGGTAGCGAACTTCTTGGCCTCTGATACCATCCTTCGCTGAAGCGACGGGTGGCAGTTCCGGTCGACTGCTGCCGCTGCCGTCAACACTAAAGAGCGAGCTGCGTCCAGCTCTGTGCAGGCGTCTGCCACCTTGAAGCTGACTGCCTGGAATTCCCTGATCCTTCGACCAAATGCTTTTCGCCTAGTGCTGTAGCGGGCCGCTACCTCAAGAGCTGCTCTGGCCAGCCCGAGCGCTCCGGCGGCGCTGGTCATGCGCTCGGGGATCATCATCTGATAAAAGATGTCCGAGGCCCGATTGACTTCGCCCAGCAGGTTGCTTTCGGGTACGTGCACGTCGCGGAACACGACCCTTCCTGCCCCGCTGCCCCGAGTACCCATAAGGCCGTAAATATGCCCGACGTGTACGCCAGGTCCCCGATCGACCAGGAACGCGCTGAGTGACTCGTGGGGCGGCGCGTCGGGATCGGTCCGGGCATATACCATGAAGTAGCTAGCTCCCTCTGCACCGACGATGAAGCGTTTCTGTCCGTTCAATACCCAGTAGTCGCCTTTGCGGTGTGCATGCGTGGTGGCGCCGAAGAAATCCGAACCGCCCCTTGGTTCTGTAAGCGCTTCCGCGGCGAATATTTCCCCATTCAGGGTCGGAGCAAGATACCTCCGTTTCTGCTCATCCGTTCCAAATCGCCATATCGCTTCCCCTACGATGCTGGGCAGCGAATAAAGGCACGCCAGCGAGGTTCCAAGTACCCCTACCTCCTCGAGTGCGACTACTTCCTGCGTCCACCCCAGCCCCCTGCCTCCCCACTCTTTGGGGAATCTGAGACCAAGCAGGTTTTTCGATGCGGCGGTCTTGACGAAGCTGGTAGGGTAGGTGACTTTGTCTGCATCCATGTCCAGTATCAGCTGCCTGTCTACATCACGCCGTACGAACTCCCGCACTTCGTCCCGAAGATCCGCGGTCGCCTGGTCGAGCAGAAAATCAAACAAAGACCTCCCCTGGGTTTCTTACCTGGCTGCCTCATAGACAGTCAGGCGGCCTCCCCGGACCCCAGGTTTTCGCTCCTTTCTTCGTGAGGTTTTGCCCGATCTTAACGCGGGCATGACGACGGAGAGACCTTCTTGAACAAACGGTTCCCGGAAAGTGTACCGACTCCCGGACCCGGTTGCACCTTGCGCCGTTCACACTTGTAAGCCGCTGACCCCCGGCCTTCTGCCCCGAAAAAGCCCACCGCTACGGAGCATTTAGACCAGATCCTTTTTGTTCCCATTCAGGGCTTTGCGCAGCAGCTCGCTGGCCTGGCCCCTGAAACCGCCTTCGAAGGACGCGTTGACAACCTGCCTGTAGGTTTCGTGTTCGAGGATAGGCCGCGAGATCAAGTCGATGGTTTCCCCAGATATCCGTCCAAGTCGACATTCTTGACCGGCCTTTGTGGCGAGCAGGTATTTTTCATCAAAGACTCCGGGCACCCGCGCAATGCCTGATTGAGAAATAACGAGCTCGCCCCCGTAATCCCAACCCGCATTCCTGCAAATGGCCATAAAATGAAAGCGCATAGCATCAAAGTTATCCACTTCGGGAAAACCGCAAGTGGCGATGAGCACGGCGGTCTGGTGCTTTGCCCGCCTCCTTCTGTGTCTTGAATGACCTTCCGCATCCACCGTTATGGCAGGTTCGATCAGCGGGATGATACGATCGATAAATGCCTTCACTGCGCCCGGGAAGCCGTCGACGTAGACCGGGCTTGCGAGTACAACCAGGTCGGCGTCATCAAGCGCCAGGAGGGCATCAGCCATGTCGTCATCTAGCATGCACTTGCCCGGGGTTTTCAACCAGCAATGCCAGCAGGCCTGGCAGAACTTCAGGTTCATCCGATACGGGTAAAACCGGGTGATACTTACATCCGGGCCAAGTCCCTCAAGAAAACAGTTCAGGAAACTTTCGGTTACAGATTTCATTCTGGGCGAACCGGATACCGCAACTACTTTCACCGTCTCACCCCCTT
>JBFMAL010000028.1:0-36771 GCA_040755615.1 Bacillota bacterium
CCTCACTCCTCTATACTGGGATCTATTACCAGCTACCTAATTAACCTGTAGTTGGAGGGATTTGTGTTGCCTTTTTGACCTTAACCCTAATTAAATGCCATTAATTTCCTCTTGACATTACACCGTGGGTCTACTGGTTAACCTTTGCGGCATAGTCAGCGCCTACCACGATCCGGACGTCAGCCGCAGGTTCAGTCTGTACTCGTTTGTAAATCTGCGGTTCTATTCCGATGCTCCTTAGACTCCTCACCACATTCCTGATAGCATCTTCATTTCCAGAGAGGCTGTGGATCTGGGTAATCGTGATAGTGGATGTTTCCCAGTTTGACACTGAAGCAATAGCATAGCCTTGCTCTCCCATGGCCTGTGACATTCGAGCAGCCAAACCGTCTATTCCTGCACCATTAGCGATTTCTACCTTAATCTTCGCGTTCGCATCATAGTCTATACCTCTAACATATTCATCAATCAACCGCTTGGTTTCCTGAGCGTCCGCCACCCAGTAAGAAAGCGTTTGACCTCCGTCACTGATCCATCTATCAGTACCCGGAAGTATGGCCATCTTTATTGACTCTTTGTTAATGCTAAGAGCGATCTTACTGAATACCAAGATCTCATTCGGGGACAGGTTTGTATCCACATATTTTATAAGGTCCTGCGCCAGCGACGGTATTTGCCAAATTGTCTTCATCTGGAAGAACTTCTTTAAAAAGGCATTTATAAAATTCTGCTGGGCTTGTATCCTTCCGATATCCCCGCTCGCATAGCCCCGGAAGCGTACGTACTGAAGGGCCTTTTCTCCGTCCAGAACCTGCTTACCGGGGTAAAGGTCGATCTTTAACCCTTGCAGCGGATCTTCATACAGCATCCGCCTTTCTACCTCTATTTCAATCCCACCGAGCTTGTCCACCATACTTGCAAATCCTGCGAGATCAGTTCGTATATAATAGTGGATGGGGATCTCAAGGAAATTGGATAAGGTTTGTATAAGTAGCTGGATTCCCCCATAAGCATGCGCATGGTTTATTTTCTCGTATCCAGGGCGACCCGGAATACGCACTCTCGTATCTCTCGGGATCGAGATCACTGCTACCTCAGATGTATCGGTATCTACAGATATCAGCAGAATCGTGTCTGTACGTTGCGGACCGCCGAGACTGACGCTCTTGCCGTCACCGTTCACACCCGCATCCAGCCCAACCACAATTATGTTGATCCTTTCGCCGGGCCCTGGAATAGGCAGATCAGTTGGTCCCGTAGACGGGATATTCTTCAAAAACCAATAAACTGCAGCAGCCACTGTAATGATTCCCACAAGTAGGACTATTGATACAATGATAACAATTTGCTGTGCGGTGCTACTTTTCCGCCTGGGCCTTGCAGGCCTGTAGACCTTTGTATCTTCACTCACCCGGGAGCGGGCCATATGCTCACCATCCTGCCAGTGAATAGTCATCTTAAATTGACGCTTGTATCACAAATCCAGTTCCACGTTTCAACATAAAGCGGATGAATCCTGAGCCCGCGCTGGAGTAAATACGCGACCTTGGACACCATAACCTGCCTGGTTGCATCAGCGAGATCTCTCTCGGCCGCGAGCCTGATTCTCTCAACCCGTGGAAAATCCCTCGCCGGCTCAGCAGTATCTGCGACCAGTATCACCATCTCAAGCCGACTCATATACGGAACGCCGGTTGTATGGTTCTTAATGGCTGCAAGTACATCATGGTCCGCTATACCCAACTCCCTGCGGGCGATCTCTGCTCCGACAGGACCGTGCAACAGCACCGGCGCGGACCTCGATATGTCGTCAACAAGTATATCAAAGTGGCGTGCCAAGTTCAACAATTCATCATCTTGGTAGCCTCTTGCCAGGTCATGCAGCAACGCTGAACACGAGCCTTTTTCGACATCAACTCCAAACCTGCGTGCGAGTGTTCCGGCGTACTCGGCCGTCCGCAAACAATGGTGGTACAGGTTTTGGTTGAGACGTGTCTTTATGAATCCCTCTAAGTCTTTCATCACGTAGTTATTCTTTACCCTTGGTCAAAAACCTTGTAGGTAAAACCAAGACCCTCCGCGAAGCATCGCAGAGGGCTGCTAGGACTGCAAGATCTCTGAGTATTAATATTTCGGCTGTTTGGGACGGGCTTCATTTACAATAATATCTCTGCCTCCAAAGTTCGTACCGTTGACCGCAGAAATCGCCTGTTCGGCTTCGTCGTCCTCAACTTCAACAAATCCGAATCCCCGTGAGCGACCTGTCTCTCTATCAGTAATAATCCTGCAGCTTTTGACTTTACACACTCCGGCAAATGCACGGGCAAGATCTTCCTCCGTGGTGGACCAGGGAAGATTACCCACATACAGGGTTTTTGCCATCTACTACTTCACCTCCTTTCTAAAAAAATACAAGACGCGAGTTCCTTGGAACTGGCGTCGTTTTACCTGAACCAATGGAGCACTCCCAATGAGAAACAGGAACGAACAACGTAAGGCCAAGCTAACTCGAAAACTACCGATCGGCCTTCTTATCAGTGGGAAGATAAAGCCGATTCTTCAAAATGTAACCTTCTACCTGCTCGGGTACAAGATACTTGATCGATTTGCCCTTTCTCACCCTCTCCCTGAGTTCACTGGATGAGATGGCGAGGGCAGGAACACTGAAAACATGTATCCTTGAAAAAAGCGACTCGCCCAGCGCCTCTCTGAGTTTATTAAGCCCTGCAGTCACATATCCCGGTCGGGTGACTGCAATGAATTCACACAGTGTCAACAAGGTACCTGAATCTCGCCAGGAACATATTTCGAGGATGGCATCTATTCCAGTGATAAAGAAGAGTTGGGCTTCGTTTCCGTATACTGTCCTTAGTTCCCTTACTGTATCTATGGTATAAGATGGTCCCCTACGTTCCAGCTCTATTGGTGATACCTTGAAGAACTCGTTAGAGAGCGTGGCGAGTATAGTCATTATATAACGGTGACTGGCGTCGGATACCTGTGAAGCTTGTTTATGGGGTGGGAGAGCTGCAGGAATGAATATTACAGTATCAAGATCAAAGCCCTGCCTGACAGCTTCAGCTGCAGCTAAGTGCCCATAATGAATTGGATCAAAGGTACCTCCCATCAACCCAATACGTCTAGGTCGAGAGCGCGTGGACGGGTCTGTACAATGCTGCATTAATGGCCCCAACTCCCGGTCCAGAATGTCCCAGCACCCTTGCTATTCGACACGGAAAAAGAAATTCCTGCAAGCGGAACTGCTATTTTTTCTCAAATGCATTTAATATCCAGTGCAGGGTATATTTTCCAATATAGACTGTATCACCGCTTCCGATTCCCGCTTTTTCAAGCTGCGAAATAAGGCCCCGCTTTTTGAGTCTCTCGGTAAAATACCATACGGCCTCTGGGTTATCCCAATCGGTCATGGCTGCCGCGCGTTCGACCCAGCTGCCACTTATCCGAAACTCACCGTCAGCCAGTTTCTCTACTCTGTCCGCCATCTCCGTCGTGTGGACTACCACCTGGCCTGTACCGGTCCTCTCTGGCTTTGGTAAAGATGCGAGCTTTTCCCAAAGTAGGTTCAGCAGCCGTGCTATGCCGGCACCGGTAACGGATGAAATCGGTACCACCTCGATTCCCAGCGGGCCAGCTTGCTCGCGAAGGCTTTCCAAAGCGGCTTCATGTCCCGGAATATCGGTTTTGTTCGCTGCGATTACCTGGGAGCGACGGCTGAGTTCTTCGCTGTAGAGCGCGAGTTCACGACGTACCGTATGAAAGGCCTTCACGGGGTCGTCCCCGCTGGTTCCCGACACGTCTATCACATACACCAAGACGTTCGTGCGTTCGATATGCTTCAGGAAGCGGTGACCCAGCCCCTTTCCTTCATGTGCCCCTTCGATGAGACCGGGTATGTCCGCCACTACAAAGCTCCTGCCTTCACCGAGATCCACGACTCCGAGGTGAGGGTCTAATGTGGTAAAAGGGTAATCTGCGATTTTCGGCCTCGCCGCTGAAATCCTGGACAAGAGCGTAGACTTACCCGCATTAGGCAGGCCTACCAGGCCCACGTGGGCGAGAACCTTAAGCTCCAGCTGAAGCCAGCGCTCCTCCCCGGGCTCACCCGTCTCCGCCATCCTGGGGGCCTGGTTCCCCGGACCGGCAAACCGGGCATTCCCGCGGCCTCCGCGTCCGCCACGGCCCGCGATGAACCGCTGCCCGTGGGTTGTAAGGTCGGCAAGTAGCATCCCATCCTGGGACCGGACCTGGGTGCCCGGCGGAACGCGCAGCACGAGGTCGTTACCGTTTCTTCCATGCATATCGTTACCCTTACCGTGTTCACCACGTTCCGCCCGGAAGTGCTTGCTATATCGGAAGTCAACAAGCGTGGATAGGCCTTCATCCACCTCAAGGATGACGTCACCGCCTTTCCCGCCGTCGCCACCGCTAGGCCCTCCGAAGGGAACATACTTTTCCCTCCTAAATGCAACGGCCCCGTTCCCGCCGTTCCCGGCCTTTATGTAAATCTTAGCGTAATCTAAAAACACTACTATCGCCCCTAACAAACAAGCCTCAGAGCCAAACCTTGTTGATGATTAGCCCCCGCGTACACCTCTAGCTCCGGGTTTTTCATATAGTGCTCGAATGTCTCTTTAAGATCATCCGGCTCCATCATGAGCCCCGGTGCACTCATACTAACCCCGTCCTTCTTTATTATCACCCGGATGACCCTGTTGTTCATCAGTTTCTCCTGAACCAAAAGAATCAGCTCGTCGATTATGGAAACTACATGCTCAACTGGCAAATCTGCCTCCTGTCCCTTGTCCGCATCTACTTTCACCGTGATCTCTATTCCTAAAGACTCCAGTCCGAATATCCGAGAGATCAATTCTGACGCCAGTTCCTTGTTTCTGAGCCTCAGTATATCGGCCTCCCGAGCCAGTTCTTCTTTTACGTAATCCATATAAAGCCGTGCCCGTTCAACATTGCCCAGCTGCAGCCATCCAGCAACTGCCTGAAAATGGTTTATGAGCCTGTGCCGGAATCCCCTTATGCCAATAATCATATTCTCGCTCTTCTTGTGCAGGGCCTCTTGCTTATCCGCAACAACCAGGTTTACGGTAACCCGATGTACCCAAAGGCACACAGCCTCCGACATCGCCCAAAGCACCAGAATAACTGCAACGAGGATGGTATCGAGCCTGCCGAGCGCGATTGCAAGAAACGCCCCTCTGACAAAAGCAGCTGCGAGAAAGGTGGGCCATGACCTATTCAATTCAGACCACCTCCTGGGCATATTCATCTCCATCCATACAAAAGAAGCCCCGGGAGATCTCCGGGGCTGCTAGCCACTTGACTTACACGAGCTGTGCTTCAGGTACCACACTGACTTGCTTCTTTGTCTTGCCCTTGCGCTCGAAGCTCACCACCCCGTCCACCAGAGCAAACAGGGTATCATCACGTCCAAGTCCCACGTTGGTGCCCGGATGGATTCTGGTACCCCTCTGCCGGACGATAATGCTGCCCGCAGTGACAAACTTGCCGTCATGACTCTTGATCCCTAGTCTCTTGGCATTGGAATCACGACCATTTCTTGAACTACCCACGCCCTTCTTGTGGGCGAATAGCTGAAGGTCTATTCTCATGAGTTACACCTCCTTGTCCTCAACCAGCAGATAAGAAGAATATCCCTGCTCGATGTTTTTCAGTCCTACTACCATTGTCTCCAGGATGATTCGAGCGGACGGAGTGGTTCGGAACCGCTCACAGCAAAGACTGCCGGGCGCTATGTCAACCTTGGGGTTGACGCGCGCAACTTCTTTCAAACCAAGAACCGCCGTTTGGGTGAGAGCGGAGACCGCAGCACACACCACGTCGTTACCGCTTTCGGCAAGGCCGGCGTGGCCGGTGACACAAAAACCTGTTATCTCGCCTGAGCCGTCCCTAAACACATGCACTCTAATCATACTACAATTTTTTCAATCTGTACTCTGGTAAAAGGTTGACGATGTCCTTTTCTTTTCCTGTATTGTACCTTTGATTTATACTTAAACACCAGGATCTTGGGACCCTTTCCCTGCTCCAGTACCTTTGCTTCGATCCTTGCGCCTTCTACAGTAGGTGTTCCGGTCCTTACCTTTCCGCTCTTGCTGACAAGCAGCACCCTGTCGAACGTGACAGTATCCCCTTCCTCGAGGTTGAGCTTCTCCACGCGGATGACGTCTCCTTCCGAAACCCTGTACTGCTTACCGCCTGTTTCAAATATGGCGTACATCATCGCGCCTCCCTGTAATCGACTCGCCGGACCAAGGTAGGACGGAAGATAGCGTCCTTTATGAACCTTGCCCGCGCGGTATACAACGCATAAATTCTAGCACAGCCCGCGAAACGTGTCAACAAATTGGCATGTATTTGCATGGTTGTCGTTAATTTCCATTATGCATCATAAAGCGTTTCGAACCTACAATAGACCGGGCAGAGTTCTCCTTCAAGTAAATACGAGGCTCCCCAGCCAACGGCTCAATTGGGCTCTGCGCCGATGAGCCTGGCCTTCGCGTAGGTCCGGAACGTTTTTGAGACCTCTACCCTGACCCGTTCGCCCACCATTTTACCGGCGCCTTCTATATCCAGCACGTATCCTTCCACGCGGGCGATCCCATCCCACGGATTCGACACGTGCGGCTCCTCCACCCTCACTTCAAGGATCTGCCCTTGCCTGACCGGCATGGCCTTACGTTCCACTTCTTCCCTGGAGCCCAGGGCACGCAGGTTCATGGACTCGATGTGGGCATCACTTGAGCCCTTGACGAATATGGTCCTCCCCATCTCTTTTTCGAGTTCTCGGAGGTTTGCGCCACCAGTACCGATCAACAGCGCCGCCACGGAGGGATGCACTTCTACAAGAATGGCTTCGCTGTCAGACTGACCCAAGATCCTCTTTATCTCCCGCCTCACATGCCGAGCCATGGTGTCTTCGGACGGCACCTTGCCTCTGCCTTCACAATAGGGGCAGGGCTTCATGAGAGCGCTTTCAAGACTCTGCCGCACCTTCTTTCTGGTCATCTCAACCAGTCCTAGCTGGGTCAGGCCCAGGATGTGTACCTTCGTTCTATCCCTCTTCACGTGTTCTTCCAGAACTCTCAGCACTTCCTGGCGATGCTCAACCTTTTCCATGTCTATAAAGTCTATGATAATGATACCTCCGACATCCCGAAGCCTCAGTTGCTTCGGAATCTCCCGAGCCGCCTCGAGGTTAGTCCGGAATACGGTATCCGCGAGGTTAGTGCTGCCGACAAACTTCCCTGTATTCACATCGATAGCGGTCAGCGCCTCAGTCTGATCAAACACCAGGTACCCTCCGGACTTGAGCCATACCCGTTTCTTCAAGGCCTGTTCAATTTCAGCCGAAAGCCCGTAGAAATCAAATAGGGGTCTGGCCTTGTTCGGGTACAGGTGGGTCTTGGCCTTAAGTTCCGGGGACATGAAATCAAGGAGCTCCAGTATCCTATCACGCTCTGCTTTGTCATCTACAGTCAGCCGAAGAACTTCATCGGTGAACGCGTCTCTAACGATCCGGTATACAAGGCCGAGGTCTCTGTGAATAAGTGCTGGAGATGGGATGGTTCGCGCTCGGTGCTGGATCTTGTTCCATAGTCTCACCAAAAAGGCTAGATCTGACTCAAGTTCCCTCTTGGATTTGCCTTCTGCCACCGTCCGGACAATCATGCCGACATTGTTGTGCTTGATGCTCTCAGCCAGTTTGCGCAGTCGATCTCGTTCCTTTTCGTCCTGTATCCTCCGGGATACTCCTACGTATTCGACGGTCGGCATCAGCACGAGGTACCGGCCGGGTAGCGTAATGTGCCTGCTCACCCTGGCACCCTTGGTCCCAAAGGGTTCCTTAACCACCTGCACAACGATCTCCTGGCCCACCTTCACGAGGTCCTTTATCGTTGCATGCTTGATGTCTTCATAATCCTCTTCTTCGTCACCGATCCTGGCCGGAGTCGCGTCATCAACGTACAAAAAGGCGTTTTTTTCAAGCCCAATATTCACAAAAGCGGCCTGCATGCCAGGCAGTACATTTTCCACCCGCCCCTTGTATATGCTTCCAACCACACGCTGCGTAACGGGGCGTTCAATATAGTATTCGACAAGCACCCCTTCTTCCAGAAGGGCAACGCGAGTTTCATCAGAGTCAACGCTGATCAATATTTCCTTTTCCATCAAATCATCTCCCTAAAAAACCCTGGGGCTGCATAGGGTCGGTAAACCCCCGCCTGTTCCTTATGAGTAGCCTGTTCCTATGCAGTCTTGCAAAATCGGGACCAATCTTTGAAAAAGACAAATCGGATACAACCCGCAGGATTTCTTCCGGCCTGACGGATCCCTCGTTCCCCGTGGCAAGCCACATGAGAAGCGAAACCTCGTCCCCATGCTCCAGTACAGCTTTCAGGTCAAAAACGAGGGGGCGGATGTCAATCGTCTTTTCTCCGTGTTTGCCCTGCCTCTTCACCGGCAGTTGCGGACTGGACAGGACCTGCAAGACCAGGCGCTCCACCTCCTTCTCTGTCACATCGGGGTCTCTCCTGGTGTACCCCGTATACCAAGCGGCGTTAACTACTGCCCCGAGGGCCGGCTCAGTCAGGGGTACAGAGACCGCTTCAAAAATGGGTATGCCGGTGGGCAATACCTGGGATATTCGCCTCCGGAAATCCATCGTTCTCATCGGCCTTTCCAGGTAAAAATCAAAACACTCTCCTTCCGACGTGACGCCCACAGCCAGCGCGGAAGCAGCGGCAAACTTGGGGTGCGGATTGAACCCCTGCGTGTAGGTCAGGGGAAGGCCAGACCTTCGGAGCGCGCGCTCAATCGCCCTCATGTAGTCAAGATGAGATATCCACTTGATCTGTTCCATCTTGCCAAGACGCGCTCTTATCCTTTGCAGAGCGCACCACCCCTCTCTTGCTCCAACAGACCGGTGACCCCGCACCCGAGGCACCCTCCGGAGCGACAGTCAGGTGTGGTTGTCTGGCTGAACGCTCGCTCTCGCTCTCGCCAGAGATATCCTTTGCCTATCCCGGAATCGATGTGGTCCCAGGGGAGAACCTCGTCCCTGTCGCGCTGGCGGTTTGCGTAAAATTCTGCATCGAGTTGTTCGCTCTCCATAGCGGCCCGCCAGATACCATAATCAAAGAACTCGCTCCACGCCTGTAGCCTGGCACCTGCCCTGGCCGCGGAGACAATTACGGGGCCGAGTCTTCTGTCTCCCCTGGACAGGATCGCCTCTAGAAGACTCTGTTCCGGTTCACTCCAGCTGTACTTGACCCCCCGACCTAGCGCATCCGCAAGCAATGACTGCCGGCGCTGCATCTCAGCAACACCGATCTGCGGCTCCCACTGAAACGGCGTATGGGGCTTGGGTACAAACACAGCAGTGCTCACTGAAAGCTTGGGTCTACCAGACTTCAGTTTGGAATACTCCCTGCCTATCGAAGACACCGTATGCGCAATACCCAGCACGTCTTCGTCGGTTTCCGTGGGCAGACCAAGCATGAAATACAGCTTGATGGAATCCCATCCTGCCTGAAACGCCCGGCGGGCTGTAGCCAAAATATCTTCCTCCGTAATGCACTTGTTTATCACGTTCCTGAGCCGCTGGGTACCTGCTTCAGGCGCAAACGTCAATCCTGTCTTCTTCACCCTCTGGATTTCCGATGCGAGATCAAGCGAGAAACTATCTACCCTGAGAGAAGGCAGTGACAGAGCTACCCTGCCGCACTCCAGCCGTCCCATAAGGTCCGCCACCAGGTCCTGGATACCGGAGTAGTCCGCGCTGGACAGCGAGACGAGCGACACTTCACCGTAGCCCGTATTGGAGAGCAGTTGTTGAGCCATCCCGGTGATGCGCTCCCTGCGTCGCTCCCTGACGGGCCTGTATATAATGCCCGCCTGGCAAAAGCGGCACCCACGGGTACAGCCTCTGAACAACTCGAGCATGCCGCGGTCATGCACTACTTCGGTGAAAGCGACAATTGGTCGGACCGGGTCTGCCAGCGCGTCAAGGTCCTTCACCAGCGCTTTAACAACGGGGAAGCTGGCGCCTGGCTCCGGGTCGATGCGTCGTATTCTGCCCTCCTCACCATACTCCACCCGGTATCGAGAGGGGACATATACCCCGGTAATGCGTGATAGCGCCTGAAGGAGGGATCGTTTGCCCCCCTGCCGATTCCGGTCGCGCCAGTGGATATACTCATCAATGATCAGATGCACGACCTCTTCGCCGTCTCCAATAACAAACAGATCAAAGACATCCGCCAGTGGCTCAGGATTAAAGGTACACGGCCCGCCTCCAACTAGCAAAGGCAACGTTTCGTCCCGTTCGTGAGCCCATACCGGGATGTCTCCGAGGTCCAACATCCTGATAACGTTCGAATATGTGAGCTCGTAAAGCAAGGAAAAGCCCAAAAAATCCAGTTCGCGGATGGGGGTCCTGCTCTCCAACGTGAACAGAGAAAGTCCTCTGGACAGGAGCTCGTCTTCCATATCGGACCACGGCATATGTACTCTCTCCGCCCAAACATCATCCCGCCTGTTGAGCTCCTGGTAGAGGATGTGGGTCCCCAGGTGCGACATGGCCACTTCGTATAGATCCGGAAACGCCAGGCCGAATCGGACCTTTCCTTCAGGTTCTTTCACTACGGAGTTCAGTTCACCCCCCGTATAACGGGCGGGCTTTGTTACTTTGGACAGGAGTGGATCGAGATTCATTAGCACAGCTCCAACTATTCTTTGTGGATCAATTATACCCCAAACCGGTTAAAAAGACCAAGCCGCTAAAGCAGCCTACCGATGGGTATCTGCAACCCCTGCTTGACGCATTCACGCAGCAATTCGGCTTCTGTAAGATGGCCCCTTACATCCAACTCTTCCTCTCCGACCATAATTACGTGGTATTGTTTGGGAGAAAAGCTCCTGAGTACATCGAACACCTTCATTTCCGGCCGGACGAAGACGTGCCGGACGGGGATGAGCCCACGGCGTTTTAAGTATTCCTTTTTTGAAAGCAGGCTCTGGAAATCAAGCAGCAGGGCGTACCGGCCCTCTTTCAGTGCCGCCAAAAAAATGAACACGCCAAATGTGAAGAGATCCACGCGTACAATAGAAAGAGCCAGCCCCGCGGCGCCCAGTGCGCAAAATAGGCCCCCCGCGATTTTGCCGGCAACAGACAGTATCGCGGTCGCTCTGGACACCCCTGTTGAGTATCCGAGCAAACAGCGCAGGATCCGCCCCCCGTCAAGCGGCAACAAAGGGAGCAGGTTGACCAGACCGAGATACATATTTAGCTCCAGCGCGAACTGGAGTACGCTACCCGACCACAACGGTATGGATCTCAAGACCAAGAGGACACCAGCGACCGCCAGGCTCTGCAGAGGTCCCGCCATAGCCACCGTCACCTCCGAAGCATCACCCGGGGTGATCGACAGCCTCGCCACGCCTCCGAAGGGGTACAGTTCCACCGCCTGCACGTCCAACCCGAGCCCCCGGGCTACCACCAGGTGGGCCATCTCGTGCAGGACGAGGGATACAAACAGCACCGCAGCATGCCTTGGATATCCGCCGAGCGCAGCGGCCGCCAGAAGGAGGGCGTATAGGGGATGAATAAAGACCCTGACACCGAATGCGCGCATTGTCGTCAGGGCCCTTTTACGCCTGCGCTCAACCTCTCGCTGGGATCCTCAGGAATGCCGTTGACCCTCACCTCAAAGTGCAGGTGGGGAGCTGTCGCGTTTCCCGTTTGACCCACACGGGCGATCACATCACCCTGCTTGACCCGCTGCGGAGGTCTCACCAGCAGCTCCGAACAATGAGAGTATAGCGTTTGCAGCCCTTCGCCGTGATCAAGCACGATTACCTTGCCATATACCTCGCTTTCCGCCGCGCTCACCACCACACCATCCAAACAGGCCAGGATAGGCGTTCCCTCCGGTGCTTCTATGTCGATCCCTTCGTGGTAGTACTCTCTACCGTCGGGCTGGGCTCTCCACCCAAAGCCTGAAGCGAGTCGCCCTTCCACAGGCCATATCATCGTCTGGACCTCCTGTGTGGGTGAGGGTTGCTTCCGGAAGGGGATGAGGTAGGGAAAACTCGTGCTGCCCCCGAGCTGGTCTACTGACGGGATGCGCCTCATCACCGCAATAAAATCATATTCCTCAGTGACCGCCATATAAAGCCATCCGAGAACCCTATCCACAAAGGCAAAAGGCAGTGCTCGAAGACCCAATATGATTCCAAGAAGACAGACCGAGACGATTACCTGCTTAACGATTCTCGATCCGAGTATGCGCTCGGGCATTTCATAACGAAGCCACGTGCGCAATCTTCTGATCTTGTAGCCTAAGGTTCTTTGACGTCTCCGTTTCTCCATCATAGCTTAAAGCCCCCGCCCGGGAAAGATTCAGTTAAAGTATATTGGGGACAGCTTTTGGTTATGACGACACAATGGACTGTCAGACTGACCGCTCTACCAGAAGAAGGGTTTGGTCTCCGCCACAAAGAAGTTGTTCAAAAATCTTTACGGGGGTGAGTGATTGCATTACGTCTGGTTCAACGTAACTGAGCTCGGAGGGAAGCTGACGGGTAGCGCACGGTTCATTCAGGGGGACGCACATCAGTTACTGTCATTTGACCTTTCCAGCACCTCGTTCGTCGTCGCCCACCTCGAGTGCATGGCACAAATCCTGAAGCAGTTGCCGGGCGACGAAGACGTGACGTTCTTGACCACAGAACAGACTGTAGTGGAGAGGTTGCGTCCCGGCACTGAAGTGAAGGGACAGGGATTACTCGAGGCAATGGGCCGTTTGTTGCCTTACGTACTCGGGAGAAAGGTCGTGGTGCAACTATCCTGTCAAGAACGCGAAGTCGTCAGTGACGGGCCGGTAGAAGGTACATACTCAGTGATGACTGACGGAGCGTCTCTTTCAAACCCCGGGCCTGCCGGGGCCGGCGTCATCATCCGGGACCCCAGCGGGTTTACAGTGCGCGAGATCGGGCGGCACCTCGGGATTGCCACGAATAATGAAGCGGAATATACCGCCCTTATTATCGCCCTTGAAGAATGCCTGAAAATGGGTGTTAGGAATCTGGATATCACCACTGACTCCAAACTGGTCGTAGAACAGGTGAACGGAAACTGGAAGATAACAGCACCTGGCCTTGCCCGCCTGCACAAGAAGGTCATTGACCTCTTAGACCGCTTTGACCGCTGGAGCCTGTCCCACGTTTCGCGGGAAAGCAATGCTAGGGCGGATGCGCTCTCAAAGAAGGCAGCCAAGAAGGATATCTGAGTAGGCAGCCTGCACTGTTGCCTGTCCAGGCTCGAGGTTTTTCAGGTCCAACTGCCAGGACCTCCACTGGCCCCGCGCCGGCCGTCGCCATGGCCGGCATTGTTGTTCCTCACTCTGCTGCACTAATCTGCTCCATACCAAAAGAGGAAAATTTCCTGTTCTATAGAAAATTAGGATAATAGCAAATATTGCTATCAGGTGCCATATATATTTTTCAAGAAAGCCCCGGATTGGAGTGGTGTAATGCCCGTGCAGCATGCCGAAGAGCGCGCTCTTGTATGGCAGGAGCCCGGTTGGGACAGAGATGGGAATATGCCGTCTGCAGCGGTATTCTGCGGGGAGATCCTCCCTGAGATGATCATGGCCCTTGGCTATATGCCGAAGCGCGTGTTCCCCTCCGTATCCTATCCGGACCTCTCCCCGGTAACGCTGCCGCCCTTTTCATGCGCCGCCGCTAAATCACACGTCAGCATGTTGCTCCGAGGGGAACTGGACGATGTGGAGTTGTTCGTCTTCTCTGACACCTGCGATACCATGATTGCCCTCCATTCCATATTCCAAAGCCGCGGGAAGAAAACAATTAGGCTGGCCTCCCCCCGATCGTTTTCAACAAACGCATCACGCCACTACCTGCTTTCAGAAATACAGAGGATTACCACCACGTCAGAAATGCGTTTTTCAGAAGACTCCTTCCAGCGGGCAGCCGCCCTGTACGCAAGGCTGAGGCAGCTTCTGTCTGCCCTCGCAGAACTCAGGGACAGGATGCCGCAAGACGTCTTTTTTAAGATAAACCGGTACGCCTGGAGCGTTCACCCGGAGGCGGCTTGCGCTGTGCTGCAGGATCTCGTGAATGAGCTATCCACATCCCCGCGCAGGCAGGCGTTTCGGGTACTCTTGCTTGGTTCCTGCGTACTCGGCCCGGGTCTTTTCCAGTTACTCGACCGTCTGAAACTGGTAGTAGCGGGCGATAATATGTGCGACGCACAGCGCATGAATCCCGGCTGGCCTGTCGCGCATCTCTCCGATGTTGCAGCGCTCACATGTGAAAGACCGCCCTGTCCATGCAAGCACGGCGGGGGTGCCAGCGCCTGTCTCGACCGGCTGTTGGCTGCACACGATCCGGACGGCGTCATAATCCACACGCAGAAGTTCTGTGACCCGCACTCCTGGGATCTCTCCCGTGTCAAACAGAGACTTGCTCGTCTTGGAGTCCGGTACCTTCACCTTGAGACTTCCGGCGAAGTCAGCGAGCAGCACCGCCTGAGACTGGAGAGTTTTTGTGAATTGCTGGATGCCGAGCGCCGGTACTGAGATGGGAGGTGAAGGAGATGTCGCGTCTTACCAGCGCAAACCACTTGAAGAAAGTGATGTCAAGGTATTACACGGGCCTTCGCATACCTTCGCCCGGCAAGCGAATTGCCTGGGTAACCAGCGGCGCTCCGATAGAGATCCTCCGCGCGATGAACATTCAAGTCGCCTACCCGGAGAATTACGCAGCGCTCTGCGCAGCCAGGCGACAGTCCCAGAGACTCATGGAGATCGCGGAAAGTTCGGGGCTCTCCGAGGATCTCTGCTCGTACGCTCGGTGTCACATTGGCTCAGTCCTCTCGCCTCAGGCTGCGCCTTGGAAAGGGCTCCCGCGGCCAGACGTACTCATTTGTTGCAACAACATCTGCTCCACCGTGACCCTGTGGTACGAGTACCTCGCGGAAATCCTTGAGGTCCCCCTGTTTTTTCTTGATACGCCTCGTGTAGACGGCTCTCCCGCACCGCACCAGGTAGCGTACGTAAAGCGCCAGCTAGAAGACCTGGTTTGCTTCCTGGAAGCCAGGTTTCGTCGCCGCCTGGATGAGCAGACACTCGCAGCGACGCTGAAGACTTCGGTCAAGACAGCCAGGTTGTGGGCGGAGATACGGAATACGGCAAAGAAACGCCCCTCGCCCATCGAGGCGCCTGACCTGTTTATAGCCATGGCTCCAATAGTGGTGCTCAGGGGAACGCGCGCTGCCTTGGACTACTACCGGCTGTTGCACGAAGAACTTTTGCTTCGTATTGAAAACGGGGTTGGCGTCGGAAGAGACGAAAGAGTGAGGCTGGTCTGGGACAATATCGCTATCTGGCACGCGCTCTTTCGTGTCAATCAGATGTTCGCCACCCACGGCGGTGTATTTGTTGCAGATACGTACACGGGGGGCTGGACCTTCGAGCTTAAGGAAGGTGACCCGCTGGAGAGCATGGCGCACGCATACCTCTCGGTGTTTCTGAATAAGGGTTTTGCTGATCGCCTTGCGGACCTTGAGAAATCACTCTCAGAATACAGTGCAGAGGGGCTTGTGATGCACGCCAACAGATCATGCAAGCCATATTCACTTATTCAGCCGGAACTAGCGCGGCAGATCAGCAAGCGGATGGGGCTCCCCGTTCTTCTGCTGGAGTGCGATATGGCAGACCCCAGGGCGTACGCTGAGGAGCAGCTCAGGCTTCGCATTGAGGCCTTCATGGAACAGGTAGGGGGGATTTTGTGATCACCGCGGGCATCGACATCGGCTCCTCGGCGCTGAAACTGGTTATCCTGGAAAGTACCGGGAAGGTGCTGGCCCGCTATGTAGGCCGTGCAGGTTACGGCAGTGGGGCGCGGGCCAGGGAGTTCTGCAAATCTGTGGGCGTGAACATAGATGCCACAGTTGCCACAGGCTACGGGAGAGGCCAGATAGACTGGGCGGATAAGAGCGTCACAGAGCTTACATGTCAAGTGCGATGGGCGCGCCAGGAGAGGCCGGCCGCGCGTACCATCATCGATATCGGCGGTCAGGACTGTAAGGTGATGCGTATCTCAGAATCAGGGACTTTAGCAGATTTCCTGTTAAATGACAAGTGCGCGGCGGGTACAGGCAGATTTCTTGAAGTTATGGCGGCTGCGCTCGAAGTGCCCGTGGAAGAACTTGGCTCAGTGCCTAACGGACCAAGTGCCGGTATATCCAGTACGTGCACAGTGTTTGCGGAGTCGGAAGTGATGTCAGCGGTTGCCAGCGGACTAAACAAGGAGGAGGTGATCAGGGGGATCAACGATGCCGTGGCTTCGCGCGTGGCTACGCTCGCGTTGCGCTTGGGATGCATCCCCGAGGTGGTCATCACGGGTGGAGTAGCACAAAACGCGCGTATTGTCAGTGCAATCTCCAGGATCCTCGGTACCCGACCCATCGTGCCCAAAGAGCCCCAGCTCACAGCAGCGTGGGGCGCGGCCCTGCTGGCGCATGACAAATTCTGTTAGAAAGGGAGGGTTCATAGTGAACAGGCCGTGGGTTAAGTATTATGACAGCGGAGTACCCACGACGATAGACTACCCTCGTATTCCGCTGTATGGACTGTTGGAGCGCTCTGCAGCCAAGTTTCCCAAAAGGGTGGCAATCAATTTCCTGGGAGGATTGATCACCTACGAACAGCTGAACCGGATGGCAGACGCGTTTGCGGCTGCGCTGGTCAACATGGGTGTGAAAAAGGGCGACCGTGTGTGCATCTACCTGCCGAACTGCCCCCAGTTCCCGATCGCTTACTTCGGAGCACTGAAAGCCGGCGCAGTGGTAGTGCCGACAAATCCTCTGTATGTGGAGCGTGAACTGCAGCATCAGGTCTGTAACTCGGGTGCGGAGACAATTATCACACTGACCCTCTTTTACCCTAGAGTGAGGAATATAAAGACACAAACACCGTTGAAGAACGTGATAGTCACCAACATAAAAGAATACTTCCCTCCGGTGCTTAAAGCCCTGTTCACTCTTGCCAAAGAAAAAAAGGAGGGGCACCGGGTAAAGGTTGAGCCCGGGGTTTACGAGTTCTCCCGTCTTATGCGGGAATTTGACGGCAGGCCCTATGACAAGCCGGCAGTCGACCCAGACGACGTAGCCTGTCTGCTTTATACAGGAGGTACAACCGGCGTCCCCAAGGGGGCCGTGCTCCGCCACAGCAACCTACTTTCCAACGCCATAGCCACCCGTCACTGGCTGAACGACATCAAGGAAGGGGAAGAAGTGGTGCTCTCCGTCCTTCCGTTCTTCCACAGCTACGGCATGACAACCTGTCTGAACATGGGAACGTACATCGCGGCCACACTCGTGCTGCTACCCAAGTTTGAACTCGGACAGTTACTCTCTACTATTAACAAGACAAAGCCCACACTGTTTCCCGGAGTACCCACAATTTATGTGGCGATAAACAACGCTCCGGATATCTCAAAGTACAACCTGAAGTCCATCCGCGCGTGCATAAGTGGCGCGGCGGGACTACCAGTGGAAGTACAGGCTCGGTTTGAGGCCATTACAGGAGGACGCCTGGTCGAGGGTTACGGCCTTTCCGAAGCATCTCCTGTCACCCACTGCAACCCCATCTACGGGCTCAGAAAGCCAGGCAGCATCGGTATACCCTTCCCCGACACAGAGGCCCGCATCGTCGATCTGGAGAGCGGAAAGGAGGTAAAGCCTGCGGGAGAGATAGGCGAACTGGTCGTTAGAGGCCCACAGGTGATGAAGGGTTACTGGCAGATGCCGGACGAAACAGAGGCGGTGCTGAGGGACGGTTGGCTCTACACTGGCGACATAGCCAAATGCGATGAAGACGGTTATTTCTACATCGTAGACAGGAAGAAGGATATGATCATCGCAGGCGGGTTTAATATATATCCTCGCGAGATAGAAGAAGTCCTCTACACCCACCCCAAGGTGAAGGAAGCGGTAGCGGTCGGCATTCATGACGAATACAGGGGTGAGACCGTGAAGGCATACGTGGTTCTAAAAGAAGGGGAGGCGTCCACTCCCGAGGAGATAATCCAGTTCTGCAGGGAGCGGTTGGCCAAGTACAAGGTGCCACGAGAAATAGAATTCCGTAATGAATTGCCTAAAACTATGGTAGGCAAGATATTGAGGCGCATCCTCGCGGAAGAGGAGGCGAAGAAGAGGCAAAAATCTACCGGCTGAGCGTGGTTTCTTACAGCAGGAGTACGGATCTCTACCCGGTGAGCAGGGGCGGGTTTGCCCGCCCTTTCGCTGTTGGCGACAGGGGCTAAAACACGATCTTTCTACGACGCAGGTAAATGCTCTGGAGAATGCCCATGCTTGCCATAGTGGTGGTGAGGGAGCTGACGCCTGCAGTCATGAAAGGAAAGGGAATACCGGTGACTGGCATAATGCCGAGAGTCATCCCCACATTGACAGTAACCTGGAAGACCAGCATGGTAGCGATACCGACGGCGAGCAAAGTACCGAATTCATCTTTGGACTTCTGCGCAATGGAAACCGCCCTAAGTATAAGGATAAGGAAGAGGAGCAAGAGCAGGGAACCCCCCACAAATCCAGCCTCTTCCCCGACCACCGAGAAAATAAAGTCCGTGTGGGCTTCGGGGAGGAAGTAAGCGGCTTGGGTCCCCTGGTACAGGCCACGCCCGAAGAGCTGACCGGAACCGATGGCGATTCTCGATTGAATCACTTGGTATCCGGTGTTTAAGGGATCGATCTCCGGATTGACGAACACTACCAGCCGTTTGATTTGATAGTCCTGCAGAGGGATGGGAATTCCATATTTGAGATGGAGCACGAGCGCTCCCACTGCGAGTGAAACACCGAGGAGCACGATGGTGACCAGGGGCCGTTTGGGAGCTCCGGATATGAACATCATTCCAAATGCGATAGCCCAAAACACAAGCGCGGTTCCAAGGTCGGGTTGCTTCAGTACAAGCACGGCAGGTACAGTGACCAGCGCGAGCGGCACGACCATCTCAAGCCAGCTATTCCAGCCCTCTCGCTTGCGCGTGAGATAATGCGCCAGGGCGATGATGCACAAGAGTTTTGCGATTTCGGACGGCTGGAGATCTAACGGCCCCAGCTTGAGCCAGCGCTGTGCACCCATCGCGGTGCGGCCAGCAACCAGCACGGCAGTGAGCAGGCCTATCTTCAGAACGTACAGCGGCCACGCAAGATACGTAAGCAGCGAATAGTCAAATAACGCCAGAAACAGCATCACACCGATACCCATGACCGCTCCGAGAGCCTGCTTTGTCCAGATCAGGCTCCTGCCAGATGCATCCGCGGCCTTCTCCCGTGTGGCCGTAGAAAGCGCAACCAGGCTGAAACAGAGCAGCAGTATGACCGTGGCCATAAGGACCCAGTCCACATTGGCCAGTATGTACTTGACCGTAAACCTCTGTTCGAACATGTCTTCACCCAATACCGCGTTTTACCCTGATGATGGGGATACTTGCCACCAGCGAGCAAGAATCCTCGCCCTTTGTCAGGTTCACATTCATGTTCCTTTCATCGATATCCATATACCTGGTGATGACTTCGATCAGATCCCCCTTGATCATCTCCAGAAACTGGGGTGATACGCTTGAACGATCATGGATCAACACAAGTCTCAGACGTTCCTTCGCCATATCCTTGGACTTCATCGGCTTTTCAAATATCCTATCGAAGAATCCCACCTCTTATCGCCCCCCGGTTACTGGCTGCGTCCGAACACCTTGAACAGCCTTTTGAAGAAACTCTCTTCGGACTCCAGGGGGAGCAGCGGGACTTCCTCTCCTTTGACGCGTTTGGCGATGTTCTTGTACGCCTGGCCCGCCCTGGATGCCACGTTGAGCACTGCCGGTTCACCCTTGTTCGTGGATGTAACTATATACTCATCCTCCGGTACTACGCCCAAAAGCCCAATTGCCAGTATGTCAATCATGTCCGAAATATCCATCATGTCGCCACGTCTTACCATATTGGCCCGTATGCGGTTTATGATCAGCTGGGGAGACTTCAGATTCTCTGCCTCAAGCAGGCCGATGATCCTGTCGGCATCTCTTACTGCCGCCACCTCAGGAGTAGTTACAATTACCGCCCTGTCCGCTCCCGCCACAGCGTTCCGAAAGCCCTGCTCTATTCCGGCTGGGCAATCGATGAGTATGTACTCGTACTCGTCTTTCAGCTCGCCTATCAGTTTCCTCATCTGTCTTGGATTAACGGCGGTCTTGTCCCGCGTCTGGGCGGCAGGCAAAAGATACAATCCGTCAACGCGCTTATCTTTGATGATCGCCTGCCTGTACTTGCAAAGGCCCTCCACCACGTCCACGAGGTCATAGACGATCCTGTGTTCAAGTCCCATAACTACGTCAAGATTCCTGAGGCCGATGTCCGCGTCAACCAGCAACACCTGGTGCCCGAGCATAGCCAGGGCGGCCCCGACGTTGGCGGTAGTTGTGGTCTTACCTACGCCTCCCTTGCCTGAAGTTATGACCAAAGCTTCACCCACATTAGCCCCTCCCTACTTCACACAAGATAGGTATCAATAACGATCTGGTTATCCCTTATTGAGGCGATCTCAGGCATGTCGGGTTTTGGCTCCCCTTCAGGAGGCCGGGCCACGCATGAGGCGATCCGGAGCTGCGTGGGCTGAAGCCTGAACGCAGCCACTATGGCGCGTTCGTCACCCAAGGCACCCGCGTGCGCCATTCCCCTGAGCCACCCGAGTATCACGATGTCACCTGCTGCCAATACTTCAGCACCGGGATTTACATCTCCGAGTATCACCACGTGACCGTTATGACGGATCGACTGGCCGGACCGGAGAGTCCTCTTTATGAAGAGCGTAGGCGTATCAGGCTCCTCCTGCCTGGTATATCCAGGTGAGCTGAGCAGTGTACCGCTTACAAGTCTGTCTCCGTCGTAGTCCATAATGATCTTTTTGAGACGCAGTCCATCCCGCTCTGTGAGCGATCGGAGGCCCGAGACTTCTGTCGACGTAAGATTCCTTGAGCCCACGTTAATGATCACCTCTGCGCCGTTCCAGAATCGCCCTGCAGACCTGATACGCCTTCCGAGTTCCTGCATTGCCTGTGTGAACGGGACTGTCTCATCGAGGTATATGGTTATTCCGTCTCTGTAGCCTCGGAAAAGCACATCTGTATTTCCCAATCCCTGCCACCTCTTGTTTCTTTCTTCAAGCCTCCTGTCAATTCCTTCCTTCAGTATTCTCTTCGGGCTGATATAACCCGAAGTACTGTTCGAACACTTTCCTCGCGACAGGAGCCGCGGCGCGCGAGCCGCCCCCTCCTTCCTCCACGATCACAGCCACTGCGATCTGTGGACTATCGTATGGGGCAAATCCTATGAACCAGCCATGATCATCTCTCCCGAGGCGAGGGTCCATCTCCACCGTACCGGTTTTTCCCGCGACAGGAATGGGGAATCCGGCAAAGACGGAAGCCGCCGTCCCTCCAGGCTGGGTACCCTTGAGCATGCCTTTGCGTACTATCTCAAGGGTACGGCTGGATATCTCCACCCTGCCCATCTCTTCAGGAGGGAATCTGTTGACAATTGTACCATCCGGTTTTCGGACCTCCTTTACGATTTGAGGGCGGTAGCGTATCCCCCCGTTCGCCAACGCCGCAGCGTACACCGCCATCTGGAGGGGCGTATACCGGTGGAACCCTTGCCCGATCGCAGCGTCAAGGGTCTCTGCGTCATACCACCTCGCGTCGTTGATGCCGGGCAGCTTGTTGGCATAGGCCTGCCGCTTCCATTCCGCGGAAGGCACAAGCCCAGTCTTTTCCCTGGGGAGGAAGTTGATACCGGTGGCGTCACCGAGACCGAACTGACCCGCATACTTCGCTATAGCGGTGATCCCGGTCCTGTATCCCAGCTCATAAAACACCACATTGCATGATACCGCGATGGCGGTCTCCAGGTTGAGCAACCCGTGACCGCCCTCTTTCCAGCACTTCTTCGGCATTATGCGCCAGTAGACCCCTGGATCCACGAACATTTCAGAAGACGTGGTCTTTCCCGTCTCAAGCGCAGCGATGGCTGTGATCATCTTAAAGGTGGAGCCTGGTGCATACTCGCCGGTTACCGCCCTGTTTGTCAGGGGTTTTAAAGGATCTTCCTCAAGCGATCTCCAGATATCAAGCGGCAGTTCTCCGGCGAAGACGGCGGGGTTGAAGCCGGGCTCGGAGACCATGGCAAGTATCTCTCCGGTCCGCACATCCAGCACGACGATAGCCCCTGCCTTTGCGTTCTTGAATGGCTTCGCAGGGTCTTCCCTCAGTTTTCGCATCATGTTCCTGAGTTCTTGTTCTGCAACCCGCTGCAGCTCCACATCAATAGTGAGTACGATGTTGTCCCCAGGAATCGCGTCCACCTGCGGCAGAGCCTTGATCAGCCGCCCTTTTGCGTCCACTTCAACCTGCCGGCCGCCGTGTACTCCGTGGAGTTCCCTGTCAAAGAGCGCTTCAACGCCTGTCTTGCCTACCATATCACCCAGACGGTATCCCTGGTCAGCCAGCGCGCGCAGGCCTGCAGTGTCTATTTCGCGCAGGTATCCGAGCACATGCCCCGCCACCCCCTGGTACGGATAGTAGCGGATGGGCTCGATCTCGACGATCACCCCTGGCATCTCGTGTCTTCTCTCTTCAAGTCTTATCCACATCTCCAGGGGAATGTCGCGCTTTATGCGTATGGGTTCATAAAGAGGCAGTGTAGATAACTTTATCTTATCCTTCAGCTCTTGGACCTTCATCCCAAGGATATCTGCCAGCTCCGAAAGCGTCTCTTCGGAGGGGATGTTCTTTCCCATGCGGAGCACAGATACGGTGAACGCGGGGCGCGTATCCGCAAGCGTCCTGCCGTACCTATCATAAATCACCCCGCGCGGAGCAGGGATGACCTGGACCCTGATGAGATTACCTTCTGCTAGCCTCCTGAGCTCAGCTCCCTGTACCAGTTGGAGGTAACCGAGCCTGACCACGAGTATAACAAACAGCGCTACCACAGCCAGGGAGTAGAGGGTGAAACGGAGTTCCCTATCCTTTTCCATCACACCGTTTCCTGCCCTTCATCAAACTCCATAAAGTCGCCTTCGGCTCTCAGTCGGCGGTGCAGCGCATATACCACGGGCTGAAGTATGCCGTTGTAGGCCGCAGCTGGGATGATAACAGAAAAGAGCACCGCTCCGGGGTGTACCGTGAAACCAAACATCGCTGTCAACGAAAGGTATACCGTTTCTACAAGGATATAAGTCAAGAAAGTGGTTGCGATAACCGACAGGAAATGAAAGCGATAGACTTTCGCTGTCATAATACCTGCCAGATATGCTCCCAGCGCATAGCATACACCCCGTATACCTATATATCGGCCTGAGATGACGTCTGAGAGGAATCCTGCGATAAACCCGACCTGCGCCCCCCACACCCCGTTCTTGGCCAAAGACGATGACACAGCGGCAAGGTACATGAGGTCAGGGAATACACGGTTTATGGCCAACAGCGGCACGACCGAGACCTGAAGAATGACAATACAAGACAAGGTAACGAAAGATATCAGCAGGTGCTTCCAGTTCACGGATTAGCACCCCCGTCAGCCCGGTACAAAAGCACCAGGACTTCTTCGAGGCGATCGAAGTTCACCGCTGGTTTGACACTCGCAGAAATGACCAGACCCTGTTCTTCCACACCTGTGGAGATAACCGTACCCACGAATATCCCTCCGGGAAAGAACGAGCCGAATCCGGAAGTCACGATGGAATCTCCCACTTGCACCTGGCCGTCCCTGGCAAATAGCCGGAGCGTTAAAGTAGTGCCTGTTCCGACCCCGCCCGTTACCAGGCCCGCGTCCCTCGACGATTGCACCAGTACCCCTACGCTGGACTCGTGATTCGTAATGAGCATAACTGTAGAAGTCCGGGCCGATACCCGGACCACTCTCCCCACTAGTCCTGCGGCAGTAACCACCGGCATATTTTTGGCAATGCCGTCGTTTGAGCCCTTATCTATGACGATAGCGCTGTACCAGTGCGTAGGATTCCTCCCGATGACATGTGCCGGAACAAAGGGTATCTCCGAACGCCCTACAAAGCCGAGTAACTCCCTGAGCCTTTCGTTCTCATTTCTAAGCTCGTCCACCTCATTGAGAACCTGCTTCATCCGCTCGATCTCATTGCGCAAATAGGCATTCTCATCCTTTAGGATCTTGACTTCCACCAACGTATCGATGACTGAAGTTACGCCGGTCGCGATGCGAGAAGCACCACTCTGAAGTGGAGCCACTGCGTCGGCAATCATCCGCTCCACTGCCGACAGTCTTTCCCTCTCTCGCGCAGTAACCGACACCAGGAACACAATGAGAACAACACCGACCAGAGCCGCCACGGTCCTCCTGTGTTTATGAAGGTGGTTCACAGACTTTCACGCCCTTTGAGCCTTTCACGCAACTCGCTTGGGAGAAACCAGTATGCGCTTTAAGGTATCCAGTTCCTCAAGGACCTTCCCGGTTCCTCTTGCCACGCACAAGAGCGGTTCTTCGGACAGGTGAACGGGCATGCCCGTCTCCTCGCTGACCAACCTGTCAAACCCCCTTAGCATGGAACCACCGCCAGTCATCACTATCCCTCTGTCCATGATATCCGCTGCCAGCTCAGGAGGCGTCTTCTCGAGCGTGATCTTGATCGCATCCAGTATCGCAGCCACGGGATCTCGGAGCGCTTCTCTGATCTCACCGCCCGTCAGCTGCAGCGTTTTGGGGAGCCCGGTCACGAGATCCCTGCCCCGCACCTCGATCTCTTCGTCGTCACGGTCCGGGTACGCCGAGCCCAGCGTGATCTTTACCTCTTCGGCAGTCCTCTCGCCGATCATTAGGTTGTAGGTCCTCTTGACATAGTTCATGATCGCTTCGTCCATCTCATCGCTGGCAATCCTTATGGACCGGCATGTAACAATGCCCCCCAGTGAGATGATAGCGACCTCAGTGGTGCCGCCTCCGATATCCACAACCATGTTTCCTGTAGGCTCGTGCACAGGCAAACCCGCACCGATCGCTGCAGCCATCGGCTCTTCAATGAGGTACGCCTCGCGGGCGCCGGCCGACAGGGCCGCATCTATCACAGCCCTTCGTTCCACCTCAGTCACTCCTGAAGGGACAGCAATGACCACCCTGGGCTTGAACAGGCTCCGCGAGTATGCCTTCCGAATGAAATATCTTAGCATTGTCTGCGTGATGTCAAAATCAGCAATAACACCATCTTTCATAGGCCTTATGGCCACAATATTGCCAGGGGTCCGGCCGATCATCCTTTTTGCCTCGTCTCCAACAGCAAGAACCGCCCGGGTATCCCTCTGGATCGCGACCACCGAGGGTTCTTGGAGCACAATGCCCCTGTTCCGTACATGTACGAGTGTGTTAGCAGTACCCAGGTCTATACCCATGTCCCTTGAAAACCACTTATAGAGAAACCCAAACATCGACTCGAACCCCTTTCTTCCCCGATGGTGACTACCGGACGGAGTGCCAGGGCAGCCCCCGTTCTCTCAGACTGACACACTGCTCTTCGCCGAAAACCAGATGGTCCAGGACGTCAATACCCAGGAGTTTGCCCGCTTCCACCAGTCTCCTGGTTACCTCCAGGTCGTCCCGACTGGGCTCAGGGTCGCCGCTCGGATGGTTGTGCGCCAGTATTATGGCAGCAGCACCCCTCCTGATGGATTCCCTGAAGACCTCTCTCGGATGTACGAGCGAAGAGTTCAAAATCCCGACAGAGACTGGTTCGATAGCTATTACCTGGTTCTTGGTGTCCAGCAAGATCACCATAAAATGCTCCTTCTCCAGATACCTCATTCTTTCCAAAAGCAGATTTCTCGCATCCTGGGGCGTGCTGATCCGCATCTTGTATGAAACAGAGCACGAGAGCCTTCGCCCCAGCTCAATGGCAGCTTTGATCTGCGCAGCTTTGGCCGGTCCGATGCCATGGATCCTGCAGAGTTCCGAAGCACTTGCCGTTACCAGGTACCGAAGACCAGATCTGTCAGGATCGCCTTCGCCCACTCCTTCCGTTTTGACAGCTTTTAGCAGGTTCCGCGCCAGGTCTACGGCGTTTTCGCCTTTGTTACCGCACCTTAACAGCACGGCGAGCAGTTCAGAATTGCTGAGCGCTCCTTCCCCATGCAGAAGCAATTTCTCCCTGGGCCTCTCATCGGGAGGCAGGTCCCGCATACGGAAATGATATTCTGCCATTTGATATCCTCCGCTTCGGGCCCTTCTCCGGCGAAGGCAAGACTCAGCTGCCCCCCAGGACCTCTACACCGAAATGTGAGAGTATCTTGGAGAGCCTGAACATGGGTAACCCTACGACATTGAAGTAACAGCCATTCAGTTTTGAAACGAGGACGCAACCCCGGCCTTGAATGGCATAGCCTCCAGCCTTGTCGTTGCCTTCTCCCGTCCGCACGTATTCATCTATCGCACTCTCATTCAGCTCATCAAAGATGACCTCTGTCACCTCATGACCCAGTCTCCACCTGAGGGGGACGGAACGGGTATCACATACCGCTATGCCGGTGATCACCTGGTGGGTTCGTCCTGAAAGCATCCTCAGCATCTGTTTAGCCTCGTTTGCGTCCTTGGGTTTGCCGAGCACAAGCCCGTCAACCACGACCACGGTATCTGCTCCTATCACCAGGGAATCCCGAGCCTTCAGCGCGACCTCTTTTGCCTTCCTGAGAGCAAGACGCTCCGCCAGTAGAGCTGGTTCCATGGACATTTCGATTGTCTCAGAAGCCCCCGGGGGGCACACTTCAAAAGGTATGCCGAGCAGCGTCATGAGACTCTTACGGCGTGGCGACGAAGAGGCCAGTATAATCCTTGGAGGCTTCTGGCGCTTCTTCATGCTGTCACCTCATGTCCTGCGAAATGCCAGCAGGACCAGCAAAATACCTATGGCCCCTGCGGCGTTTATACTGAACTTGAAGCCCAACGTCAGATCGAACGTGTTCAAGAGCGAGAATCGAACCGGGGGATCCAGTGCGATGGACGCCGACCTGGTCAATACAGGTACGTATTCACCGGCGATTTCACCAACGATCGTCCCAAGCAATGCTCCCACGGCTATCAAAAGGAGTATTACTGCAGGTCCCACTCCTTGTCTTCGCATGAGGATCCTCCTTCTTGACCGTATGGCATATTATGTGCTCTACGTGTGAAATTCTTTGTTTGCTGGAGAAATCCTGTTGATGAAGCATCAGAAAAGCCGCGTGGATCCCATGTCATTTTCTGGTTAAGCTTCCCGCTTTGTGGGAAATCTATCCAACTTCCTACCTCTGCAACTTTATATCCGGGAAATCGGAGGAGACCACGATCTCGCCATCCTCGGTCACGAAGATCGCTTCGATGTCCGGGAGCGACTCGACTAGTTTCATGCCCTTGTCCACCCCCATGACAAAAAGCGCTGTCGAATAGGCATCGGCCTGCGCAGAAGTGGGAGCGGTGACTGATACTGCTATCACTCCTGCTGCAGCCGGCTGGCCAGTCCTGGGATCAAAAATATGGTGATAGCGCTTTCCGTCTTTGATAAAATACCTCTCGTAGTCTCCTGAAGTCACAACCGTCCCTGTATTCATCCTGACTACTGCGATATAGCCGTTAGGATCCCTTGGATCCTGGATACCCACGCGCCAAAGCGAACCATCAGGCTTTCCTCCCATAACCACAACGTTTCCACCCGCATTGATTAGTGCGTGTTTGATCCCGTGTTCCGCTAGCACTGCAGCGGCACGGTCAGCTGCGTAGCCTTTGGCGACACCTCCGAGGTCGATCCCCATGCCGCCTTCCGGTATACCCACAAGCAATTTGTCGGCGTCGATTCTGATCTTCCTGAAATCAACTGAGGCAACGACAGCAGCCACTTCGCTCTCGGTTGGCACGTATTCGTCTTTCTTACCGATACCCCAGAGCTGAACCAGAGGGAAAACGCTGATATCAAACGCCCCGTCCGTCTGCTCCGACACCTGCTGGGCGAGCTGTATAATAGCTAGCGTGTCCGCGCTCACTTCGATCATCTGCCCCGGAGAGTTGTTAACTTTCCAAACATCGCTCCCCGAGATGTACGCGCTGGCGAGTGCTTCGATCTTCCGCATCTCTGCAAAAGCTGCTTGCACCGCCTGCGGAGCCCGCTTCCCATATGCTCTAATGGTTACCACTGTGTCCATGATGAACTCGCTCTGCTCAAAAGCTTGCGGTGCAGGAACACAAGATAGTAGCAGTTGAGCAGAAAGCATGACTGCCACCGCGAAAAAGATGTACCTCCTCAATTCAGCGCCCCCCGGTTCGATTCTTCCACCTCATGTTAGTTTAACATCACCGTATTATGTTTACAATATCAAATACGGGCGAGTCTCCCCGCCCGTATTCGTGCCCCAATTCCTTATGATGCTTCCCTTCCCTCTTCGTCCACCTGGAAATCCAGAATGCACTTTGTTGGGCACTTCTTAGCGCACTCTCCGCAATTGGTGCATTTCTCGTAGTCGATTCGGGCCAGGTTGTCTTCTACATGTATAGCATCGTACTGGCACGCCTTGGCACAGGCCTTACAGGCGATGCAGCCCACCTTGCAGATCTTTCTGACTACAACGCCCTTTTCGGTATTACTGCACAACACGTGTACCTTCCTTGAACGCGGGGCCATCTGAATGATGTTCTTAGGACAGACTGCCACGCACCTGCCGCATCCCGTGCACTTTCTCTCGTCTACCACCGCGAGGCTATTCTTGTCAAGGTATATGGCTCCGAAGGGACACGCCCTTACACAGGTTCCCAGACCCAGGCAGCCGTAAGCACACTCCCGAAACCCGACACCCTGGAGCATACTGGCAGCCCTGCAATCAGGGATACCGTCATATTCATACCGGTTACCGCACTCGGCCCTGCCACCCGTACAGTAAACGTGGGCAACAGGTTGCTCTTTCTCCTCGGTTTCTTCTTCAAGGCCCAGGATCTTGGCGATGTCCCTGGCAGCCGTGCTCCCGCCAACCGTACAGGCGGTATGGGCGACCTTTCCGGTGGCTATCGCGTCCGCCAGCTCGCTGCAGCCGACAAAACCGCACGCACCGCAGTTCGCTCCGGGCAATGCACGCTTGATCTGCTCCACTTTCGGGTCTACAGGCACTGCGAACTTCTGGGCAGCAAACCCCAGCAGTCCTCCAAAAACCGCCCCGACCACCGCCATACTTATGATAGCTTGTAGCATTGCCTCGTCACCCCTTTCTATCTAAAAGAGAACACCCTTCAAAAAGCCCTGAAATCCAAGGAACGCCATTGCCATCAACCCCGTGGATATGAGCGCTACAGGAAAGCCCTTGAGCGGGGCAGGTATATCTGCCAGCTCCAGCCTCTCCCTGATGCCCGCAAAGAGCACGATGGCAAGGCTCCAGCCCAGCGCCGCTGCCAGTCCGTTGGTCAGCGTCTCTATGAAGTTGTAGCTTTCCCTGATGTTCAGGATGGCTGCACCCAGCACGGCGCAGTTTGTGGTGATGAGAGGCAGGTAAATCCCGAGTGCCTGGTACAGGACCGGACTCACCTTAAGCATGACAACCTCTACAAACTGCACCAGAGAAGCTATTATAAGGATGAACGCGACGGTCTGCAAGTAACCAATCTGCAAAGGAAGCAAAACGAACCAGTAGAATGCCCAGCTAATGACCGAGGCCATCGTGATCACGAATATAACCGCCATGGACATACCTATGGCTGTTTCCAGCTTCCGCGAGACTCCGAGGAACGGGCAGATCCCAAGGAACCTGGCGAAAATGAAGTTGTTAATCAACACGCCGCCCAGCAATATGGCAAGAAGTTGCATCAAGCCACGCCTCCCCTCCTAAGATTTCAGCCTGCCGCGGCCAGTAGCAACGTTCAACAGCCCCAGCAGGACACCCATTGTGATGAACGCGCCCGGGGGAGACACCATGACCCGCGCGGGCTCAAACCCGAGCCCCCCAGTGAACACCGGATTTCCGGCTATCATAAGATTGGCGGTGCCCAGGATCTCCCGCACACTGGAGATCACCAGCAGAGCAAGCGTAAACCCGATCCCCATCCCCAGACCATCTGCAATGGAGTTAAGTATGGGCCGCTTTGAGGCGAATGCCTCCGCACGCGCAAGGATGATGCAGTTTACTACAATCAGAGGAACAAAGATCCCCAGCTTGACGTGAATCGCGGGCAAGTATGCGTTCATAACCAGGTCTGCCATAGTGACAAAGGTGGCGATAACCACAATGAAACAAGGGATCCGGATCTTTTCCGGTATCACGTGCCGCAGGATGGCGATGATCAGGTTTGAAGAAGTGAGAACAAAAATCACGGCCATCCCCATCCAGAACCCGTTTTCCACGGCTGCGGTCACGGCCAGCACAGGGCACATTCCCAGGACAAGGCGGAAAACAGGGTTCTCTTTCAGTATTCCGTTGGCAAAATCCCTAAAGAGACCAATCACACCGTTCACCTCCAGAATGTGCCTCAGCTTCTCTTAACATAGCCGAACCTCCGTGGGACCGTAAACCTGTCTATCAGCGGGGTAGCAATATTCATAAGCAGGATGGCGTAAGTAACACCTTCGGGATAACCACCGTACAGACGGATCAGCACAGTGATTAGACCAGCACCTACACCGAAGATGATTCTGCCCTTCTTGGTAACCGGGGTGGTAACATAGTCCGTCGCCATAAACAGCGCGCCAAGCATCAAACCTCCAGCCAGCAGGTGACTCAACGGGTCGCGGCCGAAAAGGGCCGTGAGGACAAAAACGGTGCCGAGGTAACTCACGGGAGTCCTCCAGTCTATCACCTTACGTGCAAGAAGGTACAACGCGCCGATGATCAGCGCCAGTGCAGAAGTCTCGCCTAGCTGCCCGGCCATGTTGCCGATGAACATGTCAAACAGTGACGGTATCTGTCCCTGACCGGTCTTCATTACTACAAGAGCAGTTGCAGTCGTCTTCACATCAAACGGCCCGACCACTGCGGTGAGGTGTGCCGGCCAGGAAGCAAGCAGAACTGCTCTCGCAGCCAGAGCGGGGTTTAGAAAGTTCTGGCCAAGTCCCCCAAACAATTGTTTCACAATGATCATGGCGAAGGCTGAACCAACCACGGGTATCCATAGCGGGACGGAAGCGGGTAAATTGAATGCAAGCAGAAGACCTGTTACTACCGCACTAAAATCCCCTATGGTAACGGCTTTGCCGGTGATTTTCTGAAACAGCGCCTCCGAGGCCACTGCGCTCACCACGGAAACCAGCATCACTGTTAAGGCATTCATGCCAAAGAACACGATCGCCGCAAGAGCTGCCGGCAGTAAAGCTATGACCACGTCTCGCATCAGTATAGGTGTGGTTACCGCTGTTTTTAGGTGCGGGGATGAAGAAACCACAACCTTGTAGTCTGCCACCTGAATCCCTCCCATCAGGCTCCGGTATATTTGCGGTTTCTATTTCTTACCGCACTTTCTTCGTCTCTCATTTATCTCCCATTTTGCAATACGTATCGCCTGTGTTAGCGGTCGCCTTGCAGGGCAAACGTAAGCGCAGCAGCCACATTCTATGCAATCCAACGCGTTCATGGATTCCGCCACATCGTACATCTCACGTTCCGCATAGCCACCGATGAATACCGGAAGAAGGTTTACCGGACAAGCATCCACGCACTTTGCACACTTGATGCACGGTGATGGCTCCCCCCAGTCCGCTTGCTGCCGGGTAAGCACCAGTATACCCGAGGTCCCCTTGATGACGGGGACTTCGGCAGTCATCTGGGCGATGCCCATCATAGGGCCACCCATGATGATCTTGCCCGGCTCCACCTTGTATCCCCCTACCTGGTCTATGAGGTCTGAAAACAGGGTGCCGATCTTGACCTGGAAGTTCTGCTGGTCAACCAATGCATGTCCCGTCACGGTCACTACTCTCTCCACCAGCGGCAAACCCTTCTTGAATACGTCTGCCACCGCAGCTGCAGTGCCCACGTTGCTCACCATTACGCCCACGTCAAACGGTAGGCCGCCGGGAGGTACTTCCCTATTTAAGACCGCCTTAATGATCTGTTTTTCTGACCCCTGGGGATACCTGGTCTTAAGTTCGATTACTTTTATAGAAGGCTCGTTCGCTGCCACTTTGCGCATCTCTCGCAGCGCGTCAGGCTTATTATCCTCTATGCAGATGTACCCGTTCTGTACTCCCACCGCATACATAAGAACCTTCAACCCGTACAGAACGTCTTCAGGTCTCTCCAGCATGATCCTGTGATCTGCAGTCAGGAACGGTTCGCATTCCGCCCCGTTAAGAATGTAGGCATCTATCCGTTTCTCTTTCGGAGGCGATACCTTGACGGCGGTAGGAAAAGCGGCGCCCCCTAATCCCACTATGCCGGCTTCACGGATGATTCTCTTTACTTCATCCACGGAGAAGCTGGCGTAATCGCCTTTGGGCCTAACTTCTTCGTGAACGCTGTCCTGACCGTCAGAATCGATTATTATGGAAAGAACTTGTCTTCCCAGGGCGGGGTGGATAAAGGGTTGTACTGAAGCTACGGTTCCTGAGACGCTCGAGTGTATTGGTGCGGATACAAAGGCTTCTGACGCCCCTATCTTCTGGCCGAGTTTTACCTGGTCTCCTTCACGGACCAGCGGTTCACACGGCGCACCAGTGTGCTGAGACAGGGGGAGTACAATCCTTTTGGGTTCACGTGCACGCACAATGGGCTTATGCTCTGTTAGTTCCTTGAAGTGTGGCACATGTACGCCGCCGGGAAACGTCCTCCTCTCCATGAAAATCACCCCTTCTTAATCGTGCGTGAATTAACAAACTACAATGAACTGACATATCGGTATTCTATCTTGCACGAGGAAATCCTGCATAAGGCTGAACCAATGCTTATCATGCAAAAAAACAGCCTGCGCGAGCAGGCATGTTTTTCCGGTGTGATGTTTGGTTCGGGTTTGTTTCAGGGCACTGAAACCGCCAGAGTTAGGCATTCCTCATAATCTTCGGCCAGTTGAACGAGGAATGTGATTGCGTCAGCCAAATAAGTCTGATCCTTCTTCTCCGCAAACGCCTTCATCTCCGAAATGGCTTTGAGCGCGGTGTTGGATGCCGAGATCACTGCCTTGTGAGTGCTATCCCATCCTTGAGGAACTGCCTGTGAAGCAAGCTGCTCCTGAGCCTTGCGCAAGCTAGTCTCGAGTGCCTGAGCTTCCTGGGCCAGATTTGTCGACTGTCCGGAAAAGTGCTGGCCCCAAACGTTCATCTGCGCCTGGAGATTGGCAGCGATCTCAGATAACATGCCTTTCAAAGCAGCGCCGTACCCTTCAGTGACCCCTCTCAGGCTGAGCGACCCGCCCGGTATCGAGACAGCGTACACATATGTGTCCAGTCCGCGGTGATTAACGTATTGAGCGGCTTTTGTAGCGGCTGCCCGCGAAGTGTAGATCCCGGCAATGACCCGGTATTTGTCCTCAGCCACCACGTGCGCCGGAACCTGCTTCGCCAGTGCATCTGCGGCATGGCGTTCCGCTCCTTCACGGTTGGCAAAGGCGCCGAGTTGTACCCTGAACACTTCCACAGCAGCCAGGTCTACCGTGGTGGTCGTGAGTTCTTGGGACCCTTTGGGTGCGCTCGCATCATCAGGTGGAGAGACGGTATTTCCCCCTCCCGTCCTGTTTCCGGCAAGCAGCGTACCAAACAAGAACTCACCAAGGAGATAACCGCTGAAAACCGCAAGCAGAGCGCCTGCCAGTACCAGAACCGGCATGGGTATACCTTTTCTTAACGAAAACCTCTTTCTCCGGTACATCCTGGTTTCTATCCCTCCCCGCGACGATTTGCCGCCGTCCTTAATTACCCTAGACGAACAATTCGCTGCCCCAGTTGAAGCCCTCTCTGGTCTACAAGCCTGAATTTAACTTCCCCCCGCAAACCAATCTCCTTCTTCGGTACTTCCACAATATCGACCGGGCATGTCATCACCAGCGTTACCACCTCTTCGGGGCTCGGGTCCGTGAGCAGTACACGCACGATGACCTCGTCCCCGTCTACCCTTATTTCGTTGATTCTTACCGAATAGCCACCGCTTTTGCACAGGCCTCTGTGAACGGCAACGAGAATGTTGGAGTCAAGGTCTATATCTGGGTAAAAACCTTCCCGCGGGCATAAGGACTTGAGTTCCTCCTCGCTAGTTGCCACAATGAATGTCAGGGTGTTGAACCCGTCATATGCCCAGGTTGGTTTGGGGAGCCGTCTCACACCAGGTCCCTCCGCAGTCTGGAGTTCGGACATGACCCTCTGTAAAGGTATATTCTCGTAAGCTGTAAAATAGTCATTCCCTTTTTGTCGTCTGCTCAAAGTATTCGGGAAACAGCCTTCGTGTATATGTGCGCGCTGCTCCCACCAGGTAAAGTGAACCCGTAATCAGGATGAAATCGTCTGGACCTGCAAGTGACAGCGCTCTATCCACTGCGTGCGCGATGCTGTCCGACACTTCCCACCTGATATTGGCCGTATCCATGTATCTCCCGTACTCATGGGGGTCAAGTGCCCTCGGGCTGTCTGGTCGGGTAAGCACTGCATAGCGCGTACACCTGGCAAAAACGGAAGCCATCTCCGAAACCGCTTTGTCCGCGAGAACTCCTGAGACGAGAATGCAGCGCTTGCCCGGGAGCAAACGAGCGAGCGCCGCCACGACGGCGTTTGCTCCGTCCGGATTATGGGCACCATCCAGTATTACAAGGGGGTCGCGGCTGATTACCTCCATCCTGCCGGGCCACCGTGTCGCTGCAATTCCGCTCCGTATATCGTCCGGGGTTACAGAAAACCCGGAACTTGACACGGCTTCCACTGCGGTAGCCGCGTTAATGCTCTGATGCTCTCCGATAAGCGGGACGTGCAGGTTTGAAATGGAGAGCCTGTCCGAGTAGAGCGAGCAGGTCTGCCCCGATAGGTCACTAGACAGCGGTACAACCCTCATGTCTCTCCCCACTACCCGGAGGACACTGCCTACGCTCGTTGCGGTGGCGCATACAACTTCCATCGCCTCATCTGCCTGCGGCGAGCTTACGACAGGGCAGCCTGGTTTTATGATGCCGGCCTTTTCAGTTGCGATATGCCGTAACGTGGGCCCCAGTCTCTCCATATGATCCATTCCGATACGCGTGATTACCGAAACGCGAGGGCGATCCACCACGTTGGTTGCATCGAATCGACCCCCAAGACCCACCTCCAAAGCCACGCACTCCACTTGCTGCTGCTTGAAATACAGGAAAGCCATAGCCGTGACCGCTTCAAATTCCGTAGGGTGCTCGCCGCACGCCCGTTCGGTGAACTTGCACGCATCTTTTATAACCGGGGCGAGGTCTGCCACGGCTTCCCCAGGTATTTCCATGCCGTTCACAGAAATACGTTCTGTAAACCTCTCGAGAAACGGGCTTATGTACATGCCCGTCCTGATGCCTGCCTGTTTTAGCATGCTGGCGATCATGGCTGTGGTAGAGCCTTTCCCGTTTGTCCCCGCCACATGTATCACAGATAGTTCATTATGCGGGTCGCCCAGCGCTTCAAGGAGCACCTTGATGCGTGAAAGCCCCAGACTGCTGCCGAATCTGTGCATCGAGTGAAAATACTTAAGTGCTTCGTCGTAGGTCAAGTCACTACACCTCATCCTTGGAAGAGTCATTCGTACCATTTGGACTGCCGTGCCCTGCGCTGGAACCCGTGAATCTCTCGATGAACGGAATCACAATCATATTATAGTCATCTTCTCCCTTGAAATCCAATAGTGTCCTCTCACAAAGTCCTAACCGCCGGCAGTTTGAGCTTTCGGAAGACGCATCTTTCCCCAAACGGATGCATGCGAAATTCTACGTCTTTGTGTCTTGTGCGGCTGCTACGGAGGGATGAATCGTGCTATCAGCACCGTAGACCGCACTTTCGATGTGGGGTGGTGTTCATTCGTGCTTCTCAATCGTGGCTCCCATGCCGATTTCCGCGAGTTTTTGCTCAACAAACTCTCCCACTTAGCCGCCCTCGAGTCATCTGCGCTGGCCAAGGTATGGGTGCTTGACCTTGATCCAGCCATACCGCTTTTTATGTCCTGCTACTCTTCCCTGGGTAGACCTGCTGATTAGGTCTCCAGCATCACCCAATGGGTGAGGACCATCAGAAACGACAGTGCACTCGCACGCCTTGAAGGGCCGGTCTTCCACGAGGCGACCCGAACGGCTGATCCAAGAGCGCTTTGCCCGTTGCTTCGTGGACCAGTACATCTCCCTCGGGCTCATCGGTGACGGCACTTCCCTCCGTACCGAAACCAATCCCTACGGAGTGAAGGTCTGTGACTGCCACAAACGGGGCATCTACCGCTGCTCATGCCCCCGGCGCTACCCAGACTACTACGGATACTCCCTCTACGAACTCGTCGCTTCAAACAGCCCTGCGAAACTCCCCCTCTTCGTTTCCGTTGCTCAGGCTCCCCGCAACCGCTCCGTGCTTGGCGTCGTCGCGCTCGCCGAGTTCAGGAAACTCTATGCCAAGGCCGTCTGGGACTCAGCCCATGACTCATATGACTTCTACCGCCTGCACCACGAGT